>NZ_QHHZ01000016.1:0-318188 GCF_003947315.1 Nonomuraea sp. WAC 01424
ACCAGTCGAACGACTCGGTCTGCAGAGCGAGAAGGTCAGGAACTTCGAGGGGCTCCTGGATACGCGCGAAAGAAACGCGACGGGGACCAGCGGGTACGGCGGAGGCGTTGCGCGAGGCTGCCAACAGATGTCCTTCCGAGGGCTCGCGGCGGACTGACTACACGCACGCCAGACAACCTCGCAACGTGAGCAAGCATCACGGGTCGTCAAAGGGCAGCGCAAAGGGGCAGTGTAGCCGAACGGCACACGCCTGTCCACTTCACTCTCGCTGCATGCTCCACGTTGGTCGCAGCATCGCCCGTTCAGGCGCAAACGTCAAGCCCGCAAGCCCGACTTTTAGCCGACTAGGGGCCCGGACGCTGGGTTTTCTCCCCTGCGTGATCGGACGCCTACCGCCAGGCCCAAGACGATACCCGCGATCGTGGGCGGTTAACGCTCCGTCACCCCGGGGGTCGAACCCATGCCGACGACCGGTGTAGCTGTGACTGGAGTACCCCTATCAAGGGGTGCACCAAACCCGATTTTTGGTAACAATTGAAGGAAGCGGCGCGCCCGGCGGCTCAGGCCGTTCCCAGCAGCGTGGACAGCCCCGCCACCAGCCAGCGCCCGTCTTGCCGGACCATGACGAACCGGGCGCGGTTCTGGGTGACCTGTTGCTGGGGCCTGTCCTGGTTCGGCACTACTTTTACCGTAACCATGTTCACGAACAACAGGACCTCGACCTTGTCGGGCGTGGCGCGCTCGACGCCGGCGTCCACCACGGCCGCCGTACGGACGGTCTTCTCGGCCTTGGCCTTGGACACCAGCGACGTCGTGAGCTCCTTGTAGTGCCTGGTCAGCTCACCCGTCGTGTACGCCCCCGCCCTGGCCAGGTCGGCCTCGACCGAGCGGTAGTCGTAGGAGAACATGTCGGGGGCGACCTGCCTGGCCGTCGCCATGGCCTCGGCCGCGGCGCCGTCGGCCCCCTTGAGCTCGCGCAGGTCGAACCACATCGTGGGCACCAGCACGCCCGCGACGACCACGAGGACGCCGAGCAGGACGACCGTGACGGTTCTCACACCACCTGCACCACCTTCGACACCAGCCAGACGCCGCCGACCTTGGTCACGTCCATCGTCCAGCGGTAGAAGCGCTCCTGGGGCGGGCTCTTGGAGCCGTCCCAGCGGATCTCGGCGTCGGCCACCACCAGCACCTTCGCCGTGCCGCCGGACATCGACACCAGGCCGGTGGCGCGCAGCACGCCGTGCTGGACGACCTTGTTGGCGACCGTGGTGCTCTTGAGCTTGCCCGCGATGGCCTCGTAACCGGTCCTGGCCCCGGCCGTACAGGTGTCGAGGATGCGGCGCACGTCGGCGTCCACGGTCTTGTAGTCGAGCGAGACCAGGTTCTTGGCGTGGGTGCCGGCCGCGAGCAGCGCGGCCTGCCTGTCGTCGGCCGCGGCCTGCGCGTCACGGGCCTGGAACGAGATCCACACACCCGTGGCGACGAGCACCGCCAGCGCCACGCTGAGCGCGGCGACGAGGATGCGGGCCGGCCGCGCGGGAAGTCCCCCCACCTGTGCTCACCCCTTCCGGCCGGTCGCCGGATCATAACCCGCCAGCCACTTCCCGAGCCCCGGAATCGACGGAGGCGGTTGGGGAGCCGGTGCGTTGCGCGCGCCACGCACCCCGGTCGCGCTGCCGCGCGGTTCCTTGCAGAACGCCCCGGGATCGACCGGGCGCGGGCTGACGTCGTGGGGGTCGCGCCTGCGTACGCGCTCGTAGCCGCGGGTGCACGGCCTCGGCACGTTGAGGTCAAGGTCGAGGCCGAAGTGCACGCCGTCGCGGTCCACCACCGAGAACGCGCCCGCCACGGCGGCCGGGTAGCCGATCAGGAGCTGGCGCAGGGCGGTGACCCTGGAGCCGGCCGTCCGGCCGCCGATCACGAGGTGGGTCAGCAGCGGGCGCAGGTCGGGCGCGACGCCGTTCAGCAGGCGTTCGACGGACCCGGTCGCGCGGGGCGTACGGCCGCTGACGTGCGCGAGGTCGCCGCGCCCCTTCTTAAGCGAATCGGTCAGGCTCGCCAAATCTCCCGCGAATGCCCTCAGATGGCCCCCAGAAGCCCGCTGAGCGTCGAGCACGGTCTCACCGTCGCGCAACACCGCGACGGTCTCGGGAAGCACGCTCTCGGCCTGTCCGAGCAGCCGCTCGCCCGCGTCGGCCAGCCGCCGCAGGTACGGACCGTTGCCCCCGAGCCCCTTCCCCAGCTCGGTCACCACCGTCTCCAGGTCACGCGGGTCGACCGAGGACAGCAGCCGGTCGGTGTCACCGAGGAGCTGGGCCGTCGCGACCGGCAGCCGGGTCTGCCCGCGCCCGATCACGTCCCCCTCCCGCAGGTACGGCCGCGCGCCCCCGGCGGGCCGCAGGTCGAGGTACTGCTCCCCCACCCCCGACCGGTTGGCCACCACGGCCAGCAGCCCGCCGGCCTGGACCGGGGTGCCCGCCCCGAGCCTGAGCACCGCCCGCGCGCCGTCGCCCGCCACGGCCAGCGACTCCACCCGCCCGATCGGCACCCCCCGGTAGGTCACCTCGGAGCCGTCGAACAGCCCGCCCGCGTCGGCCAGCTCGACCGTGACCCGGTAGGCGGGGTCGAACAGGTCGGCGCCCACACGCGCGTACCTGACCAGCGTGTACGCCACCGCCACCACCCCGATCAGCACGAACGCCAGCAGCCGGGCGGTCATCGCGCACCGCCCAGCAGGTTGCGCAGCGCGGTGGAGGGCGAGGCGTCGACGGTCAGGTCGGTGTTGCCGTAGTCGCCGCGCAACATCGTCGAGGCCGACCCGGGGAACGGGAACGTGATCGCCGTCGCCAGGCCGTCCGCGACGCTGTCGCGTGCCCGGTCGAGGTTGAGCAGGAGTTCGCGCAGGTGGCGGAGGTTGGCGAGAGTGTCGGCGTGGGAGCGTTCGACGACCCGGGTGGCGGTGCGGCCGAGCCGGTCGAGCGCGGCGAGCATGGCGGTCAGGTCCGTGCGCTGGTCCTTGAGCAGGGTGACGGCCGGGCCGATCTCGGTGGCGGTGGTCCTGATCGTGGCGCGCTGGGCGGCGAGGGTGCCGGTGAGGTCGTCCAGTTCGTCGATCAGCCGGACGATCTGCCTCTTCGAGCCGTCGAGCCCGGCGGCGAACGCGCCGAGCCTGCGCAGCAGGTCCTTCAGCCGGGCCGAGCGGCCGTCCAGCACGTCGCCGAGCTCGTGGTTGAGCGTGGCGACCTGGTCGAGGCCGCCGCCGTCCACCAGCAGCGAGGCGGCCGACAACACCTCCTCGACCTCGGCGGTCGTGCTGGTACGGGCCACCGGGATCGGCCCGCTCAACCGCCCGCGCCCGGCGGGCACCAGCCTGACGAACTTCTCCCCCAGCAGGCTCGTCTGCGAGATCGCCGCCGTCGTACGGTCGGGCAGGGCGACGTCGCCGCGCACCTGGCAGACCACGTCGGCCCGCCAGTCGCGGCCCAGCTCCACGCCGGTGACCTCGCCCACGGTGACGTCGTCGACCTTGCACGCCGAGCGCGGCACGAGGTCGAGCGCGTCGGCGAACTGGATGGTCACCGGATAGGGCCGATCGCCCAGGTCGGCGGCGACGGGCAGCGGCAGCGAGGCCACCCCCTCGAAGCCGCAGCCGGCCGCGGTCAGCAGCACGAGCACCAGGACGAGCGGAGGTCTCATCGGGCGGGTCCTTCGGGCAGGGGGTCCGGCGGCCGGATCTCGACGGGCAGCGGGACCAGGTTCTGGATGATCGTGTCGAACCAGCGGCCGTTGCCGGTCACATCGGCGAGCTGCCGGGCGAACGGCCCGAGCAGGGCCAGCGACCGGTCGAGGCTCTCCTCTTGACGCCGCAGCACGGCCACGAAGGAGCGCAGCCGTTCGAGGGTGGGCATCAGCGTGGTCCGGTTGTCGGCGACCAGACCGTCGATCTCCCCGGCCAGCACGACCGTGTTGACCAGCAGGCCGTGGACGACCGCGCGGCGGGCGGAGACCTCGCGCAGCAGCAGGTCGCCGTCGGTGATCAGGCCGTGCAGGTCGGCGTTCCTGCGGGCGAGCAGGCCGGTGACGGTACGGGCGTGGCCGACCAGGTCGTGGAGGCGGTCGTCGCGGGCGGCGACGGTACGCGAGAGCCTGCCGAGGCCGCGCAGGGACGCCCTGATCTCCGCCGAGGAGCCCTCCATCGTCTGCGACAACACGGTCATGGCCTGGGCCAGGGCCCGCTCGTCGACGCTGCCCGCGGCCTTGCCCAGGTCGGCGACGGCGGGGGCGACCTCGTAGGGGACGCTCGTGCGCGACAGCGGGATCTGCCCCTGGAGCCGGCCCGGGCCGTCGGGGACGAGCATCACGACGTGGGCGCCGAGCAGGGTCTTGATCCGGATGTCCGCCCTGGTCAGCGAGCCGAGCCGGACGTCGTCGGCCACCCGCAGGCCGACCCGTACGTGATCGCCTTCGAGGTCGACGCCGACGACCTCCCCGACCTTGACCCCGGCGATCACCACGTCGTCGTGCTCGCGCAGGCCCGCCGAGTCGGCGAACGCGGCCGAGTACGTGCCCCCGCGCGGCAGGCCCGCGACGCCCAGGGCCGCCACGACGAGCGCCAGGGCCACGATGACGCCGCCGATGCCCAGCGGCACGGGGTCGCGTCTCCTGAAGGGGGTCAGTGGCATCGCGGGCTCCCGTTGACGATCTTCGGGGTGCGTACGCCGCCGCTCCTGACCGTGAGGGAGCAGAGGTAGAAGTTGAACCAGGACCCGTAGGAGGTGACCCGGACGAGCTGCCCGAGGCGGCCGGGGGCGCGCTTGAGGGTGTCCTCGACCAGGGCGCTCCTGGCGTCGAGCGCCTTGAGCAGGCCGCCGGCGTGCCGGACGCTCGCGCGCAGGTCGGGTCTGGCCTTGCCGAGGAGGTCGCCGGTGACGGCGGTGAGGCGGTCGAGCGTGGCCAGGGAGTCGCCGATGGCCTCGCGGTCGTCGGCCAGGCCGCCGATCAGGGCGCGCAGGTCGCTCAGCAGGCGGTCGTAGTCGTGCTCGCGGCCGGCGATCTCGCCGAGCACCGCGGCGAGGTTCGTGATCACCCGGCCGATCACGGCGTCGCGGTCGGCGAGCGTGCCGGTGAGCGAGGCGATGTGGCCGAGCAGGGCCTCGACCGTGCCGCCCTCGCCCTGGAGCACCTGGACGATCTGCCAGCTCAGCCTGTTGACGTCTTGGGGGCGGATGGCGTTGAGCAGCGGCCTGAAGCCGTTGAACAGGGCCGTGACGTCGAGCGCCGGGCGGGTGGCGGTGATGCGGGCGCCGGGCGGGAGCAGGCCGGGGCCGCCGGGGCCGGTGGAGAGGGTCAGGTAGCGGTCGCCCATGAGGTTGCGCCAGCGGATCGCGGCCACGACCGCGCGGGGCAGGGCGGTGGTCCGCCGTACGGAGAGGGCGACCTCCGCCTGCGTGCCCGCCAGCGTCACGGTCTCGACGCGGCCCACCTGCACCCCGGCGATGCGGACCTCGTCGCCCTCGCGCAGCCCCGAGGCGTCGGTGAACAGGGCGTGGTAGACGACGGCGGCGGTGAACCGGGCGCCCGAGATCGTGATCGCGAGGGTGGCCACGCACAGGGTGGTGACGAGGGCGAAGGCGGCCAGCTTGAGCGCCGGCCCGAGCGTGGTCATCGCAGCATCAGCCTCGCCAGGTCCGTGGTGCCGTCGTCGAAGCGCACCCCCGGGAAGGGCACGGGCGGGTGGTCGGGCAGGCCGTAGCAGGCCGGGCCTCTGCGGTCGGCGTACCGCGGGGTGTCCTTGCCCGGTTCGTACGGACGCGCCGGCCGGACGATCTCCAGCACCGCCTTCGCGCTCCCGTGGCCGAAGGTGTCGTCGAGGATCGGACGCAGGCGTACGAGCCCGCGCAGAACGCACGGGATGACCGGCGCGTGGTACGCGGTGATGTCGAGGACGGGCCGGATGACGTGCTGGAGGCCGACGAGGCCGGGCTCGTTCGCGGTGAGCAGACGGTCGGCGACGGTGGCGGCCACGGTGACGGCGTCGGCGGCCGGGGCCGGTGGGACGGCGGTGAGGGTGCGGCTGATCGCGGCGGTGTTCGCGAGGGTGCGCAGGAGGTCGGGGGCGGCCTGGCCGTACTGGTCGGCGACGTCGACAAGCTTGGCGATGTCCCGCTTTATCGTCGGAAGGTAGGGCTGGAGGCGTTTGAGGTAGGCGTCGGTTCTGTCCAGGGTTCTGCCGAGGCGGGCCCCACGGCCGTCCAGGGCGGTGGCCAGGGCGTTCAGGGCGGCGTTCAGGCGTTCGGGATGGACGGCGCGCAGGTGGGTCAGCAGGCGGTCGAGGATCTGGGTGATCTCGACGGCCGTGGCCGACGACCTGAGCACGTCGCCGTCGCGCAGCGGGCCGCGTGGTGATCTGGGCGGGATCAGGGCGACGTACTTCTCGCCGAACAACGTCTTGGCCCGCAGCTCGACGGTGGAGGCGCGGTCCACGTCCTGGTCGAGGGCCAGGGTGACGCGGGCGCCGCGCTCGGCGGGCGCCAGGTCGGCCGCCTCGCCGACCACGACGCCGTTGACCTTGACGTCGGCCCGGCGGTCGAGCTGGAGCCCGGCGGCCGGCAGCAGCAGCGTGACGTGCCGGGCGGTGGAGAACGCCTTCGTGTAGACGGCCAGCGTCAGGGCCGTGAACGCGGCGATGATCGCCAGCAGCGCGGCGCCGTGTCTCATCCGGCCAGCCTCACCGTCGTCGTGGTGCCCCAGATGGCCAGGCCGAGCAGCACGTTCGCGAGGTTGACCGTGACCAGCACCGCGCGTACGGCCCGCCCGACCGCCACCCCGACCCCGGCGGGCCCGCCGGTGGCGTGGAAGCCGTAGTAGCAGTGGATGAGGATCACCAGGACGGCGAAGACCATCGCCTTGCCGAACGACCACAACACGTCGTAGGGCGACAGGAACAGGTCGAAGTAGTGGTCGTAGGTGCCCGTGGACTGGTCGTGGAGCACGGTGACGATCAGGCGGGTGGCGACGTAGGAGGCGAGCAGGCCGAGCACGTAGAGGGGCATGACTGCGGCGAAGCCGGCGATCAGCCGCGTACCGACCAGGAACGGCACCGACGGGACCGCCATGACCTCCAGCGCGTCGACCTCCTCGCTGATCCGCATCGCGCCGAGCTGCGCGGTGAACCCGGCGCCGACGGTGGCCGACAGGCCGATCGCGGCCACCAGCGGCGCGATCTCGCGGGTGTTGACGTAGCTGGACAGGAAGCCGGTGAAGGCCGAGCCGCCGATCTGGTCGAGCCCGGTGTAACCCTGCAGGCCGACCTCGGTGCCGGTGAAGAAGGTCATGAAGGCGACGATCGTCATCGTGCCGCCGATCACCGCCAGGCCGCCGCTGCCCAGCCCGACCTCGGCCAGCAGCCTGAACACCTCCCGGCGGTAGCGCGCGGCGGCCGGTACGGCCCTGATCGCACGGGCGTAGAACTCGCCCTGCCGGTTGAACGTCCTCATGACAACACCAGCTCGTTGTAGACCGCACTGATCAGGAAGTTCTCGGCGAACAGCACCATGGACGCGAACACCACGGTCTGGTTGACCGCCTCCCCCACGCCCTTGGGCCCGCCCGCCGCGCTCAGCCCCTTGTACGCGGCGATCAACCCCGTCGTCGCCCCGAACACCAACGCCTTGCCCTCCGACACCCACAAATCGGAGACCTCGGCCAGGGCGTTGAACGACTGCAGGTACGCCCCGGGCGACCCGCCCTGGGCGACCACGTTGAACAGGTAGCCGGCGATCAGGCCGACCGTGGTGACCAGACCGTTGAGCAGCGGCGCGACCAGCGCGCACGCGGCGACCCTGGGCACGACGAGCCGGTGGAGGGGGTCGATCGCGAGCACCTCCATGGCGTCGATCTCGTCCCTGATCCGGCGGGCGCCGAGGTCGGCGCAGATCGCGCTGCCCGCCGCGCCCGCGATCATCAGCGCCGTCACCACCGGGCCCGCCTCGCGCACGATGCCGAGCACGGCGGTGGCCCCGGTGAAGGACTGGGCGCCGAACTGGCGGATGAGGTTGCCGGTCTGCATGGCGAGCACGGCGCCGAAGGGGATGGCGACCAGGGCGGTCGGCAGCGCGCTGACGCTGACGATGAACCACGCCTGCCGGACCAGCTCGCGCACCTGGAAGGGCCGCCGCCCGGCCGCTCTCGCGGTGTCGAGCGACATGGCGACGAACCGCCCGATCTCCGCGATCACCATGAGAGCACGCTCAAATGCGGAGAGTGACGGCCGATGGCCGCAAAGAAGGACTTCCCGGTGGGGTTCATGATCTATTTGGCGCCGTTCAGGTGGGCGTCGATCAGCCGGGGATACTCCTCCAGCCAGTCGCGGCCGAGTTCGTCCACGAACGAGCCCTGCGGCGGGATCACCCCGTTGGCGGCCAGCCACCGGCCGGGGGGCTGCTGGGACCGGCGGATCGTGTTGCCGCTCGGCATGAGCTGCGGCGGGATCGGCGGCAGCCCGCCGGGGTCGTGGCCCATCTGCGCCTCGGCCTCCAGCTCGGAGACGTCCTTCTCCTCCGACATGCCGATCGGGCCGTGCCGCCGGGCGTTGAGGAACTGCCGCACCACCGGCTCGTCGCTGGACAACAACATCTCGCGCGGCCCGAACATGACCAGCTCGCGGCGGAAGAGCAGCCCGATGTTGTCGGGGACCGTGCGGGCGGTGTTGATGTCGTGGGTGACGATCAGGAACGTGGCCTCGATGTCGGCGTTGATGTCGACGATCGTCTGGTTGAGGAAGGCGGTGCGGACCGGGTCGAGGCCGGAGTCGGGCTCGTCGAACAGGATGATCTCGGGATCGAGCACCAGCGCCCTGGCCAGGCCGGCACGCTTGCGCATGCCGCCGGAGATCTCGCCGGGCAGCTTGCCCTCGGCGCCGACCAGGCCGACCAGGTCGATCTTCGCCATCACGATCCGGCGGATCTCGGCCTCGGTCTTCTTGGTGTGCTCGCGCAGCGGGAAGGCGATGTTGTCGTAGAGGTTGAGCGAGCCGAACAGGGCGCCGTCCTGGAACAGCACGCCGAACAGCCGGCGCAGCTCGTAGAGCTTGCGCTCGCCGCAGTGGGCCAGGTCGTGGCCGTCGATCCAGATGTGGCCGCGGTCGGGCCGCAGCAGGCCGACCAGCGTCTTGAGGAAGACCGACTTGCCGGTGCCCGAGGGGCCGAGCATCACCGAGATCTCACCCGCGGGCAGCGTGAGCGAGACATCCTCCCAGATGACCTGCCGACCGAACGACTTGGTCAACCCGTCGACCACGACCTCGACGCCCACTGGCCACCTTCCCGATCACCTTCCCGATCACAGGGAGTACTCAGGGGATAACGTGCCGCACACTTTACTTCCAGAACGCCCTCACGGTAGCGGCGATCCGGGGAATTGGAACCCGTTCCAATAACTTGTTACCCGCCGGTTATGAGACTTCAGGTCCAGTAAGGGCGCGCAGGCTCGGGCGCAGCACCCGGGCGATCTCCTCCGGCGGCACGTCGCGCAGCTCGAGCAGGCCGAGCAGCTGGTGGCCGACCGTCACGCCGAGCATGATCGCGGTCATCAGGGCCGCGCGCAGGCGGGCGTCGTCGCCGGGGATCGACGCGGCGAGCCCGTCGATCTGGCGGCCCAACGCCTCGCGGGCCGACGCGCCCGCCTCGGGGTGGGTGAGCATCGAACGCATCATCGCCAGCGAGCCCTGGGGCAGCTCGCCCATCTTCACGTTGAGCGTGTCGAGCAGGTGCTCGACCAGCTCCTCGGCGCCCACGGCGGCGTCGAGGGCGGGGGCAGCGCGTACGGCGTGCCGGAAGAGCTCCTGCTTGCTGCCGAAGTACTGCATGACGAGGGCGGGATCGACCTCGGCGGCCCTGGCGACGGCCCTGATGGTCGCGCGCTCGTAGCCCACTTCCGCGAACAGGGCCCTGGCCGCGTCGAGGATCCTCCCCTCGGTCCTGCGCCGCCGCTCGGCACGGGGAAGCACTCGCTCGCTCACGCACCGACTCTACCCGTGTTGACCGTTCGCCCCCATTCGCTCTACGCTCGTTGAGTCAACAACCGTTGAGTGAATGCGAGGCCGTCATCATGACCGTCGAGGAGATCGTGGGTGCCTTCCAGGGCGCGATGTTGCACAAATCGGCCGACGAACTGGCCGACCTGTACGCCGAGGACGGGCTGCACGAGTTCCCGTTCGGCGGGCTGCCGCCGTACGAGGGGCGGGAGGCGGTCCGCGCGGGGTACCGGGCGGCCTGGGGCGCCTCCCCCGCCGTGCCGCGGGAGGTGGAACGGATCGCGCTGCACCGTACGGACGATCCCGAGGTCGTGGTCGTGGAGCAGAACGCGCACGTCCAGGTGGGCGATCGGCCGATCACCGTCCCCGGCCTGCTGATGTTGCGGATCAGGGACGGCAGGATCGTCCACTGCAAGGACTTCATGGACTCCAGCGCCATCGCCAAGGTCCGCGAGGCCGCACTCAGCTCCGGGCTCAGCTCCGGGCTCAGCTCCGGGTGAGGTCGAAGACGGTGACGCCGCCGACCGTCGTGGCGGTGAAGGTCTCCCGCACCCACGCCGCGATCCGAGCGGCCTCGCCGCTGCCGCCGCCCCGGCCGCCGAAGCCGTCCATGCCGGTGCCGATGAAGTAGTGGATGCTCTTCGCGGCCACGTACTGCTTGAACTGCTCCAGCGTGGGCGCGGGGTCCGTGCCGTTGAAGCCGCCGACGGCCATCACCGGCAGGCCGGTGGCGAGCTGATAGCCGGCCGCGTTGTTCGAGCCGACGGTCGCCGCGGCCCACGTGGAGGAGCCGTTCCTGAGCAGGGTGGTCAGCTCGGCGGGCGGCGTTCGCGCGTCGAGCAGGCCGCCCGCCCCGCCGCGACCGCCGGGTGGCCGGAAGGCGACCCGGCCGCCGTCGCCGCCGGGTCGCCCGGCTCGGCCCGGCCCGCCGCCGGGCGGTCCGCCGAAACCGCCGCCGGTGGTGGGACCCGCCGTCGGGATCGCCCCGGTGTGCGGGGTCGCGGCGGTCTCCACCGCGTACGCCGCCGGCCCCGCCAGGCACGCCGCCACGGCGACCACCCCCACGAGGACCCGGCGCGTGAACAACATCCCCAGCACCGCGCCCAGCCCCGCGACCAGGACGACCGTCCCCAGCCACCCGTTCCAGTCCGCGGTACGCGACAACAACACGTACGCCCACACCACCGTCACCGCCGCGACCATGGCGAGCAGCCGATGCGCCCCACGCTCCCAGGCCACGGCCGCCCCCATCCCCACCAGCACGGCGACGGCAGGAGCCAGGGCGACGGTGTAGTAGGCGTGGAAGATCCCCTGCATCAGGCTGAACACCAGTCCGGTCACGACCAGCCAGCTCCCCCACACCCACACCGCGGCCCGCACCGGATCGGTCCGCGGCGCCCGCCGGGTGAGCCAGGTGACGGCGACGAGCAGCGCCAGCGCCGCAGGCAGCAGCCAGGAGATCTGCCCGCCCGCCTCGGTGTCGAACAGGCGCAACCATCCGACCTGCTGGTTCAGGTTCCCGAGACCGCCGTAGTCGTCCCCGTTCAGCCGCCCGATGCCGTTGTAGCCGAGCGCCAGCTCCAGCACGCTGTCGGTCTGCGAGCCACCGATGTAGGGCCGTTCGGACGCGGGCACCAACGCCACCGCCAGCAACCACCACCCGGCGGCCACCACCATCGCCGCCCCCGCCAGTGCGAGCTGCCACACCCGACGCCACAAAGCGCCCGGCGCGGTCACCAGGTAGACCAGCACGAACCCCGGAACCACCAGGAACGCCTGCATCATCTTGACCAGGAACGCGAACCCGATCACCGCCCCCGCCCCCACGAGCCAGCGCGTCGAACCGCGTTCCCGGGCCCGCGTCACGCAGTACCCGGCGACGGTCAGCGACAACACCAGCAGGGCGTCGGGGTTGTTGAAGCGGAACATCAGCACCGCGACCGGCGTGACCGCCATCGCCGCCCCGGCCAGCAGCGCCGCCCAGACGGGGAACAGCCGGCGGACGGTCGCGTACACCATGGCCACCGCGCCGACGCCCATGAGCGCCTGGGGCACGAGGACGGCCCAGGAGTTCAGGCCGAAGATCCGTACGCTGAGTTCCATGGGCCAGAGCGAGGCGGGGGTCTTGTCGACGGTGATCGCGTCGGCGGCGTCGGACGACCCGAAGAAGAACGCCTTCCAGCTCTGGCTCCCGGCCTGTACGGCCGCCGAATAGAAGGAGTTGGCCCACCCGGACGCCCCGAGCCCCCACACGTAGAGGACTCCGGCGCCGACGAGCAACACGGCCAACGCCGCACGGGATTTCGTTTCGCTCACCACACCCGCACGCTAGGCACGCCTTTTGGCCGGGTGATGAGACGCGGATGAGAATCCGGTGAGGCGTCCCCGGACATGCGAAAAGAGGCGGTCACACCCGGCACCAGGGTGTGTCCGCCTCTTTCGAAGAGCTGTGTGTGAAGTGGGAAGTTACTTCACGGTCACGGTGGCGCCGGCGCCCTCGAGGGCAGCCTTGGCCTTCTCCGCCTGCTCCTTGTTGACCTTGCCGTCGAAGACCGGCTTGGGAGCGCCGTCCACCAGGTCCTTGGCCTCCTTGAGGCCCAGGGACGTGAGGGCGCGGATCTCCTTGATGACCTGGATCTTCTTGTCGCCGGCGGCCTCGAGGATGACGTCGAACTCGTCCTGCTCCTCAACGGCGGCGGCCTCGCCACCGCCACCGGCGGCGGGGGCGGCGGCAACCGCGACGGGGGCGGCGGCCTTGACGTCGAAGACCTCTTCGAAGTTCTTCACGAACGCGGACAGCTCGAGGAGGGTCATCTCCTTGAACGCGTCGAGCAGCTCGTCGGTGCTGAGCTTCGCCATGATGCTTTTCCTTACGTTTAGGACTTGCAGAAAACTAGGAACGGGACCGCGGAAGTTGCGGCAACCCCCGTGTTACTCGCCCGCTTCTTCGCGCTTGGCACGAAGGGCGTCGGCCAGCTGAGCCATCTGCGTGGGCAGCGCGGCGAAAACCGCGGCGGCAGCGCTCTGCTTCGCCTTGAGAGCACCGGCGAGCTTCGCGAGGAGGACCTCGCGGGACTCGAGGTCGGCGAGCTTGGTGATCTCGGTGGCGTCGAGCGTCTTACCGTCGAGCACACCACCCTTGATCACCAGAAGGGGATTGGCCTTGGCGAAGTCACGCAGACCCTTGGCCGCCTCGACAACGTCGCCGTTGACGAAGGCGATCGCGGTCGGGCCCGTGAGCAGGTCGTCGGGGAACGACAGACCGGCTTCGTTGGCCGCAATCTTGGTCAGGGTGTTCTTCGCCACGGCGAACTTCGCATTCTCACCAAGAGCAACGCGCAGCTGCTTGAGCTGAGCGACGGTGAGACCGCGGTACTCGGTCAGAACGGCGGCGCTGCTGCCTTCGAACTCGCTCTTGAGCTCGGCAACGGCTGTCGCCTTATCCGCCCTCGCCATGGGCCTCCTTCCAGGTGTGCCGCCGGCGAAGGCCCCTGGAAATGAGAACAGCCCCGGGCGCAGGGGCGCACGGGGCTCACATATGGAACTGCACCATATGGGAAACTCGCATCACACCTGCGCGGGCCGTCCACAGAACGTGGATCCTTCGGTCGCCAGGACTGATGCACCTGACGACGACCGGCGGTCTTCGGCAACGACCAGCCTACGTGCTGGCCGCCGAGTTTCCAAATCGGTTCTCAGTTGACGGTCGACTTGGGCAGCTCCCCGACCTGGTCGGCGGGCGGGACCTCGACGTTCACGGGCTCGTTGAAGTTCTTGAAGAGCAGCGTGGCGTCCAGCGTCGCGCCCTCCTTGGAGCCGTTCAGGGTGAGCTTGCGGGGCAGGCTGTCGCCGGCCACCCAGACGTCGAACTTGACGTCCTTGAGCTCGGCCAGGTTCGTACGGGCCTGCTCCTGCTTGTCGGCGGGGAGCTGGGTGACGGCCGCGTCCACGGGGAACGTGCCGCTGTAGTGGGTGGTGTCCTCGCCGTTGACGCTCTCGGTGCCGGCCTGCTTCACGTCCTTCGACGCGGTGACCAGCTTGGTCACGCTGGCCAGGTCGAACTGCTGGATCTGGCCGAGGTACTGGTTGACCTGACCCTGGTTGCCCACCTCGGCGAGCGGGACCTTGATCCACGGCTTGGTGGCGCCAAGGAGCTCCTTGAGCGCCTCGACCTTCACGTACACGGTGTCGTCCTGAAGGATGGCGCGCACGCCACCCGGCAGGTTACGGCCGCCCATGTCCACGGTGTCGAGGGTCAGGTCCACGGCGAGCTGGGGCTTGCTCTGGTAGAGCATGCGTCCCTGCACCTTGCCGTTGCCCTCTTGGGGGTGCGTCACGTTCGCGACTGCGTCCACTGTGTAGCTGGTGACCTCTGCGGTCTTCTGCGCGGCCTGCGCGAGCACCTCTGAGGCGGCCAGGTTGACCTGGATGGGCTGCGCGTTCGTACCACACCCGGCGACCGCGGCCGCGACGAGAGCAGCTCCGGCCGCGGCGGTGGCGAGACTTTTCCTGCGCTTCAGCATGTTATGACCCTACGTTTGGCTTGTCCCATCGTGGCGACTTCCCCGCACAATTAGGGGAAAACCCAGGGTTCTCCCCCACAGGGCGTGCACGATTTCTCCACAACCCCTGCCCCCTGGCCGAGTGGTCAGGCGGGCCGGAAAAGCACGAAGGCCCCGTCTGAGAACAGACGGGACCTTCGAAAACCCGGGAACCGCTACGCGTCGAGCTCGGCGGTCAGGCCACGGGTGAGGTTGGGGTCGACGGGGACGCCGGGGCCCATGGTGGTGGAGAAGGTGACCTTCTTCAGGTAACGGCCCTTGGCCGCCGACGGCTTGAGACGCAGCACCTCGTCAAGCGCGGCGGCGTAGTTCTCGATGAGCTGACGCTCGGGGAACGACGTCTTGCCGATGATGAAGTGCAGGTTGGCCTGCCGGTCGGTGCGGAACTCGATCTTGCCGCCCTTGATCTCGGTCACGGCCTTGGCGACGTCGGGCGTCACGGTGCCGGTCTTGGGGTTGGGCATGAGGCCACGCGGGCCGAGCACGCGGCCCAGGCGGCCGACCTTGCCCATGAGGTCAGGGGTGGCGACCACGGCGTCGAACTCGTTGAGCCGGTTGCCCTTGGCGATCTCGTCGACCAGCTCGTCGGCGCCGACGATGTCGGCGCCCGCCTCGCGGGCTGCCTCGGCACGGTCACCGGTCGCGAAGACCAGGACCCGGGCGGTCTTACCGGTGCCGTGCGGGAGGTTGACCGTGCCGCGCACGATCTGGTCGGCCTTGCGAGGGTCGACGCCCAGCCGCAGCGCCACTTCCACGGTGGCGTCGAACTTGGTGGTCGACGTCTCCTTGGCCAGCTTGGCGGCGTCGGCGGGCGTGTAGAGCTTGTCGCGGTCGACCTTGCCGGCCGCGTCCTTGTGCGCCTTGCTGCGCTTCATGTCTGTCTCCTTGTGGTAAGCGGGCCGGGACCCGGCCCTCCCACGGATCTGGGAAAAGTCTTAGTCGGCGATCGTGATGCCCATCGACCGGGCGGTGCCGGCGATGATCTTCTCTGCAGCCTCGACGTCGTTGGCGTTGAGGTCGGGCATCTTGGTCTCGGCGATGCTGCGCAGCTGCTCGCGCGTCAGCCTGCCGACCTTGTCCTTGTGGGGGACGGCGCTGCCCTTGTCGAGACCCAGGGCCTTCTTGATCAGCTCGGGCGCCGGGGGCGTCTTCGTGATGAAGGTGAAGCTGCGGTCTTCGAAAATGGTGATCTCAACGGGGATG
This sequence comes from Nonomuraea sp. WAC 01424, assembly GCF_003947315.1. NCBI lineage: Bacteria > Bacillati > Actinomycetota > Actinomycetes > Streptosporangiales > Streptosporangiaceae > Nonomuraea > Nonomuraea sp. WAC 01424. Next base: position 15,802 of record NZ_QHHZ01000016.1, read on the forward strand.
ATGTTGCCCCGCTGGGACTCCGTCGCAGCGTTGTACTGCTTGACGAAGTCCATGATGTTGACGCCGTGGGGACCGAGGGCGGTACCGACCGGCGGAGCGGGCGTGGCCTGGCCAGCGGGGAGCTGGACCTTGACGAGCGCCGCGATCTTCTTCTTCGGAGGCATGAGTCCTTCTCCGGGTCCTGATCGTGATGCCGTCCGGACGCGGATGCGCCCGGACATGTCGGAAGGCCACCCTTCGCGAAAGGCGGCCGACCGAACGTCTAAGTGTAGGTGATCGTCTTAGATCTTCGAGACCTGGTTGAACGAGAGCTCGACCGGGGTCTCACGACCGAAGATCGACACGAGCACCTTGAGCTTCTGCGACTCGGGGCTGATCTCGCTGACCGAGGCGGGCAGGGTGGCGAAGGGACCGTCCATGACCGTGACGGACTCGCCGATCTCGAACTCGACCGTGGGACCGCTGGCCGCCTTGGTGGTGGCCTTCTTGGCCTCCTCGGTCGGCTCGGGCGCCAGCAGCTTGGCGACCTCGTCGAGGCTGAGCGGGCTCGGCTTGTTGGACAGGCCGACGAAACCGGTCACGCCGGGCGTGTTACGCACGGCGGCCCAGGACTCGTCGGTCAGCTCCATGCGCACCAGGACGTAGCCGGGCAGCACGCGCTCCTTGACCGGGACCTTCTTGCCGCTCTTGAACTCCTGGACGGTGTGCGTGGGCACCTCGACCTGGTAGATGTAGTCCTCCATGTTGAGCGACACGTTGCGGCTCTCGATGTTGGACTTCACGCGGTTCTCGTAGCCGGCGTAGGAGTGGATCACATACCACTCGCCAGGGAGCCCGCGCAGCGAGCTCTTGAACTCCTCGACCGGGTCGACGTCGGGCAGGATCTCGGCCTCCGCCTCGGCGGGAGCCTCCTCACCTTCTTCGACTTCGTCGGTCTCGTCGGCCTCCTGGAGAGCCGCCTCGACGCCTTCGTCGCGAGCCTCACCCAGCTCGTCGCCCAATTCGTCGGTGGTCTCTCCCAGCTCGTCGTCGCCCCGCTCGTCGCGGTGCTCCTCAGCCGGAACAGAAGACTCGGACACGTGACCTTTCCTCTTTCCTCGAATCGAATGGCGTCGCCGTCAGCCGACACCACACGGCGTCGAGCTTGGCGGGCTCACTCCCCGCCGAAGACGCGGAGGACGGCCCAGCCGAGAGCGGCGTCGAGCCCATACACGATCGCCACCATGATCAGAACGAATACCAGAACGACCGTGGTGTAGGTGATGAGATCCTTGCGTGTCGGCCAGATGACCTTGCGAAGCTCGTTGACGACCTGCCGATAGAAAAGGGCAGGTGAAGTGCGCGTCTTCTTCTCGCCACTGGGCTTGCCTGCGGTCTCGCCGCGCGTGTCGATCGCCACAGTCCTCACCTGAATCTGTCGTATCCAACGCAGTTCTGCGGCGCGCTTACACGCCATTTGCGCGGACCGCACTCGCAGGGCACGAGGGACTCGAACCCCCAACCGCCGGTTTTGGAGACCGGTGCGCTACCAATTGCGCCAGTGCCCTATGTCGTCAACCACACTACCCTGATTGACTCACTGCCTGGACCGAACCGCTCGCCGACATGCGGCGGAAGGACCAGGCGAAAGCATACGGGGGATTGCCCGGTACGTCGAACCCAAACCTGATCGCCCAGGTCACGCCCGCGTGGGAGCATGGTGAGCATGTCCACGCGACCCCGTATCTCCGCAAGAATCTCCGCGATTTCCGAGTCCGCCACGCTCGCGGTGGACGCCAAGGCGAAGGCGATGAAGGCGGCCGGTCGGCCCGTCATCGGCTTCGGCGCGGGTGAGCCCGACTTCCCGACGCCCGGCTACATCGTCGAGGCCGCGGTCGAGGCGGCGCGCGACCCGCGCAACCACAAGTACACGCCGGCGGGCGGGCTCCCCGAGCTCAAGCAGGCCATCGCCGCCAAGACGCGGCGCGACTCCGGCTACTCGGTCGAGCCGTCCCAGGTGCTCGTCACCAACGGCGGCAAGCAGGCCGTCTACGAGGCGTTCGCGACGCTGCTCGACCCGGGCGACGAGGTGCTGGTCGTCGCCCCCTACTGGACGACGTACCCCGAGGCGATCAAGCTGGCCGGGGGTGTGCAGGTCGACGTCGTGACCGACGAGTCCACGGGCTACCTGGCGAGCGTCGAGCAGCTTGAGGCGGCCCGCACCGAGCGTACGAAGGTGCTGCTGTTCGTCTCGCCGTCCAACCCGACGGGCGCGGTCTACTCGCGCGAGGAGACCGTGGCGATCGGCCGGTGGGCGGCCGAGCACGGCCTGTGGGTCGTCACCGACGAGATCTACGAGCACCTGGTCTACGGCGGCACCGAGTTCACCAGCATCGCCACGGCCGTGCCCGAGCTCGGCGACCGGGTCGTGATCCTCAACGGCGTGGCCAAGACCTACGCGATGACGGGCTGGCGGGTGGGCTGGCTGATCGGTCCGTCCGACGTGGTCAAGGCGGCGACCAACCTGCAGTCGCACGCCACCTCCAACGTGGCCAACGTGTCCCAGATCGCCGCGCTGGCCGCCGTTTCCGGCGACCTGTCGGCCGTGGCCGAGATGCGTACGGCCTTCGACCGGCGCCGCCAGACCATGGTCCGGATGCTCAACGAGATCCCGGGCGTGTTCTGCCCGGAGCCGAAGGGGGCGTTCTACGCGTATCCGTCGGTCAAGGAGCTGGTGGGCAAGGAGCTGCGCGGGCGGCGTCCGGGGTCGTCGGCCGAGCTGGCCGAGCTGATCCTGGAGGAGGCCGAGGTGGCGGTCGTGCCGGGCGAGGCGTTCGGCACGCCGGGCTACTTCCGGCTGTCCTACGCCCTCGGGGACGACGACCTGGTCGAGGGCGTCAGCCGCTTGGCCAAGCTGCTGTCCGAGGCCCACTGAACGGCGGGCGGCCTGCCCTCAGGAAGCGCCCTGTCTGATCGCGGCGGCCGTCTGGCGGAGCTGGGCGGTCAGGCCGGGCGTGGCGGCGAGGTAGACGGCCGTGCCGGGGCTCTCCAGCCACATGAAGTTGCGCAGGCCGCCGCGGGTCGTCCAGCGCAGCGCGGGTTTGCCGCGGTAGGCGGTCAGGGTCGACCTGGCCACCAGCGTGGCGAACTGCTCGGCCGTCCGCACCCCGCACACCACGCCCGCCCGCAGTTGCTCGCCGTCGTCGTCGTGCCAGGTCACGCCCTTCACCGTGAGCCGTCTGGCGAGCGAGCCCAGGCGGCCGAAGGTGCCCGAGCGGGCCAGGGGCGGCGGCGGGGCGGGGATCTTCAGCCTGGACGATCCGCAGGCCAGGGTGACCGGCGCCGCCGTCACCCGCTCGCTCGGCGGGGGCGGGGTGACCGCGGGCGCAGGGGTGTCGTCGCCGCACCCGCCCACGGCCGCCGCCAGCGCGAACGTGAGGAACACCGCTGCCGGGCGCCGCATCGTCCCCCCATGACTCGTGGGATCAACCAGAGAAAAGGCTCTTAGTCTCCTACAGGAGCGCGGGCCGAGGCGGCAATAGCCAGCAGTTCGCCGCCGAGCGAATCGCTCACCCGGACCCACGCGCCCGTTCCCGGGCGTTCCAGCCAGGCGATCACCTTGCCGCCGCGCGGATGCCGGCCGACGACCGCGGGCCTGCCGCGCACGGTGGTCTCGCGGGCGTCCAGCACGGTGATCCGCGCGCGGTAGGCGTCCCAGTCCGCGGCCACCGTACCGTGTTCGACCTCTACCTCGACGTATCGGCCGGGGGTGCCGTACCTGGCCCAGCCGCCCTCGACGCCGGTTTCCGGCGCGACCGCTCCCCCGCCGCTGCGTTCGAGGCCGCGCGGCAGGTAGGTGAGCCAGAAGTCGTCGGAGACGACCGCGAGCAGGGGCTCGGGTGGCGCGGCGGCCGCCGCGGCCGGGCGGCTCGTACCGGGCGTCACCTTCAGGGGCGGCGCCGGCACGTACGACGAACCAGCCGAAGGCGGGTGCGGACGCCCGAAACCCGACTGGAACAGGGTGTAAATGGCGAGAGCGGTCACCGCGAACGCCAGCCCGGCGAGCAGCGCGCGCCAGCCCTGCCCTCCGGCGTGTCCCTCAGGGATCATGGACGGTTGATCCCCCGATCGGCCCGATCTCTACCGTGTCTTCGCCGCCTCGGCCCGCCTTCCTCCGACACGCGACCCCGGACCTGCGGCGAGTGGCAAAATATGGAAATGCACCGGCCCCTGCACACGCTTCCCAAGGCCCATCTCCACCTGCACTTCACCGGCTCCATGCGACACTCGACACTGATCGAGCTGGCCAGGGAGCAGGGGCTGCACCTGCCCGACGCGCTGGAGCAGGACTGGCCGCCGCGATTGCGGGCCACCGACGAGCGCGGGTGGTTTCGGTTCCAGCGGCTCTACGACATCGCCAGGTCCGTGCTGAGCCGTCCCGAGCACGTCTACCGGTTGTTGCGCGAGACGGCCGAGGACGAGGCGGCGGCCGGTTCCCGGTGGCTGGAGATCCAGGTGGACCCGTCGGGGTTCGCCTCCCGGTTCGGAGGGCTCACGGCCACGCTGGAGCTGATGCTCGACGCGGCGCGGCAGGCCGCCGAGCACGCCGGGGTGGAGATGCCGGTGATCGTGGCGGCCAACAGGACCCGGCATCCGCTCGACGCGAACACCCTGGCCAGGCTCGCCACCCAGTACGCCGGCAAGGGCGTGGTGGGCTTCGGCCTGTCCAACGACGAGCGGCGCGGCGAGGCGCGCGACTTCGAGCGGGCCTTCCGCATCGCCAAGCGCGGCGGGCTGCTGGCCGTCCCCCACGGCGGCGAGCTGCTCGGGCCGCGCAGCGTGGCGCAGTGCATCGACGACCTGGGCGCCGACCGGGTCGGCCACGGCGTACGCGCGGCCGAGGACCCGTGGCTGATGCAGCGGCTGGCCGACCGGCAGATCTGCTGCGAGGTGTGCCCGACGTCCAACGTGGGCCTGGGCGTGGCCGAGCGGGCGGCCGACGTGCCGCTGCGGCGGCTGTTCGACGCCGGGGTGCCGATCGCGCTGGGCGCCGACGACCCGCTGCTGTCCGGCACGCGGCTGCTGCGCCAGTACGAGCTGGCCAGGGAGGTCTACGGCTTCTCCGACGCCGAGATCGCCGAGCTGGCCCGGCAGTCGATCCGCTCCTCCACGGCGTCCGATCCGGCGCGCAAGGAGCTGCTCAAGGGTGTGGACGACTGGCTGACCGGCTCAGCGGAGTGACTCGGCGATCTGGATGGCGCGTTCCTTGGTGCCGGCGCCTTCGAGGCGGTAGGTGATCGTGTCGCGCTGCCAGATGAGGGTGGGGGCCGCCTGACGCAGGGGGATCGGGCTGCCGTCCGTGCGCTGGATGTAGCCGAGCGGATGCGCGCCGGGGATCCACCAGCCCTGGGCCTGGTTCACCTGGACGTACTCGGGCCAGGGCGGGCCGAGCTTCTTGAAGAAGAAGGGGTCGACGCCGCCCTGGAACTGGTCGAGCCGGACGCCGCCGGGCCAGAACAGCGACACGACGCGGCCCTGGTCGGAGACGGTGGCGTGGTCGGGGGCGCCCAGCTCGGTCGGCGTGCCGACCTTGAACCTCACCAGAGCGGGCAGGTCGCCGGGGGCGACGGTGTGCTCGCCCGGGAGGTTCGCGGTGGTCCGTACCGGGGTGGGGGGCCGATCGCCGAGTTCCAGTTCGATCCCGGCGAAGCGGAGTACGCGGGCGACGGCGGCGCGGCCCTGGGGGGTGGCGGCGGTGACGGCGCCGACCGCGATCACGACGGCCGCCACGATCTTCCACCTGGCCCGCCGGGTACGCCGCACGTCCTTGCGCCGGCCGGGCGCCGGGAGGCGGGTGACACTCTCGCCCTCCGGGGGCGACGTCTCCAGGCGGGCGCGTACGGCGGCGGCGACGTCGGCCGGGGGCGGTGACGGCAGGTCGAGCAGGCCGCCGAGGGCGGTCAGTTCGGTCTCCAGGTCGTCGAAGGGGTCATGCGAGCTCACCGCCCACCTCCTCCCTCAGCCGGGCCAGCCCCCGGTGGGTGCTGGACTTGACGGTACCGACCGGCCAGCCGAGCACCTCGGCCGTCTCCGCTTCCGACAGTTGCAGGAAGTACCGGCAGACGACCGCCTGGCGTTCCCGTTCGGGCAGGCCGCGTACGGCCTCCAGCAGGCGGGCGCGCCGGTCGGTGGCCACGGCCGCGCCCTCCGGGTCGTCGGGGGGCCTGGTGTCGGGGGCGGCGGTGAGGCGTACGGCGAGGTCGGACCTGCGCCCGCGGGCCCGGGTCAGGTTGTGTGTCTCGTTGGCCACGATCCGCAACAACCACGGACGGAAAGGCGCGCCCCTGCGGAACCCGGACAGATGGCGGAAAGCCTTGACGAACGCCTCCTGCACCACGTCCTCGGCCTCGTCGCCCGCGCCGAGCATGGCGGCGGTGCGGTGGGCGAGCACGCTGTACCTGGCGACCAGGGCCTCATAGGCACCCAGATCGCCGCCGAGCGAGCGGGCGATCGCCTCGTCGTCGTCCATGGTGTGACAGATTCCATCGCATCCGGGCGGGCACGGGGAAGGGCGTTTCACGCATCAGGTCATCCTGAGGGGCATTAGACTCGTGCAATCCGTCTGCCCCTCAAAGGAACGGGACTATGTCTTCTGGGTATGACCGTGTAGTGCAACCGGCGGCCGGTGACGAGGCCCTGGAGAACCACCTGGGTGGGGACGAGGCCAAGAACTATCGGCAGTACGAGTTCGACATGGTCGCCCCGCACGTCGGCCGTTCGATGCTGGAGATCGGCTCCGGGCTGGGCCACTTCGCCGAGCAGTTCCTGCCGCGGCTCGACCGCCTGGTCGTCAGCGACTTCGACCCCTACTGCGTCGAGCAGCTCGGCAAGCGCTTCGAGGGCCGCGACGACATCGACGTCCTGCAGTTCGGCCTGCCGACCGACATCCCGCTGAAGGACAAGGTCGACACCGTCGTCATGATGAACGTGCTGGAGCACATCGAGGACGACGCCGAGGCGCTGCGCTCACTGGCCCGCGTCACGCTGCCCGGCGGCCGGATCATCATCTGGGTGCCCGGCTACATGCAGCTTTATGGAGACTTCGACCGCAAGGTCGGCCACGTCCAGCGCTACACGCCCAAGACCCTGCGCGCCACGGTGGCCAAGGCGGGGCTCGACGTCGACGTGCTCAAGCCGATCAACTTCCTGGGCGGCATCGCCTGGTGGGCGGCGGTCCGGCGGGGCGGCGTGGGCTACCCCGACCCGCGCCTGGTCAAGATCTACGACCGCACGGTGGTGCCCGCCACGCGGCTGATCGAGCGGTTCATCCGTCCGCCGTTCGGCCAGACGGTGTTCTGCGTCGCCCGCGTGCCGCAGAAGTGAGCCCGCAGAAATGAGCCCGGCCGCCACCCGGTGGGTTGGTGGCGGCCGGACGTTTTCTACTTGATCGAGCCGGCGGTCAGTCCGCCGACGACCTTCCGCTCGATCAGCGCGAACAGGACGATCACCGGGATGGTGGCGATCACCGAGCCCGCGAAGAGGTTCTGCCAGTCCACCTGGTACTGGCCGATGAACGAGTTCAGCGCGACGGTGAGCGGCTGGTTGGCCGGGGTCGTGGTCAGCGTCAGGGCGACCACGAACTCGTTCCACGCCGCGATGAAGGTGAAGATCAGTGCGGTGATCACGCCCGGCATGGCCAGCGGCAGCGTGATCCGGAACAGCGCGCCGAAGCGGCCGTTGCCGTCGATGAAGGCGGCCTCCTCCAGCTCACGCGGGATCGAGGCGAAGTACGCGTTCAGGATCCACACCGCGAAGGCCAGGTTGAACCCGCCGTTGACCAGGATCAGCGACCAGATCGAGTCCACCAGGCCGAACTGGAAGAACTCGCGGTAGATGCCGACGAGCATGGCCGTGGGCTGGAACATCTGGGTGATCAGCACCAGGATCAGGAACGCCGTGCGCCCCCGGAAGTTGTGCCGGGCCGAGTAGTACGCGGCGGGCAGGGCCACGAGCAGCACCAGGATCGTCGAGCCGCCCGCGACCTTGAGCGTCACCCACAGGTTCCCGGCCAGTCCGCTGGTCCAGAAGTTGCCGAGGTTCGACCACACCCACTCGTCGGGCCAGAACGACACCTCGCGCAGCGACTCCTGCGACCGCAGCGAGGTCAGCAGCATGACCAGGTAGGGGAACAGGAAGACGAACGCGACGATGTACGCGGCGCCCGCCACGATCACGGTCTTGAGCTTGGGCATCCGGCGCGGCGGGCGCCCCCGGTGGCCGGCGTGGTGGCGCGGCCCTGCCTTGGACATGGTCTGCACGGCCATCACGCCACCTCCTTGTTCCAGCGCGACACCTTGAGGAAGATCGCGGTCAGCACGATCACCATGCCGAAGTTGACGACGGACATGGCGGCCGACTCACCGATGTTCGAGCCCTTGAGGATGAACATGAGGATGGTCGAGGTGGCCGTCGAGTAGCCCGGCTGGCCGTGGGTCATCGCCCAGATGATCGGGAAGCTGTTGAAGACGTTCATCACGTTGATCAGGGCGGCGACGGTGAGCGCGGGGCGCAGCAGCGGCAGCGTGATCGACCAGTACGTCCGGAACTTGGTGGCGCCGTCCATCTTGGCCGCCTCGTACACGTCGGCGGGGATGGTCGCGAGCCCGGCCAGCAGCGCGTACGTGGTGAACGGCACCGAGACGAAGACCGCCACGAACACCAGCCACGGCATCGCGCTGGAGGCGTCCCCGAGCTGGTCGGCCGAGGCGCCGCCCATCGCGTCGATGAGCCCCAGCTTCAGCCTGATCTGGTTGATCACGCCGACCTCGGGGTCGAGCATCCACTTGAAGATGATCGCCGTCATCAGGACCGAGGCCGCCCAAGGCGCGATCAGCGCCCAGCGAGCGATCTTGCGGCCGGGGAAGCGCTGGTTGAACAGCTGGGCGAGGGCCAGCGAGATCAGCACGGTGAGCGCGACGACCGCGACCACCCAGATCACGCTGCGGACCATGATGTCGGCGAAGTCCTTCTCGCCGAACAGCTTCGTGTAGTTGTCTGGGAAGTTGTTGCCCTGGACCACTCCGAACCGGCTGATCTTGAGGAACGACGACCGGATCATCTCGATCACGGGCCAGAGCACGACCAGCGCGATCAGCACCACGGCCGGCCCGATCCAGGCCAGGGGTTCGAAGACGCGCAACCTTCTCATGAGGAACCTTCCATGACGGTGGAGCCGGCGCTGAGACGCGACCCGCGCGCCGGCTCCACAGACACCCGCTGGATCAGCTGGCTTCGGCGGTCTTCTGCAGCTCGCCGAGGACCTTGGCCGGGTCGTCCTTGACGGCGCCGCCGATGGTCTGCTTGATCGCCGGGTTCACCTCGGCCCACTTCGGGTCCTGGAACGGGTAGAAGCTGGCGTTGGGCAGCCCGTCGAGGAACGGCTTGAGCTTCTCGTCACCGGACAGCTTCTGGATGCCGCCGTTGGTGACGGGCAGCAGCTTGTAGGTGTCGGAGATCTTCTGCGCGGCGTTGCCGGTGTAGAAGAAGTCGAAGAACTTCTTGATCTCGGCGGCGTGGCCGTTCTTGTTGAACGCCATGATCCAGTCCATGACGCCGAGCGTGGTGTCGAGCGGGGCGGCCTTGCCGGGGATCGCCGCGACGCCGTAGTTCTTCAGGCCGGCCGCGTCGAAGATCGGGATGGACATGGGTCCGCCGTTGACCATGCCGACCTTGCCCGCGCCGAAGTCCTCCCAGACCGTCTTGCGGTCCTTGGTGCCCGGGTTGGGGGTGGTGAGACCGGCGTCGACCAGGCCCTTCATGTACGTGAAGGTCTCGACGTTCTGCGGGGAGTTGATCGCCCACTTGCCGGAGGCGTCCTTGTAGCCGCCGCCGTTGCCCAGCATCCACAGGAACGACTCGCCCTGCGCCTCTTCCTGGCCCAGCGGCAGGCCGAACGGCTGGCTCACGCCGGCCTTCTTCAGCTTCTCGGCGTCGGCCTTGAGCTCGTCCCAGGTCTTGGGCGGCTCGGCGATGCCGGCCTTGGCGAACAGGTCCTTGTTGTAGAAGAGCGCGCGGGCGGAGGAGACGAACGGGATGCCGTACGCGGTGCCGTCCACCTTGCCGAAGTCGGCGAACTTCTGCAGCATGTCGCCGGACACGTTCGGGGACAGGACCTCGTCGGTCTTGTAGAGCAGGCCGTCCTTGACGAAGCCGGAGTAGTCACCGGTCTGCAGGATGTCGGGCACCTGGCCGTTCTGGACCATGGTGGCGACCTGCTTGTCGATGTCGTTCCAGTTGATGACCTGGACGTCGACCTTGATGTTGGGGTTGGCCGCCTGGAACTCGTCCACGACGCCCTTCCAGAACGTCTCGCCCGAGTTCGGCTTGCCGGGGCCGGCGCCGTAGTCGGCGGCGACCATCTTGAGGGTGACCTGGCCCCCGCCCGAGGCCTGGGTGTTGTTCCCACCGCCACCCGAGCCGCCGTCGGAGCCACAGCTGGACAGGACCAGCATCGTGGCAAGGCCGAGAGCGGCGCCGCCCGCAAGCTTCATGTTCACTGGTGATACCGCCTTCTCGTCGGACGGGCCGCTGGTCCGTACCAGCCACCTGACCCCGTCCAAGGGATGAGGGGTGCGAGAGCCGGAGCTCAACGCGTTTGCGCCAGAGTAAGCCTGTGTTCAGCAGCCGGTCTATACCGGTGGGTATCGGTTTGAAAACACTCAGGGCAGAAAAAGCTCACAACCGGTCTAGACCGGGCGTCACAGGATCTTTCTCCGCACGTTCTCGTCGCCGTCCGGTGTTCCGATCCACGGACCCTCGATGGACGGGTCGAGGATGCCCTCCTCCAGGAAGTCGTAACGGCCGTCGAGCACGTACCGGGCCAGGCGGACGTCCTCTTCGTCGCTGTTGTCCCAGAGCTCGTCGAACAACGTCCGGATGCGGCGGCGGGCCTGGTGGCAGAAGGTGTCGGCCAGCTCGTACGGCCTGCGCCCGAGGTCGTCGGCGTCCTCCTCGGCCTTCAGGCAGACGGCCGTCATGGCGAACAACTCGGCCCCGATGTCGACGACGCGGCCGAGGAAGGACTGCTTGTGCTCCAGCCTCCCCTGCCAGCGGGACATGCCGTAGAAGGTGGACCTGGCCAGCTTCCTGCTGGTCCGCTCCACGAAGCGCAGGTGCTGGGCCAGCGGGCCGAGGGCGGTGTAGCCGCCGGGCAGGTTGCCCGTACCGGCCACCAGGGTCGGCAGCCACTTGGCGTAGAAGCGGCTCGCCCGTCCGAGCGCGTGGGCGCGTTCCTGGCGGGAGGCCTCGGGGTTGATCAGCTCGCCGGCCGCGGCCAGGTGCGCGTCCACGGCCTCGCGGGTGATCATCAGGTGCATGATCTCCGAGGAGCCCTCGAAGATGCGGTTGATCCGGGAGTCGCGCAACATCTGCTCGGCGGGCACGCCGCGCTCGCCGCGGGCGGCCAGCGACTCCGCGGTCTCGTAGCCGCGGCCGCCCCTCATCTGGACCAGTTCGTCGAGCACTTTGTAGGACAGCTCGGTGGCGTACAGCTTGGCGAGCGCGGCCTCGATCCTGATGTCGTTGCGCTGGTCGTCGGCCAGGCGGGCGGTGAGCTCGCTGACCGCCTCCAGCGCGTACGCCGAGGCCGCGATGAAGGCGATCTTCGTGGCCACGGCCTCGTGCCGGCCCACCTTGCGCCCCCACTGCTCACGCGCGTTGCCCCACTCGCGGGCGATCTTCACGGCCCACTTGGCGTTGCCCGCGCAGGTGGCCGGGAGGGACAGGCGGCCGGTGTTGAGCGTGGTGAGCGCGATCCGCAGCCCTTGCCCCTCCTTGCCGATCAGGTTCCTGGCGGGCACTCTGACCTGGGAGAACTCGGTGACGCCGTTCTCGATGCCGCGCAGGCCCATGAAGCTGTTGCGCCGCCTGACCGTGATGCCCGGACTGTCCCCCTCGACCACGAACGCGCTGATCTTCTTGCCGGTCCTGGCCATGACCACGAGCAGGTCGGCGACGACGCCGTTCGTCGTCCACAGCTTGACGCCGTCCAGCACGTAGTCGTCGCCGTCGCGTACGGCGGTCGTGGACAGCCGCGCGGGGTCGGACCCGACGTCGGGCTCGGTGAGCAGGAAGGCCGAGATCTCGCCGGCCGCGCACCGGGGCAGGAACTCCCGTTTCTGCTCCTCGGTGCCGAACTGCTTGAGCGGCTGCGGCACGCCGATCGACTGGTGGGCCGACAGCAGCGTGGCCAGCGCCGGGCAGTAGGAGCCGACCAGGGTGAGGGTGCGGCAGTAGTACAGGTAGGGCAGGCCGAGGCCGCCGTACTCCGCGCCGATCGTGATGCCGAACGCCCCGAGGCCCGCCAGCCCCTTGACCACCTCGTCGGGCACCTGCGCGGTGCGCTCGATCAGGGCGGGGTCGACGTGGGACTCCAGGTAGTGCCGGACCGCGCGGACGAACTCCTCGCCCCGCTCGACGGCCTCGGCCGGCAGTGTGGGCGCGGGATGGACCAGGTCCAGGCGGAGATCGCCGAGGAACAACTGCTTGGCGAAGCTCGGGCGCGTCCATTCCCGCTCCCTGGCCTGCTCGCCTACCTGTCTGCTCTCCGCGTACTTGGTCTGCTCGGCGTACTTGGTCTGCTCGCTCATGGCACCTCCCGACGGTGCGCCGTCAATGTGTTGTGAGTACTGCCCGCCTGACGGCCTTCAGCACCCTGAGCGCGACACCCGGCGGCAACGCGGGGCCATCGTCGCGTGATTGTTCCGTCATGGCCGGCCAGACAGCCCGTTCGTTCGGCTCTAACCTGGTCCTCCCGAACAGTCGACCGGCCAAGAGCAGGAGGTCCGTACCATGGACGAGCTTGACGCGGCGATCGTCCGCCTTCTCCAGACGGACGCGCGGCAGTCCAACCGGGAGCTGGCCCGCCGGCTCGGCATCGCCCCCTCGACCTGCCTGGAACGGGTCAGGGCGCTCACCCGGCGCGGCGTCATCCGCGGCTACCACGCCGACATCGACCCCGCCGCGCTCAACCGCGGCACGCAGGCGATGGTCTCGGTCCAGGTCCGCCCGCTCAGCCGGGCCGTGATCAACGCCTTCAAGCAGTCGGCCGCCGAGCTGCCCGAGGTGCTGAGCGTGTTCGTACTGGCCGGTGGTGACGACTTCCCGCTGCACGTTGCCGTCCAGGACCTCGACCACCTCCACTCCTTCCTGCTCGACCGGCTCAGCAAGCGCAAGGAGATCGTCGGCTTCCGCACCTCGGTGATCTTCCAGCAGGTGCACGACGCCGTGCCGGAACGCCTGCCGTCCCCGTCGGACACCTGACTTTCGTCAGGGGCGGTTCTGGACGGTCGGCAGATCCGGCGGTGGGGCCGGTCTCCGTAGGTTTGCCGTCATGAGCTTGAAGATCGCCCTTGCGGGCCTGGCCACGGCACTGACCCTCACCCCGGCCCCGGCCCTCGCCACGACCCCGACCGGACCGACCCCCGCATCTGTCGACGCCTACCTGCGCGCGGCGCTGGAGGCGACCGGCGTGCCCGGTCTGTCCGTCGTGGTGACCAAGGGCGACAAGGTCGTGCACGCCGCCGGGTACGGCCACGACTCCGAAGGACGCGCGATCACCGCGACCACGCCGATGCGGGTGGCCTCGGTGAGCAAGTCGTTCACCGCGATGGCCGTCATGACCCTGGTCGAGCAGGGCAAGATCGCGCTGGACGAGCCGGTTGCCCGGCAGCTTCCCGGCTTCAGGATGGCCGACCCGCGCCACGCCGCGATCACCGTCCGCCAATTGCTGAACCAGACCTCCGGCCTGGCCGACTCCTCGCTCGACATGGGCGCGGTGCAGTCGGCCACCTCCCTCGCCGACTACACCGCCCGGCTGGCCACCGGCCGGCTGGCCGCCGACCCGGGCACCCGGTACGCGTACTGCAACGTCAACTACAACCTGGCCGCCAGGCTGGTCGAGACCGCGAGCGGCAAGCCCTTCGAGGTCTACATGAAGGAGCGCGTCTTCGGCCCGCTCGGCATGACGACCAGCGCCCTGAGCGCCCAGACCGTCAGGCCCGCGGACGGATACGTCTCGGTCTACGGCATGTGGCTGCCCCGGCCGGAGGCGTCCGGATTCCTGGACAGCAGCGGCTCGGGCGGGGTCATCACCTCGGCCGCCGACCTGGGCAAATGGCTGATCGCCCAGAACGGCGGCGGCCCTACCCTGGTCAAGCCGCGCAGCCTGGAGACCATGCACGCACCGGTCGGCTCCAACGACTACGGCATGGGCTGGGGCCTGGAACGCGAGTCCGGCCTGCTCGTGCACTCGGGCAACCTGTTCACCTACAACGCCGTCGAGGCCCTGTCCCCGAAGACCGGTTACGGCTTCGCCGTCGTCACGAACGGCGCCGCGCTCTACGAGCCCACCTACGACATCATGCGGGGCCTGGTCGCGATGAGCGAAGGCCGGACGCCGGAGGTCCCGGGCGGCGACCGGCAGCTCTACGAGCTGGTGCTGGGCCTGATCGCGCTGGCGGCGGCGGGCCTCGGAGTGATGGGCGTGCTGCGTGCCCGGCGGTGGGCATCCAGGCGTTCGGGACGGCCGTGGTGGCGGATCGCGTTGCGCGTGACGCCGGTGCTGCTGCCCGCCCTGCTGTTCGTGTTCTATCCGAATTGGGTCTCCTTCCTGATGAACGGCCGGGCCGTGACGTGGGACCAGCTCACCTACTTCGCCGCGCCACTGTCGATCACCCTGCTGGTCGCGGCGCTCGCCGGGCTCTTGACTGCAGTCACCCGAATTTGTGTACTGTGTAAGCTTACAAGGTACACAAATTCGAGGAGAGGCGCATGACCACCGTCGCGATCACCGTTCCGCTCGTCTGGCTCGCCTGGCTCGCCGTCGTCGACTGGGTGCCGCTGTTCCCGCTCAACGATCTCCACAGCGGGAACGCCAAGGGCCGCCTCCTGGCCGCCGCGATCAACTACCCGTTCCCGCTGCTGATCGCGGGCGGCGTCGCGGTGCACCGGACGTGGTCGCTCGTGGCCGCGACCGCCCTGTGCGTCCTGGTCGTCGCCGGGCACGTCCGGAGCTGGTGGCTGCCCTACTTCGGTCCCGCCACCCCCGAGCAGCGCGAGCTCTACCTGCGCGAGTACAGCCGTACCTGGAAGGTCCTGCCGACCGCGGGCCACGGCGTGGTCATCGACGTCCAGCACATGGTGGTGGGGGTGCTGTCCCTGCTCATGCTGGCGGCCACGATCGTCGTTACGCTGACCGCATGACTCAGGCACCCAGGCGGGCCGGGCGGCCTCCCGTGCTCACCGTCGAGCGCATCGTGGCCGCGGCCGTCGGCATCCTCGACGCCGAGGGGCCCGACGCGCTGACCATGCGCCGCCTGGGCGCCGACCTCGGGGTCGCGGCCATGTCGCTCTACCGCCACGTGCCCAACCGGGACGCGCTCGTGGCCAAGGTCGTCGACCACCTGTTCGCCGAGGCCATGGCCGGCTACACACCGCAGGCCGACTGGCCGCGCGCGCTGGCCGGGTTCGCCACGGCCTACCGCCGCTTCCTGCTCGCCCACCCGCTCGCCGTCCCGCTGCTGGCCACCCACCCCGTCGACGTACGACTGGGCACCGAACTGCTCACCGGCCTCCTCGCCCGCTTCGAGGCGGCCGGGGTGCCCGCCACAGACACCGTCAACGCGGTGCAGTCCGTGGCCGTCTACGTGCTCGGCCACACCCTGGCCCAGGTCGGCTCCACCGCCGAGACCCACGACCAGGACGCCCTGCGCTTCTACGACCAGTGGTTCGAGGCGGGCCTGGGGGCCATGGTGTCGGGGTTCGAACGGCAGCTCGCGACGGCGGATTAATTCGGTTGCCCAGCATCGAGGGCAGGCCGTAGCTTGATGCACATGCGCCTTTACCTGTGACAGCAGCCACTTCAGCCCATCGTCCGACAGACGCGGCAGCGCTGTGCTCGTCGACGCCCGGCCCTTCGGAAGCCGCGTCCTGAGCTTGTGTAAAGGAGCTTCGCATGCGAGTTCGCTCAGCCAAGAAGACCACGCCCGTACCACCCCGGCAACTGCCCAAGATGCCGCAGCGGCCGGTCGTGTCGCCCCGGCGGATCATCCCGCCCAAGGGCCGCTAGACAACTACCGGGATGGTAGTTAGTGAGCGCCGCCTCCCCTCTTACGCCCGGGAGGCGGCGCTCACCCTTTCCGGCTCCTAGAGGCTCCTAGAGCCGCTCGATGATGGTGACGTTGGCCTGGCCGCCGCCCTCGCACATCGTCTGGAGGCCGTAGCGGCCGCCGGTGCGCTCCAGCTCGTGCAGGAGCTTGGTCATCAGGATCGCTCCCGTGCCGCCCAGCGGGTGGCCGAGCGCGATGGCGCCGCCGTTGGGGTTGACCTTGGCCGGGTCGGCGTCCAGCTCCTTGATCCAGGCCAGCGGCACCGGGGCGAACGCCTCGTTGATCTCCACGACGTCGATCTCGTCGATCGACATCCCGGCCTTCTTCAGCGCCCGCCGCGTCGCCGGGATCGGCGCGGTCAGCATGTAGACCGGGTCGTCGCCCATGAGCGCGAGCTGGTGGATACGGGCCCGCGGGGTCAGCCCGTGGTCGCGTACGGCCTGCTCGGAGGCGATCAGCACGGCGCCGGAGCCGTCGGAGATCTGCGAGGAGGTGGCCGCGGTGATCCGGCCGCCCTCCTTCAGGGTCTTGAGGCCGGCCATCTTCTCCAGCGTCGTGTCGGGGCGCGGGCCCTCGTCGTCCTCGACGCCGTTGACCGGGGCGATCTGGTCCTTGAAGTAGCCGTTGGCGACGGCCTTGGCGGCCCGCTGGTGGGACTCGTAGGCGAACTGCTCCAGCACGTCACGCTGGAGATCCCACTTCTCGCACATCAGCTCCGCGCCGCGGAACTGCGAGATCTCCTGCTTGCCGTAGCGCTCGACCCACATGTCACCGAACGGGAACGGCATGCCCTTCTCCAGCGCGGCGGTGATCGACGCGCCCATCGGGACGATGCTCATCGACTCCACACCCGCGGCCACGACCAGGTCCTGGGTGCCCGACAACACGCCCTGGGCGGCGAAGTGGATGGACTGCTGGGACGAGCCGCACTGCCGGTCGATCGTGACACCGGCCGTCGTCTCGGGCAGGCCCGCCGACAGCCAGGCGTTCCGCGCGATGTCCATGCTCTGGGGGCCGAACTGCATGACGCAGCCCATGATGACGTCCTCGACCGCCACCGGGTCGACGCCGGTACGGCCGATGAGCGCCTTCAGCGTGTGGGCGGCCAGGTCGGTGGGATGGACGGTGGAAAGCCCGCCCTTCTTCTTGCCGACCGGGGTACGGACCGCTCCGACGATGTACGCCTCTGCCACAGTGCCTCCTGGAAACCGAGCATTATTCGGTTATTGGGAAGAGACTACAACAGAATGACGTTCTGCGGCTCGTCACTCGGGCGGCAGAAGCTCCTGCGCGGCGTCCACCCCGAACCGCCACCGGTCCACGACCAGGCCGTTCAGCGATTCTGCCAGCTCCAGCGCCAGCGTTCCCAGCTTGACGGGCTCGTCCCCGCGCAGTTCGATCGCGGTCAGCTCGGTGGCGAACGGCAGCAGCTCCCGCACCGCCGGCGGCTGCCCCTTCTGCGGGACCAGCGCGGCCCGGATGTCGCCCGACGTGTACGTGAACTCGTCCTCCCCCGGCTCCAGCAGGGGCGCCAGGTCCTCGGCGGACGGGCGTACCGGGAGGATGACGGCGGGACCGCCCTCCTCGTCGTCGGCGGGATCGCTCACCTCGCCCCGGCACACCGCGAGCCCCTTGAGCCGGAAGGCCAGCCCCTCGGCCAGGTAGCGGTCGAAGAAGTCGAACGGCAGCGGGCCCTCGGCGGTGACCCGGCAGGCCCACGCCTTCTCCAGCACCCCGCCGGTCAGCTCGGCCTCGGCCTCGACCGGCGCGTACACCCGCACGTCGGTCGCCACGATGTCGTCGCCCTCCCGCCGGGCGTCGGGATCGGCCAGCCGGACGATCCGCAACAGCTCGGCGGCCTCCGGTTTGGCGGGCAATGCCGCCGTCGGGCCAGTACGCAGTCTCCGCTTCGCCATCCAGCCCATGCCCGCCTCCGGAAAATCAGCTTCGATAGGAGCTCGTCATCGTCGCGTAGACGATGATGTTGTCGTTGTAGTGCCCGATGGTGCGGTCATAGGTCCCACCGCAGGTGATGAGGTGGAGCTGGGCGTTCTCCCGGCTTCCGTAGACGCGCTCGGTCGGGAACGTCTTTTTGCTGGCCTGCTCCACGCCGCCGACCGTGAACACGGCGGTCGTCTTGTCCTGGCGCCTGACCTCGATGGTGTCGCCGTTCTTGAGCTCGCCGAGGCGGCTGAACACGGCGCTGCGCGTCCGGGTGTCCTTGTGCCCGAGCAGCACCGCGGGGCCCGCCTCGCCCGGGGTGGACATGTTGCGGTACCACCCGGCCAGGTTGGGATTGTCGGACGGCGGCACCTCGATCGTCCCGTCCTTGGCCAGTCCCACGGACTTGATCGGCGCGTTGATCCCGAGCCGCTTGACCAGGATCCGCACAGGCGTCGAAGGCAACATCGCCGGCGCCGGCGTGATCTGCGGCAGCGGCGGCGGCTGGTCGGGCGGGGCCTGGAACAACGCCTGCTGCGGCTGCCCCGACGCCTGCGTCTGGACCGCCACGGGCAGGGCGTCCCTGTCCATGCCGTACTCCTCGGGCGACTGGAGCACGATCAGCATGCCTGCCACGACCGTCACGACCCCGGCGATGGCCGCGCCGATCAGGACGGTCCTGAGCGCGGTGCTCCCCTTGTCCGCCGGTGGCGGCCCGCCGTAGGGATACTGCCCGGCCACGCCGCTCAGCCCTTGGTCGCGGTACGCCGGCGCAGCACCAGCCCACCCGCCGCGGCGGCCGCGATCAGGGCCGTACCGGTGAGGATGAACAGCCGCCCGTCGGGCCCCGCGTCACCTCCCAGACCGGTGTCAGCGCCCGCCTTGGGAGTCTTGGACTTGTTGGGCGGGGTGACGGTCACGGTGGCGGTGCTGGTCTTGGTCGGCTTGGGGGTGGGCGTGGGAGTGGGGGTCGGCGTCGGCGTCGGCGTGGGCGACGGGCTCGTCCCCGTACCGGCCGCCACGGTGAAGCTGAAGGTCTTGAGCCCGGTCGTAGGCGCCTCGCACTTGATCGCAGGGGCACTCGAGGAGGTGCCTAGAGCCAGATCCCCCGCCGTCAGTTGCACATTGCCCGCGACCGTGGGCTTGATCTTGATGGTGACGCTGGGAAGCGTCGTGATGTCCTGACCGGCTACGGCGCCGGTGAGGGCCATCTCGCCGGTGGCAGTGGCGGGCGTGCCTCCGCCGGTCGCCTTGATGGTGACGAAGAGCTTGCTGCTCACGGG
Source organism: Nonomuraea sp. WAC 01424 (assembly GCF_003947315.1). NCBI lineage: Bacteria > Bacillati > Actinomycetota > Actinomycetes > Streptosporangiales > Streptosporangiaceae > Nonomuraea > Nonomuraea sp. WAC 01424. The sequence continues at coordinate 35,171 of NZ_QHHZ01000016.1, forward strand.
GAACCCAGTGGGCGCGGTGAGCGGGTCGTTCGTATTCTCGATGATGCCTGTCCAGGTGATGGAGGCATCCTCATTGGCCTTGGCATTGGTGGGCGTCGTCATCGCGACTTTGATGTCGACAGTGGCGGGGTACAGGGAGTCTGTCCCGCTGGGCAGCTTGCAGTTGTAGGAGACCACGTCGGTCCCGGTACCACCGCCTCCGCCGGTCTGGACCGGGATCGAGATGCTGGCGGGGGCGGTCGACCCGTAGGTGCAGGTCGTCGTGTCCTGCCCGATCTTGATGCTCAGCAGCGGCGTCGTCCCGGTCGCCGTCGCGAGCGGCGTCAGGACGAGGTTGCCGCCCGTCGTCGCGGTGACGCTGACGGACGCCGACATCTTCGGAGGCGTGTACGTCGTGTTGGCCGAGACCACCGTGGTGGTTCCCGTGCCGGTGCCCTTGAGCGGGGTGGGCGTCCCCCCGGTCACCGTGAGGTCGCCGCCGCTGGTGGTGACGGTCTCACCGGCGGTCAGAGCCCTGTTCACCTGGATCGCCGGGAACGTCCACTCGATCGTCGTCGACTTGGCCGGTTCCACCGACGCCGGAGGCGTGATCGTCACGATCACCGGGCCGTTCTGCAGAGCGCCGCCCGTGCAGTTGTAGGTGATCTTGAGGGGATCCACCATCGCCGCATGCGCGGGCGCGGCCAGACCGACCATCGAGCCGGCGAAGACGGCGAGCGTGCCTGTCAATCCCAAGGCGGATGTCTTCTGGGCGAGGCGGCGCCACGCCTGGGACGTAAGCACGGGTCCATCTCCGTTTCAGCGCAGTGTCAACAGTCGTGCCAGAATTCCAGCCAATGGTCACGGTTCGGTGTAGATCCTACGAACTGTCCCTGTCAACTTCCCGTAAAACGCAAAATCCGCCTCAGAAACCCCATCAGCCCTTCTTCTTCGACAACGTCGCGTACACCACGATGTTGTCGGTGTAACTGTGCGCCTCCTTGTTGAAGACGCCGCCACACGTGATGAGCCTGAGCTGGGAGTCCTTGGTGTTGCCGTACACCCGGGACGTCGGGAACGACGACTTGCTGACCTGCTCGATCCCGCTCACCGTGAACCGGGTGACCTTCCCGTCCGACCGGTAGACGTAGATCTGGTCGCCCTTCGCCAGCTCGCGCAGGCGGTCGAAGACGGCCGGGCCCTTGCGGGTGCTCACGTGGCCGTTGATGACCGCGGGCCCGAGCTCGCCCGGCACCGGCGAGAAGCGGTACCAGCCGGTCTGGTTCGGCCGGGTGAGCGGCGGGGTGCCCAGGTTGCCCTTGATGTCCACGGTGACCGCGCCGATGGGGGCGTTCACCTTGATCTTGGGGATCTTGATCCGGCTCGGCTTGGCCTTGGCCTTGGCGGCCTTGGTCTTGGCCTTGGGGATCGGCGGCACGGGCGGCGCGGCGGCCAGCGGCGCGGGCGCGTCCGGCCGGGCCGGGGTCAGCGTCGCGCCCTTGCCGCCCGGCCCGACGGTCGCGGGCAGCACGAACGCGCCGGCGTTCTCGATCTGCACGGTCGTCGGCTGGTCGGCGGCGGCCAGCGTGCCGGAGCCGTCGTCCACCTTGGGGGCCACGGAGAGCAGGCCCACCATGATCGCGCCGACGCCGGCCAGCGAGCCGGCGATCAGCAACCCGGGCGTCGCCCGCTGCATCGGAGTCTTCTGCTCGGCCATCACTTCGTTCCTCCCGCGTGCGCGGCCCTGCGCCGGCGCAGAGCGAGCCCGCCGCCCGCACTGCCCATGAGCAGCATCACCCCACTGGCCATCAGCCCGTACGGCCGGTCCGGCGCATCGGGCGCCTCACCGGTGTCTACCCCGCCCTTGGGCACCTTGGCCACCTGCGCCCTGGCGTACGTGGTCGCCGTCGGGCCGGTCGCGGTGGGCGTGCTCGTGCTGGTGCTCGTCCCGGTGACCGCCGGCACGACGATCACGTGCCCGAGCCCGCTGGACGGGGTGGGGCGGTTGTGGTTCCGCGTGGGGGTGCTGGTCGCCGTGGACGTGCCCGTGTTGGTGGGGGTGTTCGTCGGCGTGTTGGTCGGGGTGTTCGTCGGCGTATTGGTAGGCGTGTTGGTCGGGGTGTTCGTCGGTCCCGACTTGTCCCGTACGGTCACCGTCACCGAGACCGGCCCGCCGACCAGCTTGCACTTCGCGCCGTGGTACCCGGTCGGGATCTTGGAGGTGTTCGTGGACACCTTGAACGCGTCCAGCCAGGCCGGCTTGGACGTGGCGTTCACGATCCTGATCGTGTGCTTGCCGTACTTGAGCTCCGGCGACTTCCAGAGCGTGTAGCCGCCGTCGAGGTCGTCGTTGACGGGCAGGTCGTCGTCGGAGCGCGAGGGGTCCACCGTGGCCCGCTTGGTGCCGTCGATGTAGACGTCGACGGGACCGGCGTCCTTGTCGTGCGGCCCGATGTACTCCACGCCCGTGCCCGTGAAGCTCAGCTCGGCCCAGGCGCCGAGGTCGTTGGTCTCGTGCAGGTCGTTGTGCACGTGGTTCTCGGAGCTGGGACGGTCGTCGATCGAGGTCCAGCCCGGACCGTAGTTGATCTTCATGTCGGTCGGGTTGTCGGTCTCGTTGCCGTCGTTGGCCACGACCGTGCCGTCCGGCGGGGTGAAGTCGAGGTCGATGTCCTTCGGCCTGACCGTGATGGTCCCGACCTTGTCGATCAGGCCGGGGTCGTTCAGCGACTCGGGCAGCGACAGGTAGTCGTCCGGGCGCAGCTTGCCCGCCTGCTCGACGGAGCCCTTCGGCTGCAGGATGCCCTGCCAGCTGCTGGTCAGCTCGACGTTGCCGGTGGCGTGCACGTTGGCGCCCGGGGCGAAGTAGCCGGGCGACTGGAGCCGTCCGTCGTCGGCGTAGTCCAGCTTCCAGGTGAAGTTGAGCGGGTCGCCGACCACCAGGTCGGTGGCGAAGGTGAGATGGGTGCTCAGGCGTACCGGCCCGTGCCTGACGATGCTGTCCGTCCCGGACGGTACGCATTCGTACTGCACGTCCAGGTCGGCCGGCGCCGCCGAGGCCGGGACAGCAGGCAATGCCACCACCCCGATGGCCGCCACCGATGCGATCGACGCGGCGAGCAAGGACTTGCGCCACCGACTCACGGGACACTCCGATCATCACAAATAGACCGAGGGTAGATCTTAGAGTCGAAAACACCCGCAACGCAGGCGGAAACCCTCAACTTCCAGCACTTGTGATGAAGCCGTGTCCCCCGCCGCCTCCTCCACCGGGAATGCGGGTATACCTCCGGGTAACAGAATCGTATTCTGTCGTGCACGACACCTGCTTGGAGGCGAACGATGCAGCGAGACCTCTTCGACGAGGAGCACCTGCTCTTCCGGGAAACCGTGCGCGAGTTCATGGCCCGCGAGGTCGTGCCGCATCACGGCCAGTGGGAGAAGGACGGCATCGTCCCCCGCGAGGTCTGGAAGAAGGCCGGCGAGCTCGGCATGTTCGGCTTCGGCGTCCCCGAGGAGTACGGCGGCGCCGGCATCACCGACTTCCGCTACAACGCGGTGATCGTCGAGGAGATCACCAGGAGCGGCGCCTCCGGCCTGGGATTCTCCCTGCACAACGACGTCATGGCCCCGTACGTCGTGGAGCTCACCGACGAGGAGCAGAAGCAGCGCTGGCTGCCCGGCTTCGCGAGCGGCGAGATCATCACCGCCATCGCGATGACCGAGCCCGGCGCCGGCAGCGACCTCCAGGGCGTCCGGACCACCGCCGTACGCGAGGGCGACCACTACGTCGTCAACGGCCAGAAGACGTTCATCACCAACGGCATCAACGCCGATCTCGTGGTCGTGGTGGCCAAGACCGACCCCGACGCGGGCGCCAGAGGCACGACGCTCATCGTGGTCGAACGCGGCATGGAAGGCTTCAACCGCGGCCGGAACCTGGACAAGGTCGGCATGAAGGCCCAGGACACGGCCGAGCTGTTCTTCGAGAACGTCCGCGTGCCCGCGGCCAACCGCCTCGGCCCGAACGAGGGCGAGGGCTTCTACCAGCTCATGAACAACCTGCCCCAGGAACGCCTGTCGATCGCCGTGGCGGCCGTGGCCGCGGCGGAGACGGTGCTGGAGCAGACCATCGAGTACTGCAGGACCCGCCAGGCGTTCGGCCGCAACCTCGGTTCGTTCCAGAACACCCGGTTCGTCCTGGCGGAGCTGGCCACCGAGACCGAGATCGCCCGCCACTACGTGGACAAGTGCATCCTGGCACTCAACGCGCGGCAGCTCACCGTCGTGGACGCGGCCAAGGCCAAATGGTGGACCACCGAGCTGCAGAACAAGGTCATCGACCGCTGCCTCCAGCTCCACGGCGGCTACGGCTACATGATGGAGTACCCGGTCGCGAAGGCGTGGCTGGACGGCCGCGTACAGACGATCTACGGCGGCACCACCGAGATCATGAAGGAGATCATCGGCCGGTCCTTCGATTTCTGACGCGAGCCGCGCGCCCGGCCGGGCCGCGCCGCATACTGTCAGCATGGACGGCGGCCTGATCCTGCTCGTTTTCCTGGCGTTGTTGTTCGCCTGGTTGCTCAATCGCGTGCGCAGGGCGTTCCGGCTCGGCCCGGTCGGCTACGCGGGCGTGATGATCGTGTTCGTCATCGCCATGCTGCTCGTCTGGGGTCAGACGATGCGCTGACGCCCCAGCCACCGGCTCATCCCGGCATCTCCTGCACGAACCTGGTCAGCAGCCGCGCGAACTCGGCCCGCTCGGCCGCCGACCAGCCGGCCGTCGCTGTCGCGAAGGCCGCCTGCCTGGCCTGCCGGGCCTGCGCGAGCGCCGCGACGCCGTCTTCGGTCAGCACCAGCCACGCCCGCCGGCCGTCGGCCTGGTCGGCCTCGCGTCGCACCAGGCCCGCCGTCACTGCGGCCGCCACGAGCCGGCTGGCCCGCGGCTGGTCGACGCTCAACGCCTCGGCCACCGCCGACACGGTGACCTGCCCGCCGGCGCCCTCGATCACGTCGAGCACCTCGTACTCGGGGCCCGTCGCGCCCTGCTGCCGGGCCAGCGCCCGCCTGCTCTGCCTGCGCCTGATGGCGACCATCGCCCGCTCGATCGCGGCAATTTCCTTGTCTTCATACATATAGTTGTTATTATACATGCATGGACGGACCTATCGGATATTGGGTGAAGCATCTCGACAACCTGCTGGAGGACGCCATGGGCCAGGCCCTGGCCGCGTACGGCACCTCGCGGCGGGACTGGCAGTTGCTGAACGCCGCGGCCCACGACGGGAACGCCGCCATGCTTGCGCCCTTCGACGGCGTGGAGGAGGCCGTACGGAGCCTGACGTCGAAGGGGTGGCTCGCGGACGGGCGGCTGACCGACGAGGGCCGGGCCGCCCACGCCGCCGTCTCCGAGCACGTCATGCGCTTCAGACGGCGGATCACCGAGGGCGTGAGCCCGCACGAGTACCTGGCCACCGTCGACGTGCTGCGCCGCATGGCGGCCAACGCCGAACGCTAGGCCCGCCGGCTCGCCTCCAGGACGACCCGGGCCACCAGCTCGGGATCGTCGCTCATCGGCACGTGCCCGCACCCCTTGAGCAGTTTGACCCGCTGACCCGACCACCGCGCCGCGCGTACGGCCTGGCGGACCGGCAGCAGCCGGTCGCGCTCGCCCCACGCGATCGTGATCGGCGCCTTCGGCGGCGCGGGCGGCATCAGCCCGCCGAACGACTCCAGCGTCTCGTCGAAGCCGGCCGCCCCCGCCAGCGCCTGGGTGGCCGCGACGAGCCCCGCGGGGTCGAGCCGCCCCGGACGGGCGACCAGGATCCCGCTGGACACCGCGCGCATGAACGGGCTCTCGGCCGCCCAGGCCGCCTGCTCGGGCGACATCGCCCGCGCCGAGCCCCGCAGCGCCTTCAGCATCGACTGGCAGTAGAGCAGCTCGGAACGCGACCAGAAGCCGGCCGGCGACAACGCGGTGGCCGTACGGACCATGCCGCGCGAGGCGAGTTCGAGCGCGATGTAGCCGCCGAGCGAGTTGCCCGCGACGTGCGGCTCGCGGATGCCCAGCAGCGCGCAGAACGACTCGACCGCGTCCGCCAGCGACTCGGCCGTGTACGGGATGCCTGCGGGCAGCCTCGGCGACACGCCGAACCCGGGCAGGTCAACCGCGATCACCGTGTGCTCGGCGGCCAGGCGGTCCATCACCGGCAACCATGCCTGCCAGTGGTGTCCGATGCCGTGGATGAGGATCAGCGGCTCGCCGGTGCCCCGGCGTTCGAAGGCCAGCTCCATGCGGCCCAGTGAACCACTCACCTGCTCCGGGTGGGAATCTCGAACCAGACCGCTTTGCCTTCCCTGGTGGGACGCGATCCCCAGCGCTTGGCGAGCTGGTCGACCAGGTAGAGGCCGCGCCCGCCCTCGTCGTTCTCCCCCGCGCTGCGGATGCGGGGCAGGCGCAGGTCCTGGTCGAACACCTCGACCCAGACCGACTCCTCGCCCCGGCGCAGCCTCAGCGTGAACTCCTTGTCGCCGACCGGCTCCTCCTCGAAGCCCGGCATGTCCCAGGAGTCCTCGAACGGCAGCGGCGGCCCCTCGACGACCAGCTCCCTGCGCGGGGAGTTGGCGGTGGAGGCGTGGAGCACCACGTTGGTGACGACCTCGGAGACGAGCAGACAGGCCAGCTCGGCCCGCTCCTCAGGGACGTTCCAGCCGGAGAACGCCTCGGAGGCCATGCGGCGCGCCTCCCCCACCATGATCGGCTGGGCCGGGAAGGTGCGCTCCTCGACGTCGAGGTCGACGTCGCTGGAGCGGACGACCAGGATCGCCATGTCGTCGTCGATCTCGCCGGGCACCGCCACCGTGGCGGCGTCGGCTATGCGCTCGACGTCGGCGTCGGCCATCTTGGCGAGCTTCTCGCACAACACGCCGAGCGTCTCCTCCTCGCTCGGCATCCGCCCGTCGCGGCCCGGACGGCGGTCGACCAGGCCGTCGGTGTAGAGCAGCAGCGCCGCGCCCGGCGGGAGCGTGCGGGTCTCCTCCTTGTAGACCAGGTCGGCGTGCAGGCCCTTGGCCCGTACGCCGAGCGGCTGGCCGACCTCCTCGATGTCCATCTCCAGGCACTGGCCGTCGACCACCAGCAGCGGCGGCGCGTGCCCGGCGTTGGCGAAGGAGAGCTGGCGGGACCAGGCGTCGTAGACGAGGTACTGGCAGGTGACGATGGGCGGGATGCTGACGTCGGCGCCGTTGTCGTCCTGCTCGGGGGTGGCGATGATCCTGGTCCACTCGTCGAGCCTGGCCAGGATGTCGGCGGGCGACTTGTCGTCCTGCGCGAACGCGCGCAGCGCGGCCCTGAGCTGGCCCATGATGGCCGCGGCCTTGGCACCCCTGCCCTCGACGTCGCCGATCACGATGCCGACCCGGCCGGCCGACAGCGGGATCACGTCGTACCAGTCGCCGCCCACCTGGGTCTGGATGCCCTGGCCGTGGGAGGCGAGCGGGGCCGCCGGGTAGTAGCGCACCGCGATGTCGAGGCCGTCGAGCTGGGGCAGCGCCCTCGGCAGCAGGTGCTTCTGGAACGACTCGGCCGTGTGACGCTCCTCCTCGAACAGCAGCGCGTTGTCGATCGCGAGGGCCACGCGGGTGGCGATGGCGCCCACGAAGTCGCGGTCGAAGGCGTCGTAGTGGGGGCTGCGCCGGTCGGTCAGGTTGGACAGGCCGAGGTACATTAGGCCCAGCGTCTCGCCGCGTACCAGCAGGGGGGCGACGATGGCCGAGGTCATGCCGATCTCGCTGGCCAGGCGGGCGCTGCCCTCGTGGGGCATCGGGTAGCTGGTGGTGGAGAAGTCCTCGACGAGGATGGTCTCCTGGCGGCGCAGCGCGGTGTCGGCGTAGTGGCCGGAGGGGTAGCGGATCTCCGCGCCCACCGGCTTCCACGTGCCCGCCGGCGGGGTCCACCCCTGTACGTGCTCCGAGACCCGGCGGACCAGCCGGTCGCCCTCCATGAGCTCGATGAAGCAGTGGTCGGCGAACTGCGGCACGAGCATCTCGGCCACCCGCTTGAGCGTCTCCTCGACGTAGAGGGAGCCGGCCAGCCGCTCGCCGATGCGTTCGAGCAGGCCGAAGCGGTCCTTCTCGCGCTCGTTGCTGCGCAGGGCCTCGCGGGCCAGGATGACGATGCCGGTGACCGAGCCCGACGGGTGTCGCAGCGGCACGGCCTGGGCGCGGACGTAGACGATCGTGCCGTCGCCGCGCCTGACGTCGAACGTGCCCTCCCACACGCCGCCCTTGAGCACGTGTTTGGCCAGCTCGACCGCCTGCGGGTGATCCTTGTCCATGATCCCGAGGGACAGGACGGACGCCTCACGCGCCGGCGACTTGCCGGGACGGCCGAACAGCTGCTCGGCGAAGGGATTCCAGTAGAGGAGATTGCTGAAGCGGTCTGTCACGACCACTGCCATTTCGGCATGGTCCAAAACGGACCCGGCACCAAGGTGATCAGCCGTTTCTTGTGACAGATCCCCCCATCGCTTCATCCGGAGACCACTCCTTGGGGTGGCTTGTGCGCACAGCAGACCACGGGCGCTCCTGCAACAGTCTTGGCCAGGGGAGAGTGGAGGGCCTCCCAAGAGGGATTCAACCAAGTAGCTGCGCGCGCGTCAGCGCTTGGAGACAAATACGTGCGCGGCAACGTCACGCGGAAGCTCCGCGGGAGTGTCGTTCGCGTCACCGTCACCTGTCACCCGCACACCGTCGTCGCTCGCCGCGAGCGTCACCTCGCGTCCGGGTTGTATCCCAACTTGCTTGAGTTTAAGCATCACAGCAGGATCGCTTTGCACTTGTTCGCTGATCCGGCGCACGACGACCGGAATGTCCCGCGGCCCGGCGGCCTCCGACATCGAGGTCAGGACGTTGGACGCGCCCTCGGCCGCCTCCTGCGCCCCCAGCTCGGCCAGCCCGGGGATGGGGTTGCCGTGGGGGCAGACCGTGGGGTTGTCGAGCAGCGTCACCAGGCGCGACTCCACCGACTCGGACATGACGTGCTCCCACCGGCACGCCTCGATGTGCACCTCTTCCCAGGGAAGGCCGATGACCTGGGTGAGCAGGCATTCGGCCAGGCGGTGCTTGCGCATCACGCGCGTTGCCAGCGTACGGCCCAGGTCGGTCATCGACAGATGCCGGTCGCCCTCGACGCGGACGAGGCCGTCGCGTTCCATGCGGGCGACGGTCTGGCTCACGGTGGGGCCGCTCTGCTGGAGGCGCTCCGCGATGCGGGCGCGAAGGGGGACGATGCCCTCCTCTTCGAGCTCGTAAATCGTGCGGAGATACATCTCCGTCGTGTCGATCAGGCCGTGTGCGGTCAAGGCTCCTCCCAACTGAAATGCTACGCCGGTCGCGGCGGGGACTGTGCCCGTGTGCTCCGGGCACAGAAGTCACAGGAACCCTATTGGGAGAACGACCGACGATGGTTAAGGACGGCAACAACGGTGCGGCCGAGTTCCTTCCCGACCGGCGCGACCTCGGCTCGCTGCGGAGCGCGGCGGCCCGCTGCGAGGGCTGCGACCTCTACGCCGCCGCCACCCAGACGGTGTTCGGCGAGGGGCCGGAGCAGGCCCGATTCATGTTGGTGGGCGAGCAGCCCGGCGACCGGGAGGACCGCGAAGGGCATCCGTTCGTGGGACCGGCGGGGCGCGTACTGGATCGGGGGCTGGAGGAGGCGGGTATCGAGCGGGACGCGGTTTATTTGACAAACGCTGTCAAACACTTCTCGTTCATTCCGCGGGGGAAGAGGCGAATTCACCAGAAGCCGACGGTCGCCGAGATCGAGGCGTGCCGGCCGTGGCTCGGCGCCGAGCTGGCGCTGGTGCGGCCCGAGGTCGTCGTGGTGCTCGGCGCGACGGCGGCCAGGTCGCTGCTGGGGCGGGAGTTCCGGCTGACGCGGCACAGGGGCGAGCCGGTGCCGCTCGGCGACGCGCTCGCGGTGGCCACGATCCATCCCTCGGCCGTGCTGCGCGCGCCCGACAGGGACGCGGCCTACGCGGGGTTCGTCTCCGACCTCAAGGCGGCCGCGCGGGTGTCGGAGCGGTAGTTGCGGAAGCCGGCCACCGACAGGCCGACGATCAGCACGGTGACCGCGCACGCCAGGCCGCCGCCCACCCATGCGCCGGTCAGCCCGAACGCGGTCGCGGTCGCCCCGGCGCGCAGGTCGCCGAGCCGCGGCCCGCCCGCCACGACCACCATGAACACGCCCTGCATCCGCCCGCGCATCTCGTCGGGCGCGTAGAGCTGGAGGATCGACTGCCGCCACACCGAGGAGATCACGTCAGCCACGCCGCCGACCGCCATGAACACCACGACCAGCCACAACTCGTGCACGAGCCCCGCGGCCGCGACGGCCAGCCCCCACCCGGCGATGGCCAGTACGAGCGCCACGCCCTGCCGCGAGATCCGGCCCACCCAGCCGGAGAACAGGGCTCCGGCCACCGAGCCGATGGCCATGGCGGAGGTCGCCCAGCCGAGCGCGGTCATCGAGCCGCCGAACCGGTCGGCTGCCAGCTCGGGAAAGAGGGCGCGCGGCATGGCGAACACCATCGCGATGATGTCCACGACGAACGACATCAGCAGCACCGGGCTCCTGGCGATGAAGCTGAGGCCCTCCCAGACCATCCGGGCACCTGGACGGGCCACCTCGCCCAGCGGGGGCAGGGCGGGCAGTCTGAGCGCCGCGTAGAGGCCGCCCGTGAACAGCAGGGCGTCCACCGCGTACGCGGCGGCGTAGTTGGGGGCGTCCCCGCCGGAGGCCAGCAGGACGCCGCCGATCATCGGGCCGGCGACCGCGCCGAGGCTGTAGACCAGCGAGTTGAGCGCGTTGGCCGCGGGCACCAGCTCGGGGTCCAGGAGGCGAGGGATGATCGCGCCCCTGGTCGGGCCGGTGATCGCGAACCCGGTGGCGTTGACCGCGGTCGCCACGAAGATCAGGTACACGTTGTCCAGCCCGAGCAGGGCCTGCGCCAGGATGAACAGGGTGGCCGCCCAGGCGACGAGCGAGCCCGCGACGAGGAGCCGGCGCCGGTCGACGGCGTCGGCGACGGCCCCGCCCCAGAGCCCGAAGACCAGCAGCGGGATCAGGTTGGCCATGCCGAGCAGGCCGACCCAGAGCGAGGAGTGGGTCAGGTCGTAGACCTGCTGGCCGACCGCGACGACGGTGACGGCGACGCCGACGTTGGAGACGGCCTGGCCGGACCAGATCCGCCGGTACGCGGGCACGGCCAGCGGCCGGGTGTCCACAAGATGACGTTTGACCAGCTCCCCGAATGCCACCTAAGGCAATTTAAGGGGCAAGTCTCTCCAAGGCCCAACCGGGTCGGGTGCGCCGATAACGCAGCCTGTCGTGCATCCGGTCAAGTTGTCCCTGCCAGAACTCCACCTCGACCGGGGTGACCCGGAAGCCTCCCCAGAAGTCGGGCACCGGCGGATCTTCCGGCCAGCGGGCGGCCAGTTCCTCGTAGCGGTCGTCCAGTTCCTCCCGCGAGCGTACGACCGCCGACTGGCGCGAGGCCCAGGCGCCGATGCGGGAGCCGTACGGGCGGGATTCGTAGTACTCGGCCGACTCCTCGTGGGAGATGCGCGCGACCGTGCCCTCGATGCGGATCTGGCGGCGGATGGCGTGCCAGGGGAACAGCAGCGAGGCTCGGGCGTTCTCGGCCAGGTCGCGGCCCTTGCGGGACTCGTAGTTGGTGTAGAAGACGAAGCCGCGTTCGTCGTACCCCTTGAGCAGGACGGTCCTGGCGCTCGGGCGGCCTCCGGCGGAGGCCGTGGCGAGCACCATGGCGTTGGGTTCGGGCAGGCCGGATTCGAGCGCCTCCTGGAACCAGACGGTGAACTGCGCGATGGGGTCGGACGCGAGGTCGGTTTCGAGCAACGGCTCGCCCTCGTACGTTCGGCGTAGCCCCGCCAGCAGGGGCGGGCGCGGGGTGGCATCCACGAGACGGTATTCTTGCGCGCTCATGTGGCAGATCCCACAGAAGGCTCCCTACCAGCGGGTTTGGCGTTTCGGCGGGTCCCGAGACCGACCATGAGCTGGGAGGGGGTTAAATTGACCCGCCGGTATCTCGACATCAAGGCATTGCCGTTACATGGCAAGAAAGGGAGGCGGCCGAGCATGTCCGACTTCAAACCCGGCCTCGAAGGCGTCGTAGCTTTCGAGACCGAGATCGCGGAACCGGACAAAGAAGGGGGCGCCCTTCGATACCGGGGCGTCGACATCGAGGAGCTGGTCGGCCGTGTCCCGTTCGGGCACGTTTGGGGCCTGCTGGTCGACAACAAGTTCCAGCCGGGCCTGCCCCCGGCGGAGCCGTACCCCATCCCTGTCCACTCCGGTGACATCCGTGTAGACGTGCAGAGCGCGCTGGCCATGCTGGCTCCGGCCTATGGCTTCAAGCCCCTGCTCGACATCAGTGACGAGGAGGCTCGCGACCAGCTCGCGCGCGCCTCAGTGATGGCCCTCTCCTTCGTCGCGCAGTCCGCGCGCGGCCTCGGCCTGCCTATGGTGCCGCAGAGCCGGGTCGACGAGGCGAAGACCATCGTCGAACGCTTCATGGTCCGCTGGCGCGGTGAGCCTGATCCCAAGCACGTCAAGGCCATCGACGCTTACTGGACCTCCGCCGCCGAGCACGGCATGAACGCGTCCACGTTCACCGCCCGCGTCATCGCCTCCACCGGCGCCGACGTGGCCGCGGCGCTCTCCGGCGCCGTCGGCGCGATGTCGGGTCCGCTGCACGGCGGCGCCCCCGCCCGGGTGCTCCACATGATCGAAGGCGTGGAGCAGCTCGGCGACGCGAAGAAGTACGTGCAGAGCGAGCTCGACAAGGGCAACAGGCTCATGGGCTTCGGTCACCGCGTCTACCGCGCGGAGGACCCGCGTGCCCGGGTGCTGCGCCGTACCGCCAAGGAGCTCGACGCGCCTCGCTACGAGGTCGCGGCGGCGCTGGAGCAGGCCGCCCTTGAGGAACTGCACGCCCGCAAGCCCGACCGGGTGCTCGCCACGAACGTCGAGTACTGGGCGGCCGTGGTGCTGGACTTCGCCGAGGTGCCCTCGCACATGTTCACCTCGATGTTCACCTGCGCCCGTACGGCCGGCTGGGCCGCGCACATCCTGGAGCAGAAGCTCACGGGAAGGCTGGTGCGGCCGAGCGCCAACTACATCGGCCCGACGTCGCGCCCACTCAGCGACGTCCCCGGCGCCTCCGAGGTTGTCGGCACCATCTGACACGTTTTGACCGTGTTACGCACGGCCCGCCCGTCCACGGGCGGGCCGTTCTGCGTCTCATTCGGCGGACCCGTGCGACGTCACCCGGACGGCCTCAGTACGCTGGGCACGTGGCTGACATCGTGATTCCCGCTGACATCAAGCCCGCCGACGGCCGCTTCGGCTGCGGGCCCTCGAAGGTGCGCACCGAGCAACTGGCCGCGCTGGCCGCCTCCGGAGCGAGCCTCATGGGCACCTCCCACCGCCAGAAGCCGGTCAAGAACCTCGTCGGCCGCGTGCGTTCCGGGCTCGCCGACCTGTTCTCGCTGCCCGAGGGCTACCAGGTCGTGCTGGGCAACGGGGGCACCACCGCGTTCTGGGACATCGCCGCCTTCGGGCTGATCAGGGAGAAGTCCCAGCACCTGTCGTTCGGCGAGTTCTCCTCGAAGTTCGCCGCCGTCGCCAAGAAGGCGCCCTGGCTGGGTGACCCGAGCGTGATCAAGTCCGACGTCGGCACCCACCCCGTCGCGGTCGCCGAGGACGGCGTCGACGTCTACGCGCTCACCCACAACGAGACCTCGACCGGTGTCGCCATGCCGATCTCCCGCGTGGGCGGCGACGACGCGCTGGTGCTGGTCGACGCCACCTCCGGCGCGGGCGGCCTGCCGGTCGACATCGCCGAGACCGACGTCTACTACTTCGCCCCGCAGAAGAGCTTCGCCTCCGACGGCGGCCTGTGGATCGCGATCATGTCGCCGCGCGCCCTGGCCAGGGTCGAGGAGATCGCCGCCTCCGGCCGGTACGTGCCCGAGTTCTTCAGCCTGCCGATCGCGGTCGACAACTCCGCCAAGGACCAGACCTACAACACGCCGGCCGTGGCCACGCTGTTCCTGCTGGCCGACCAGCTCGACTGGATGAACGGCAACGGCGGCCTGGCCTGGACCACCGCCCGCACGGCCGAGTCCAGCCAGCGCCTGTACACCTGGGCCGAGAAGTCCTCCTACGCCACGCCGTTCGCCGCCCCGCAGTTCCGTTCGCAGGTGGTCGGCACGATCGACTTCAACGACGACGTCGACGCCGCCGAGGTGGCCAAGGTGCTGCGCGCCAACGGCATCGTCGACACCGAGCCCTACCGCAAGCTGGGCCGCAACCAGCTCCGCGTCGCGATGTTCCCGGCCATCGAGCCGTCCGACGTCGAGGCGCTGACCGTCTGCATCGACCACGTGGTCGAGCGCCTCTAGCGCCCTCCGCGCCGGCCCGTCCGGCGCGTCAGCTCGTCCAGGAGGGCCAGCGCGTCCTCCTCCTCGACGCTCTGCGCGAACCTCGTCAGCACCGGCAGCCTGTCGGTGCTGACGGCGAGCGCCTCCAGCATGAGGTGGGTGACGTGCTCCGCCCGGGAGCGGGCGGCGGCGTAGCGGAAGGCGTTGCGCGAGGGCGTACGCACGAGCAGGCCCTTCTTGACCAGCCGCTCGGCGACGGTCTGCACGGTCGTGTAGGCGAGGTCGCGCTCCTCGTTGAGCCTTTCCAGAAGCTCCCTGACGCGCATGGCCCTGCCGGCATCCCACAACACGTTCATGATCGCGCGTTCCAGGGATCCCAGGTTCGCCAACTCACCAGTCCTTCGGCTCGAACAGTAGGAAACATTCTTGCCTGAACAGCCCCAGATCGGCCAGGGGCGGACGCTGCCCCGGAGCCTCGGCTACCTCATGTTCGCCAGCCGCTGGCTGCAGGTCCCGCTCTATCTGGGCCTCATCGTGGCCCAGGCGGTGTACGTCTGGCAGTTCATGACCGAGTTGTGGCACCTGATCGACAGCGCCGTCCTCAACCCGTCGGCGAGCAGCGGGACGTCGGCCGAGGTCGTGGTCATGCTCACGGTCCTGGCGCTGATCGACGTCGTGATGATCTCCAACCTGCTGATCATGGTGATCATCGGCGGCTACGAGACGTTCGTCTCGCGCATCAACCTCAACGGCCATCCGGACGAGCCGGAGTGGCTCTCGCACGTCAACGCGAACGTGCTGAAGGTCAAGCTGGCCACGGCCATCGTGGGCATCTCGTCGGTGCACCTGCTGCAGACGTTCATCCGGGCCCGTGACGTGCCCAATGACAAGATCATGTGGCAGACGATCATCCATCTGGCGTTCGTGGCCTCGGCGATCGGCCTGGCGCTCATCGACCGCATGCTCGCCAGCTCGCCAGCCGAGCACACCAAACCGCACCTGTAGGGCTCAGAACCGTACGGGCAGCTCTTTCCTGCGCCGCAGCACCCACGCGGCCAGCACGCCGCCCAGGAGCCCGAACAGGTGGCCCTGCCAGGAGATGCCCTGCTGGTTGGGCAGCAGGCCCCACAGGATCGAGTAGTAGGCCACGCCGACGCCGATGCCGATCAGGATGTCCACCAGACGGCGGTCGAACAGCCCCCGGGCCAGTACGAAGCCGAAGTAGCCGAAGACCAGGCCGCTCGCGCCGATCGTGATGACGCCGGGGCTGGACACCCACGTGCCCACGCCCCCGATCACGACGATCAGCAGGGTGGCCCAGAGGAACTTGCGGATGTCGCGCACCGCCGCCAGGAAGCCGAGCACCAGCAGCGGCAGCGAGTTGGCCATGAGGTGGCCGAAGCCGCCGTGCAGGAACGGCGCGAAGAAGATGCCCACCAGGCCGTCGGGGTCCCAGCCCGCGATGCCGTACGAGTCGAGCGCGCCGTCCATCACGTAGTCGACGCCTTCCAGCACCCACATCAGGGCGAGCATGGATCCCAGGATGACGATCGCCTTGATCGCGCTCGACAGGAAGGTGCCGGCGCCGCGCTTGGCTGACTCGTACCTGGAACCGGACTGGTCGCTCATGCGCTCTCCTGGTGGTCGTCTCCTCTTTTTACCGTACGCAGGAAAGGTCGCGCACGCGCGTTGACGGGGCCCCTCCCGGACGTCCGGAAGGGGCCGGAGCGTGGGAGGGTGCTACTCGCCCTTCCACTGGGGGGCGCGCTTCTCGGCGAAGGCCGCCGCGCCCTCCATCGCGTCCTTGGAGCCGAACACCGGGTTGATGATCGCGCCCTGCCGCTTGAACATCTCCTCCAGGGGCCAGTCCTGCGACTCGATGATCACCTTCTTCGTCGCGGCGAGCGCCAGGGGGGCGTTGGAGGCGATCTTGCGGGCCAGCTCCAGCGCGCCCTCCAGGGCGGCCCCCGGCTCGGTGATCCGGTTGACCAGGCCCAGCTCGTACAGGCGGGCGGCCGGGTAGTGGTCGCCGGTCAGGGCGATCTCCATGGCCACGTGGTACGGGATCCGCCGCGGCAGCCGCATGATCCCGCCCGCGCCCGCCACCAGCCCGCGCTTGGGCTCGGGCAGCCCGAACGTGGACTCCGACGAGGCCACGATGACGTCGCAGGACAGGGCCAGCTCGAAGCCGCCCGCCAGCGCGTACCCCTCGACGGCGGCCACCAGCGGCTTCTTGGGCGGCGCCTCGGCGATGCCGCCGAAACCGCGCCCCTCGACCACGGGGAAGTCGCCGGTCAGGAACCCCTTGAGGTCCATGCCCGCGCAGAACGTGCCACCGGCGCCGGTCAGCACGTACGCCGAGATCTCGGCGCGGGCGTCGAAGGTGTCCAGCGCCTCCGCGATCCCCCGGGCCACCGCCCCGTTGATCGCGTTACGCGCCTTCGGCCGGTTGATCGTGATGATCGCGACGTTCCCGGACTCCTCGACGAGCACTTCGTCAGACACGAGACCTCACTTGGGCTGGAAGCGGATGCCGCCGTCGAAGCGCACGACCTCGGCGTTCATGTAGTCGTTCTGGACGAGCGAGTGGACCAGGTGGGCGAACTCGTCGGCCCGGCCCATGCGCTTGGGGAAGACCACCGGGGCCACGAGCTTGGCCTTGAACTCCTCGGCGTTGCCGGAGAAGCCGTAGATGGGGGTGTCGATGATGCCGGGGCAGATCGTGTTCACGCGTACGCCGATCGCGGCCAGGTCGCGGGCCGCGGGCACCGTCATGCCCACGATGCCGCCCTTGGAGGCCGAGTAGGCGAGCTGGCCGGTCTGTCCCTCCAGGGCGGCCACGGAGGCGGTGTTGATCACGACGCCGCGCTGGCCGTCGGCGTCGACCGGCTCGGTCGCGGCGATGGCGGCGGCGGCGATGCGCATGAGGTTGAACGTGCCGATCAGGTTGACCTCGATCACCTTGCGGTACGTGGCCGAGTTGTGCGGCTTGCCCTCCCGGTTGACCGTACGCTCGGCCCAGCCGATGCCCGCGCTGTTGACCACGACGCGCAGCGGCTTGCCCGTGGCCACGGCCGCGTCGACGGCCGCCTGCACCTGGTCGTCGTCCGACACGTCCGTCTTGACGAACACGCCGCCGAGCTCGTCGGCGACGGCCTTGCCGCGCTCCTCGTTGAGGTCGGCGATGACCACGGTGGCGCCCGCTCGGGCGAGCTCACGGGCCGTGGCCTCACCGAGGCCGCTGGCACCGCCGGAGATGATTGCTGCAGATCCGTTGACGTCCATATCCCGGACCCTAACGCGCCAACCGAATGAAGTTCTACTCGGGGCGGGTTAAATCTCCCCCACAGCGCTGTCGACGTCGGAGTACACCTTGATCCGCCGGTCGAGCCCCGTGGTCCGCAGGATGCGCGCCACGGGCGCCTGGGGCGCGGCCAGGGACACCCCGCCGCCCTCTCCGGTGGCCAGCCGCCAGGCCTCGATCAGCACCGAAAGACCGCTGGAGTCCATGAAAGACAGCTGCTGCAGGTCGAGCACGAGCCTGGCGCTGTCCTGTTTGATGGCGTCGCGTACCTCGTCGCGGAGGAACGGTGCGGTGAACAGATCGAGCTCCCCCTCAACGGCCACCACCACGGCGTCACCCAGGGCGTGTCGCGCAAGCCGCAGCTTCATTTGGCCCCTCCTCGATGAGCCACTGTACTTCGACATCCCCGGATAGCGGGCATGCACAAACTACGAAGAGCCGGATGCATGTGGACCAGACCGGACTAATCGCATCACCCGGTGGGGACGGCGAAGCCGTACGGGAGTTCCAGGCGGTGTCTGGCCAGCAGGTCCGTGTCGGTCAGCAGGTCTCGTGTGGGGCCGTCGGCGGCGATCACGCCTCCCGAAAGGATCAGCGAACGCTCGCACAACTCCAGCGCGTACGGCAGGTCGTGGGTGACCATGAGCACTGTCACGTCCAGCGAACGCAGGATCTCGGCCAGCTCCCTGCGGGCGGCCGGGTCGAGGTTGGAGGAGGGCTCGTCGAGCACCAGGATCTCCGGCTCCATCGCCAGCACCGTGGCCACCGCCACCCTGCGCCGCTGCCCGAACGACAAATGGTGCGGCGGCCGGTCGGCGGCCTCCAGCATGCCGACCCGGTCGAGCGCGGTGCGGACCACGCGGTCCAGCTCCTCGCCCCCGAGCCCCGCGTTGGCCGGGCCGAAGGCCACGTCGTCCCTGACCGTGGGCATGAAGAGCTGGTCGTCGGGGTCCTGGAAGACCAGGCCGACGCGCTGCCTGACCTCCTTGAGGGTGTCCTTGCGCACCGGGACGCCGCCCACGGCCACGCTGCCGTGCCCGGCGGTCAGGATGCCGTTGAGGTGCATGACGAGGGTGGTCTTGCCGGCGCCGTTGGGGCCGAGCAGGGCCACCCGCTCGCCGCGGCCGATCGACAGGTTCACGCCGAACAGGGCCTGCGTGCCGTCGGGGTAGGCGTAGGCCAGCTCGCTGACCTCCAGAGAGTTCACCATGAGAGTCCCAATACCGCGAGTGCCACGACGGGCAGGGCGAGCGCGGCCCCCCACTGCCCGACAGATGCCGAAATATCTTGAATCATCGGCATCCGTCCGGAGTATCCGCGGCTCAACATCGCCAGATGCACCCGCTCACCCCGCTCGTACGAACGGATGAACAACGCCCCGGCCGAACGCGCGATCACCGGGATCTGCCGGAAGTTGCGCGCCTCGAACCCGCGCGACTCCCGCGCCACCCGCATCCGCCGCATCTCCCCCACGATCACGTCCATGTACCGGAGCATGAACATGGCGATCTGCACCAGCAGGCTCGGCAGCCGCAGCCGCTGCGCCCCGGCGAGAATGACCCGCGGCTCTGTGGTGGCCGCGAGCAGGATCGAGGCGATCACGCCGAGCGTGGCCTTGACCAGGATGTTCCAGGCCGCCCACAACCCCTGAACGCTCAGCGAGACCCCCAGCACCGTCGTGCGCTCCCCCATCCCGATCACCGGGATCAGGAACGCGAACAACACGAACGGCAACTCGATCACCATCCGCCGCAGCACGTGCCCGAACGGCACCCGCGCGGCCACCACCACGCCCCCGAGCAGCACCGCGTAGACCGCGAACGCCCAGAAACGCTCCCGCGGCGTGGCCACCACGACGACGGCGAAGGCGAAGACGGCGAGCAGCTTGCACTGCGGCGGCAGCCGGTGGACCGGAGAGTCGCCCGGCAGGTAGAGATCGTGCCGATGCCCCGCGCCCACCCTCACTCACCGTCTTTCACTGATCAGACCTGCACGCTCGTACGGCTCCGCGCGGCGAACGCCACGCCCCCGGCGATGAGCAGCACGAGCCCGACGCCGATGATCCCGGCCACACCGACCGGGATTCCGCCCACATCACCGTAGTCGGCCAGCGCCCACGACCCGAACGCGTGGTCGGCCGCCTGGCCGCTGAAGCCCTTGTTCTCGGCCACGGCCTCCAGCCCGTCGGGGTCGGAGGCGGCGAAGAAGGACACGATCCCGGCCAGCACCAGCGTCAGCCCGACCCCGCCCAGCAGGAACGGCCTGAGCGCGCGCGGCCTGGCGACCGGGGCCTCCTCGCCCACGGTCGTGGTGTCGCCCCCGGCTCCCTTGAGCACCAGCGGCTTGGCCAGCCCGCGGGCGCCGTACACCAGGTCGGGACGTACGGCCAGGACGGCGGCGACGGTGGTGGCGGTGATCAGCGCCTCGCCGATGCCGATCAGCACGTGCACCCCGCCCATGGCCGCGGCCACCGCCGACACCTCGATCGGCGCGGTGCCGCCGACCCAGAACAACAGCGAGAACACCAGCGCCGAGGCCGGCACCGAGATCAGCGCCCCCAGGAACGCCCCGAGCGTCACCCCGCCCTTGCCCCTGACCAGCGCGCTGACCAGCCGGAAGACCCCCCAGCCGACCAGCACGGTGACGATGCCCATGATCGTGATGTTGACGCCCAGCGCGGTCAGTCCGCCGTCGGCGAAGAACACCGCCTGCACCAGGAGCACCACGGCCATGCAGAGCACCCCTGTGTAGGGGCCGACGAGTATCGCCGCCAGCGCGCCGCCCAGCAGGTGGCCGCTGGTCCCCGCCGCGACGGGGAAGTTCAGCATCTGGACCGCGAAGATGAAGGCCGCCACGAGCCCCGCCATGGGCGCGGTCCGGTCGTCCAGCTCGCGCCGGGCGCCCCTCAGGCAGACCGCGACGCCGGCGGCCGCCACCGCCCCGGCGGAGACGGATGTAGCTGCGTTGAAGAAGCCATCGGGTACGTGCACGGCAAGCGCCTCCAGAAGGACGGACAAACCCTCCTCACTTTAAGGCATCGTCTTGCACCTGCACATAGATGGCAATTACGCCAAAATCCTCTTAACGATCGACCGCGGCGTCAGCCGCTGCACGACCGTGCTCAGCCGCCCCTTGCCCGAGGTCGCGTACGGCCGCACACTGCGCAGCAGCGCCGCGCCCATCCACTTGAGCGGCCCGGCGACCGTCTCCGGGTCGGTCTCGATCCTCAACCGCACCGGCGGCCCGCCCAGGTCGAGCTCCAGATAGGCGTCCCAGGTGCCCGGCGGAAACCGGCCCAGCGGCAGCCTGGCGGCGAACCCGCCCCCGGGCAGCGGCGACACACGCTCGGCGCGCTCGCGGCCGGTCTCCCGCTCGCGCCAGACGATCCGCCGGACCGCCTCGCACTCGGGAACCGTCCCGACCACGCTGACCTCGCCGTCCACGAGGAACCGGTAGCCGAGCGACCACCTGGTCCTGATCAGCCGGACCGTGCCCGGCACGGCGACGAGGTGCCCGCCGACGTCGATGCTCAGGTTGCCGTTGTCCCTGGTGAAGTACGGCAACGTCACGACACCGCCGATCAGGCGGGGCAGCGGCCTGGTGACGCCGTTCTCGCGGTCGGCGCCCAGCCTGCCGTGGCGGATGACACCCTCCAGCTCGACCGCGACCCGCAGGTCCCACACCCCGGAGGCGAGCGAGGCGGCGTCCACGCGCGCGGTGAACTCCGCGCCGTGCCGCTCGGCAGGCAGGATCAGCTCGCTGCGCGGGTCGTTGCGGGCGCGCAGCACCAGGGCCACGCCGTCGTCCCGCCTGATGCCCTCCAGCCCGGCCGTGCCGGTCACGACCAGGTGGTCGCCGTCCCAGCGCAACGCGGTCAGCCGCCGCCGTACGGTGGCACCCTCGATGCGGGCCAGCCGGACCAGGCGTTCGACGTCGCCGAGCGAGGCCACCCGCTGCTTGTCGATGGTGTTGAGCCGGGCCAGCACGCCGGGGGTCAGCCACTCGTCGCACAGGTCCGCGACCTCCTGCGCGATCTCCTTGCGGCGCACCTCGTCGCTCTCCAGGAGCACCGTGCCGAGCTGGGTGAAGGCGTCGAGCCTGAAGTGCCGGCGCAGCAGGTGGTCGCGCAGCGGGTCGGGCTCGACGTGCCGGGCCATGAGCCGGATGGGCCGCCGGATCATGGACAGCCAGGCGACCGGGTCCCTGCTGCCCTCCTGCTGCATGATGCTGCTGCCGTCGGGCCTGGAGACCAGGTGGTAGCAGTCGTAGTCGGCGACCACGGAGATCACGCCGGCGTGGCAGTAGGCGTGCGCGGTGAACATGATGTCCTCGCCGACGAGCATGTCCTCGGCGAAACGGATGCCGTGCCGCTCGACCATGTCCCGCCGGAACAGCTTGAAGCAGCTCAGGCTGTTGTAGACGTTGCTGTCGGCGAGGGTCAGGCGTTCGGCGTTGTGCTGGAACATCGAGGCGGGGGCCCGGCGGCCGTGGCCGACGATCTTGCCCAGCACGATGTCGGAGTCGTTCCTGTCGGCCATGGCGACCATGCGGGCCAGCGCCTCGGGGCCGAGGTGGTCGTCGGCGTCGCAGAAGAAGACGTACCGGCCGGTGGCGTGGTCGAGGCCGACGTTGCGCGGGCGGCCGGCGCCGCCGGAGCCGGCGATGTGGATCACCCTGACGGTGGACGGGTGGTAGGCGGCGTACAGGTCGAGGAGTTCGGAGCCGCCGTCGGTGGAGCCGTCGTCCACGACGATGATCTCCTTCCGCACCCGCTGCACGAGCGCCGAGGTGAGGCACCTGTCCAGATAGGGACGGCAGTTGTGCACCGGGATGACGACGCTGACGTCGACCGTCTCGCCGCTGTTCCCCGCCACCGACATCGCCACCACTGTCGTCACCTCAGAGTCACGTTGCGCCGCCATCCGGTTTCAGTATGTGACGAACGCGCGCCGCCGCGGGGGCCGATCGGCGGTCTTCGTCGGCATCCAATTCTCGACCCAGGCGATTCGTTGCATTCCTCGGATAGGCCGCACACGCGGCTGCAATCAGCACATTCAGCAGGGACCGAATGAGTTTCAGTGGAAAATCTTCGACCCGCCAGAGGAAGAAAACTCTCCGCCGGGAGCAGGGACCTACTCCGCCGGGCCTTGACGTGATCCTCCGGCGGGGTACAGACGTCTACAGTTAGGCAACCTTGACCGGGAAGGTGGCGGGAATGGGATCGAATCTTCGCTGGCACTGGGCGGGCGGCACGGCTATGAACAAGTCCGAGTTCACTCGTTCCTCAGTACGTCTGGCGGAGCTCTTCCAGTGCTCGGCGATGCTGCGACGTACGCGGATGCGGGCGGAGGAGATCGTCGACGAGGCACGTTCGCTGCTGGTCGAGGCGGAGGCCGCGGAGATCGCCGACCCCGACCGCATCGAACGGCTGCGCGGCCAGCTGGAGGAGGCCCGAGCCTCGTACTCCAAGGTTCTGACCGCATATGTCACGCTCTGCCGAAGGATCAACGAGGAGCGGCAGGAGATTCTGGCGATGCAGATGGAGATGGAGTTGAACCGCAATTCCGGACTGCCGGGAGTTGCCTGATGATTTGTCTGGGATAATTCGGTACTTCCGGGCCAGAATGGCGTTTGGTCATCCCGGTCCGCGGGGCCGGCCCTGAGAACGTTTCAGATGGATGTGAACCTCTGTGACATCTGAGACGTCCCTTGTCCAGGGAGGCCCACCATGCGCGTCCTTGACGGTCTGGCGGCGCCGGACCTGGCGGAGCTCGACCTGGAGCTGATCCTGGTCCTGGTGCTGCACCACGAGGCAGAACGGCTGGCCGCTCCGCGCGAAGCGGCGCGACGGCCGGCCGCCGAATGAACGGGCTCCAGCTCCCCGGCCCCGCCGGGGAGCTGGAGCAGGGGGACCGCGGCGTAGGATTTCGGATCATGCTGCGCTGCGCCGTCCTCGACGACTACCAGGGCGTGGCCCTCGGACTGGCCGACTGGTCGCGGGTCCGTGCCACGAGTTTCCGGGCCCACCTCACCGGCCACGACGAGCTGGTGGCGGCCCTCGCCGGCTTCGAGATCGTGGTCGTCATGCGGGAGCGCACGCCGTTCACGGCGGAGGTGTTCGAGCGGCTGCCCCGGCTGCGCCTGCTGATCACCACGGGCATGCGCAACGCCTCCGTCGACCTCGACGCCGCCCGCGCCCGCGGCGTCACGGTCTGCGGCACGGGCAGCGCCTCGACCCCGCCGGCCGAGCTGACCTGGGCGCTCATCCTCGGCCTGGCCCGCCACCTGCTGCCCGAGTCCGCGGCGATGCGCTCCGACGGCCCGTGGCAGAGCACGGTCGGCATGGACCTGCACGGCAGCACGCTCGGGCTGCTCGGCCTCGGCAAGATCGGGTCGCAGATGGCCCGCATCGGGCAGGCGTTCGGCATGAACGTGATCGCCTGGAGCCGGCACCTCACCCGGGCCCGTACCGACGAGCTGGGCGTGCGGCTGGCCACCAAAGAGGAGCTGTTCGCCGAGTCCGACGTCGTCTCCGTCCACCTGGTGCTGGGCGAGCGTACCCGCGGGCTGGTCGGCCGGCGCGAGTTGTCGTTGATGCGGCCCAGCGCCTACCTGGTCAACACCTCGCGGGCGGCCATCATCGACCAGGACGCCCTGGCGGCGGCGCTGCGCGAGGGGCTGATCGCCGGAGCCGGGCTCGACGTGTTCGAGACCGAGCCCCTGCCCGCCGGGCACGAGCTGCGCAGGCTGCCCAACGTGCTGGCCACCCCTCATCTCGGGTACGTCACCGGCGGCAACTACGAGACGTACTTCAGGGACGCCGTGCAGGACATCGACGCCTACCTCGATGGCACGCCGATCCGGGTGCTGACCTGACTCACTCCGTTCGCGTCCTGGCGCGGAAGGCCGCGGTCTTGACGCGGTTCTGGCAGGCCGTGGAGCAGAACCGGCGGGTGCCGTTGCGGGAGACGTCCACGTAGACGCGGTCGCAGTGAGGGGCGGTGCAGACGCCGAGGCGGTCGGCGAACTCGCTGCCGAGCACGATCGCGAGCCCGGTCGAGCAGCTCGCCGCCCAGTCGGCCGCCAGCGAGCCGCCGGGGCCGTGGAAGT
This sequence comes from Nonomuraea sp. WAC 01424, assembly GCF_003947315.1. Lineage (NCBI taxonomy): Bacteria > Bacillati > Actinomycetota > Actinomycetes > Streptosporangiales > Streptosporangiaceae > Nonomuraea > Nonomuraea sp. WAC 01424. Next base: position 60,033 of record NZ_QHHZ01000016.1, read on the forward strand.
GCAGGTGCCAGGGCTCGCCGTCGTGGCGTTCGAGCATCGGCCTGGCCCTGCTCTCCTCCAGCAGCGCGTTGGTCGCCAGCGCGGCGGCGTCGGCGTCGCCGTCGGCCACCCCGCGGAACACCTCGCGCAGCCGGGCCGCCACCTCGGCCAGCTCGGCGGCTTCCTGCTCGTCGAGGTCGCGATGGTTGGGGTAGACGCTGTCCAGCGCCTCCGAGGCGGCCGCGACGAGGTCGGCCGGGACGGGGAACTCGCGTCCCCGCCGCTCGCCCGGCGTGAGCGCGTTGACCAGCGCCACCGCGACCCGGACGATCAAATCCGTGTGACTGTTGTAATCCACTTGACCAGTTACACCTTCGCGCTCTATGTTGTGACTGCCCAAATCATAGATGACAGTTACAGGGAGATCGTGGTGCTCACTCACGAAATCGCGCTGGAATGGATCGACCGTTGGGACCGCCAGCAGGAGGGTTACCTCCCCGACCGGGAGGCCCGTTTCACCGCGCTGATCGACGCTGTCGAGGCCCTGGGGCGTCCCGATCCCGTGGTCATCGACCTGGGGTGCGGGCCCGGGTCGCTGTCCGCCCGGCTGCTCGAACGCCTTCCCGGCGCCACGGTGATCGCCGTCGACGCCGACCCGCTGCTGCTGGCGCTCGGGCGCGCGGCCTATCCCGGGCTGCGGTTCGTCTCCGCCGACCTGCGCACCGGCGGGTGGACGCGGGCGCTCGGCTTCGACCGTCCCGCCGACGCCGCCGTGAGCACGACCGCGCTGCACTGGATCTCGCCGGAGGAGCTTCAGGAGACGTACGCGGAGCTTGCCGGCGTGCTGCGCCCCGGCGGGGTGCTGCTCAACGGCGACCACATGGACTCCTCCTCCCCCGCCCTGGCCCGGCTGGAGCACGCGGTGCACCAGCGCGAGACCGACCGGGTCTTCGCCGACCGCCGCCCCGAGGACTGGCGCGCCTGGTGGGACGCCATCGCCGCCGACCCCGCCTTCGCCGACCTCAACGAGGAGCGCACCACGGCCGGCGCGTCCCACAACGGCTCCGAGTCCCACCTGGTCGAGCACCATGTCGGCGCGCTGACCAAGGCCGGATTCGGCGAGATCGGCACGTTGTGGCAGCGGGGGAACAACCGGCTGCTGTGCGCCGTACGGAGCTGAGCCCGCGCCATCTGCCGGGCGCGCGCAGGCGAGACATGGTTTCCTGTACGTCATGGACGAGTCGCAAGTCGTGCGCTACTTGGACAGATTCGGAGCGTCCCGGCCGGTGCCGCCGGATGTCCACGGCCTCCGAAGCCTGCAACTCGCGCACCTGAAGGCGGTGCCGTTCGAGAACCTGAGCATCCACCTCGGCGAGCCGATCTCCCTCGAACCGGACGCGCTGTTCGACAAGCTGGTCACCCGCCGCCGCGGCGGCTTCTGTTACGAGCAGAACGGCCTCTTCGCCGCGCTGCTGACCGCCCTCGGCTACCGAGTGACGCTGCTGGCGGCCCGCGTGTTCGGGGCAGGCCGGCCAGGGCCGCTGTTCGACCACCTCGCGCTCCGCGTCGACCTCGACGAGCCGTGGCTGGTGGACGTCGGCTTCGGCGACTTCGCCGACGAACCGCTGCGGCTCGGGGAGCGCGGCGAGCAGAAGGACCCGGCGGGCGTGTTCCGGATCGTCCCCGCTCCCGGCGACCAGGGCGACCTCGACGTGCTGTACAACGGGGAGCCCGGGTACCGGCTGACCGCGAGGCCGTACGAGCTGGCCGACTTCGTACCGACCTGCTGGTGGCAGTCCACCTCGCCGGACTCCCACTTCACCCGGTCGCCGGTGTGCTCGATCCGTACGGCGGAGGGACGTACGACGATCAGCGGGCGCAAGCTGATCGTCACCCGCCAGGGCGAACGCGCCGAACGCATCCTGAACGAGAACGAACTGCTGCAGGCGTACCGCGAACACTTCGGCGTAACCCTCGACCGCCCACCCGCCGCAGGCGCCTGACCTCACGGCCGCGCCGCGTACGGCGTCGGCATGTCACCCGAGGCTCTCGCTAGGCGGCGAACACGTTGGCCAAGAATCCGATCGCCCCGAACACCACCGCCACGATCACCGCCCAGACCACGGTAAGGCCGAGGAGGGAGAGTACGAAGGCGTGACCTCCTACGACCACCGCCGTCGCAAGGAAGGATCCGACGTCCGAAACGAGATTTTCCCAGGACATGAAAACGAACACTCCGGCGATGAGACCACTCAATATGGTCAGCACCACGATCCCGGTCACACCCCAGAAACCCGATGAGGGCGAGCCGGCCTCGTCCGGGTCCTGGCTGGGCGTATTCCGAACATACTGAGTGACCGTTACCGCGGGAGTCGCCGTCGAATTCCCGGAGGCGACATCCTTGTCGTGCTGAAGGGCGAGGACGGCGACCACCACGCCGAAAATCGCGACGACGAGGGCCAGGACAGCAGCAGCCTCGGCGTAGACAGTCAGCCGTCGGGGTCTAGCGGGTTCGTCCGCCATGCACGTCCTCACAACGGGGAGAGCGACTCAGGGCTAACACTCTAACGAGACACCCGTCGGAGTCGTCACCCACAAGTGACAGAACAGCCCCTCGAATCACGAAGCGAGTCCCTTCGCGTTCAGGCCCAGAATTCTGGGCACGCAAACGGCCTTACTTGGGACGCATGCTGGAGGCCGCCCTGATCAGCGAACTGGATTCAGTAGTCGGCGTCCCTCGCCCGAGCCACGCAGCCGAGCATCGAACGAACGCCGGGCGAACCATCGTCGTGAGCCACGATGATTTCTGCGGCATCCGGCAGTCGTACTGTCGAACCCGCCACCAAGGAGGACTCCCGATGCGCAACGTGACCTATTCGATGAACATCTCACTCGACGGCTACATCGCCGGCCCGGACGGCGACTTCAACTGGACGGAGCCCGACGAGGAGGTCTTCCGCTCCCACATCGACGAGATCCGGAAGGTCGACGTCTACCTGCTGGGACGACGACTGTACGAGACGATGTTGTACTGGGAGACCGCCGACCAGGATCCATCGCTCAACGACGCGAGGCTCGAGTGGGCCGCACTCTGGACGAGCCTCCCCAAGGTGGTCTTCTCCACCACCCTGTCGGAGGTGCAGGGCAACGCCCGCCTGGCCTCCGGCGGCCTGGCGGAGGAGATCAAGCGGCTGCGTGCCGAGCCGGCGAACGGCAACATCGCGATCGGCGGCGCGACCCTCGCCGTCGAGGCAGCCGCATCAGATCTGATCGACGAGTACGTGACCAGGATCTACCCGGTACTGGTCGGCGGCGGCATGCCGTTCTTCCCCCATCACGAACGCCGGGTGAATCTCGAACTGGCCGAGTCCCGCACCTTCAACGCACAAGTCGTCTACCTCCGCCACCGCGTAAGGCGCTAGCCCCAGGAACGCCCGAGACCTCACCGCCACACAGAGGTCTATAAGGCCCCTCCCGAATCCCGGGAGGGGACCGGCGGTGACAGCCATCCATGACCGTCCAGAACAGCTGTCGGCACCGGCGACAACAAGATCGTGCCGTGAGGTCGTCCGCCTCTACCCTGGGCGAGTGCCTTTCCGAGAGCTCCCGAACCCTGACTTACCCGAGCTGTCGGCATTGTGGTGGTCGCGCTGGCCGGACTGCCCCCCGATCGCTCACCAGCTTCACTGCGATCGGGACCGCTGGGTGCGCTTTCACAGCCTGCCGGAGTCCAAGCGGTACGCCGACACCGCCGCCGAGTACCAGATCCTGCTCGAACGCCACAACACCGTGCTCACGGAACTGTTCGCCGACCACCTCGTCCACATCGTGACCAAGAGCTTCGTCCCCGATGAAGGCGTCGAGGTGTTCTCCCCCATCGATCCGCACGCCCTCAACCCTGGCTCACGCCCATGGACCAGGCTCCGCGAGGACGACGACGCCGATCCCGGCGGGACCATGCACCTACACGTCAGCGAGCGACGCTGGAAGCCAGGAAGCGTGGATCCCCTGCTGCTGGCGGTCGCCGACGACGAGTGCGCCGACGTCATCATCATGGACATCGACCTGCGACGCCTCTACCACCCCTACGACGGCGGCGCCGACGTCATCCTGGCCGGCCCGCAAGAACGAGACGCCCTGAAGGCCGCGCACGCCGACTGGCTCTCCACACACCCCCTCGGACTCTGATCCCACCACTTGCAGGGGGAAGCCAGTCACAAGGCCCTGCGATCGTCCACCTGGTCAAGCGGTCGCCGGTCACTGGCACAACATGCTGCTGCCAGGCATGACCTGGCCCCCGACTCAGCTCCGCGCGCTCCTACAAGAGCATCGCCTGTACGCCTTCAGCGGGGCGGCGTGGCGGAGGCGGGCTTCACCAGTTGTCGAGTTCAACCGCATCCGGGTAGATCTCGCCGATCCTCCCCGCAACGTCCGGCCTCGCCGTCTGGACATCCCACGAACCGCTGTCAAAGGCTCGAAGGCGAACATCAGCTGTCGATGAGCCGGCCCTGCGCCCCTCCGCCTCTCCATCCACAAGCTGTGGGTCAGACTCGAACAGCTGGAGAACCTGGTCCGTCGCCAGCCACATATCTCCAGGTATCTCGATCTCGGGAATCATCCAGTTGACCGTCAATCGCCACTCGTAAGTCTCGATCAGGGGCCCAAGAGACATGAGCACCCCTTGGAGACCCAAGCAACGGCCGTCACGCCACATGGCGAACGTGAGCATCCGAGTCGCTGCCACCGGGACTCCTGTCGTCGAAAGATCACGTTGCTGCACAAAACTGCTGCGCAGATATCAGAAAGCCCCTCCGGGATCATCCCGAAGGACCTTTGAGCTGCAGAGCCGACGAGGGGAATCGAACCCCTGCCCTTCTAATCACAAGGTCCCCAAACGATCTTCAGGGTCGTTCAGACCTGAGATTATGATCGTCCATTCGGATTGCTCCCAAGATGGATCCCAGCAAGGCCAAGAAACCACCTCGCCGACCCCGCCATGCCTTGGCGAGCACTTGGGCGCCCGAGACAGACGAATCGTCTGTCAATCGTCGATCCAGAGGTACCACTGGCCGTCGAAGTGTCGGTAGTAGCCTGGCGCGTCGATGTCCGGCTCGCCATTCGGACTCCAGGCGAAGCCGTAACTTCCGAAGAAGCCCGTGTCCTCGATCATGAAGCCGAAGGCCCGGCGGGATCCTTCAAGGTACTCGACGGGATACAGGCCGATCCAATTCCGCTTCCCCGGCGGCGTCCCCTCCGACACCGTCTTCGCGAAGTGGTCGAGGCTGCTGCGTGACAACTCGAAACGCATCCTGACCGGCGCACCGACGTAGACCAGTGAGCCGACCAACGCCACAACCAGGGGCGGCACGGCCCAGAACGTCCAGTTACGACGCAATGCGACTAGCCTTGCCCGCCTGAGAAGGGCGACACCGAGCACGATCAGCCAGGTGACGCCAAACAACAGCCAACCGACACCGACGAGCATGAGCCACATGAAATGCCACCCGGGAACACTCGTCGCATAAATCGTTCCGAGCCCCAGCAATACGGCGAACGTCGCCCAGTCCCTACCGCCGACGTTCGTGGGAGCACGCTGGCGAGACGCATCAGGAAGATCGCTGGTTGTGTCCACCGCGCGATCTTAACTTTCGCTGGTGGCGATTCCGCCGGGCTGATGTGTACGTATTGTGCAGAAATCCCCGATCGATGTTGGAGTTTCGTTCACGGCACTCATGCGCGCCCCTGCGACCGGAAGCATGATCGCGCCCTTGGCCGGCGACAGGTTACAAGCTCACCGTGGTCCGAGTCGGCGGGCAAAGCGCACAGCGGGATACAAGGCGAACAGCGTCCGCAACATGCGTACCGTTCTGCACAAGGCCGTGGGCCAGGCTGAACGGGGACACCCGGCACACCTGCGCCTCGCTCCTGGCCGCCCTCGACGTCCATCCACGCGTCGCCATGCGCACCCTCGGGCACTCACAGATCAGCGTGACCATGAACGTCTACACCCAGATCCCAAGCCCGGAGACCCGAAAGGCGCTTGACCGGCTGAACGCAAGCCTCAATACCGGCCAGCCCAGCTCATGACACCACCAGCAGGACACTCCCCGCACGAGGGTCCTGCTGGTCTATCGGCCCATCAGGAAGGACGGCGCCGCGCTAACCCACTCCTCGCTCAGCCTTGCTCCTGTAGCGAGTTCGATGGCGGTCAGAGCAGCCGCCCGCCAGCTTTCCCCCTCCTCCCAATCGAAGTAACGAAGGATGGCCTGCACCTCCGGCCACCGATCCCAACCTGGCCGCCCTGTTGCTTCCTCGGCGTACATGGCGTCGAAGGAGAACACCATCTCGCCGTCAACGGCAAAGCCTATGGAATTGGTGGCGTTGACGTTCCAGTAGGCGCTGTGGGCTCGTCCATTCGTGCTCAGCCGGGGAAGAACCGGCGGAAAGACGCTCTGATATCCGTTGCACTCGAAAAGCGCGACGTGCCGATCCGAACGATCTACGAGCATCCCCCAGGGCGCGTCATCCGACAGATCCATGAACACCTCCTCATGCTCGAAGGTGTTCGTCTCGTGGATCTCGTACTGTCCCGTCCCGCTCACCCGTTCACCGATCTCCGCAAGACTCAACGCAGATCCGTCGTGGGGCACGAACACCGTCCAGCAGATGGCTTCTCCCATCCAGCTGCCATCGAGCAACCGCCTGTAATGCAGGTATGCCTCGCGCGCAACCTCATCATCAACCACGCTAACCTCCATCGACCATGGCGAGGGAAAGATCGTCGCAGGAAGGACCGACAGAAGTCGGAGAGGTTGCTGTATGGAGATCAGAAAGGCCCTCCGGGATCATCCCGAAGGGCCTTTGAGCTGCAGAGCCGACGAGGGGAATCGAACCCCTGACCTTCTGTTTACAAGGTCCCCAAACAATCTTCAGGGCCGTTCAGGTCCGTTCGCTGGGCCAGTAGGAGGTCGCCTCGCCGTTCAGGCTCGTACGGCTCAGTTCATGATCGTCCGTTCGGGTGGCTCCCCGCGTGGCTCCCAAACCGGGGCCTCCGTCCCGGCCGAGATCGCCCGTGTGCACTCATGAGCAGGCACGAGGCCAGGTTGATGTATTGGGCGTCACAGACCCTATGACTGCCATCTGCCCTCTTCCCCGTAGGGCACTGTCGCAAGGCCGTCCTCTACGGGGCCACGAGGACATGCCATGAGCGATATTCTCCGTGCATGGGACGTGATGAACGTGGTGTGACTCCTCAGAATGAGGACTTCTCGGCCTGGTACAACGAGCTGGTTGCCAAGGCGCAGCTCGTTGACAGGGGACCCGCCAAGGGCACCATGGTCATCCGACCGTACGGCTACCGCCTGTGGGAGCTCATCCAAGAGGAACTTGATCGCCGGATCAAGGACACCGGTCATGAGAATGCTTACTTCCCTCTACTGATCCCAGAGAGCTACCTTCGGCGAGAGGCCGATCACGTCGAGGGATTCTCGCCTGAGCTCGCCATTGTCACTCACGCTGGCGGTAAGGAGCTCGAAGAGCCGCTGGTCGTTCGGCCCACCTCAGAGACAATCATCGGCGAGATGATGGCCAAGTGGGTCTCATCCCATCGAGACCTTCCGCTCCTACTGAATCAGTGGGCCAACGTCGTGCGCTGGGAATTGCGGCCCCGCATGTTCCTGCGCACGACGGAATTCCTCTGGCAAGAGGGTCACACAGCACACGCCGACGAGGCGGACGCCATGCGCGAGACGATGCTGGCGCTCGATCTCTACACGGAGGTTGCGCGAGACATCGCGGCGATCCCAGTAGTACCTGGCGAGAAGACACCTGGGGAGCGGTTCGCCGGCGCAGTCCGTACCTTCACCATCGAGGGCATGATGAGGGACGGCAAGGCGCTCCAAGCTGGAACCTCCCACTACATGGGCACGAATTTCGCCAAAGCCTTCGACATCCAGTACACCTCCGAAGCCGGTCGTCTCGAACTGTGTCACACCACCTCATGGGGCATGTCGACGAGAATGATCGGCGGCGTCATCATGACCCACGGCGACGACAAGGGCCTGGTCCTCCCACCCAGACTCGCCCCCTATCAAGTTGTAATCGTGCCGATTGGACGTGGCGATCAGGGCGCGCAGACCTCAGCCGCGGCACTGGAGCTTGCAGGGCGACTTAAGGCGGCCGGTATACGTACCCATGTCGATGATCGCGCACAGCTTTCACCCGGCTTCCGGTTCAATGACTGGGAGCTGCGCGGCGCCCCTATCCGGCTGGAACTCGGTCCGCGTGATCTTGAGGCTGGCACTGTAGTGATGGCCAAGAGGCTGGGCGACGAAGGCAAACAAAGCATCTCGCTGTCTTCTGCACCGGAGCTCATTCCTGGCGTACTGGAGGAGTTCCAAGCCTTCCTTCTTCAGCGGGCTACCGAATACCGCGACAGTCACACCATGAGAGTGGACACCTGGGACGCCTTCACGAAGGCGGTGGCATCGGGATGGGCGTTGGTCTTGCACTGCGGCAGACCCGCCTGTGAGGACGACATCAAGGCCAAGGTCGCAGCAACTCCGCGCTGCATTCCGCTCGACGGTACTCCGGAGACCGGATGGTGCGTGCATTGCGGTGAAGCATCGGCATATGGCAAGCGTGTCATCTTTGGGCGGGCTTACTGATCACGGTTACCACGATGCTCCGTGAGCCGGGGCTGAGGAACGAAGTCCCGGATCGTCGATCGCCCCCGGCCACCTGCTGGAGGACGACCGGCGCGCGACCACGGAAGCCATCTCCAGCGCTCTCCTGGGCGAACAGACCCCGGTGGCTCCCAGAGGCGCCGAAGACACCGGTTGAATGTCGGAAAGCAGAAGGCCCCTGACGGCGTAATGCCTGCTCAGGGGCCTTTCGCTTGCAGAGCCGACGAGGGGAATCGAACCCCTGACCTTCTGTTTACAAGACAGATGCTCTGCCGATTGAGCTACGTCGGCACGGCCTACCAGTGTAGACGCTAGAGCCGCCTGTGACGAGCGACCTCGTACAACGCCACACCAGCCGCCACTCCCGCGTTGAGCGACTCCGCCGCCGCCTGCATCGGAATGCGGACGACCAGGTCGCACTGTTCCCGCACCAGCCGCCCGAGCCCCTTCCCCTCGGAGCCGACCACGATCACGAGCGGCTCGGCGAGGAGGTCGGCGTCGCCGATGTCGATCTTTCCGGCGCCGTCCAGGCCGACGATGAAAAGTCCGGCTTCGCGGTATTCGCGGAGGGCGGCCGTCAGGTTGGAGGCGCGGGCGACGCGGAGTGTGGCGAGAGTGCCGGCCGAGGTCTTCCACGCACCGCCGGTCACCCCGGCCGAACGGCGGGACGGGATGAGCAGGCCGTGGGCGCCGAAGGCCGTGGCGGAACGGGCGATGGCGCCCAGGTTGCGCGGGTCGGTGACCGAGTCGAGCGCCACGATCAGCGGCACCTCGGCCGCGTCCTGGGCCAGCTCCACCAGCTCGGACGGATGAGCGTAGTCATAGGCCGGGATCTGGAGCGCGATGCCCTGGTGGACGAGGCCCTCGGTCATCCGGTCGAGCTTCTCGCGGGTGACTTCGAGCAGCGCGATGCCGCGCTCGGCCGCGATCTTGATGGAGTCGCGTACGCGGTCGTCGTTCTCGACGCGCTGGGCGACGTAGAGGGCGTTGGCGGGCACGCCGGCCTGCAACGCCTCCAGCACCGGGTTACGGCCGCCGATGTATTCGGGGGCGTCCTCGGAACGCTTCTGCCTGGCCGCGCCCGCGGCCGGACGGCGCGTGCCGCCGCGATCCTCCCTGGCGATGCGCTCGGTCCTGGCCTTGTCCTTGTACCAGTGGCGCATCTCGGCAGGCGGCGTCGCGCCCCTGCCCTCGAGCGACCGGCGCTTCTGGCCCCCGGTGCCCTTGGCCGGGCCCTTCTTCTTCGCGGGCCTGCCCGATGCCCTACCGCCTGCTGCCATGCCATCAAGGGTATCGGCCCGCCGACCCACCCGATCCCGCGGGAACGGCTCACCGCGACGCGCGTCCCGCGGCAAGGGCCGGAGATCTCCCTTGGCCGCCGGAGAGTGGAGCTATCGTCCTGGGCCATGACTGAGTCCGCCTACCTCCACGCCACCCGGACGGCCTACGACACCGTCGCCGCCGACTACGCCGAGCTGCTCAGGCACGAACTGGACACCAAGCCGTTCGACCGCGCCATGCTGGCGGCCTTCGCCGAGCACGTGCAGGGGCCGGACGCCGGAGAGGTGGCCGATCTCGGCTGCGGTCCGGGGCGCATCACCGCCCATCTGCGTTCCCTCGGGGTGAACGTCTTCGGCGTCGACCTGTCCCCGAAGATGGTCGAGGTGGCCCGCGAGACCCACCCGGACCTGCGGTTCGAGGAGGGTTCGATGACCGCTCTCGACCTGGCGGACGGCTCGCTGTCCGGCGCCGTCGCCTGGTACTCGACCGTGCACACCCCGCCGGAGCTGTTGCCGACGGTGTTCGCCGAGATCCACCGGGTGCTGGCCCCGGGCGGCCATCTGCTGATCGCGTTCAAGGTCGGCGACGAACGCCGCCACCTCAGCCAGGGCTACGGCCACCAGCTCTCGCTCGACGTCTACTGGACGCCCCCCGAGCACGTCGCCGACCTTCTGAGCAAGGCCGGACTCGTCCTGGACGCCCAGCTCATCCGCGAGCCCGACGAGAGCGAGAGGCCCCGCTCAGGCCCTCAGGCCTTCTTCCTGGCCCACAGGCCCCACGCCCAAGGGAATCCTGGGCCGTCCCACTGACAGTGGATGTCAGCGATCGCGGGTAGCGTGCCAACCGTCCTCCTGCCACGCGCGCGCCGAAGGAGCAGTCACGTGATCCTGGAAATCCGCACCTACCGCCTCAAGCCGGGCACTCGCGAGGACTTCGTCCGGATCATGCGTGAGGAGTCTCTTCCGCTCCTGACGAAGGCCGGCATCGACGTGGTGGCCCACGGCGCCTCCCTCGTGGACGAGGACGGCCACGAGGAGGCGTACCTCATCCGGGCCTTCCCCTCCCGGGAGGCCCGCGACGAGCAGGAGGACGCGTTCTACGGCAGCGCGGAATGGTTGCGAGGCCCGCGCGAGGGCATCGTCTCGCGCATCGACGGCTACCACACGATCGTGATCGAGGCGGGCGACGACGCTGTCAGGGCCCTGCGCCGCTAGCCGGACCGGAACGACGGCGGGCTCGGAAGCGGCCCGCCGCCGGAACCGGCGGATGTGATCAGCGGGACAGCTCCCAGCGTGCCCCGTGGGGCGTGTCCTCGACCGTGATGCCCGCCTCCGTGAGCTGGTCGCGGATCGCGTCGGCCGCCGCGTAGTCCTTACGGGCCCGCGCAGCCTTGCGCTGCTCCAGAGCCACCGCCACCAGCGCGTCGACCACCGGCGACAGGTCGGAACCGGCTCCGCGCCACTGCGGCGAACGGGGGTCGAGGCCGAGCACGTCGAGCATGTTCTGGGTCTCGGCCAGGAGGCGCGCGATGGCCTCCTTGTCGCCCCGCGCCAGCGCCACGTTGCCCTCGCGCACCACCTCGTGCACGACGGCGAGCGCCTGCGGGGTGCCGAGGTCGTCGTCGAGCGCGTCGGCGAACGCCTGCGGAAGGGGCGCGTCGGCGTCGACGTCGTGGATCACCTCGGCGGCGCGGGTGACGAAGCCCTCGATGCGCTGGTAGGCCGCCGCCGCCTCCAGCAGCGCCTCCTCGGAGTAGTCGATCGAGGAACGGTAGTGCGGCGCGGCCAGGTAGTAGCGCAGCTCCACCGGCCGGACCTTCTGCACCATGTCGGGGATCAGCAGCGAGTTGCCGAGCGACTTGCTCATCTTCTCGGCGCCGATCTTGAGCATGCCGTTGTGCATCCAGTAGCGCGCGAAGCCGTCGCCGGCCGCCTGCGACTGGGCGATCTCGTTCTCGTGGTGCGGGAAGATCAGGTCGATGCCGCCGCCGTGGATGTCGAACGTCGGCCCGAGGTACTTCGTGGCCATCGCCGAGCACTCCAGGTGCCAGCCGGGACGGCCGAGCCCCCACGGCGTGGGCCAGGTGGGCTCGCCCGGCTTGGCGCCCTTCCACAACGCGAAGTCGCGTGGGTCGCGCTTGCACGTCTCGTCGTCGGTGTCGGCCGCGGCCCGCATGTTCTCCAGCTTCTGGTTGGAGAGCTTGCCGTAGTGGTCGGCGTAGGACTGGACGCTGAAGTAGACGTCGCCGCCCGAGGCGTAGGCGTGGCCGCGCTCGATCAGCCGCTCCATGAGCGTGATCATCTCGGGCACGTGGCCGGTCGCCCTCGGCTCGACGGTGGGCGGCAGGCAGCCGAGCGTGTCGTACGCCCAGGTGAAGGCCCGCTGGTTACGCTCGGCGATCACGAACCAGGACACGGCCTCCTCGGCCGACACCCGGATGATCTTGTCGTCGATGTCGGTGACGTTGCGGCAGAACGTCACGTCGTATCCGGAACGCGCGAGCCAGCGCCTGAGCACGTCGAAGTTCACGCCCGAGCGGATGTGCCCGATGTGCGGAGGAGCCTGCACGGTCGCCCCACACAGGTAAATCGACGCCCGGCCGGCTTCGACTGGAACGAATTCACGGATGGCGCGCGTGCTGGTGTCGTAGATGTGCAGGCTCACGAAGGCAAGGCTAACGCCTCGGAGGCCCTCGTAGGCCGATTACTCAGCCTCGTACCGTGACCTTGTCCGGACGAATTCGGATGATCAGGCGCTCGGTGCCCGGCTTGTCCTGCCACGGCTGGCCCCGGTACTTCTGGGACAGTTCCTCGATCAGCTCGCCCTCGGGGTCCTCCTCGACCGCCACCCGGCCGCGTACCTCGACGTAGCGGTAGGGGTTGTCCGGGTCGATGACCAGCAGACTCGTACGCGGGTCGCGGTCGAAGTTGCGCGGCTTCACGCGGCCCCTGACGGTCGAGAACAGCACCTCGTCGCCGTCCGTGCGCACCCACACGACGGTCGACTGCGGGCCGCCGTCGGGGTTGATACTGGTCACCGTCGCATAGTTCGGGGCGTCCAGGAGTCTGCGTGCTTCTTCCGGCAGCTCGGGCATGTGTCTCCCTTGATCGGTCTTGATTGCCATTCTTCTGTAGGCTCGAAGGCGCCATGGACGTGACTCCCCCCTCTACGCTCCGTCGCCTGGGCATCGCCCTGGCGGGGCTCGCGGTGGCCGCTCTGACCGGAGCCGCCTGCGCGCTGTCCTTCGACGATCTGCGTGCGCTGGCCATAACCGGCGAGGCCCGCCAGGATCTCGCCTTCCTCTATCCGGCCGCGTTCGACGCGCTGCTCGTGGCCGCGCTGCTCGGCGTGCTGCTGCTGCGCCCCGCCCGGCGCCTGGTGCGGGCGCAGGCGGCGACCGTGCTGGTCCTGCTCATCGTGGCCGCCGCGGCGGCGAACGTGGCGACGGCGCTCCGGTTCACCTTCGACGCGCGCCAGGTGGCCGTGGGCGTGGCTCTGGCGCCCTGGGTCATGCTGGCCGTGGCCCTGTGGCTCTGGCTGCTGCTGATCAAGCACGTACAGGCTCACCGGGGTGCGGCGCGGGAGGAGGAGGACGACGACATCGTGCCCTTCCACCCGGGCCGGGCGGCTGGCACGCCGCCTCCGCTCATGACGGAGGCGCCCGCGCCCGTACTGGAGCCCACGCCGCTGGTCGGGCCCACGGCCGCCCCGGAGACGCCGCCGGTCTCGACCGGGGTGTCCGAGTGGGCCGTACGACAGGAGCCCGAAGCGGCCCCGACACGCGCGTTAGCCCCCGCCGCCGAACCCGAGCCCGAACCCGAGCCAGAGCCCGAGCCGGAGCCCGAACCCGAGCCCGAGCCGCTGAGGCGGCCGGTCCGGTGGGGCGACCGGGTCAAGCCGACCGACGTCCTGGTGCACCCCCGCATCGACACGCGCGACGTCGACACCCAGCCCGTCCCGGTCGTCGAGGACGTCCGCGTCGCCCGTCCCGACCCCGCCCACGGCCCCGAAGCGGCCGACGACGAGCCTTACGAACCTGACGAGCCTCGGGCGCACGAACGCGTCTCTGAGGACACCGTGCCCCACCCGGTGATCCACGAGGAGGCTCCGGCCCCGTCCGGCCGTCTGCGCAGCACTCCGCGCCCGCCGGAGCCCGAGGAATGAGCCACCACCACACGCGATGAGCACACGAGAGGCCCGTCCGGGACATCCCGGACGGGCCGTTTCGTGTAATCCCGTCTAGACCCTGGAACCGCGGCGCAGGCCGGCGACCAGGCCGACACCTACGACGGCCAGGACGACCTGCATCACCAGCTCGATCCAGTCGATGCCGGGGGTCGTCTCGACGCCGAGCACCTGCGCGATGACCGTGCCCAGCAGAGCGGCAACGATGCCGACGACGATGGTGAGGATCCACCCGATGGCCTGCCTGCCGGGAAGCAGCAGGCGACCGATTGCGCCGATGACGGCGCCAATCACAATGGCGCCAAGGATGGACTGAATGGTCATGACACGAAACCTCCCCGTGAGGGTGAGCCGTTCACTCTCACGGGGAGCTTCGCTACCCGATCGCCGACGATTATGCGCCGGTATTTCGAATGACCAGGTCAGGTCGTGGTTCGCCGGGCGTCTCCACCGCGTCCGCCGCGGCCCGCGCCCCACTTCGTCACAAGGAGCACGCCGACCACGGCCAACACGAGCTGAAGTATGTGTTCTAGCCAGTCGATGCCCTTGGTGTCGGCCCATCCGAACGCCTGGGCGATCAGCGTTCCGATCAACGCGGCCACGATGCCGACGATGAGGGTCAGGCCGATGGACATGTTCTGCCTGCCAGGCACTATCAGCCGGGCCAGCGCACCGACGATGGCGCCGATGACCACTGCAGACACAATCGCGCCGATCATGTGTAGCTCCCCCCGAAGACGTTCACATGTCTCAGGAGGGGACATACCCGACACCTCGGGAAACTACCCCCTGAAGGCGGCGATCCGTACCGCGCCAGTGACGAACCGCCGCCCCCACAGCTGGCGGGATCGGCGACGACCCGCCGGGACACCCTCACGCATCCCATACATATGACGCGTAATGCCTAGGAAAGGTTGACCACGACGGCCGTGGCGACGGCGGCGATCCCCTCGCCGCGCCCGGTGAGCCCGAGCCCGTCCGTGGTGGTTGCGGAGACGCTCACAGGCGCCCCCACGGCGCCGCTGAGCGCCAGTTCGGCCTCGGCGCGCCGAGGAGCCATCTTGGGACGGTTACCGATCACCTGGACGGCCACGTTGCCGATCTCGAAGCCCGCCGCGCGCACCTGGCGGGCGGTCTCCTCCAGCAGTGTGGCCCCGGAAGCGCCCGCCCAACGCGGGTCGGACGTGCCGAACAACCCGCCCAGATCGCCCAGGCCGGCTGCGGACAGCAGAGCGTCGCAGGCCGCGTGGGCGGCGACGTCGCCGTCGGAATGGCCGTCGAGCCCGGTCTCGTCAGGCCAGCGCAGGCCGGCGAGGCTGAGCTCGCGCCCTGAACCAGCCGAAGCGAACGGGTGGACGTCGACTCCGACGCCCACCCGTGGAAGATTCGTGTTCAGGAGTTGAGAACCTCGTCGAGCAGGGCCTCAGCCTTGTCCTCATTGGTCTTCTCGGCGAGGGCGAGCTCGCTCACGAGGATCTGACGAGCCTTGGCGAGCATGCGCTTCTCACCCGCCGACAGGCCGCGCTCGCGGTCGCGACGCCATAGGTCGCGGACCACCTCCGCAACCTTGTTCACATCGCCGGACGCGAGCTTCTCCAGATTGGCCTTGTAACGGCGCGACCAGTTGGTCGGCTCTTCCGTGTGCGGCATCCGAAGAACATCGAAAACCCGCTCAAGGCCTTCCTGGCCGACGACGTCGCGCACCCCGACGAGTTCCGCGTTTTCTGCTGGCACCTGGACGGTAAGGTCGCCCTTGTCGACCTTGAGCACCAGGTAGGTCTTTTCCTCACCCTTGATGGATCGCGTCGTGATTGCTTCGATCCGAGCAGCCCCATGGTGGGGGTAGACGACAGTGTCGCCGACCTGGAAAGTCATGTGACAAGTACCCCTTCCGCTGTACTCCAGGGTACCACGCATCCACAGCCTCCCGGAACAGTGAAATCCTCATAACTGCAGGTCAAAGCCGCATATTGGGGCTTGACAAGCTGTGGACAGTATGAATCGCATTTCCGGACATAGCGAATGACCTGCGGGGGTGCGGATATGACCATGGATTCAGGTGGATATGGTAGGCGCTGCCCAACACCCATGCGCCATACCCGCGCAAGACCAAGGAGAACCCGCACGTGACCAGCCGTCGCTGGATTGTCGTAGCCGCCGCGTTCTTGGCAGCCCCCGTGCTGGCGGGCTGCGGAGCAGGAATCGACGCCAACACCAACAAGCCGTACGCCCCGAACGAGGCGGTCGCGCTCATCGACCAGGGTGCTTATGGCACGCGCGGCATTCACATCCCGCAGGCGTTCATCCTCGGACCCGACTCCGGCGCCCAGCTCGCCTGGCGTGGCTCGGCCCCGATCTACCTCAACATCCTCAACACCGCGGGCGCGCCGGACACCCTCCAGGCCGTCTCCGCGGGCTCGGTCGCGTCCGTGAAGGTGACCGCGCCGATCCAGCTTCCCCCGAACCAGCTCGTGAACACCGGCAAGCCGCAGCCGCAGCTGATGCTCGAGAGCATCTCCACAAGCCTCAGAGGCGGCGAGAGCATCCGGCTGGACCTCCAGTTCGCCAACGCCGGGACAGTGTCCCTGAACGTGCCTGTGGTCACGCGCAGCCGTGAGTTCAAGGACTACCCCCCGGCCCCTAACGCCACCCCGGCTCCCACACCCTCGGCGACCGCCACGTCCGAGGCCACCGAAGAGACCCACTGACGACATGAAAAACCCTTGTTCTGGTACGAACCCACGTACCAGAACAAGGGTTGGTCACTCCTCGACGGCGTCGAACTTGTAGCCCAGGCCTCGTACGGTGAGGATGCAGCGCGGGTTGGACGGGTCGGCCTCGATCTTCGCGCGCAGCCGCTTGACGTGCACGTCGAGGGTCTTGGTGTCGCCCACGTAGTCGGCGCCCCAGACGCGGTCGATGAGCTGGCCGCGGGTCAGCACCCGGCCGGCGTTGCGCAGCAGCACCTCCAGGAGCTCGAACTCCTTCAGCGGCAGCTGCACCTGCTCGCCGCGCACCGCGACGACGTGCCGGTCGACGTCCATGCGCACCGGGCCGACGGCCAGGATCGCCGTCTCCAGCTCCTCCACCACGTCGCCCTGACGGCGCAGCACCGCGCGGATGCGCGCCACCAGCTCCCGCGAGGAGAACGGCTTGGTCACGTAGTCGTCGGCGCCCAGCTCCAGGCCCACGACCTTGTCGATCTCGCTGTCCTTGGCGGTCAGCATGATGACCGGCACCTTCGAGCGCTGCCGCAGCGAGCGGCACACCTCGGTGCCCGGCAGACCGGGCAGCATCAGGTCGAGCAGTACGAGGTCGGCGCCGTTGCGGTCGAACGTGTCGAGCGCCTCGGGCCCGGTCGCCGCGACCGACACCTCGAAGCCCTCCTTGCGCAGCATGTAGGACAAGGCGTCGGAGAAGGACTCCTCATCCTCAACCACTAGAACTCTGGTCATTTTGCGGCCTCCAGGGGAATCGAGGGTGGTACTGCCACCGCCGTCCCGCCGAAGGCGGGCAGACGGAGGGTGAAGGTGGAGCCGGAGCCTTCCTTGCTCCAGACGGACACCTCGCCCGCGTGGGCCGCGGCGACGTGCTTGACGATGGCCAGGCCGAGCCCGGTGCCTCCGGTCGCCCGTGACCTGGCCGCGTCGACGCGGAAGAAGCGTTCGAAGATGCGCTCCAGAGACTCCTCGGGGATGCCGATGCCCTGGTCGCTGACGCTGATCTCGACGGAGTCGCCGGCCGGTCTGACGCTGACCACGACCCGCGTGTGCTCGGGGCTGTAGGCGACGGCGTTGTCGATGAGGTTGCGCAGGGCGGTGACGAGCAGTTCGTCGTCGCCCCAGATGCGCAGCCCCTCGGTGCCGCCGGTGACCAGCGTGATGTCCTTGGCCACCGCCTTGGTGTTGCAGTGGTCGATGGCGTCGTGGACGGCCTCGTCGATGGCCACCTGGCCCGGGGTGGGTATGGGCTCGGCGCCCTGGATCCTGCTCAGCGTGATCAGGTCCTGGACGAGGTAGGTGAGCCGGGCCGCCTCGTGCTGCATGCGCCCGGCGAAGCGGGTGACCGCGTCGGGGTCGTCGGCGGCGTCCTGGATGGTCTCGGCGAGCAGGCTCAGCGCGCCGACCGGGGTCTTCAGCTCGTGGCTGACGTTGGCGACGAAGTCGCGGCGTACGGCCTCGACCCGGCGTCGTTCTGTCTGGTCCTCGGCCAGCACCAGCACCTGGCCGTAGGAGCCGAGGGGGGCCACGCGGACGGCGAAGTTCGTCGTCTCCTGGCCGAACTTGTGACCGGCGACGTCGATCTCGCTCTCGCGGATCTCGCCGTCGCGGCGTACCTGCCTTGCCAGTGCGAGCAGCTCAGCGGCCATCAGCCTGTCGCCCTTGACCAGCCCGAACGCGCGCGCGGCCGAGCTGGCGCGCAGCACGCGGTCGTGCGCGTCGAGCACGACGGCGGACGAGGGGAGCACGGCGAGCACGGAGGCCACGCCCTGGGGCAGCGCCGCTCCGGTCTCGACGCCGTCGGCTGAATCGGTCCTCTTCGGAGCCTCGATCTGATTCCTGTAGAACAGGACCGCCAGGGCTCCAACGACGAACCCGGCCAGGGCCGCGAAGCTCATGGCCATCTCACTCATGCCTTCGATGTTAGGTGGCGAAGTCCAAGGGACAGACCTCTCACCTGCGGATGAACGGCCCTTTCCTGGAAAGTTCATCTCGCAGTAGAGGTTCGTTCATCAAGCGGCACGTACGGTGACGACATGCGCGACGCGTACCATGAAGAACTTGATCTCCTGACCGGCAAGCTCGTCGAGATGACGAGGCTTGTCCGCTCGGCCATCTCCCGTGCCACCACGGCCCTCCTCGACGCCGACCTCCAGCTCGCCGAGAGCGTCATCTCGCGCGACCAGGAAGTGAACGCCACGTTCGCCGACATCGAGTCGTCGATCTTCGAGCTGATGGCCAGGCAGCAGCCGGTCGCGGTGGACCTGCGAATGGTCATCACGGCGCTGCGCATGGGCACCGACCTTGAACGCATGGGCGACCTCGCCGTCCACGTGGCCAAGGTGGCCCGGCTGCGGCACCCCGACTCGGCGATTCCCCCGGAGACACGCTCGACCATCGTCGAAATGGGGCAGATCGCCGAGAACCTGGTCACCAAGGCCGGCAGCTGCGTGGCCTCCAGGGACGTGGAGTCGGCGCTTGAGCTGGAGCAGGACGACGACGCCATGGACCGGCTGCACCGGCGGCTGTTCCGCAACATCCTGGCCAAGGACTGGCAGCACGGCGTGGAGCCGGCGATCGACATCACGCTGATCGGGCGCTACTACGAGCGGTACGCCGACCACGCGGTACGGGTCGCGGGGGACGTCGTCTACATGGTGACGGGCACCCGCCCCAGCTGACGGTTCCGTACGGACTCCGGCACACCCTCCGCCTCTCGGACGCGGGCTCTCCCATCCCGGGACGGCCCGCGCCACTACCTCCTCCGGACGTTCCTGGTGCCCCAGAATGCCCGGCAGGCGAGGCAATTCGGCTGGACGAACCCCAGCAATGCCCTACAGACGCCTGCACAGCGTCCCGTCTCCTGGCCAAAAGCGGATGCGGTCCGGTCTCCGCCTGTGGCAGGCTCCGCCGGTGAATCGTGAACAGATCTCCAGGCTCGCCCATGCGGATCATCCGATCGCGGCCCCGCTCGACGACGAATCGGTACGCCGCCTCCTGGAACGCGGCCTCCCCCAAGATGACTCGCGCGTGCTCGACCTCGGCTGCGGCGGCGGGGAATGGCTGCTGCGGGCGCTGGACGCGTACCCGAAACTGCGGGCCGAAGGGGTGGACGTCGCCGAGGGCGCGCTGGCGCGGGCTCGCGAGAGCGCGGCGGCGCGCGGCGTCGGCGACCGCCTGGTCCTCCACGGCGAGGACGCCGCGGAGTTCACCTCGCCGCACGCGTTCGACCTGGTGATCAGTGTCGGGGCGCCGC
The DNA here is from genome assembly GCF_003947315.1 of Nonomuraea sp. WAC 01424. NCBI lineage: Bacteria > Bacillati > Actinomycetota > Actinomycetes > Streptosporangiales > Streptosporangiaceae > Nonomuraea > Nonomuraea sp. WAC 01424. The sequence continues at coordinate 80,138 of NZ_QHHZ01000016.1, forward strand.
ACGCGTTCGGCGGCCTGCTGCCCACGCTCGCGGCCGCGCGCGAGCACCTGGCTCCGGGAGGACGCGTCCTGGTCGGTGACGGTTTCTGGGCCCAGAAGCCGTCGCCCGAGGCGGTGGAAATGCTCGGCGAGCTGACCGACCTGCCTGCCATGATGGACCGCGTCACCGCCGACGGCTGGACCCCGGTGTACGGGCACATCAGCACCCGCCACGAGCTCGACGACTACGAATGGGCCTGGACGGGGTCACTGGCGTCGTGGGCTCTGGACAACCCCGACGATCCAGACCATTGCACTGCGCTCACGACGGCCCACACCCATCGCGTCGAGTGGCTGCGCGTCTACCGGGACGTCTTCGGGTTCGTCACCATGATCCTGCGCCCGACGTCCGAATGACGGCGTGTCCCGGCCGGTTACGTCCCGAGATCGCCCGTCTGGTTCCGGCACACGTGCCGGCCCGCTAATTCGCCCCAGACAGCGGCGGCACGGGCGTACGGCCCCCTGGCGGTCTCCTCGTAGGCCCCTTGCCCGGTGACGCGCCGCACGAAGAACTGCGCCGCTTCGAAGCACAGGACGTACTCCTCGCAGCAGGACGCCTCGACCACGCGCAGGAGCCCGCGCGGGACATGGGGCTCCCATGAAGGCAGGGCGGTGCAGTTCACCTGGAGTTCCAGCTTCGCCGGCGAAAGGAAGGGGCAGGAGCGCTCAGTCCCGGCAGATGTGCTCACATTCCATGCAGCATAGGCATCACAGCCCAGAACGGCCCACACATTGCGGTGTCCGGTATCGGTAAACGCTGCCCGGCGGAAAGGGAGGCGAGGGGACCGGGAGTCCCCCCGCACCGGCGGGCGAAGCCCCTACGGCTTCAGCGGCCCTGGTTGGCGACTGCCTCGATGGCGGCCTTGGCGGCCTCCGGGTCGAGGTAGCGGCCGCCTCGCACCTGCGGCCTGAAGTCGGCGTCCAGGTCGTACACCAGCGGGATGCCCGTCGGGATGTTCAGGCCGGCGATGTCCTCGTCGCCGATGCCGTCGAGGTGCTTGACCAGGGCCCTCAGGGAGTTGCCGTGGGCGGTCACCAGGACCGTGCGGCCCGCGGCCAGGTCGGGGACGATCTCGTCGTACCAGTAGGGCAGCATGCGGTCGACGACGTCCTTCAGGCACTCCGTGCGCGGCATGAGCTCCGGCGGGAGCAGGGCGTAGCGGGGGTCGCCGACCTGGGAGTATTCGTCGTCGTCCGCGATGGGCGGCGGCGGCACGTCGTACGAGCGGCGCCAGAGCATGAACTGCTCGTCGCCGAACTCCTCGCGCGTCTGGGCCTTGTTCTTGCCCTGGAGGGCGCCGTAGTGGCGTTCGTTGAGCCGCCAGCTCCGCCTGACCGGGAGCCAGAGCAGGTCGGCCTCGCCCAGGGCGAGCTGGGCCGTCTGGATCGCCCTGGTCATGAGGCTGGTGTGCAGGACGTCGGGGCGCACCCCTGCCTCCTGGAGGAGCCGGCCGCCGCGGCGCGCCTCGTCCTCGCCCTTGGCCGACAGGCTGACGTCCACCCAACCGGTGAACAGGCCCTTCGCGTTCCAGTCGCTCTCACCATGCCGTAGCAGCACCAAAGTCGCCATGCGGCCAATCCTATGGCCGCCGTGCCGGGCCCCTGGAGGTCACTGCCCTGGGTCGGCGAAACGGGCGAACGCCTGAAGGTTTGCCAGGGATTCGCCGCGTTTGGCGCGCCACTCCCACTCCCGCCTGATGGAGGAGGCGAAGCCCAGCTCCAGCGCCCGGTCGAACCAGTCGTCCGCGTACGTCAGCACGCAGCCAAGCAGGCGGTCGACCTCCTCCTCCGTGACGGCGGCCAGCGGCACCCGGCCGACCAGGTAGACGTCGCCCACCGGGTCGAGGGAGAAGTGCACGCCGTACATGCCGCCGTTCTTGCCGAGGATCCAGCGGTAGAACTCCTCGTGGTTCTCGTCCGGCTGCCGGCAGAAGAACGCCTCGACGTGCAGCACCCGCTCGCCGATGATCAGCCAGGTCATGGTGGCGAGCTTGTGCTGTCCGGGCAGTTTGACGAGGAACGCCCCGGGCCGCGGCTCGTCGTAGGAGACGTCCGCGGCCTGGAGCGCGGCTTCGACGACATCACGCATGGGACCCAGCTTAGGAGTGCGTGACGTACCGGTCAGAAGTTGAGCGCGACGGGCACCTTGTGCAGGTTCGCGACCGCGCCTGCGTACACCTCCATGAGATGCCCGGCGGTGGCCTGCCAGCCGAAGGCGGCCGCGTGGGCGCGGGCGCCCCGCGACAACCCGTCGCGCCAGCCGGGAGCGGTGACGAAGCGGCGCAGGACGCCGGCCCAGTCGGCGGGATCGTGGCCGTCCACCAGCACGCCGGAGACACCGTCGCGGACGGCGGTGCGCAGCCCGCCGACCGCCGCGGCGGCGACGGGCGTGCCGCACGCCTGTGACTCCAGGGCGACGAGACCGAACGACTCGCTGTACGAGGGCACGACGGTCACGTCCGCCGCCCGGTACCAGTCGGCCAGTTCCTCCTGCGGAGCCGGCGGCACGAGCCGGACGACGTCGGAGATGCCCAGTTCGGCGGCCAGTTCCGTGAGGATGGACGGCCGGGCGAGCCCGTTGCCCGACGGACCGCCGACGCAGGCCACGACCAGCCGGCCGCGCAGCGACGGATCGTCGATCAGCATGCGGGAGGCGGCGCGCAGCAGCACGTCGGGGGCCTTGAGCGGCTGGATGCGGCCCACGAACAGCAGGACGTGCGCGTCCTGCGGCAGGCCCAGCCGCTGCCGGGCGGCGCCTTGTGAGGCGGGTTGGAAGACGGTGAGGTTGACGCCGGGGTTCACGACCTCGACGCGCTGCTCGGCGGCGCCGTACAGGTCGATGAGCTCGCGGGCCTCGTCGGCGGTGTTGGCCACCAGGCGGTCGGCGATCTCCACGACCTGCTCCTCGCCCACCACGCGGGCCTGGGGCTCCGGCTTGTCGTCCTGGGCCAGCAGCAGGTTCTTGACCTTGGCCATGGTGTGCATGGTGTGCACGAGCGGCACGCCCCAGCGTTCCTTGGCCAGCCAGCCGACCTGCCCGGACAGCCAGTAGTGGGAGTGGATGACGTCGTAGCGGCCGGCGTCGTACATGGCCTCGGTGCGCAGCACCTCGGACAGGAAGGCGCACAACTGCCCCGGCAGGTCGGCGCGGTCCATCTCCTCGTACGGCCCGGCCGTCAGGTGACGCACCAGGACGCCGGGGGCGAGTTCGGCCACGGGCGGCTGGTCGCGGGCGGTGGCCCTGGTGAAGATCTCCACCTCCACGCCGAGTTGGGCCAGTCTCCTGGCGGACTCGACGATGTACACGTTCATGCCACCGGCGTCGCCCGTACCGGGCTGGTCCAGTGGCGATGTGTGCATGCTGATGGTCGCGACCCGGCTGACCCGTCGTCGCCTCACTCGACACCACCTCCAAGCGGAGTACAACGATCCAGATTTTTTCGACATTCCCGGTCGCAGGTCACAGTGCGGGGCCCTGGCAGGATGAGGGCCATGCAGAGAACGGCAGTGGTGACCGGGGCGAGCGGCGGGATCGGTGAGGCGACCGCGCGGCGGCTCGCCGCCGAAGGTTACGCGGTGGTGGCGGGCGCCCGGCGCCGCGACCGGCTGGACGAGCTGGCCGAGCAGGTGCCCTCGATCAGGCCGGTGACGCTCGACGTGACCTCTCAGGAGTCGGTTGACGCGCTGGTGAGCACGCTCGACCGTTGTGACGTGCTGGTCAACAACGCCGGTGGCGCGCTCGGCGTGGAATCGGTCGCGGACGGCCTTCTGGACGACTGGCAGCAGATGTACGACACCAACGTGCTCGGCTCCCTACGCATGTCCCAGGCGCTGATCCCCAAACTCGTGGAGTCCGGCGACGGCGTCCTGGTCATGCTGACCTCGACCGCGGCCTTCGTCTCGTACGAGGGCGGCGCCGGCTACTGCGCGGCCAAGCACGCCCAGTCCTCGATGGCCGAGACGCTCCGCCTGGAGCTGGTCGGGCAGCCGGTCCGGATCGTCGAGATCGCGCCGGGCATGGTCCGCAGCGAGGGCTTCGCGGTCACCCGCTTCCGCGGGGACGAGTCGGCCGCCGCCCGCGTGTACGAAGGCGTGCCCGACCCGCTGACCTCCGAGGACGTGGCCGACGCGATCGCCTGGAGCGTGACGCGCCCGTCCCACGTGAACATCGACCGCCTGGTGATCAGGCCGCGCGCCCAGGCCGCCCAGCACAAGGTGCACCGCGTCAGCGGAGGCTGAGCCGGATGGCCAAACCGGTCGGCGCGATCACGCGCGGCACGACCTGGCACAACCGGCTGCGCCGGGTCGACCGCTGGACGGCCGCCATGCACGGCCCGGCGTTGCGCGCCGCCGTCCGTCCCCTCGTCGTCGACCTCGGCTACGGCGCCTCGCACACGACCACGCTGGAGCTGTTCGAACGGCTGCGCGCGATCGCGCCCGGCGTCGAGGTCGTGGGCATCGAGATCGACCCGGCCAGGGTGGCGCTGGCCAAGCCGTACGAGCGGGAGGGGCTGAGCTTCGTGCTCGGCGGCTTCGAGCTGCCCGTCCTGCGCCCGCCGACGCTGGTCCGCGCCTTCAACGTGCTGCGCCAGTACGGCGAGGAGGAGGCCTGGCACTACTGGGACGTGTTGTGCGGCAAGCTGGCCCCGGGCGGCGTGCTGGTCGAGGGCACCTCCTCCGAGACCGGACGGCGGGCGGTCTGGGTGGGCCTGTCCCCCGGCGGCCCGCGCACGCTCACGTTCTCCGCCCGTTTCGGCGACTTCGAGCGGCCTTCCGACCTGGCCGACCGGTTGCCGAAGACCCTCATCCACCGGAACGTGCCGGGTGAGCGCATCCATACGTTCCTGCGCGACTTCGACCATGCGTGGGCGGTCAGCGCCCCCTTTGGGGTGCACGGGCTGCGGCAGCGCTGGCTGGCGTCCGTACGGCTGCTGGCCGCGCGCTGGCCGGTGGCCGCGCACCCGCCCGTCGGCGGCCCGGCCAGGTGGCGGCTCGGCGAGCTGACCCTGCCCTGGTCGGCGGTGGACCCGCGCTAGGCGGAGAGCCGCGCGAGGAAGGCGTCGTAGGCGGCGGCGTCGAGCAATACGAACCTGACCTCCTCCACCGACGTCTCGGCCGCGCGTACGGCGGCCACGGCGATGCGCGCGGCGTCGTCGAGCGGCCAGCCGTACACACCTGTGGAGATCGCCGGGAAGGCCACCGTCCGCGCCCCCAGGGAGTCCGCCACCCGCAGCGACTCGTGGTGGCAGGAGGCCAGCAGCTCGGAGCGGTCCTGCGAGCCGGAGTAGACCGGCCCCACCGTGTGGATCACCCAGCGGGCCGGCAGCAGCCCGGCGGTCGTGGCGACGGCCCGGCCGGTCGGCAGGCCGCCGCCGTAGTGGCCGGCGCGCAGCTTCCGGCACGCCTCCAGGATCTCCGGGCCGCCGCGGCGGTGGATGGCCCCGTCCACGCCGCCGCCGCCGAGCAGGGAGGAGTTGGCCGCGTTCACGATCGCGTCGGCCTGCTGTTCGGTGAGGTCGCCCTGGACAAGCGTGACTTTCATCTCACCGAGCCTGCCAGCCGGGGTTTCGCGCCGCCACTCGCCGCTCCCGGATGCCAGCTCGACGCTTTGTAGAGCTACCCTGAAGGGCGTGAAGGGTCTTGGCGAGCTTGAGCGCAGCATCATGGACATCCTCTGGGCGGAGCACAGCGCGTTGACCGCCCGCGAGGTCGGCCGGCTCATTGCCGATCGCGACCTCGCCCCCACGACGGTGATGACCGTACTCGACCGCCTCACGCGCAAGGGCTTCCTCGAGCGCACCCGGGACGGCCGCGCATGGCGTTACGAACCGGCCGAAAGCCGTGACGCGTACATCGCCGAGCTTATGCTTGAGGCGTTGGACCTGACGGGCGACCGATCGGCCGCCCTGACCCGCTTCGCCCAGGCCGTGTCGGGCCCGGAGGCGGAGATCCTGCGGAGAGCTCTCACGGAGCTGGAGGAAGAGTGATCACGGCAGCGGCGCTTGCCGCGCTCGCCACGGCGTGCGCGCTCGGCTCCTGGCGTTTCACGACGGCCCGGTGGACCTCCCGCGCCCCGCGGCTGGCCATCATCGTCTGGCAGTCGCTGGGCGTCGCCTGGGGCCTGGCCACCACGGGCGCCATGCTGGCCTACGCGGTCCTGCCCTACGAGGTGGGCGTGCTTCCCGGGCTGATCGCGTTCGCGCGCGGGGAGGCGCCCCTTGAGGCGTGGGACCCGCTGCACGTCCTGGCCATGATCGCCGGTCTCACCTCGCTGGCCGTGCTGGTCGTGGTGCTGCTCACGGCCGGCGTGCAGGCGTTGCGGGCGCGCCGGCGGCATCGTGTGCTGCTCGCGCTCATCTCCCGCGACGATCCCGGCGTGCCGGGGGTGCGGGTGCTCGACCATCCCAGCGCGGCGGCGTACTGCGTGCCGGGGTTGCGTTCGCAGGTCGTGGTCAGCGCGGGCGCGCTGGAGTTGTTGTCGCAGGACGAGATGGCGGCCGTGCTGGCGCACGAGGCCGCCCACGTGCGCGAGCGGCACGACCTGGTGCTGCTGCCGTTCGCCGCGCTGCGCCGGGCGCTGCCCTGGTCGAAGGTCGTGGCCGACGCGCAGGCGCAGGTGGAGCTGCTGATCGAGATGGCCGCCGACGACCGCGCGCGCCGCTACTGCTCGCCGCGCAGGCTGGCGACGGCGCTGCTCAGGTTCGGTACGGCGGGCGCCATGCCGACCCCCCAGGGCATGCTCGGCGTGCACGCGCACAACGTCATGGCCAGGGTGGACCGCCTGATCAAGCCAGGGCCGGAATTGTCAGCATTTGTCCGGTACGGCTACGTCGCCCTCTCTGTGAGCTTGCTCACCACCACACCACTCCTGTGGGTTTACCAGCTCTGACTGCTTGCTGGAGTTAGCCGTTCCGTTTGCAATTGCAAGCACCGGGCGGCAGACTATGGGCATGGCACTACCCAAGGTCGGCTCGATCGGCGAATACATCCGCGAGCAACGGCAGCAGGCGAAGATCTCGCTGCGCCAGCTCGCGCAGGCGGCAGGGGTCTCGAACCCCTACCTCAGCCAGATCGAGCGCGGGCTGCGCAAGCCGAGCGCGGAGATCCTCAACCAGATCGCCAAGGGTCTGCGCATCTCCTCGCAGGCGCTCTACGTGCAGGCCGGCCTCATCGAGGACCGGGAGCCGCCCAGCGACGTGACCACCGCGATCAACGCCGACACGCTGCTCACCGAGCGGCAGCGTCAGGTGCTGATCGACATCTACGAATCGTTCCGCAAGGAGAACCGCACCGAGGGCGAGCAGACCTCCCAGAACGCCCACCCTCGGCACGGCTCCACCGCGGACGACGAGCCCCTGCTGCCCGAGGAGTATCTCGCCGCGCTTGAGCCTTACGCGGCCTCCTCCGGCAACGGGACCGTCACCCAGGAAACCAAGGAAGGTTAACCCATGACGCTCGCCACCGAGGTCAAGAAGCTCACCGACTCCAAGCCGTTCTACGCGTTCGCGGGCGCCGGCGACTACGCCGTGGAGAAGCTGCGCGAGCTGCCCGGCCAGCTCCGGCAGCTCCAGTCCCGCCGCACCGAGCTCGCCAGGGACCTGCCGGAGAAGACCCGCGCGTACGCCGACAAGGCCGAGGACTTCGTCCGCGACTTCCCCGAGAAGGCCCGCGAGTACGCCGACCAGCTCGGCAACAAGGCCACCGAGGTCTACGAGGACTTCGCCAGCCGCGGCCGCAAGGTCGTCAGCAAGACGTCCGGCGAGGCCGCCCTTGAGCTGGAGGAGGTGTCGGAGGCCGCCGAGCCGCCCGTCGCCGAGCCGGTCAAGAAGACCCCCCGTACCCCCAAGGCCAAGGCCTGACCGAGAGAAAGGGCCCGCCTCCTCGGAGGCGGGCCCTTTCTCCTTTGGGGTGCCCGCTTGTCGGGGGCGCCTATTAGGCTGGGGCCGGATTTCATCGCGGCGTTGGGCGGAGCCACCAACATGAATATGATCAACGGCGTTTTCAACTTCCTCTTCCTGGCGCTCGCCGCCGTCATCTTCGGCATGTCGGTCTACGCGCTGGTCCACGCACTGCGGGTGCCGACCAATGCCTTCGTGTCGGCGGGCAAGCTGCAGAAGAACATCTGGCTGATCATCCTGATCCTGGCCACGCTGTTCTCCGGCGCCGGCGCCTTCAGCTACTTCAACGCCTTCATGGCCATCGGCGGCCAGGCGTTCCTGGGCATCGGGCTCGGGCTGTTCTCCGTGCTGGCGGCGATCGCGGCCACCGTCTACATCGTCGACGTGAAGCCCGCCGTCAAGGGCATGGGCCGGGGCAACAGCGGCCCCTACGGGCCCTGGTAGATCAGAGCAGTTCGGCCGCGAGCCAGGCGGCGATGCGTTCGTGCCCGGCGAGCGTGGGATGCACGCCGTCGGGCAACACCGTCTCCGACGGCCGGTCGGTGACCCAGCGTTTGCGCATCGGGTCGAGGAACGGCACGCCCGCGGCCTCCGCCGCCTCCGCCAGGGCGTCGCGCACCCGGTAGGCCTTCGACGGGGTGTCCTCCAGCCAGATCGGCCCGATCACGAAGACCCGGGTGACCGGCCAGCGGTGGCGTATCTCGGCCAGCAGTTCGGCGGCGGCCCGGCCCACCTGCGTGGTGCTCCAGCGCTGGTCGTTGTGGCCCCCAGAGATCACCAGCACGTCGGGGGGCGGCCGCCAGGCCAGCTCCTCCTCGAACGACCTGCGGAACGTACGGCCCACCTTGCCCTTGTTCAGGTAGCCCGTACCGCCGGCCCCGGCGATCACCGGCTGCCAGCCCAGCAGGCGGGCCGACTCCGAGGCGTACGTCCGCCAGGGCGGCACGGGGCCGGAGCCGACGGTGAAACTGTCACCCACGAACATCATCACGGGCGCCGCCGTACGGGCGGGAGGAACGGTCTGAGGCGCGCGCTGCGGCGGTGTGACAGCCACCGCGCTACTACATGCCGATACTCCAGCAAAAATCCCCATTATTGCGACAAACGGTGTGATTCTTCCTCGAAGCATCAGTCCACGCATTATCACCCCGGGGCACTAGGCTGCCGATATGACCGCCGACCTCCACGGGCGCACGCAGCGGCTCGAACTGTCCGACCAGAGCCTGCGAGACTTCGAAGCCGTCGTGCTGGACGCGACGCCTGAGGGGATCGTGCTGAGCAGGTCGGCATTCTATCCAGGCGGGGGCGGCCAGCCGGCCGATCACGGAGTTCTGGTCTGGCAGGGTGTGGAGACCCGCATCGTCGGCGTACGCAAAGGCGACGATCTCCACCTGATCCCGGCCGAAGGCGACCCGATCCCGCCCGTGGGCACGGTGGTGGCGGCGGCCGTGGCCGACGCCCGGCGTTCGGCGCTCATGCGTACGCACTCAGGGCTCCACGTGTTGTGCGGCGTGGTGTTCCGGGACTACGGCTGCCTGGTCACCGGCGGCAACATGGACGAGCTGAGCGCCCGCATGGACTTCGACCTGCCCGAGGTGCCGCCCGGCTTCAAGGAGGCCGTCGAGGACGCCTGCAACGCCGAGATCATCGCCGACCGGCGCATCGACGTGCGCGTGCTGCCGCGCGAGGAGGCGTTCGAGATCCCCGACATCATCCGCACGGCCACCAACCTGGTGCCCGAGACCGTCCAGGACGTGCGCGTCGTCGACATCGTGGGCCTCGACACCCAGGCCGACGGCGGCACCCACGTGGCCTCGACCAAGCAGATCGGCCGCATCAGGGTCGCCAAGATCGAGAGCAAGGGCCGCGGCTTTCGCCGCCTGCGCATCGCGATCTCCGACTAGCGCCCCTCGACCAGCCGGGCGAGCCCGTCGAGCAGCGCGTCCAGGCCGAACGCGAAGAGCTGGTCGAGGTCGAGGTCGAACTCGCCGCCCATTTCCTCGATGACGGCGCTGAAGGCGGGCAGCCGTCCCGATCCGGCGAGCTCCTGGAGCTCCCCCTCCCGGGTGGTCATCCACTCGTCGGCGGTCAGCCCCGTCGCGGCCTGGGCCCGCTGCTCCATCTCGATGTTGGCGGCCAGCCCCTGGACGAAGCTGAACAGCAGGGTGTGCACGTGCATCTTCGCCATGGGATCGAGGGGCGTGCCGGCCAGCGTGCTCATCACCCATTCGGTGTGGGCGATCAGGCTGAGCGAGGGCAGCGGCCTGGTCAGTGAGGTGACCCTGGCCATCCACGGGTGGGTGCGGTAACCCGCCCACTGCACCCGGGCGGCGACCTCCAGCCTGGCCCGCCACCCCTCGGGCGGCGGGTCGGGCAGCGGGAACTCCCGGATCACCTGGTCGATCATCAGCATGACCAGGTCGTCCTTGCCGCCGACGTGCCGGTAGAGGGACATGGTGGCCACGCCGAGCCGGCCCGCGACCCCGCGCATGGTCAGCTCCGCGAGCCCGTCGGCGTCGGCGATCTCGACGGCCGCGGCCACGATGCGGTCGCGGGTCAGGTCGTCGCCGGACGGCACGGGGGCCCGCCGCGCCCTGCCGCCGCGGCTCTCGGCCACGATCGTGCCGACGCGCGGCTCGGCGACCACCACGCCCTCCTGGGCCAGGACCGTCAGCGCCTTGGCGGCCGTGGCGAGCGCGACCTCCCAGTCGCGGGCGAGCTGCCTGGTGGAGGGCACCCGGTCGCCGGGCCTGAGCCGGCCGTCGGCGACCCGCCGCTTGATGTCCTCGACGATGCGCGCGTAAGGCGGAGCCGTCATCACAACCTCCCTCTGTACTAGTACAGATCCTAGCAAGGAATCATTGCCACCAGCTGTATGTACGCCGTACATTCAGTTCCGCGTACAACGTCAACAAGAAACAGGGGCACATCGTGAAGATCCTCATCTCCGGCGCGAGCGTCGGCGGCCCGGTCCTCGCCTACTGGCTGCGCCGGCACGGCTTCGAGGTCACGCTGGTCGAACGCGCGCCGCGTCCGCGCAAGGGCGGCCAGGCCGTCGACCTCCGGGGCGCCGCCCTCGTCGTGGCGGCCCGGATGGGCGTCCTGGAGCAGGTCAGGGCGTTGAGGACGACCATGCGCGGCATGTCCATGGTCGACGGCGACGGCAACGAGATCATGCGCAGCACCGAGGAGACGATCAGCGGCGGCCGGCTCGACAGCCCGGACGTCGAGATCGCCCGCGACGACCTGACCGCGATCCTCACCGCCGCCGCCGATACCCCCCACCTGTACGGCGACTCCATCGCCACCCTCGCCCAGGACGACACCGGCGTGGACGTGACCTTCGACGGCGGCGGCCGGGACCGCTACGACTACGTGATCGGCGCCGACGGCCTGCACTCCAACGTCAGGAAGCTCACCTTCGGCCCCGAGGAGCAGTTCCTCAAGCACCTCGGCATGTACGTCTCCATCTACACCGCCGACAACTTCCTCGGCCTGGACCACTGGCAGCTCTGGCACCGGGAGGGCGAGGCCGGGTTCGGCCTGTTCAGCGACCGGGAGCCGGCGGTGATGAAGGTGAACATGGGCTTCGCCGCGGGCCCGCTCGACTACGACCACCGCGACGTCGAGCAGCAGAAGCGCCTGGTCCAGGAGCACTGCTCGGGGCTGCGCTGGGAGGCGCCCAAGCTGCTGGAGGCCATGTGGAAGGCCGACGACTTCTACTTCGACGCCATGGCCCAGGTCGAGATGGACCGCTGGTCACGGGGCCGGGTCGCGCTGGTCGGCGACGCCGGCTACTGCGCCTCGCCGCTGTCGGGGCAGGGCACCAGCCTGGCCCTGGTGGGGGCGTACGTGCTGGCCGAGGAGCTGGGCAGGGCGCCCGAGGGGGCCTTCGACCGGTACGAGCGGCGGATGCGCCCGTTCGTCGCCCTGAACCAGGCCCTCGCACTGGAGAACCCCGGCATGGCCGCCTCGCCCGAGAGCGTGAGCCGGGCGGCCGACGGCATCTCCCTGGATTGACACCCGCAGCCGCTACGATGTCCCGCCATGACGGGTATCAGACTCACGTTGGCAGCCCTCGGGGCCACCGCCCTGACGTTGCTGGCCACCGCCGCCGTGGCCGACGCCGGGATCACGGACGAGGTGACGATGACGCTCGCCAAGGACGGCACCCTCCACGTGGTCGAGAAGCTCACCAGAACGCCGGACGTCCTCAAGCGCACCCTCCTCACCAAGACCCGCTTCGACGACGACAACGACCGCGTCTACCGGATCACCAACATCAAGGGTGGCAAGCTCGACGGCGACGTCCTGACCGCGACGAATCAGACCATCGAGTACGACGTCAAGGGCGCGGTGGCGACCTCGGGCGGGGTCGAGGAGCTGCGCTGGTTCGCCGTCAGCGGCTGGAACGTCCCCATCGCCAAGGCGACCGTCCAGGTCCACGGGCCCGGCCAGGTGCAGAACCTGTCGTGCTTCGCCGGTGACCTGACCTCGGCCATCGGCTGCACCGCGGCCACCATGGACCACGTCGGCACGCGGGCCGACTTCGAGCAGGAGAACATCGCGCCGGGCCAGGCGCTCACGGTGGTGGTCGGCTACCCCAAGGGCTCCAGCTCCGGCGCGCCCATCCTGGAGAGGCGGTTCTCGCTGGCCTCGGCGTTCGCCCTCGACCTGGTCACCGGCGGCGCCCTGACCGGCCTGCTGGTGCTGCTGCTCGCCGTCCTCGGCCTGCTCTACTGGACGCGCGGCAGGGACGCCCGTGTCGCCGGTCACGAGAAGGGCGGGGTCGATCCCGTACAGAACGGGCACTTCACTCCGCCGGACGGTGTGCGTCCCGGCCAGATCGGCACGCTGGTGGACGAGCAGGCCGACGTGATCGACGTGACCGCCACCATCGTCGACCTGGCCGTCCGCGGCTACCTGCGGATCGACGAGCAGCCCCGCCAGACCTACGACGCCCCCGACTGGATGCTGGTCAGGCTGCCGAACGCGCCGGTCAATGCGCTGCTGAGGTACGAGCGCGCCCTCTACGACGCCGTCTTCGACGGCCGCGACACGGTGTTGCTCTCGCAGCTGTCCGGCTCGTTCGCCGGCCACCTCGGCAAGGTGCGCGACGCGCTCTACGCCGACGTGGTCACCCAGGGCTGGTTCGCCCGCCGGCCCGACACCGAGCGCACCCGCTGGACGACGATCGGCGTCGTGCTGATCGGCCTGGGCCTGCTGGCCACGGTCGCGCTGGCCTGGTTCACCACGTACGGGCTGCTGGGGCTGGCCCTGGTCATCGCGGGCGGCGCGCTGGCCGTCGGCGGCCAGTACATGCCGGCCAAGACCGCCAAGGGCTCGGCCGCGCTGGCCCACACGATGGGCTTCCGCGACTACCTGTTCTCCGGTGACCTCGGCGAGGTGCCCGAGCAGCACCGGGTGGAGCTGTTCTCGCGCTACCTGCCGTACGCGGTGATCTTCGACGGGGTCGAGCACTGGTCACGGGTGGTGGCCTCGGTGACGGGCAACGGCCACCAGTCCGACAACCTCTACTGGTACCACGGGCCGGCGGAGTGGGATCTGTCCAAGTTCGCCGGGTCGATGCGTACGTTCACCACGACGACCTCGGGGGCCATCTCCGCCAGCCGCCAGTTCCGCACCCTCTAGCGGATCCGCAGCTCGCCCACCGGCCGGCCGCCGCCCAGCAGCGGCGGCCTGGCCAGCTCGGCCAGCTCTGGGGCGTCCAGGCCGAGCGAGCGCAGCGCGGCCACGCGGACGGGCACGCGGGCGCGCTGCGAGCCGTCCTCGATCTTGACCGTGCCGGCGCGCCCGTCCTCGAACGCGAACGCCTCGAAGGCCTCCGCGCCCGCCTTCAGCATCAGCCCGGGGATCGCCCGCATGAGCTTGGCCTCGGCGCGGTCGGTGCCGGACGTCCATTCGGGATACGTCCGCATGGCGTCGAAGATCCGCCGCTCGTACGAGTCCTCGGCGGCCAGCGGGAACGCCCGGAACGCCTTGGTCACCCCGAGCATCGAGACGAAGAACAGCGGCGCGCCGCAGCCGTCCACGCCGGAGGCCGCCACCCGTTCGCCGGTCAGGTCCTCGACCGTCTGGCGGATCGCGCGTTGCAGCGGGTGCGCGGGCTCCAGGTAGGTCGCGAGCGGCCAGTCGTTGAGCACGCAGGTGGCCAGCATGGCGGCGTGCTTGCCGGAGCAGTTCATGTAGACCCGGCCGAACTCGGTCGAGGTACGGTCGAACGGGTGGTCCTCCGGACACAACAGGGCGGACTCATCGAGGCCCGCTCCGTCCAGGATCATCCGTACGCCGTCCACGTGGAACGCCTCGCCCGAGTGGGAGGCGCAGGCCAGCGCCAGCAACTCCCCCTCCAGCGGCAGCCCGTTGCGCAACATGCCGAGCGCCTGCAGAGGCTTCATCGACGAGCGCGGCGAGGACGGGACATGCACCGCGCCCCGCGTCTCCACGGGAACGCCCCGGGCGTCCACGGTCAGCATGCGGGCCTGATGCGTGGACTCCACGAACCCCGACCGGACAACCTCGACAATCAGCGACATTACGCGCCCCCTTTGGGCCTGAGTCTACGAACAGTTCTTTCTGGGCCAGAATGGGATGCCATGCGAGCAGTCGTACAACGAGTGAGCTCGGCCTCCGTCGAGGTCGAGGGGCAGACGGTGGGCGCGGTCGACGAGCCGGGGCTGCTCGTCCTGGTGGGCGTCACGCACACGGACACGCGCGCCGAGGCCGCCAAACTCGCCGCCAAGTTGTGGGGGCTGCGCATCCTGCACGGCGAGAAGTCCTGCTCCGACGTCTCCGCCCCGCTCCTGGTGATCAGCCAGTTCACCCTCTACGGCGACGCGCGCAAGGGCAGGCGCCCCACCTGGCAGGCCGCGGCCCCGGGCCCGGTCGCCGAGCCGCTGGTCGAGGCCGTGATCGAGGAGCTGAGGACGCTCGGCGCCCACGTCGAGACCGGCCGCTTCGGCGCCGACATGAAGGTCTCGCTGGTCAACGACGGGCCGATCACGCTCGTCCTCGACATCGACGCCTAGCGGGGGTCAGCGGATCCGGCGGCGCAGCGAGGGATCGATGGAGACGTTGCGGCCGGCGTCCGGCGGGACGATGACCTCCTGCGCGGCGGCCACGCCACCGGCCAGCAGCGGCGCGTCGACCGGGACCGTGCGCTTGACCACGGCCAGCGCGATCGGGCCCAGCTCGTGGTGGCGGGCGGCCGAGCCGACGACGCCGACCTCCTGGCTCTCGAAGATCACCGGCGCGCCGTGGACCGGCAGCGTGTCGACGCTGCCGTCGAGGTGGAGGAACACCAGGCGCCGCGGCGGGTGGCCCAGGTTGTGGACGCGGGCGACCGTCTCCTGACCGCGGTAGCAGCCCTTGCTCAGATGGACGGCCGAGCCGATCCAGTCAACCTCGTGGGGGATCGTCTTGTGGTCGGTCTCGAAGCCGAACCGCGGCCGGTGGGCCTCGATCCGCAACGCCTCGTACGCCCACAACCCCGCCAGCGGCCGGCCCAGATGGTCGGCCAGCTCCGCGCGCGGCACCAGGAAGTCCTCGGCCGCCGTCGAGAGCACCGCGAGGTCGTCGGCCCGCGACACCTCCACGCGCAACATGAACCGCATGCGGTCGAGATAGTCGATCAGGCTCTGCGCCGTGCCGGGCTCGACGTGCGCCAGCACGCTCTCACCGTCGTCGACCAGCGTCAGGTGGTGGACGACGCGGCCCTGAAGGTCGAGGTCGAGCGTCTGCGTCCACTGGCCGGGCGGCAGCGCGTCGAGCTTCTGCGAGGTCAGGTCGTTGAGCCATTTCAGCCGGTCGGCCCCCGAGATGCGGATCACCTCGCGGTTGCTGCGGTCGACGACCGCCTCACCCTTGGCCAGCGCGACCTGCTCGGCGAACAGGTCGCCGTAGTGCGCCGCTACGTCGGCGTCCGGCCCGTCGGCCGCGACGGCGCCGGGGAGATCGAGCAGAGGGCTACGCATGACTCCAGGCTATCCGCCCGCGCGACGGCGTCCGACGCCGGTGTCGCCGGTTGATCAACGACAGTCGCGGCAGCGGCCGAAGACCGTGAGGTGGTGGACGTCGGCCGCGAACCCCAGCTCCTCGTCGAGCCCCCTCACCAGCCCTTCGGCCAGCTCGGGCCGCACCTCGAACACCTCGTCGCAACCCCGGCACACCAGGTGGACGTGGTCGGCCTCGGCGGCCAGGTGGTAGGTCGGCGCGCCGTGGCCGAGATGGGTGTGGGTGACCATGCCGAGCTCTTCGAGCAGCTCAAGGGTGCGGTAGACGGTCGAGATGTTGACCCCGCGCGCCGTCTCGCGCACCTTGTGGCAGATCTCCTCGGGCGTCGCGTGCTCAAGGTCCTTGACGGCTTCGAGCACGAGCTGCCGCTGCGGGGTGACCCGGTAGCCCTTGGCGCGGAGTTCCTCGTGCCACTGCGTCTCGGTCATGTCCCCGAGTGTAAAGCGCCCGCCCGGTTGTTCGAGGCCGTCCGATAATTACTTGCCCCCGCCGCTCGCGACCGCATAGCTTCATGAGTACGCGGAAAGGAGGTGGTCCGAATAATGGATAGTCATAGTCGGGCTAGCGAGGTGGTTGTCCGCTAGCACTGCGGACTGTTGTCTCGTGGCGCAAGCGAATCCGAGGCAACCACCGGGGCCCCGTGGCAGCCGGAGGGCGGGATGAGGCATCCCGACCATGGTCCATCCGGCCCGCCTGCTCAGCAGGCGGAGTGTCGCCCGGGGCCCTCTTTGTTTCTCCGATCAGTGTTCGCCGTGGGGCTCGATGCCCAGCTCGGCGCAGGCCGCCCGGTAGAGGCGCACGACGGCCTTGCGCACCTGCGCGCGCTCGGTCAGCGTCTCACCCCACGGCACGCGCACCCGCTCGCCACCGTCGATCGTGAACTCCATCGCCTCGGCGTCGACGTCGCTGGTCACCGCCGAGGTGGCCTGCGGCCGCCCGCCGAGCCCGCGCACGATGACCAGGGCGTCGCCGGTGTGGTCGTCGTTCATGTGGCGCTTGATCGCCTCGACGGCGTCGGGGGTGAAGGGCGTGGACATGCTCAGGACACCTTCTTCAGCTCGGCCGACATGTGGTCGGTCAGCGGGTGGCCCATGGCCGCCATCTCGTAGGCCCACATGAGGTTGCCGTTGACCAGGCCGTAGAGGCGGTAACCCGCCGTGTAGTCCTTGGCCGTCGTGGTACGGGCCACGACGTCGGTACGCAGCTCGATCTTGTGGAAGACGACCTCGCCGATGTAGATCTCGACGATGCCGGTCGGATGCGCGAGCACCACCTCGACCTGCCGGTCGGGCTGCGGACGCCAGTAGCCGGACTCGGTGGCCAGCGGCCTGACCCGGTTGCCCTCCTCGTCGAGCAGCCAGGTGCGGCTGACATACGTCAGGAACGGCTTGCCGTTGTGGCCGAACTCGATCTCCTGCCCGAAGTTGAAGCTCTCGATCGTCGGGTAGCCGCCCACGCCGGCGCCCTCCCAGCGGCCGAGCAGGAACGCGATCTGCTCCAGAGCGGGATGCACCTCAGGTTCTTCCATGCTCACCAAGCCTAGTGCCGGTGGCTAACCTTCTCGATCGGGGGAACGCCCTGTCGGGGGGAGCTGTGATGCTGGATGCCTGGGCCGTGCCGCCGCCGCACGTGGACGTGCTGTTCGTCGGCGCCCATCCGGACGACGAGTACCAGTCGCTGTCCACGTTCGGGCAGTGGCGCGAGCGGGACGGACTGACCACGGGCGTCGTGACGGTCACCCGCGGCGAGGGCGGCGGGAACGCCGCCGGGCCGGAGAAGGGCGCGGCGCTCGGCCGGATCAGGGAGGCCGAGGAGCGGAAGGCGGTCGCCCACGCGGGCATCGACCAGGTCTTCTACCTCGACAGACCGGACTTCTGGTACACGCTGTCGGCGCCCCTGACCGCCCGCGCGTGGGGGCCCGGCACCCTGCGGCGGCTGGTCGAGGTGATCAGATCCACCAGGCCCTCGACCGTGGTGACGATGGACCCGCGGCCCTTCGGCAATCACGGCGGCCCGCAGCTCGCCGCCCGGCTGGCCGTCGAGGCGTTCCGGCTGGCCGCCGATCCCGCCGCGTTCCCGGGCGCGGGATCGCCCTGGCGGGCCTCCCGGCTGCTGACCCAGAACTGGGGGCTGCGCGGTCCCGTGGGCCCCGGCTGCGTGACGGCCGGGCTGCGCGACCCGGCCACCGGGCTGCCGCAGCTCGGCGTCTGGGAGGGCGCCTGGTCGCCGGTCCACCGCACCACGTGGGCCCAGCGGGAGCGTGACGCCGAGCGCGTGTACCGGACGCAGGGCTTCGCCGCGCGGCCCGCGAAGGTCGCCGGGCCGTTCGGCTGCGACTGGTTCTCGGTCGTCTTCGACGGCGGCCGGCCGGTGACCGCCCCCGTCGCCGAACAGGCGGGCCTGCGTCCGCTGTACGCCGAGTTCCGCGACTGGGCACACGCGGTCGGCCTGCCCTGGCTGGCCGACCGGGCGCAGCCGGACTATCCGCCGCCGCCCGCCGCCACGCTCCCGGTCGCCCGGCGTGCCCCCGTGCTCGACGGCGCCGCCTCCCCCGGCGAGTACGCCGCCCCCGCCCTGCGCCTCACACACTGGGAGGGCGAACGCTGCGCCGCCGCCGACTGCGCCGCCACCGCCCGGCTCACCCGCCACGGCGACGACCTGTACGTCCTGGTCGAGGTCACCGACGACGCCCGGGGCGCCGCGCTGGAGAAGTGCGAACGCCACTGGCGTACCGACGCGGTGGAGATCGCCCTCGACCCGCGCGGCGACTCCGACGACACCTCCACCACGTTCAAGCTGGGCGTCCTGCCCTACACCGCGCGCGGCGGGCCGTGCGCCGCCCGCGACGCCGACGCCCGCCAAGGACCCGCCCCCGGCGTACGGGTCGCGTCGGCCTCCCGCCCCGGCGGGTACGCCGTCGAGGTGCGCGTCCCGCTCGCGCTGCTGCCCGCCCGGCCCACCGCGCTGCGGGCGAACATCCTCGTCTACGACTCCGACACGAAGGACAGGACCGGCCAGACCCGGCTCGCCTGGTCGCCGTTCGGCAGCGCGCAGGCCGATCCGTACGTGTGGGGCCGCCTCGGGCGGGGTTAGGGTGACGCCATGGCACGATCATTGGTGATCAAGGTGACGGCGGGGGCCGACGCCCCTGAGCGATGCAACCAGGCTTTCACGGTGGCGGCGGCCGCACTGGCGAGCGGGGTGCCGGTCTCGCTCTGGCTGACCGGCGAGTCGTCCTGGTTCGCCCTGCCCGGCCGGGCCAAGGAGTTCGCCCTCCCCCATGCGGCGCCGCTGGCCGACCTGCTCGACGCCGTCCTGGCGGCCGGCCGGGTGACGCTCTGCACGCAGTGTGCGGCCCGCCGGAACATCACGGTCGACGACGTGATCGACGGCGTGCGCATCGCCGGGGCGCCCGCCTTCGTCGAGGAGGCGGTCAGCGAGGGCGCCCAGGCCCTGGTCTACTAGCCCGCCGGCGCGGGGCCGGCGGGGCGCCCGATCAGCCGGACAGGACGGCGCTGAGCCGCTCCTGGCGCAGGGCCTCGTAGCGCGAGTCGTCGAGGGGGGCCAGCTCGCCCACCCGCCACGACAGCAGCAGGTCGGCCAGGGCCGGGTTGCGCGCCAGGGCCGGGCCGTGCAGGTAGGTGCCCACCACGTGACCGGCGTAGCAGCCCTCGAAGCCGTCGCCGTTGCCCACCCCGGCGACCGTCCTCGACAGCGGCCTGACGCCCGGACCCAGGTGGGTGACGCCCATGTGGTTCTCGAAGCCGGTCAGCGTGGGCAGGTTGAGTGCGGCGTCGACCTCGGCCACCAGCTCGCCCACGGCGCGCGCGGGGAGGCGCGAGCTGGCGAGGTCGAGCAGGCCGATGCCGTCGACCGGCTGGCCCTCCTCGCCGCCGAACGTGCTGCCCATGATCTGGTAGCCGGCGCACACGGCCAGCATCGCCGCGCCCCGGGCGATGGCCCGCTGGAGGCCGCCGTCTCTGCGCAGGCGCTGGGCGGCCAGGATCTGGGGACGGTCCTCGCCGCCGCCGATGAGGTAGATGTCGCCGGTCTCGGGGACGGGGTCGGCCGAGCGTACGTAGACGGTCTCGACCTCGATGCCCCGGCGCTGCGCACGCTGCTCCAGGACGAGCACGTTGCCCTGGTCGCCGTACGTGCTCAGCAGGTCGGGGTAGATCCAGACGATGCTGAGTGCGCTGTCAGAGGGCACGTCCGAACTCCGATCGGATCTGCTGGAAGGCGGTGTAGTTGGCGATCACGTCGACCCGGCCGGGCGGCTGCATGGCCAGCGCCTCCGAGAACGAGCCGCACAACGTGAACGGCACGTCGGCCACGTCGAGCCGGAGCGCCAGGTCGAGCCGTCGCTCACCGGTGACGAAGACCGGACGGCCGCGCAGGATGCGGTAGTCGACGTCCCACAACCACGAGGTGTCGCGGCCGTCGGGGCCCTGCGCGTTGACCGACAAGATGATCGGCAGGTGCGGGTCGGCGACGTCGAACGCCTCCAGCCAGCCCGCCGGGTTCTTGGACAGCAACAACCGCGCGTGGCGGCCGTCGCGCTCGACCGTCGTGTAGCGCCCGGCCACCGAGGTGACCTCGCGCAGCCGGGGCAGCGCCCGGTCGACCGGCAACCCGAACGCCTCGGCCACGGCCAGCGCCATCACCGCGTTGGAACGGTTGGCCAGGCCGGGGAGCTGGATGTCGAGCACCCAGTGTTGCCCGCGCGGGTCGATCGCCACGTCGTCGTGGAGCACCCACTGCGGCTCGGGGCGGTGGAAGGTGCACTCGCGGCAGGACCAGTCGGCCTCCTTGCGGTCGAGCGGGCCGCCGCACTCGGGGCAGCACCAGGAGTCCTCCTTCCAGCGCTGCCCGCCGGCGACCCAGGTGACCTTGGCGGCCGTGGAGGCGCCCCAGGTGACCAGGGGGTCGTCGCAGTTGGCGATGACGTGGGTGGGCTTGCCGGACAGCGCCCTGCGCCACTTCTGGGCGAGCAGCCAGATCTCGGCCGCGCGGTCCATCTGGTCGCGGCTGAGGTTCATCAGGCAGACGACGCCGGCGCCGGTCGTGTCGAGCACCTCCGGCAGGTACTTCTCGTCGACCTCCAGCACGCCGTAGGGGGCGCCCTTGTGCTGGGAGAGCGCCGAGACGTGCCCGGCCGGCATGTTGGCGCCGAAGGCGTTGGTGGCCACCTCACCCATCTCCAGCAGCGCGGAGGTGATCAGCCTGGTCGTGGTGGTCTTGCCGTTGGTGGCGCTGACCAGGGCCAGCTTGCGGTCGCGGGCCAGCTTGCGCAGAAGGTCGGGCTCAAGCAGCAGGCCGACCCTGCCGCCGATCACCGAGCCGTCACCGCGCCCGGTCATCCGCGAGAGCGTGGCGGCACTGCGTCCCAGGGCGCTGGCGAGCTGAGCCCGCAGAGGAAGCTGGGTCATGCACATGGATCCTAGTCGTGGTTCGCCCGTACTCTGGAGTCGCACACGAAAACGCAGCCCGGTTGGTAGCCCGGGCGAAGCATCACGTATCCGCCCTTCAGGGATGTCCGGTGTGCCGGTGGCGGCCTTTCCCAGGCCGCTGTTCGGCATGTCTGGCGAAGGGCGGAGAAGATGGTCACGTTGTCGGTCTACCTGGACGGCCCGTTCTGGGTCGGGGTGCTGGAGGTCGCCGAAGGCGGGCGGCTGCGGGCCACCCGGTTCACCCTCGGCTCCGAACCCACCGATCCCGAGCTGCACGAGTTCCTGATGCGGCACGGCGTGGCCCTGCGCGAACAGGCGCACGCCGCGCCCGCCGTGGCCGCCGCCGAGCGGCCGAAGCGGGTCACCCCCAAGCGGGCGGCCAAGCTGGCGGCACGGGCCGCGGCCCAGGTGTCCGTACGCAGCACCGCCGCCCAGGAGGCCATGCGGCTGGAGCTGGAGAGCCGCAAGCAGGAGGCCGCGCGGGGACGGCGGGAGCGGCGGCGCGAGCTGGCCGAGCACAAGCGCGAGGTGGCCCGCCGCAAACGCCTCGAACGCCGCCGCGACCGCTGACCCCGGGCCTGTGTCAGGCCGAGGGCGTGTCTGTCCCCGGGCGGGTGTCAGGCCGAGGGCGCGTCGACGAAGGCGATCTCCGGCGCGCCCCCTTGGTCGAACGGCAACACGAACCTGCGCGGCCACGACAACACGCTCTCCAGCCATCCCGCGCCCATCGTCTGGCCCACGTGCCTGATCCTGGCCGACGCCTCGATGCCGATGGCCACGTTCGTGATGTCCCGTTGCACGCTCTCGTTCTCGTCGTCGCCGAGGATCACCCGCCAGGCCAGGGCCCGGTTGTGGTCCACCTCCATGGACAGCGGGTGGTGGCGCAGGGCCTTGGCGCGGTGGCCGAGCAGCTCGGTGGGCACCAGGTCGGCCGCGCCGTTGCCGTTGGACTGGCGGAACAGGGCGTACTCCATGGCGGGGGCCGGGCTGCGCAGGTTGGGGGCCGGGCGGCCGTACGGGAAGAGCCGGTCGACCTCGTGCAGCCAGCGCACCTGCGGGATCACCCACGACGCGCCGGGACGGTCGCCGCCGGCCTCCGAGCCCGACAGCAGCCGCGCGGCCACCTCGGCGGCCTTCTCGGTGAGCAGCGCCGGGTCGAACCAGCTCCGCAGCGACCAGGCCCGTCGTTGCACCGCGCGTTCGACCAGGGTGGCGAGCAGGCACTCGCGGCGGCGGGCGGGCAGCTCGGCCCAGGCTCCCGACAGGGCGCGCGGCACGCCGGGAAGCGGCCGGTTGCTGACGAAGGCCAGCACGACCGTGTCGCACCAGATGCGCAACCACGCCCAGTCGGGCGCGTCGGCCAGTACGTCGGCCTCCCGCAGCTCCACCAGCGTGCACGCCTGCCCGGTACGGCACTGCGCGCCGCAGGCGGCCGACCGGCGCCCGCGGATGGGCGGCTGGGGCCCCGGCAGGGGCTTCTCCCGCGACTCGCCCAGCGGGACGCGCACGCGCAGCGGCCGGTCCATGCCGTCGGCGAACACGGCGGCCGAGCCGGGCTGGAGCGAGACGACGTGCCTGGACTGCTCGTCGCTGAGGTTCATGGCCGCGCCGACGAGCTTCCTGTCGTCCTCGGCGGGCAGCCGGTGGACGACCTTCAGCGCGGTGTTCTTCACGACGTCGGAGACGAGCTTGGTCGGGATCTGCTCGGCCACCACGATGCCCTCGCCGTACGCCCTGATCTCGGCGAGCAGGCCGGCCAGCAGTTCGACGGCGTGGGTGGAGGCCCGGCCGTGGCCGCGGTCGCGCAGCAGCCGGTGTGCCTCCTCGATCACGATGACGTGCCGCAGCCCGGCGGTCTTCTCCTTCCTGGCCCGCATGCGCAGGTGCTCGACGATCCGGATGATCAGCGTGCCCATGAGGAACGCCTTGTCCTCGTCGTTGGCGACGTCCTCGATGGCGAGGACGACGTTGCGCTCCAGCAGGCCGCCGATGTCGGCCGGATGGCCGCCCTCGAAGAAACGCCCGGCCGAGCCGACGCGCAGCGAGCGCAGCCTGAGCGAGATGAAGCCCTCGACGTCGGCCTGGACCTCGCGGCCGTAGCCGATCTCCTTGATGACGTCCATGGCGTGCTGCTGAAGCTGTTCGAGCGTCGGCACGCTGGGCGGGACGTTCGAGCCGGGCACGGCGCCGCCGGTCACGACGTCCCAGCCGGTGGCCTCGTAGACCCGTTGCAGGGACAGGGACATGATCTGCGGGAACGGCTCCTCGGCGTCGAAGGCGGCCATGAACAGCGCCCTGATCATGTCGATGTGCGCCTGGACGGGATAGCCGGGCTCGGGTTCGAGCGGGTTGACGCTGAGCGGCACGCCCTCGGGGGCCGACGGGTTGATCACCGTCACCGGGTCGGCGACGCGGCCCGCCATGGCCGCGTACTCGGACTTGGCCGGTTCGATGGCCAGCCAGGGGATGTGGGCCTCGCTGAGCTGTTCCAGCAGGTGGCGGACGGTCTGGGACTTGCCCGAGCCGGTCGCGCCGGTGACGAACGCGTGCCGGTTGAGCGTGGCCAGGGGGACCCGGAAGGTGCCCACTCCCCTGTCCTGGTCGTCGAGGATCTCGCCGAGCTCCAGCTCGCCGCCGTCGGCCTCGGAGGTGACGTCGAAGAAGCCGGAGTCGAGCACCCGTACGCCGGGCACCTCGCGCCTGGGCAGCCCGGCCAGCGCGGCGAGCGCTCCCGCGGTGGCCGCGAAGGGCGCGGCGGCGCCGTCGGCCGGGTCCTGCATGGTGATGGCCAGGGCCTCCGACAGCGCGTAGACCGCGCCGTGCGCGCTGCGCAGCCGGTACGGGTGGTGGCTCATCTCGACCGACCCGACGAGCACGGGCGCGATCTGCCGCAGTTCCTCGGCGGTGGCCCCGCCGGCCAGCACGCGCACGTTCCACAGGCCGGCCTCGCGGAAGGCGTCGAGCTCCTGCATGCGGCGCTCGGCCCGCTCGGCGTCGAACCGGGAACGTTCGGAGGCGTCGCCGTACTGGCGCAGCACGTTGAGCTGGGTGCGCAGGTGCGCCACCTCGGCGTCGAGCAGGTCGGTCGGCTCGGCCACGACGAGCCACGCGAACGGCCGCGACATGAGCGTGACCAGCGTCGACTCGAACAGCGTGGGCCGCCGCAGCTCGTCGGGGTCGGACCCGGCGAACTCACGTCCCCGCCCGCCCAGCGGCGGCGCCTGGCGGCCCGGGCACGGCGTCCACACCAGGTCCGCCAGGTCGGCCAGGTACTCCTCGTCCAGCTCGACCCCCCGCGCGCCCCCGGGGAACAGCAGCGGCTGCGGCCCCGTCGGGCGGTCCGGCACGTCGGTCGCCCGGCGTGGCTGGCGTGGCGGCGAGAGCGGGCCGGCGTTGGTGATCAGTTCGAGCGGCGCCCCGGAACCCCGGGACAGCCACCCGATGACGAACGGCCGGTCGCGTTGCGCCGCCGACAACACGGCGGGCAGCACGGTGACGAAATCCCATTCCGCCGACGAGCTTCGCGAGGGTGCGGCGATCGACTGGATCCGATACCAGGGCCCGCTCAGCGAGACACTCGGCTGCATTATTCAAATCCCCCACAGTCGGTTCTCAGTAAAATCTCGCCGATCGCAGGCTCCTCACCACGCCCTTGACCAGGTCATTGCCTGCCCTTGCGCCAGTCCAGGCGTGGCGGTGGTGGCCCGAGGTTGGGTGGCGGCTCTCCGTCGTCCTCGCCGCCCTCCAGCGAGAGCACGGCCTCGCGCACCTCGTCCAGCTCGCCCAGCGTGGTCTTGGGGAAGGTCAGGATGGCGGGGTTGGCGTCGGCCAGGCGTACGCGCCGGCCCTGGGCGGTCGCGTCGGTGACGATCACGGACGTCGTGGGGAGCTGCTGGAGCTGGTGCGGCTCGACCAGGAACTCGCGCGAGCGTTGGAGCACCCGTTCGGTCTCGGAGATCTTGTCGGCGGTCCTGCCCCACTCGGTGGACTCGGTGATGTCCTCGGCCAGGTCGGCGACGCCGTCGGCGCGGTCCTCCCGGGCGTCGTCCACCTGGGAGATGGTGGAGGTGTAGCCGCCGTCGAGGCCCGGCAGGGTCTCGCTGATCGTCTCGGTGAGCTGGGCCAGCTCCAGCCGGTGCTCGGTGCCGACGTGCTCGCTGGCGACCCGGGCGTCCTCGGCGTTGCCGAGGCGCATGAACGCCACGGCCGCGTGGCCGCGCCCCAGCCGCTCCTTCACGGTGGGGGTCAGGCTCCGGTACGTCAGCACCAGGCCGGTACGGGAGGTCTCGCACGCGTCCATGAGCCGGTCCAGTACGTCGCCGCGCAGCTTGTCCGCGCCCGCCACGATGATCGTGTGGTACCAGGGCCGGTCGGAGGCGGGCGACTGGCGCAGGATGTGGGTGAGCGCGGTGGCCACGTACGTACCGAGCACCCGGTTGCCGAACACGCCGGCCTGCCGGTCCATGCTCACCACCCGCAGCCGGGCGGGCGGCAGGCGGACGGCCTGGGTGCCCAGCGTCTCCAGCTTGCGCAGCTGCGACTCCAGGGCCCAGGCGCGCTCGATCACCACCCGGTCGCTCACGCCGCGGCCGAACAGCGTGCCGATGCGTTCGAGCTGGGTCGCGGTGATCAGGCCGAAACGCAGGTCGTCGCGCGGGTCGCCGACCTGGGCCAGGGCTCGCAGGGCGGCGGTGACCTGGCTGATGGTGGCGTTCTCGCCGAGCACTTCGAGCACCCGTTCCAGGATGGCGTTGTCGAAGCTGAGGTCGCGCGTGGTGCGGTGCTCCTCGCTCACGCTCACCACGTGGGCCAGTACGTCGGCGAACGCCTCCGGCTTGAGCGTGGCCCCGAGGTCGAGCTTCGGCAGGTCGACGGGCAACACCCAGACCAGCGGGTCGTCGCCGCCCTTGCGGGCCAGCTCGATCAGGTCCTTGGCGATCGCGCCCTCAGACAGGTCGAGCACGGTCAGGTGGCCGCCGCTGTAGAGCCGGGTGGCGCCGAGCAGGGTGATCAGCGCGGACCAGCCGGGCAGCGTGCCGCCGGCCACGTCGATGCGGTCGATCTCGTCGGGGACGGCGACGGCGTACCAGCTGAGCTGGCGCTCGTGGCGGTCCTTCGACTCCTGCCACTCGCGGTAGCGCTGGGCGTGCTCCTCCTGGGCGCGGAACAGTTCTTTGTCACGTTCCTGGCGTTGCCGGTCGTCCCTGGCCTGTTGTTCGAGCACTCTGAACCGGACCGCCCGGTCGCCCTGGAGCAGCGCGTAGCTGCAGATGCCCGCCACGCCTCCGGCCGCGACCAGGCCGAGGAGCGCGAAGGACCACCCCAGGTAGCCGGCGAACGCGGCCACGAGGATCAGTACGGACACGGTCACGGCGATGGCGCGGATCACCCGTACGGGCCGGTTGAGCATGTCCTCCTGGAGCCGTTCGCGGCGCAGCGCCTCGGTCGCGGCGCGGTCGGACGACGCCTGGTCGGGGCCGGGCTCCTGGACGGGCGAGGGGCGTTTGGGCGGTGGTCCCGGGTCGGGATGCAGCAGGATGTACTGCCAGCCCAGGTAGATGCGGTCCGCCTGGAGCTGGGCATGCTCGGGATGCACGTCCGCCACGTGACCCTCCGGCCGCGATATGTCGTTAGTTGTGGGGGCCAGCCCCTTTCCGCTCCGTGACAGCGTATGAGTTTCCACCCCCGGAGCGGCAGGGTTCGCAGCAATTCGACCCGCCAGAAGGGAGCATTGCGGCAGATGGGGCAAGCGTGACCTATTACCATCCATACCCATGACGGAACCCTCCGGCGGCAGCAGCACGAAGCCCAGACGTCCGGTGGCGGTGCCCATCGTGGGCCTTGTCGCTCTCACGGCCGTCGGCATCACCGCCTTGCTCGGCGGGCTGAACGAGGGCGACGACAAGGGCCCGGACGCGCTCGGCGCGGGCGCGACGCTCGACCAGGGCCGTTACTCCACGCGCTTCGTCGAGTCGCGGGTCAAGGTGGACAAGGCCAAGACGCCGTACGACGAGGACAAGCGCTTCGTGGAGCTGGTCTTCGAGGTCACCAACAAGGGGGACGAAACCTCCTCCGTCGGCCTGCCCCCCGACCCCGCCAAGCCGGACAAGGCCTGGCTCGGCATGTTCTTCGCCAACTCGCTCGTCTCGATCAGCCCCAAGTTCCCCAAGGAGTCCGGGCCCTTCGTCTACGCGCTGAACAAGGGCGACGAGACCCGGCAGTTGCACCCCGGGGTGACCAGCCAGGTCCTCGTCCGCTACCGGCTCGGCGCGACCGAACGCCCGCCGGACAAGATCACTCTCGACGTGGCCACCTTCGAGTACGCGCCCGGCTTCGAGGACCAGCGGCTGCGCTGGCAGATGGTCTCCAAGGAGGAAGGGGACAAGTTCGTCCCCGAGATCAAGGCCCGCGTGACGCTGCCGGTGAAGGCGGGTGAGGGGGCATGACCGCCACCGAACCGCGCTCCTCCGTCGTCCCGGACCGCGGCGACGGCCGCGACGAGCGCGGCGGGCGCGGGCGGGGTGGCGGCTCCAAGCTGCTGAACGCCTGCGTCGGGCTGCTGCTCGCGGCCGCCGCGATCGGGCTTCAGACGTTGCACATGACCCCCAACGAGGCCGCGGCCAGACTGACGTACACGGGCGCCAAGGGGGAGAACGTGGACGCCCGGCGGTTCACCGTCCGGCTCGACTCCTTCCTGGCCGCCAAGGCGATCCAGAACGGCGAGGAGACCGTCACGACGGACAACCTGTTCATCGTGGTCAACGCCTCGGCCAGGTCGAGCCTCAAGCCGTACCATCTGGGGCAGCCGCAGCTGCTGACCGCGGACGGCAAGAAGTTCGACGCCACCGACCGGATCGCGAGCCCGCTGACGCTGGCCAACACGTGGGTGCAGCCCGACATCTGGGTCAGCGGGCGGTTCTTCTTCGAGGTTCCCTCATCGGCTCTGCCGGAGGCTCGGGTGGTCTTCGGGCTGCCGGCCGAGATGCTGGTGGAGCCGTACCAACCGGAGGTCGAGGTCGACCTCGGGCTCGACGAGGAGGCCGCGCGCAAGCTCGCGGCCTCGCCGCAGGCCGTCTACTCCATCGTCAAGAAGTGATCGCACTGTGAGCACGAACGAGCGCGACTGGTTCTCCCCCAGAACCGACCACCAGCCCGAGGACCCGCCCCCACCCCCGCCCGCCGGACCGCCCTCGGTCCCCCCGAGGTCCCCCTCGTTCCCGGGCTTCCCGGAGTCCTCACCTCCCACGGCACCTCCGCCGCCGCAGGGACAGCCGCCTGTACCGCCGTCGCCGCAGGGGCCGCCGCCTGAGGCGGGGGCGCCGCAGGCGCCGCTGCCCGCCGGGCAGCGGCGGCGGCGTGCGGGCACCGGGCGGGACCGCGCCACCCCGCCGCCCAGCCGCCCCACCCCGCCTCCCGGGTACGGAGGCACCCCCGGCGGCTACGGCGGCGTGCAGCCCGGCCCCGGCGGTGCGAGCGGGCCCGGCGCCCCGGGTACGCCCGGTGGTCCTGGTGGCCCCAGAGGCGCGCAGGCGGCCGGAGCGGGGCAGGCGGCGTTCGGGCAAGGGGCTCCGGCAGGGCCCGGGTTCGGGCAGGGGGTGGCTGGGCGGGGGCGGTACGTGCATCCGGACCAGCAGGTGTGGCCGCCCGCCCAGCGCGAGTCCTCAGGGGGCAGTACCCAGCCCTTGCCGGCCATCCGCCCCGGCATGCCCGCGCCTCCCCCGCAGCAGACCCAGCCCCACGGCGGCGGCCCGTCCGAGCCGCCCCCCAGGGGGCCCCGGCAGGGCGCGCCGCAGCCCAAGCGCAGCCGACTGATCCTGGTCGCCGTGGGCGCCGCCGTGGCGTCCGTCGTCGCCATGGGCCTGAACGCCTACGACGGCTACGGCTTCTACGACACGACCGTCACCGACGGGATCGAGACCAAGGTGATCGCCGTCGCCCCCGGCCAGGCGGGCAAGGTCTTCAACATCGAGTGGAAGGCCACCCTCACCCCGACCCCCGCCCCTCAGGGCAGCAAGCACGGCGCCGAGGTCACCTGGCTGAAGGTGGACATCACCCAGAAACTGCTGGACGAGGCCAACGCCACCATGATCGCCCCGCCGGACAAGGCCAGGCTGGAGGACCGCTCCGGCCGGACCTGGACGGTGGAGTTCGATCCGGGCGACCGTCCGACGGACCGGCTGGAGCTGGGCAAGGAGTACAAGATCGAGGGGCT
Organism: Nonomuraea sp. WAC 01424; assembly: GCF_003947315.1. Taxonomy (NCBI): domain Bacteria; kingdom Bacillati; phylum Actinomycetota; class Actinomycetes; order Streptosporangiales; family Streptosporangiaceae; genus Nonomuraea; species Nonomuraea sp. WAC 01424. Next base: position 109,770 of record NZ_QHHZ01000016.1, read on the forward strand.
GGCCATCGTGCCGGCCCAGGTCGCGAACGAGGTCGAGCTCTCCTTCAGGACCAGCGACTACCGCTCCGGCACACCCGTCCAGGACTTCTTCAAGCGCGACAAGGTGGGCCCGCCGGTCGCGAACGTGTTGTTGTTCAGACGTCGCTGAGGGGCTCGCCCTTGAGGCGGGCCCTCGTGGCGGCCAGGTCGTACGTGGCCGCCATCAGCGCCATGGTGAGCACGGTCACGAACATGTCGCGCAGGAAGATCACCGGCGCCTGCTTGTACGCCCACGTCCACTCGGCCTGCGAGCCGACGAGCGTCACCACCAGGCGCTCGGCGTACTGGCCGGCCAGCGTGACGGTGACGTAGCACAGGCACATCATGCCGAACAGCGGCGCCCCTGCCTTGGCGATCATGCGCAGGGAGTTGGCCAGCGGCAGCCAGCGGTCCCGGAAACCGCCGGTGAGCTGGTCGAACGACCGCTGGGTGAGGTCGTGGCTGTCCTCCAGCCGGTCCACGCCGCGTTCGAACCGGGTGCCCTTGACCAGGCTGCGGGTCTCGTCCGAGTAGGAGCCGAACACGAGCATCGCGACGGTGAGCCAGGCCAGCGGGACGGCGACGGCGTCCAGGAAGTACGGCCAGAAGTCGCTCACCACGCCGCTGACGCTCTCCCAGAGCGGCACGCTCTTCCGCGCCTGCTCCATCAGGTCCTCCGTGCCCGCGACCACGCTGCGGTGCTCCACCCAGTCCGAGCGCAGGCCGGCGATGGCGACGGTGGCGTTCAGGCCGTAGAAGACGAAGGCGAACTCGGAGAAGGCGGCGCCGAAGCCGTACAGCCTGCCCTTGCCCTGCTCCACGAGCTTGGCGAACAACCACTTCAGGCCGAACAGCACGACCATCGCGCCCAGCGACACCCGCCAGTCGAGGTCAGTGAGGCCCTTGCCGACCTGGGTCTCCTCGCCGAACCAGGCAGCCGACGTCATGTCGTAGAAGTGGTGGTTCAGGTCCATTCGCTGGACGGCGCGGGCGTCCTCCACGTGCCAGCCCCACGACAGGTAGAGCACCGCGAAGGCGGGGGCCACCCGGTCCAGCACCCTGAAGAAACGTTCGTCCTCGACGCCTTCGCCCCTTCTGGCGCGCATCTCCCACAGCGCGCCGCGCAGGGTGAAGAGCATGCCGGTGGTGACCGTCATCACCGCGAGGACGATCAGGGTCAGGAAGGTGACCGTGCCCATCAGCCGGAGCTGCCGCAGGTCGCCGTAGGCGATCTCAGTGGCGCCGTACAGCAGGGCGAAGCGCACGACCTGGCCGGCCGCGAACCACAGGATCAGCGGCAGCGCGCACCGTCCCGCAAGGCGCAGCGTGTGCAGAGGCAGCGAGTACGGCGACGGCATCCGCTGAGCCGGCGTAGGCCCAGGTCGGGGCGGCGCCATCACACCAGTCGATCCGGACATCTGCTGAATCGTAGCGGTCTGCCCCTAACACCGCAGCCGCAACCCGCGCACCGCGTGTGACCCGCGTTCCTGCTGCGCATTCCTGAGCACTGAGGAACAGAGGAAAGCGGGAATCGGCGGCCACACCGGACGAGCCGTGCGGCACGATGGCGTTATGGACCCGCTCCCCGCGTTCGACCAGGACCCAGCCGTCGTCGGCGATCGGCTGCGACGGCTGCGACAGGCGCGCGGGGTCTCGCTGTCCGAGCTCGCCAAGCGGGCGGGCATCGGCAAGGCCACACTGTCCGGCGTCGAGACCGGCACCCGCAACCCGACGCTGGAGACGCTCTGGGCGATCACCGCACAGCTCGGCGTGCCCATCGGCGCGATCCTCGACTCACCGCCCGAGCCGCAGACCATGCGCGGCACGGCCATCGAGGCCGACCTCCTGGAGGTCTTCGAGGACGACAACGTCACCTACGAGCTCTACCGCGTCCGTGTGCCGCCGGGCCTCACCCAGACCTCGCCCGCCCACCACGAGGGGGTCAGCGAGCACGTCACGGTCTTCACCGGCACGCTCAGCGCGGGCCCCCTCGACGCGCCGCTGACCGCCGGGCCAGGCGACCACATCTCCTGGCTCTCGGACGTGCCCCACGGCTATCGCGCGCACGGCCCCGACGTCGTGCGCGCGACCCTCCTGATGCGCTACCCGGCCAAGCCGCCCACCTGAGCGGGCCGGCACGTACGGCACGGCCGGTAGCCGGCCGCCCTGGCCTGGGCGATGCTGCGGAAGCCGTGCCGGTGCGCCGGGGTGATCCGGCGGGCGTTGTGGCAGGTCGGGAAGCACACCACGCCGGTGGTGTCGCTGGCCAGGTAGAACACCCGCTCCCCGGCCAGGTCGCGCACCCGGCCGAGGTCGACGCCCTCGGCCAGCAGCAGCCGTTCCTTGGCCGCCCGGCCGAACACGTAGTCACCGGCCACGCCGTCGGACCTGACGACCCGGTGGCACGGCACGAGCAGCGGCACCGGATTGCCGCCGAGCGCCGTCCCCACCGCCCGTACGGCCCGCGGCCGGCCGATCTGCGCCGCCACCCACGAGTACGGCCTGACCTCGCCTCTCGGGATCGTCCTGACCGCGTCGAGCACGTCACGCTGGAAGCCGCTGACGCCGCGCAGGTCCAGCGCCACCTTCCCCAGGCGGCCGGTGCGCAGCGCGGGCACCAGCCCGGCGGGCGGCCGTTCGGCGGCCAGCAGCGGCCGGCCGAACCGTTTCCTGAACGAGGCGGCGAAGTCGTCGCCGGCGTGCACGTACGCGACGCCCTGGTCGGTGAAGGCCACCCGCAGCGCGCCGATCGGCGCGGGCACGTTCACCCAGCGGGCGGCGATCCGGTCGAGCAGCCCGGCGGGCGCGTCGGTGGCCAGCCCGGCGAGCCCGGCCAGCAGTGAGTCGTCGTTCATCGGGCACCTCCCAGTTCGCGCAGTCGCCGCAACCCGCGTGACACATGTGATTTCACCGTGCCCTGCGGGATCTTGAGCACGGTGGCGATCTCGCTGACCGGCAGGTCCACGACGTGCCGGAGCACCACCGCTGCCCGCTGCTCGTCGGGCAGCAGGCCGAGCAGTTCCGACAGCTCGTCGCCGGTCTCCCTGCGGACCGCGGCCTCCTCGACGTCCTGCGCCGGGTCGGGCTCGTCGACGGGCTCGTCGCGGAGGTCGGGTGGCGGTTTGCGGGATTTCGCCCGTGCGCAGTTGCGCCAGATGTTCATGAGGATCGTCATCAGCCAGGCCCGGGGCTGGAGCGCGGCCACGCGGTCGCGGTCGTACCCCGAAAGGGCCCGGTAGGCCCGCAGGAACGCCTCGGCGGTGAGGTCCTCGGCGTCGGCCCAGCGCCCGCTCAGCCGCAGCGCGGTCGAGAAGACCAGGCCGCGATAGGTGGCGTACAGCTCGGCGAAGCCCTCGTCGAGGTCGTCGAGGAGCGCCTTGCGCACCGGGTCGAGACAGTCGGTTGCACTCACGACCTCTACAACACCGCCGCGTCCGGTTTCGTTGCACGTGCCGGAAACGCGGACGGGGCCCGTGTCCGAGGTGGACACGGGCCCCGTCGAGGCGATCTCGTGCTCAGACGGCGACCGCGAGCTGGGAGACCTCGCCCAGCTTGGCCTCCACCTGAACGTCCCGGGTGACGCCGCCGCCCGCGATGATGCGGACGGTCCAGTCACCGGGAGCGGCGAAGAAGCGGAAGACGCCGTCGTCGGAGACGACGACCTCACCGGTGAACTCGCCGGAGTCGTCGAGCAGCCGCGCGTAGGCGGTGGTGGCGCCCGTCACCACACCCTGGATGACGGCCTGGTTGGACAGATCGATCCCGGCCGGCAGCGCGATGGTCTGCTCCGGCGCTCCGCAACCCTGTGCAGTGGTCATCAGCGGGCCTCTCCCAGCTCGATCGGCACGCCCACGAGCGAGCCGTACTCGGTCCACGAACCGTCGTAGTTCTTCACGTTGCCCTGGTCGAGGAGCTCGTGCAGCACGAACCACGTGTGCGCCGAGCGCTCGCCGATGCGGCAGTAGGCGATGGTGTCCTTGCCGAAGTCGACGCCGGCGTCGCCGTAGAGCGCGCGCAGGTCGTCGTCGGACTTGAAGGTGCCGTCGTCGTTCGCGGCCTTGGACCACGGGATGTTGCGGGCGGTGGGCACGTGGCCGCCGCGCTGCGCCTGCTCCTGCGGGAGGTGGGCCGGGGCCAGCAGCTTGCCCGTGAACTCGTCGGGCGAGCGCACGTCGACCAGGTTGAGCTTGCCGATCGCGGAGACCACGTCGTCGCGGAAGGCGCGGATCGCGGAGTCCTGCTCCTGGGCGGTGTACTGGGTCTTGGCGCGCTCGGGCACGTCGCGGACCAGCTCGCGGGAGTCGAGCTCCCACTTCTTGCGCCCGCCGTCGAGCAGCTTGACGTCCTGGTGGCCGTAGAGCTTGAAGTACCAGTAGGCGTAGGACGCGAACCAGTTGTTGTTGCCGCCGTAGAGCACGACGGTGTCATCGTTGGAAATGCCGCGGTCCGACAGCAGGGCCTCGAAACCGGTCTTGTCCACGAAGTCGCGGCGGACCGGGTCCTGCAGGTCCTGCCGCCAGTCGACCTTCACGGCGCCACGGATGTGGCCCTTGTCATAGGCGCTGACGTCCTCGTCGACCTCGACGAGTACGACGCCAGGGTTGTCGAGGTTGGCCTCGACCCAGTCGGCGTCCACCAGTGCGGCGGAGCGGCTCATTGGGAAACCTCCATGTTGGCGGCGGGCAGTAGACGGCGGAAGAGCAGGTACGTTTCGCAGCCGAGGCAGAATCCGAAGGCTGCGTTGAGGAAGGCGGCGAGGAGAGCCGCGGCCGTGGCCCCGAGGGCCAGGGGCGTGATCCCGGCGACGAACCCGGCCAGCCCCACGACCGCGAAGACCAGCCCCACCCCCTGCGCGAACCGCGGCGGGCGGGCGTCTTCTGTCTCCTTCGGGGCACTCCTGACGAGCGCCTTGAAGAGCATCGTGTACGGCGAGAGCCGCGCGACTCCGAGTGCGAAGACCACCGCCTGGGCGGCAAGCAGCCACGCGCTGCCCGTCACGAGGACGAGAGCGAGGACCAGGGTGGTGATGGCCGCGCCGAAGCGCAGAGCTCTGGGATCAGCACGCATCACAGGATGCTCCTGAAGGGGGCGATGGGGCGGACCAGATGTCCGCGGTGACCGTCCTCAGGCAGCGCGACAGAGCGCGGTGGCGACGCGGCAGAAATCAACTGCGCGCCGCTTCGTGAGCAGCTCTGTCGACGGGTTCATGGCGTCGACACTACTCGTCGTCTCGCCATCTGTCACATCTCGTCCGAGTTCTGAGACAGTTCGTGAGACGACTGTGACTCCCCGGAGGGAATCGCGGCCGCCAGCGCGGCCAGTACGTCGGCCTTCCGCGGCTGGCCAGACGCCTTTTTGACGACGTTCCCTGACGGATCCAGCACAATTACGGTGGGCGTGCGCATGATGTCGAGCCGGCGCACCAGGTCGAGCCGGGACTCGGCGTCGATCTCGACGTGCGCCACCCCGGGCACGAGCGCGCTCACGTCGGCCAGCACCCGCCTGGTCGCCCGGCAGGGCTGGCAGAACGCCGTCGAGAACTGCACCAGCGTCGCCCGCTCGCCCATGGCGGCGCCCAGCATGTCCGCGGTCAGCCGGTCGCCGGCCGCCGTACGCACCCGTCCGTCGCGGCGCAGACGTACCACCCCGATCACCGTTCCGAGCGCCAGCGTCGCCAGCGCGATCCACAGACCCGTCACCTCAGGTGCCAACCACGGGCGTCCGCGATTACTTCCGCGCCGGGCCGTCGACGTTGACCAGCACCCGTCCGGCCCGGTCGACGACCTCGAACCGGTCGATGTGCCGCATGAGCACCGGCGTCTCCATCTGGAAGACGGTCTCCTTGCGGTAGGTCTCGCGGCTGACGGTCCAGCTCCCCACGACCTCGCGCCGCCCGCCGTCGTCGTAGACGGCCAGGCTGCAGTCGGTGCCGACCGGCACGTTCCGTACGGTCACCAGCAGTTCGGTGCTCGCGCCGCCGGGCAGGGCGTAGACCGTGGCGTAGTAGTCCTCGGCCGAGTTCTCGCCCTTGAAGGCGCGGCCGTCGCCGGTCCGTCTCGCCGTCGTGGGCGTCGCGCTCGGCGTCGGGGCGGCCTTCCCCATCCGGGTTTCGGGCGCGGCGTCGCTGGCCACGAAGGGCTCGGTCGTCAGCGACTTCTCGGCCGCCGAGGACTGGGGGGCGGCCGCGGGCGCGGCGGCGGTCTGCTGGGCGGTGTCCTGCCGGGTGGCGGTCCAGACCGTGCCGCCGAGGGCGACGACGGCCACCGAGGCGGCCACGGCCAGCATGAGCCGGCCGCGCCGGTACCGCTTGACCCGGGCGTTCAGCAGCCGGTCGAGCACCTGGCGCGGCGGGCTGGCGACCAGCTCGACGTCCCGTTCTGACACCTTGCCGAGGAACGCGGCGACGCCTTCGAGTTCGAGCAGCTCGGCGCCGCAGGTCTCGCAGGTGGCCAGATGGTTGTCGACCTCCAGCGCCTCGTCGGGCTCCAGCGCCCCCAAGGCGTGCGCGCCCATGGCCAAACGCACTTCTTCGCAGGTCATCACGGCGCCAGCCCCCGTTCTTCGAGTGCCAGCTTGAGCGCGCGCAACGCGTAGTAGGTGCGCGACTTGACCGTGCCCGGCGGAATGCCCAGCGTCGCCGACGCCTCCTTCACCGATCGCCCCCGGTAGTAGACCTCCAGCAGCACCTCGCGGTGCTCGGGCCGCAGCGCGGCCAGCGCCTCGGCCACGGCCCACGACTCGACCGCCCGCTCCAGCTCGTCGTCGGCCGGCAGGACCGCGAGCGCCTCGTCGCCGGTCTCCTGCGGCCGGGCCTTCTTGGCCCGGTGCTGGTCGACCACGAGGTTACGCGCCACCGTGAACAACCACGCCCGGATGGGACGGCCGGAGAGCGCGTCGGGGTGCCGCCAGGCCCGCAGCAACGTCTCCTGCACCACGTCCTCCGCACGTCCGGAATCACCGGTGAGTCGCAGCACGTACCCGTAAAGTGGCCCGGCGTGCTCGTCGAAGAGGGTGCGTACGAGCTCCTCGTCCGCGGTGCCTGCTGCGCTCACGTCCTCATCACGTACGGGAGGCCGCAGCGGTTCAGGCTCATCCACGGATCGGCACGTCAGACGCTTCGGCCGAGAACTCCAATCCGTCGGCCACGTTCTCGACCCCGGTGATCTTCACGTCGAAGGGCAGCCCGCCCTTGAACGGGATCGTGTAGCCGACGAACCCGGCGAGCTGGTCGGGCACGCCCTCGATCTTCTCCGCCTGGAGCCTGATGGCGCCGTCGGTGACGACGACCCGCATCTCCGCGTTGAACTGCACCTTGCGCACCCCCACCGTCACCTCTCCCGACGCCACGAGCCGCCGCCCGTTGCCGCTGATCTTGACGCCCCGGGGCGCGTACTTGTCGATCGTGGCCCGGGTGAGCGTGCCGCTCACGGTGACGCGCCCGGCCCGGACGTCGGCGCGGTTCTGCAGCACGTCGGTCAGCGGGGCGGTCACGTCGTAGGCGGCGCCGCGCAGGTTCTTGACCGGCACGCCCCCGTAGGTGAGCGTGCCGAGATTGAACCGTACCTCTGGATAGTGCCCGGAGACTGCCTGAGTGAGAAACGGGATGCCCTCGATCTCGACCGTGGGGGTGCCGCTGAGGTCGGAGGCGGCCGCGATGCGATTGGCGAGATCGCGTTCCACGCCGGCCACTGCGACGCGGTCGAGGGCGATGAGGAGGACGCCCAGCACGATCAGAAAGACGATCAGCTTGCGCATGTGGCTCCCTGTCGGTGGCGGGGGTTGACGAGCCTATCGACTGGCAGGTCTCATTCCCCGCCAGGGCCGGCGATCACCCGCCGGCGAAGGGCGGCAGCACCTCGACCGTCACGCCCTCGCCGAGCACGACCGAGTCGTGGGCGCGCAGGCCCACGGGCGCGCCGTCGACCAGGAACGACGAGCGGCCGACCACTCTGGCGAGCTCGGCGCGGTTCTCTGTGATTTTGGTCATCAATTCGTCAAGAGTGGCCGCCTCGAACGACTCTTCCGCCACTCCGGCGGCCTCCTTGGCCGCCGCCCAATAACGTATTCTTCCTGTGGCCATGCGTTGCCTCACAATCGCGTTCGCTCTATTGTGCGGCGTCCTTAACGCGCTTGTTCCACGGGAGTCGCTGTTCACCAGGTGGACGCGCAATGGACGCGACTTAGTCGTGGGATATCCTCGCTTACAGGACCTGGGCGACATCGCCCCCGGGTCCTTGCGTGTTCGAGGAGGCCGTAATGAGCAACCTGCTGCTGCTGACCAACGCCCTCGAGCCTTCCTCCGAGGTGCTGCCGGCGCTCGGGTTGCTGCTCCACTCCGTCCGGGTCTCGCCCGCCGAGGCGTCGGCGCTCATCGACACGCCGCCCGCGGACGCCGTCATCGTCGACGCGCGCAGGGAGCTCGTCCAGGCCAAGAGCCTGTGCCGGTTGATCCGCACCACGGGCGTCGACTGCCCGCTGCTGGTGGTGGTCACCGAGGGCGGCCTGGCCGCCATGACCGCCGAGTGGGGCGTCGACGACGTGCTGCTCGAAACCGCCGGTCCGGCCGAGGTGGAGGCGCGGCTGCGCATGGCCACCGGGCGCATGTCGCAGTCCGCCGCCGAGGACGTCCCCGACGAGATCCGCAGCGGCGACCTGTCGATCGACGAGGCCACCTACACCGCGCGGCTGCGCGGGCGCGTGCTCGACCTGACGTTCAAGGAGTTCGAGCTGCTGAAGTACCTCGCCCAGCATCCGGGCCGGGTCTTCACCCGCGCCCAGCTCCTCCAGGAGGTCTGGGGTTACGACTACTTCGGCGGCACCAGGACGGTCGACGTGCACGTCCGGCGGCTGCGGGCCAAGCTCGGCACCGAGAACGAGTCGCTGATCGGGACCGTACGCAACGTCGGCTACCGCTTCGTGCCCGACAGGAGCGATCCCGCGCACGTGTGATCCGTTGACCCGCGTTCGCCCGATGTGACACTTTGTCGTTGGGACTGTTTCCAACCTGTCATGTCGAGGACACCGCCGTCCCCAGATTGGTGGTGTCGGCGTGGATCTGTTCAGGTCACTCGTGGACGAGGGCGCGCGCCCTCGCCTCTTCCGCCGCGGCGAGCTGATCTGCTCGCCGGTCCGGCCGGTCAACCGCGTCCATCTGATCGACCACGGGTACGCCCGCGAGCACGTCCCCGGCGGTGACCGGGAGGTCGTGCACGACCTGCGCGGCCCCGGCGACCTCGTCGGCGAGCTGGCCTTCTGGAGTCCGGGCGAGCGCGTCAAGGTGGACGCGCTGACCGAGGTCCGCGCCTGGCCGATCGACCTGGGGCGGCTGCGCGAGCACGCCTCGGCGGGCCCGGCCGTGGCGACCGCGCTGGTCCAGGAGCTGTTCGCCAGGAACCTGGCCGCCCGCAGGCACGAGGCGCTGGCCCGCGCGCCGGTCGCGGCCCGGCTGGCCGTCTGGCTGCTGCACCTGGACGAGCGGTACGGGCTGGCCTCCCCCACCGCGCCGCCGCTGTCCATGGAGACGCTGGCCGACCTCGTGGGCAGCGCGCCGGACGTCGTACAGCGGCAGCTCACGCAGTGGGTCAGGCGCGGCTGGCTGGTGCGGCCGGGGTACCGGCGGCTGCGGATCGCCGACCCGGCCGCGCTGCGCGAGGCCGCCGGGGCGTGGGGGGAGCTGTCGGAGCCGTGGCGCGGGCGGGTGACGCCGTTCCTCACGCGGCCGGGCGCGCAGGCCGGGCCGCTGCCTGTGGGCGAGCTGCCGAAGCCGCGCCAGCTTCCCGCCGACGTCCCCGACTTCACCGGACGGCAGCAGAGCCTCGACCTGCTCACCGCCTGGCTGGACCGGCCGCGGCGGACGAACACCATGGTCGTGCAGGGCCTGCCCGGGGTCGGCAAGACCGCGCTGGTGACGCATTGGGGCCTCCTGCACGCCGACCGGTTCCCCGCCGGGCAGATCATGATCGACCTGCGCGGGCAGTCGCCGACCCAGCCGCCGATGAGCTCGGCCGAGGCGCTCGGGCAGATCCTGCGCTCGCTCGGCGTCGGCGAGCACATGCCGGCCGCCGACGAGGCCGAGCTGATGTTGTTGTACCGCAGCAGGATCGCCGGGCGCAGGCTGCTGCTCATCCTGGACAACGCGGCCGACCCCGCCCAGGTGCGGGCGCTGTTGCCGGGCGGCAAGGACTGCGTGGTGCTGGTGACCAGCAGGACGCGGATGGCGCCGCTGCGGGCCACCGGGCACGCCGACCTCATGGACCTGTCGGTGCTCGACCCGGGCAACGCGGTGGCGCTGCTGGTGTCGGTGCTCGGCGAGGGCTCGCCGCGGGCCGCCGACCGGGACGCGCTGGCCGAGCTGGCCCGGGTGTGCTCGTACCATCCGTTCGCGCTGCGGATCTCGGCGGCCAAGCTGGCCGAGGACCCGGCGCTGAGCGTGCGGTCGCGGGTGACGGAGCTGCGAGGGCCGGACCGGCCGCTGGCGGGGGATCCCGAGGAGGCGTTCAGGTCGGCGCTGGACCTGGCGTACGAGTCGCTGGGTCCCGCTCAGCGGCGGGCCTTCCGGCATGTCGGGCTGCTTCCTGGACGGGACTTCGCGCCGGAGGTGCTGGCTGCGGCGCTGGGCGTGCCGGTGGGCGAGGCCGTGGCGGCGGTGGAGGGGCTGCATCGGGCGTACCTGGTCGAGCCGCTGCCCGGACCGCGTTACCGGGTGCACGACCTGGTCAAGCGGCTGGCCAGGGAGCTGGGCCGGCACGCCGAGGCGGGGGTGCGCGAGGCCAGGGTGCGGCTGCTCGACCACTACCTGGCGGTGGCGACCGGCCCGGACACGCCGCGCGAGTGGTTCGAGGCCGAACGGCGCTCGCTGGTCTCTGCGGTACGGCTGGCCGAGGAGAGCGGCGCGTACGGGCTGGCCTGCCGGCTGGCCGAGGCGGTGTTCGAGCCGTTCAGGAGGCTGCGGTACTACGAGAACAACCTGGAGGTCCAGCAGGCCGGGCTGAGCTCGGCCATGCAGGTGGGCAACCGCCGGGCCGTCGCGCTCATGCGCAGCCACCTCGGCTCGATCCACCGCGACATCGGGCCGTCCACGCTGGCGGCCAGGTTCATCGGCGAGGCGCTGGCCGACTTCACCTCGCTCGGCGACCGCGAGGGGCTGGCCCGCGCGCTCAACGACCTGGCCGAGGTGCACGGCATCGCGGGCAACAGGGACGAGGCGCTGCGCCGCGCGGGCGAGGCGCTGGAGGTGCACCGGGAGATCGGCGACCTGGCCGGCGTGGCGAAGTGCCTGCACACGCTGTCCCTGCTGCACCTGTCGCAGGAACGCCACGACCTGGCCCTCCGGTACGCCGGCCAGGCCCTGCGCGTACGGGAGGAGCTGGGCGACCGCAGGGGCACCGCGCAGAGCCTGATCATCTCGGCCCGCGTACGGCAGAGCCTGGGCGAGCCGGACACGGCGCTGTCGGAGGGCCTGGAGGCGCTGTCGATCTGCCACGAGCTGGGCGACGAGCACGCCGAGGCCGAGACGCTGCTCTGCCTGGCCGAGATCTACGACCGGCTCGGCCTCCAGCAGGACGCCCGGCGCGACGCCGAACGCGCGCTCGCCGGGTACACGGCCACCGGCGACCAGCACGGGTGCGGGCGCGCGCTGTGCGCGCTCGGCCGGATCGCGCGCAACGGCTCGCGTTACGACGAGGCGCTGGCCTGCTACGAGCAGGCGCTCGCGGTGCAGGTCGAGCTCCACCACGAGCAGGGCAAGGCCGAGACCCTGGGCGACATCGGGGTCGTGCACTGGCGGCTGTCGGACTACCTGCGCGCCGACGACTACCTGAACCAGGCGCTCGGCATCAGCAGGGTGATCCGCGACGAGCCCGGCGAGGCGCGCATGCTCAACCGGCTGGCCCGGGTCCGGCGGCGCCAGGGCCTGCCCCAGGTGGCCTTCGTGTACGCGCTGGAGGCGCTGGACCTGGTCCAGGGGCTGGGCAACCGGCGGGCCGAGGCCGACGTGCAGGAGACGCTGGCGTACACGTACCTGTCGCTGGGACGGCACGAGCAGGCATTAGCGGCGGCGCGGTCCTCGCTGGCGCTCAGGGAGGAGACGGGCGACAACCAGGCCAGCGCGCTGCTGTCGATCGCGCAGGCGCTGTACACGGCCGGCGAGCCCGCGGCGGCCCTGGAGTACGCCGGGGAGACCGTCGAACTGCAGCACGTCACCGGCACCAGGGACCGGTGGGGGGCGGCGCTCACGACGCTGGCCATGGTGCTGCTCGACCTGGGACGGGCCGAGGAGGCGCTGGTCCACGCCAAGCAGGCCAGGGACGTGCATCTGGAGTGCGGGACGCGGCGCGACCTCGGATGCGCGCTGCGGGCGCTCGGACTGATCACCGCCAGGCTCGGGGACCGCGTGGCGGCGAGGGCCCACCTGACCGAGGCGGTGCGCACGCTGGAGGAGGTGGGGGACGTCTTCGAGGGCCGGCGGGCGGCGCAAGAGCTGCGGGAGCTTGCCTGAAATCCCGCTGAAAGTCGTGAATTCTCGGCAATAAGGTCGCAGATCTTCTCCGGACCTTCTCGTTAGCTGGTTCCACCAGCTACGACACGGAGGTGATCCGGATGCTCAAGAGCCATCTGCGTCGAGACCTGCAGTCACTGAAGCGACAGTCGCGCAGGGACCGGCGGGTCACGCTCGGCCTGCTGGCCGGGGTGCTGGCGGCCTGGACCCGCCAGCTCTCGCCCGGTGACCCGCCCTCGGGGCCGGGGGTGCTGCTCGCCCTCTCGGTGGGACTGGTCGCCGCGTCGTGGGCGGCCTGGCTGCTGGCGGCGTACTTCGCGCTGCGGGCGGTCCGGCCGCGCTCGGAGCCGGTGGAGGTGCTGGTCCGGGTGGCCCGGGTCGGCAGGAGCAAGGAGTGGGCGTTCTGCTCGCTGGCCGCGTACGTGGCCTGGCACCTGCTGCAGTTCGTCACCGCGCTGCTCCTGGGCTGAGCGGGGGCGCGGCGAGGCGTCACCCCGGAGGGGGCGTCTCGCCGCCTTCGCGCCCGCGCCGGACCCTGACCGCGGCCTCGATCAGCGCCGCGTAGCCGGCTTCGAGGTCGTCCGGCAGCCGGTCGACGGGGAAAAAACGCAGGTCGCTGTGCTCCTCGCTGACGCGCGGCTCGACGGGCCCCACGAGGGTGGCGAGCAGGGCCACGATCAGGACCTTGCCGCCGGCGATGTGGAAGATCTCCGCGCCGACGACCTCGCCGACCTCGACGTCGAGGCCGCTCTCCTCCAGGACCTCACGGCGTACGACCTGGGCGAGCGTGTCGTCGGCCCGGTCCGGCCAGCCGCCGGGGAGCTCCCAGGCGTTCCTGGGGTTCCGGCAGAGCAGGACGCCTTCGTCGGTCAGGACCACGCCCTTGATCGAGGCGTGCATGAAATACCAGCCGGTCTCCGCGTCGATCACAGGCCGATCATGGCACGGTCCTGGGCGGGCGCGGGCGGGTGGCTCGGGTCAGGGGAAGGCGTCCCGGTGGGGGCCGGTGTCGGGGTCGAACTCGTGGCGGATCCTGGCGCAGTCGTCGAGCAGGGCGCCGTACAGAGGCCAGAGGGGGCCCTTCGGCGGGGAGTCGGCCAGTTCGGCGGTCAGGTGGCGCTGCTGGTGCTCGCCCTCCCGCAGCGCCGCGCACAGGTCCGCCATGTCCCTGGACCTGGCCTTGCCCACCTGGAGCAGGCCGAAGTTGTAGAAGATGCGCGACAGCGCCCGCAGCTCCTCGGCCAGGGGCTCGGGCAGGTCGGCGGCCTCCTCGCCGGGCAGGCCGCGGGCCCCGGCGATCAGGTCCACCAGCCCCCTGGCGATGCTCCTGAGCTGGTGCCCGGCGTGATCGAGGCAGGTAGCGGCCTCGGCGGCCTGGCGCAGGCGCCGCTCGTAGCGGCGGCGCCGGCGGAAGGTCAGGCGCATCGACTCGGCCGCCTGGTCGGCCGTGTCCTTGGTGTTCTCCAGGCGCTGGGACAGCTCGCGGGCGCGGTCGAGCCAGTCGCGGGCCATGTCCTCGGTCCAGTGGCCGCCCAGCCCGTCGGCCATGTCCTCGGCCAGCTCGGCCAGCTCGCCCGACATGTCACACAGCTCCCGCGCCGCGTGCTCCACGAAGCGCGGCGGGAGGATGAGCAGGTTCGCCGCGATGCCGATGGCCGCGCCGAGCAGCACGTCGGCCAGGCGGGCGAAGCCGTACGTGCGGCCGAGCGAGAGCACGAGCAGGGCGGTGATCGGGATCTGCACGTTCTGGGCCGGCAGGTTGAGCAGGCGCGTCAGCACGAGCCCGGACGCCACCAGCACGCTCAGCGTCACCGCGTTCACGCCGATGAGCCAGATCAGCACCGACGCCGCCCCCACCCCGACCACGACCGCCCCGACCTGCGGGAACCCGCGTACGACCGTGCTGTAGGCGGTCGCCGAGACCGTGAGCAGCACGCCGATCGGCACCAGGACGGGCAGCGGCACCTTCAGCACGTACGCCGCCAGCCACCACCCGAACACGCAGGCCAAGGTCACCTTGACCGTCTGGGTGAACGCGTCCCGCTCGGCCCGCAGCCACTCGCGGAACCCCTGGGCGCGCAGCCGCGCCAGCCCGGCCGCAGCGCCCGAGACGATCCGCCCGAGCGGGGCGCCGGCGCTCTGCTTGCGGCCCGGTTCTCTGTCCATCCTCCCAGGTCAATGCCCATCCAGGCGGCGGATAGAGGTCGTCGTGCCTGGGTAGCGGCAAGGCTGTGGCGCAGCGGCGCCACGAGCCCGTCGGAGGTGAAGCATGACCGGCGACCTGGTCATCCCGGACGCCGCCCAGGGGGTGGTGGTGTTCGTTCACGGCAGCGGCAGCAGCCGGCTCAGCCCGCGCAACCGGTACGTGGCCGAGGTGCTGAACAGGGCGGGCCTGGGGACGCTGCTGTTCGACCTGCTCACGCCGGAGGAGGAGGCCGACCGGGCCAACGTGTTCGACATCCCGCTGCTGGCCGGGCGGCTGCTGGAGCGTACGGCATGGGTGCGCGGGCAGGAGGCGGCGGCGGGGCTGCCGATCGGCTACTTCGGCGCGAGCACGGGCGCGGCGGCGGCGCTGTGGGCGGCGGCCGAGCCGGACAACGAGATCACGGCGATCGTCTCACGCGGCGGCCGGCCCGACCTCGCGGGCGGGCGGCTGGCCGCGGTACGCGCCCCCACCCTGCTCATCGTGGGCGGCCGGGACCCGATCGTGGTGGACCTGAACGAGGAGGCGCAGCGGCACCTGCGGGCCGACACCCGCCTGACGGTCGTGCCCGGCGCCACCCACCTGTTCGAGGAGCCGGGCGCGCTGGAGAGCGTGGCCGAGCACGCGCGGGACTGGTTCGCCACGCACTTCAGCGGATCGTGACGGGCGCGGCCTTCAGGGGGTCGTGACGGGTGCGGCGCCGCTCGCCTGGGCGACCAGGCGGGCGTAGACCTCGGGGTCGGTCGTCTCGCAGCCCAGGCGGTGGCCGGTCAGCTCGCCGTGGTCGTCGCTCGACCCGGTCACCTCCAGCCCGAGCCCGGCCGCGAGCCGCCGCAGGTGGGCGCGGGCCTCGTCGTCGTGGTCGAGGTGGTCGGCCTCCACGCCGAACAGCCCGGCCGCGGCCAGCTCGGTGATCCACTCGTCCAGTACGGGCTCG
The DNA here is from genome assembly GCF_003947315.1 of Nonomuraea sp. WAC 01424. Lineage (NCBI taxonomy): Bacteria > Bacillati > Actinomycetota > Actinomycetes > Streptosporangiales > Streptosporangiaceae > Nonomuraea > Nonomuraea sp. WAC 01424. The sequence goes on from NZ_QHHZ01000016.1 coordinate 125,424, forward strand.
CCGCGCCTGACCGCCTTCGGGTGGGCCAGCACGGGCACCCCGCCGGCGGCGCGTACCAGGCGGACCGCGCGTACGGGATCGAGGGCGTAGCGGGTGACGTGCGCGCGGCCGCCCGCGCCGATCCACTCGGGCGTGAACGCCTGCTCCGGCGTGGCCACGGCGCCGGCGGCGACCATGGCGCGGGCGATGTGCGGACGGCCGACCGGGCTGCCGCCGTCCAGCGCGGCCACCTGTTCCCAGGTGATCGGCACACCCAGCTCGACCAGGCGTTCGACGGTCAGCCTGCCGCGTTCCTCGCGGGCCCGGGTGATGCGCGCGCACTCGGCCAGCAGCTCGGGGTCGGCGGGGTCGAAGAGGTAGGCGAGCAGGTGGATGCTCCGCCCGGCCCGCCGGCACGACAACTCCATGCCCGGCACCAGCGTCAGGCCCTCGGGCAGCGCCTCGGCGGCGGCGGCGTGCCCGGCGACGGTGTCGTGGTCGGTCAGCGCGAGCACGTCGAGGCCGCGCTCGCGGGCCCGGCGCACCACGTCGGCCGGCGGCTGCGTGCCGTCGGAGGCGGTGCTGTGGCTGTGCAGGTCGATGCGCATCGCTCGATGGTAGGCGGTGTCGGGCGGTCACACCTGGACGGTCGCGAGGATGCGGCCGTCGAAGGTCTCGATCGCGAAGTGGTTCAGGTCGTCCTGGGTCAGGCTGGTGCCGCCGTGCAGCAGGAGGGGGTCGGGGGCGCCGGGCACGCCGTACCCCTTGTCGGGGACGCCCCAGCTCGCCACGGTCTCCGAACGGCCGTCGTCGCCGTAGGCCAGCAGCCGGCACTTCAGCGGCCCCTTGACGCCCTTGAGCTCCAGCGCCACGTGCGTGCCCCAGCCCTTGTCCTCGACGCCGACGACGCCGGACACGCCGGTCGCGGGGTCGCTGACCGCGTACGTGCGGCCCGTCATGAGCAGGGCGCGGGCGGGGCTGTGGACGCTGTCGGGGTCGGGCCCCGAGGTGACCGCGTTGACGGCGAGGAAGACGCCGGTCGCGACGAGGAAGCAGGCGGCCGCCGACATGACCGCGCGGTGCAGGGTACGGCGGCGGCGCTCCTTGGCGGCCCGGTGGACCAGCAGGGACTCGACCGGGGAGTCGATCCCGGAGCCCGCCGGGGCGGTGCGCAGGTCGTCCGGGTCCACGTCGCGCATCAGCTCGCCCATGGCCGCGAACGCGCCGACCTCGCCGGCGCAGCTCGGGCAGCCGTGCAGGTGGCGTTCGAAGGCGTTGCGCTCCTCGTCGTCCAGCAGGCCCAGCGCGTACGCCGCGACGTCCTCGTGGTGCACTTCGTTCATGGGAGCCCCACCCCCCTTTCCTCCAATGCGATGCGTAACGCCCGCATCGCGTAGTACACGCGGGACTTCACCGTGCCCACGGGCACGCCGATCGTCTCCGCCGCCTCCTGCAAGGTTCGATCGCGCAGGAAGGTCTCCGTGAGCACCTGGCGGTGCGCCGGCGAGAGCGAGAGCATGGCGTCGGTCACCACGATCTCGCGCAGCAGCCGGTCGTCCTCGGCGGCCACGGCGTTCGCGCGTTCCGGGATCTCCTCCACGGTGTCGAGGGGGCGTGTGCCGGAGCGTCGCCGGTCGTCGATCACGACCCGGCGGGCCACGGTGGCCAGCCAGGGCATCAGCGAGCCGTTGTCCGTCCGCAGGTCCCCCAGGTTGCGCCAGGCGCGTACCAGCGTCTCCTGGACGACGTCCTCCGCCCAGCGCCGATCGCCGCCCGTCAGCCGGACGACGAAGGCCATCAGCGGGGACCCGTATTCGCGGTACAGAGCCCGGACCATGGCCTCGTCGGTCACACGATGATTCACGCGGCGACTCCTCGCGCTGCGTACATCATGAAATGTCGCCCTGACAACTACTGATATTGAATTATTGCCCTAGATACCGGCGGGGAACAAGATACGGAATTTGCATCAATCGCCTCACCTGTTGATTAAGCGTTAAATCAGTGCTGGTCCGCGACCGTGCCGGCCGGTCGCTCGCGACCGGGTCTCCGTACGCGCCCACTCGTCCGGGCCGGACCAGCCCTCGGCCTCGCGCAGCAGCTCGCGTACCGAGGCGTGCCGGGCGGAGGGCGAGTGCCCGAGCAGGACGCGCACCAGCTGCATCGCCGTCGGCCGGGCGGCGGGATCGGGCCGGCGGCACCGGCCGATCATCTCGCGCAGCTCGTCCGGCAGCGCGTCGAGCCCCGGATCGCCGTCGGCGGCCTGCCCGGTGGCCGCGAAGACGATCACGTCGGCCCACTCGCGCACGTCGGCCGGCGGCAGCTCGCTGCTCCTCGGCCCGGGCGCGAACGACGCCTCGCCGAGCGGGCCGATCAGCACGTTGTGCGGCCCGAGCCGCAACCCCGCGATGCCGGTCAGATGCAGCCGCGCCATGGTGGCGGCCGTGCCGAGCGCGAGCCGGTGCAGCGCCTCGCCCCCGTACGGCCCCGCCGCCGCGACGACGTCGGCCAGCGGCTCACCGATCCCCAGGTAGTCGCGCGGCCGGAGGGCCAGGCCGCCACCCCATCCCTGACTGTCCATCGCCATCCTCTGGGTCGACTTCCCGTCGTCAGGCTGTACGCCGGTCTTCGCGGGCGGGGTTCAACGGCTCCCATACGGAAAACTCATGGGACGGCCGTGAAGAACTCGTAGCTGTGACCGTTCGGGTCGCGTACGTAGACGCCCCGGCCGCCGCCCAGGTGGTTGATCCGCCGGTCCCAGCCGTGCCAGGGGCCGGAGCCGTACTCGAGGGACGGGTCCGCGCCGAGCCGGCTCAGCAGCGCGTCGAAGGTGCCGTCGTCCAGCAGGAAGGCGTAGTGGCCGGGCTGGGCGTGGTGGCGGTCGTCGAAGTCGAGCGTGAGGCCGTCGTTGATCCGTACGGGTGCGAACGGGCCCGCGGGCGCGCCGACGTCCAGGCCGAGCAGTCCGGCGAGGAAGGCCGCCGCGACGTCCTTGTCGGCGGCGGGGACGATCAGATGGTTCAGCGTGATCTCCATGGCGACTCCCGTCAGTTGCGTGCGATACGCATACGATAATCACATAGACTGACCCGGTGAACGACGATTCCCCCGCCGACGGGGGCCCCGCGCTGTTCCGGCTGGTGCGTTTCTGGTCGCGGCGCTGGGCCGGGCAGGCGGCCGGCGACCTGGGCCAGGTCCAGCACGTGCTGGTCCTGGAGGCCGTACGGTGCTCCGGCGGCGACGCCGACGTCGGCACCGTCGCCCACCAGCTCGGGCTCGACCACTCGGGCGCCAGCCGCATGGTCAAGGACGCCGTCGCCGCCGGTCACCTCGTCCGCGAGACCAGCGAGCACGACCGCCGCCGGGCCGCGTTGCGGCTCACCGACAGCGGCCACGCCCTGCTGGCCGCCGCACGGCAGTGGCAGCGGCACGTCTTCGACGACCTGACCGCGTCCTGGGACGAGCCGGACCGGGAGCGGTTCGGCGCGTACCTGCGCCGCCTGGCCGACGACGTAGGCGCCTGACACCCCGGGCGCCTGACACCCGAGGCCTTCGAGACTTCGGACGCCCGACATTCCGGACGTACGGCATTTCGGGCATCCCGGCGGCCGGGATTTAGATGAGATCAGCTCATGTTTAGTCTTGCCGGACCCCTTCCGGCGGTGGATGCTTGCGGCGACCCCGGTACCGCAGCCTGGGAGGTGGTCCCGTGCTCCACCGACTCATCCGCAGGGCGGCCGCAGCCGTCCTTCTCCTGACCGGCGCGCTGGTCGCGCCGTCCGTCCCCACCGCCGCCGCGCAGACGGCCGCCGCCGTGAGCGGCTTCGTCGACGGCCACAGCCACCTGTTCTCGTACGAGGCGTTCGGCGGCATGCTCATGTGCGGCAAGCCGTACGATCCCGACGGCATCGAACGGGCGCTGACCGACTGCCCCGACCACTACCCGAACGGCGAGCTGGCCTGGTACGAGAACTTCACCAGGACCGGCAAGCCCACCGGCACCCACGACCCCGTGGGCTGGCCCACCTTCCGCGACTGGCCTGCCAACGACTCCCTGACCCACCAGCAGGCGTACTACACCTGGGTCGAACGCGCCTGGCGCGGCGGACTGCGGGTGCTGGTCAACGACCTGGTGGCCAACCGGCAGCTCTGCGCGATCTACCCGCTGAAGAAGTACTCCTGCGACGAGATGAGCTCCATCAGGCTCCAGGCCCAGCGGGCCCGCGAGCTGCAGGACCACATCGACGCGGAGTCGGGCGGCCCCGGCCGGGGCTGGTTCCGCATCGTCGACAACCCGGCCGACGCCCGGAGCGTGGCCGCGGCCGGCAAGCTGGCCGTCGTCCTCGGGATCGAGACGTCGGAGCCGTTCGGCTGCCGGCAGATCCTCGGCATCCCCCAGTGCACCAAGGCCCAGATCGACCGGGGCCTGGACGAGATGTACACGCTCGGCGTGCGCAGCATGTTCGTCTGCCACAAGTACGACAACGCGCTGTGCGGCGTGCGCTTCGACTCCGGCACCCAGGGCGCGATCGTCAACGTCGGCAACCTGCTCGCCACCGGCTCGTTCTGGCAGGCCCGCACCTGCACCGGGCCCGAGCACGACAACACCATCGACCCGGCCGGCGTGCTGCCCGACCAGATCGCGCGGCTGCTGCCGCTGGGCGTCTCGCTCCCGCTGTATCCGCCGGCGCCCCACTGCAACACCCGGGGGCTGACCTCGCTCGGGACGTACATGGTGCAGGGCATGATCCGGCGCGGCATGATGGTGGAGATCGACCACATGAGCGTCAAGGCCGCCGCCCAGACGCTCGGCCTGCTGGAGGCGGCGCGCTACCCGGGCGTGATCTCCTCGCACAGCTGGGCCGACCCGAACTTCTTCGCCCGGATCTACGCCCTCGGCGGCATGATCACCCAGTACGGCCACAACTCCCAGGACTTCGTCGCGGAGTGGCGGCGTACGGCGCCGCTGCGGCAGCAGTACAACGTCCCCGGATACGGCTACGGCCTGGACGTCAACGGCATGGGCCGGCTGCCCGCCCCGCGCGCGGGCAACGCCGCGAACCCCGTGACGTACCCGTTCGCGTCCTTCGACGGGAGCGTACGGCTGGACCGGCAGCGTACCGGGCAGCGGGTCTGGGACGTCAACGTGGACGGCGTCGCCAACTACGGACTGGTCCCCGACTGGATCGAGGACATGCGCCTGCTCGCCGGGCAGGACATCGTCCGTGACCTGGCGAGCGGCGCGGAATCGTACCTGCGGACGTGGGAGGCGACCGCCGCGCGGCGACTGCCGTGAGGCGGGCGTCCGCGTCCTTCACGCGACCGGCTGGACGGACCGCGCGGTCCTCCGGCCGGTGGCCAGGTTGAGCAGCAGCGATCCCGCCGTCAGCGCCACGCCGAACCAGACGACGCTGGTGACCCCGAGGTTGTCGGCGAACAGCCCGCCGAAGAGCGCCCCGAGCGCGATCGAGGTGTTGTACGCCATCGTGTTGAGCGACATGGCGGCCTCGAAGGTCTCCGGCGCGGCGGCGAGCGTCATGTTGACCTGGGCGAGCTGCACGACCCCGAACGACACCCCCCAGACGACCAGCGCCACGATCGCCCCCGTGGCGCTGTCGCCGATCGCGAGCAGCAGCAGCATGGCCGTCACGAGCCCCGCGGCGCCGACGACGAAGCTGCCCCGCAGGTTCCGGTTCACGGTGTGCCCGGCGACGAAGTTCCCGATCGCGCCGGCGACGCCGAACACCATCAGCACCCCGGTCACCAGCAGCGGCGAGGCGCCCGCGTTGGCCTCCATGAAGGGCCGTACGAAGGTGTAGGCCCCGAAGTGGCCGAGCACGAACAGCACGACCGTGAACAGCACCATGCGCAGCGGCACGTTCCTGAGCGGGAGCCCGAACACCTCGCGGACCGAGACCGCGTTCGCCGACGGCAGCGACGGGATCATGACGGCGACCGCCACGAACACCAGCGCGCTCAGGCCGCTCCAGATCAGGAAGGTGCTGCGCCAGTCGGTGAGGCTCTCCAGGAGGGTCCCGACCGGGATGCCGACCACGGTGGCGATCGAGATGCCGGACATCACGATCGCGGCGGCCCGGTTGGCGTGCCGCTCCGGGACGAGCCGCATGGCCATGCTCACGCCGATGGCCCAGAACACGCCGCTGGCGAAGCCCAGCAGAAGCCGGGTCGTCAGGATCACCGGGTAATTGGGCGCGATGCCCGTCACCAGGTTCCCCAGGGCCAGCACCGCCAGCAATGTGGACAGCAGCAACCGCCGGTTCACCCGCCTGCTCAACGCCGCGATGAACGGCACGCCGAGCCCGGCCGAGACGCCCTGCAACGTCACCATCAGCCCGGCCGCGCCCACCGAGATGTCCAAGCTCTCGCTGAGCGGGGTGAGCAGGCCCACCGGCATCAATTCGGTCGTGAGGAAGACAAAGAGACTGGCCGTGATGGCGGCGACACCCGCCCAGGCCCTGAAAGCCGAGCGCGCCGGCTGCGTCGAAAGAGTTTGCGTCATGGGACAAGGGTGCTGGAGACCTGATTGATGAGTCCAACACATAGTTTTCATCGTGATCGATCGCGTGACACGATTGTTCGATGGAGCTCCAGCAGCTGAGGTACGTCGTCGCCGTCGCCGAGACCAGCAACTTCACCAGGGCCGCCGAACGCTGCCGGGTCGTCCAGTCGGCGCTCAGCCACCAGATCGCCGCGCTGGAACGGGAACTCGGCGCCCGGCTATTCGAACGCACCAGCCGGCGCGTGCGCCTGACGTCGGCCGGTGAGGCGTTCCTGCCCGCGGCCCGCGAGTGCCTGGAGGCCGCCGACCGGGCGCGGGCCGAGGTCGCGGCGGCCAGCGGGGAGATCCGCGGGCGGCTGGCGGTCGGCTCGATCCCCACGGTGGCGGCCGTCGACCTGCCGGTCCTGCTGAAGGAGTTCCGCCGCCGGCACCCGCGGGTGCACATCACGCTCACCTCCTCAGGCAGCGAGGAGCTGATCGAACGCGTCCGGCGGGCCGACATGGACGTCGCCTTCCTCGGCCTGCCGCCGCGCGCCGAGCCGAAGGCCGTCCGCAGTCGTCCGCTGGCCAGGGGTGAGCTGGTCGCCGTGGTCGCGCCGGACCACCGCCTGGCCGGCGAGGTGACGGACCTGCGCGGCCTGGCCGGTGAGTCGTTCATCGACTTCCGGGCCGGTCACGCCGGGCGGATCCAGTCGGATCAGGCGTTCGCCGCCGCCGGCGTGGAGCGCGAGGTCTCCTTCGAGGTCTCCTCCGCCGAGTTCATGGTCGACCTCGTACGGCACGGGCTCGGCGTGGGCCTGCTCCCGGCCGCGTACGCGCCGCGCTTCGCCAACCTCGGCATCGTCCGGCTGCGCGACGCCCCGGCGCGGGTGGAGCACCTGATCTGGACGAATCACCCCTCCCCGGCGGCCGCCGCCTTCCTCGACCTGATCGGCCGCGACGACGGGTGAACGCTTGGCCCCGAAAAGCCCCGGGCCTGCCGGGGCTTCGCGGCGTCCGGGGCTTCCGGGGCTTTTCGGTGAAGGGGGACGATGCCGGGATCAGCCGCGCAGCAGCGGCTGGCCGGCGAGCTTGACCTTGGTCTTCATCAGGCTGGGCGCGCCGTTGCCGCCGATGTTGACGAAGTAGAGCGCCTTGCCGTCGAACGCCAGGCTGGCCGGGCTGTCCAGCTTGTCGGCCAGGACCTCCACACCGCCGCCGGTGCGGACGATGCTGAGCGTGTTGCCCGTGTAGCTCGGGACGTAGAGCTGCCCGCGCACGTCGAAGGCCACGCCGTCGGCGCCGGCCAGCTTGGCGTCCTTGACGTACACGGTCGGCACGCCCGCCTTGCCGCCCTTGCCGTACGGGATGCGGACGATCTGCGCCTCGTCGGACACCGCCACGTAGAACGCGCCCGAACGCCAGGCGATGCCGTTCGCGCCCGTGCCGTCCGAGCCGACGAGCAGCGGCGACTTCGCCCAGACCGCTGCCTTGCCGTCGTCCACGCGGTAGACCACGCTGTTCGTGGTGTCGGTGACGTAGAGCGCGTCGTCGGGCCCGAAGGCGAGGCCGTTGGCGAAGCCGATCGGCAGGGCGGCGTAGAGCTTGGCCTCGCCGTACGAGGTGATGCGCCAGATGCCGTTGGTGGCGGCCTGGCCGGAGTTGAGCGCGGCGTAGACGTTGCCGCGCCGGTCGGTGGCCAGGCCGTTCAGCTTGCCTTCGCCGATGGGCAGGGTCGCCAGCAGGCTGTCGGTGCCGGTGCTGTCGTACTTCCTGATCTCGCCCTTGGTCAGCAGCCCGACGTAGATCGTGCCGTCCGGCGCGACGGTGACGCCTTCGGTGAGGTCGGCGTACGGCTGCACGAGGACCGGGCGGAGCGCGGCGGCCTGAGCCGGGGTGGCGATCAGCGTCAGCAGGGCGACGGAGGAGAGAATGAGGGGGATGCGCTTCATGGCTGTGATCCTGTCGCCGCAAGATCGCTACGGCGTCACCACCACATCCGCGAATCGTCATGTCGAGCCACACAACGAAGACGTAAGCGCCCCCTCAAAGCACAACCCCACCGGCCGGACTGCATCGGGTTGACCTTGACGCGGCGGCAGGGGAAATGCGTTCTCATGTTGTGAAACCGAGTAGTTGGAGTCAGTCGGCGGGGTGGCTGCGGTAGTGGTCGGTGGCGGCGGCGATGTCGGTCCAGCCGAGCATGCTGGCCAGGCCGATGGCCAGATTGCGCAGGCCGGCCATGATGCGGGGTGCGGTGCCGGTGCGGTGTCGGTGCGGACGCGGGAGGTGTCTTCGCGGTAGGTGACGTCGCGGATGTGGTGCGGGGCCTCGATGCTCCGGTGGCCGTGGCTGGTCTCGTCGGTGCGGTCGTTGAGAATCGCTTCGTGCCAGGGCAGGGTCTTGAGCCGGTGCGGGAGTGTGGGCTGGTTGCTCTTGACGATGAACAGGTGGTGTCCGCTGGCGGGAGCGATCTGCCGGGTGTGTTCCTGCTGGGTGTGCAGGGCATCGGCGGTGATCACCACGCCGGTCAGGTCGAGCCCGGACAGCAGGGGTGTGAGCGCGGGGATCTCGTTGCTCGTGGCCTCGACCTGCTGTTGGGCTATGACGATCTGGGTGTTGTGGCAGGTGGCAAGAGCACGTCGATCGGGGATGATGGCACGCGACCGCGGCCCCTGTTCTTGATCGACTGGCTGGACGCCGACGATCACCAGAGGTCGCATTTGTCATGTGCACCCCGGAACACCTGCCTCATCGAGCCAGCAAATGTCCATCAACCGAGAACGCAACGGCCTTGGCTCACCCCCGGCTCTGCCGCTTTCACGCGCCCACGTCAACAATCACCTGTCTACTGGCCAATAGCGGCCAAGCGCCGGCGTCACATGGACATAGTCATTCAGTCACCCATCCATGGGCGATGGCCTGACCAGCACCACTGCTTCGGCCTGGCGTAGTTTGACATCAATTCCTCGGGCGGGCGGCCGGACACGTCGTAGTGATCTTGCCGGACACCGCTGATGGGATTAAGTGGCGGAGGCGTGAATCCTGTCCGGATGTGGCCACGGCTGGAGGGTGATTTCCCGCCCGCAATCAAGTTTCATAGAGACAAACAGCGCGTCGCTGCCTCGATCATCAACTGGAGGGGATCATATAGCCATTCCTGTTGTCGCCAACCTAATCAATAGCCAGTTACGGCTGGTGATCGACATCGAGGGCGCATCCACCGACAACGGCACCCAGGCCATACAGTGGACTGGGAACAGACAGTCGGCCAACCAGTAATTCAATATCAAGCCCGCCCGCGATCCTGCCGGCGCTTACAATCTCTTCGCCAAACATTCCGGCAAGGCGCTGATAGTCACTCCTGAATGGGTGGTGGAGCAGGCCGAGTTCGACCCATGCGCTTCCGGCTCATGCAGTACGAGAGGGAAGACGCGGGGGCGTACTGGATCCTCGCCGAGACTTTTAATCAGGTGCTGTTCGTGGACTCCACCACTGCGGGCACGCCGCTAATGCTCGCGCCGTGGTTTGGCGGTTCATCACGGGCTTTCTTGACGGGCGCATCTGTCGGAGTTCGTGGCTGAAGAATATATGTCATATATGGCCGCTGTGTCTGTATTGACCCTTGAGTGTCGACCGGCTCAATGTGGTGACCACTGGCAGGGCACGCCGTCCGGTGTGTGTCAGGCCCCTACCCCCGATTTCCCCTACCAAGGAGGTAACCATGGCTCCCTTCCCTCCGCGAGCCCGGCTGATCGTCAAGCATTCGGGCAAGGTGCTGGCCATCGAGAACGCCAGCCTCAAGGACGGTGCCAGTCTGAACCAGTACGACTCCGGCCACCAAGACAACGAGAAGTTCGAGCTGCGCGACGTCGGCGACGGCTACGTCCGCATCGTAGTCAAGCATTCGGGCAAGGTGCTGGCCATCGAGAACGCCAGCCTCGATTACGGCGCCAGTCTGAACCAGTACGACTCCGGCCACCAAGACAACGAGAAGTTCGAGCTGCGCGACGCCGGCGACGGCTACGTCCGCATCGTAGTCAAGCATTCGGGCAAGGTGCTGGCCATCGAGAACGCCAGCCTCGATTACGGCGCCAGCGTGAACCAGTATGACTCCGGCACCCAAGACAACGAGAAGTTCCGGCTGGAGCCCATCAGCGACGCCAACTGGTAGCTCACAAGGTTTGGCACGTCCGTGCCGTCCGTGCGCCGGACGGCCGGGCGTACCTGACATCGCGGTTCACCGTCTCCGCACTACCGCCCAGCAGGCAACTGCCACAGAACGGGCGGCCCGGAACCCTGTCGGGCGGGGCGGGTCCCCGAGTCGTAGGAACACAGCTTCTTCGTCGAGAAGCACGTCGTCGACCGACGATGAGCCGGGCGACCCGGATGGGGGTTGCACGTAGAGAAGCACGACAATGTCGGCAACACACAGAGTCTCAAGGCCGTTGCGTTCTCGGTTGATGGACGTTTGCTGGCTCGATGAGGCAGGTGTTCCGGGGTGCACATGACAAACGCGACCCCTGTTGATCGTCGGCGTCCAGCCAGTCGATCAAGAACAGGGGCCGCGGTCGCGTGCCATCATCCCCGATCGACGTGCTCTCTCGCCGCCTGGAGCACGTCACCGTCGCCGACCTGCCCGACGAGCCGCTCGATCTGCCCACGCTCGCCGAACACCTGGACACCATCTCTGACCCGCGCAGCCGCCGGGGACGCTGCTACCGGCTCGGCCCCATGCTGGCGCTATTTTGCTCGCCGTACTCGGCGGCGCGACCTCCCTGGCCAAGATCGCCCGATTCATCGCCGGGTACGACCCCGTCCTGCGCGCCCGCACCGGCCTGCCCGGCACGATACGCCTGGCCGCCAGCACCCTTGGACGACTGTTCGCCCGCCTGGATGGCGACGCCTTCGACACCGCCACCTGCACCTATTCGGCCGCGCACACCACCTGCGCCCCGCCCGCCACCCCAGGCAACCGGCCCGCAGACCGCACCCCGCACCCCGCTGACCGGCCTGGCCGTGGACGGCAAGACCCTGCGTGGCAGCCGCACCAGCCAAGGCGCGACCCACTTGCCAGCCGCCACCTGCCACAACACCCAGATCGTCATAGCCCAACAGCAGGTCGAGGCCACGAGCAACGAGATCCCCGCGCTCACACCCCTGCTGTCCGGGCTCGACCTGACCGGCGTGGTGATCACCGCCGATGCCCTGCACACCCAGCAGGAACACACCCGGCAGATCGCTCCCGCCAGCGGACACCACCTGTTCATCGTCAAGAGCAACCAGCCCACACTCCCGCACCGGCTCAAGACCCTGCCCTGGCACGAAGCGATTCTCAACGACCGCACCGACGAGACCAGCCGCGGCCGCCCCACCCACCACCGCACCGGCAAGACCACCACCGTCACCATCTACGCCATCACCAGCCTCCCACCAGGCCGGATCACCCACGCCCAACTCGCCGCGCTGATCCACGGCCACCGGAGCATCGAGGCCCTGCACCACATCCGCGACGTCCCAGTCAGAGAGCCGGAATCACACCGGCTTGACCTTGACGCGGCGTCAACCTGTCTAATGAGGGCATGCGGATCGGCGAGTTGGCCGCTTTGGTCGGGGTTTCTACCCGTACCGTGCGGTACTACCACCATCTGGGCCTTCTGCCCGAGCCTGAGCGGCTTCCCAACGGTTATCGCGAGTACCGGATGCGCGACGCCGTACGGCTGGCGCGGGTGCGGCATCTGGCCGGGCTCGGGTTGTCGTTGGAGGAGTTGCGGGACGCTCTGTCCGGCGACCGGGGTGCGGACTTCCGGGGTGCGGACTTCCGGGAGGCGTTGCGGGAGCTGGACGACGACCTGGCCAGGCAGCAGGAGGCCATCGCGGCGCGGCGGGCCCGGCTGGCGGCGCTGCTCGCGCAGCCGGAGCTGAGCCCCGACTCGATGATGTCGCCCGACGCGGCGGACGTGCTGCGTGACCTGGGCAGCGGCGGGTCGGTCTTCGGGGCGTTCGACCACGAGCTGCTGACCCTGGCGACCGTGTTGTCCGACGAGGAGGGCCAGGCGAACCTGGCCGAGCTGATGCGGCCCATGACCGAGCCGGGCAAGCTCGACGCCGGGCACGCGCTGTACCGGCGCCTCGACGAGCTGGCGGACGCGGAGGCCGGGGACGAGCGGGTCGGGCCACTCGCCGAGGAGATGGCCGCTCACGTCCCGGACGAACTGGCCGGGATGGTGCCGTCCGGTCCGGCGGCCGATCTGTCCTGGATGGAGGCGATGACCGGGGAGCTGTCGCCCGCGCAGGCGGAGGTGCTCCGGCTGGTGTTCACCAAGCTGAAGGAGAGAGCGTGATGTTGCACGTCGTACGCGCGGCCCTGAGGTTCGAGCTGGCCGGCATGACCAGCGTGGGGTTGTGGGCCGCCCGGCGGCGGCACGGCGTGCCGGACGGCGCGACCCCCCTGTCGTACGCCAAGGAGCAGGCGTTCACGCTGGGCCTGTTCATGTTCGCGATGGCCGTCGAGACGGGGGTCGTCGACCTGCTGCTGCTGGTGAACGACGTGCCGTCGGCGGTACGCGTGCCGGTGCTGATCCTCGACCTGTACAGCCTGCTGTTCGTCGTGTTCATGGCCGCCGCCTCCGTCACCAGGCCACACGTGGTCACCGAGGACGAGCTGCGCGTCCGGTACGCCGCCTACTTCGACCTCCGTGTGCCGCGCGACCTCATCACCTCGGTCCGCGTCACCCAGAGCTACAACGAGAACGGGTTCATCACGATGGACGGCGGGCGGCTGAACGTCGCGGTCGCGTCCCGGACGAACGTGACGGTGGAGCTCGGCGAGCCGGTCGTCGCGGTCCGGCCGCTCGGCAGGCGGGCCGAGGTCACCTCGATCCGTTTCTTCGCCGACGACCCGGCGGCCATGGTCGCCGCCCTGCGCTCCCCCGCGCGTACGTCCAACTGAAAGATCCCGGGCGGAGGCCCCGCCCGGGATCACCCTCTCAGCTCGCCGACTGCACCGCGACCGCGGACCTGGCCGCGGTCGCGGCGGTCCGCGGCGGGATGCCGCGCAGGTTGAAGGCGAACCTGGCCGTCGAGTCGGCGACCGCGTCGGCGTCCACGTCGAGCGCGGTCGCGTTGATGTTGGCGATCGTGTCGCACGCCTGGTGGTAGCAGGCGTCGTACGGGAGTCCGGCGACGCCGCCGAACAGCGCGGCCTCCTCCGCCGTCTTGATGCCCTCCGCGCCGGTGAAGATCCCGCCCGCGGGGATGCCGACCGCGATGAACGGCCCGTAGTCCGAACGCCCGTCGAAGTCGGTGCCCACGGTGGGCAGGTGGCGGGAGCCGTAGAAGTCGGCGAGCTGCCGTTCGATCTGCGCCGATCCGGGCGGGCCGGCCGGCGAGCCCTGGTTGTCGGAGTTGTCGCCGTCATACAGCTTGTACGCGTAGTTGGGCGAGGCGACCATGTCGAAGTTCAGGTAGACCCGGATCTTGTCGCGTTGTGCCTGGGACAGCGACGCGACGTACTGGTCGGAGCCGAGCAGGCCGATCTCCTCGGCGGCCCAGAACGCGAACCGCACCTTGTTCTTGACCGGGAAGTGCGCCATCTCCTCGGCCACCTCAAGGATGGTCGCGCTGCCCGAGCCGTTGTCGTTGATGCCGGGCCCGACGGTCACGCTGTCCAGGTGGCCGCCGATCATGACGACGTTGCCCGGGTCGCCGAACCGGGACTCGGCGATCACGTTGTCGTTGGTGCCGAGGACGAGGGTGGAGTCGACCTTGAGCCGTACGGTGGGCGTGCCGGTGGCCAGCTCGTTGCCGACGGCGAAGTCGGCGAAGACCATGGGCACGTTCGCCCGCCACTCGCCGATGTCCAGGGGGTAGGCCTCGGTCCGGCCCGGCTGGCCCTCGTTGAACACGATGATCCCGGACGCGCCGGCCCGGCCCGCGTTGCGGATCTTCTGGGCGAACGCGCACGTACCGCGCTGGATGAGCGCGATGCGTCCGGCCACGAACCCGGCGAAGTCGGACTCCTCGCAGCCGCTGGTCGAGGTGGGCGTCGGGGTCGGGGGCAGGATCAGGTCCACGCCCTGGACCTGCGCGGTCACGTCACCGGCCGGTGAGGGCTCGAAGGAGTAGAAGTCCTCGTTCGGCGCGTACGACTTGGCGTCCGGCGCGGTCCGGGCGAGTGTGGGCGGGCTGTTCTCGGTCCAGCTCTGGACGAAGTTGATCGGCTGGAGTGTGACCTTGTAACCGGCCTTGCGCAGCTTGCCCGCCACGTAGTCGCGGGAGGCGTTGTAGCCGGGTGTGCCGGCGGCGCGGGTGCCGCCGTTGGCGTTCGCGATCGACTGGAGTGCTTCCAGGTGTTTCCTGACGTTCTCGCCCTTGACCTGCTTCACGAGCAGCTTGGCGAAGACGTCGTCGAGTGGGCCCGCGCTCGCCGGGACCGCCATGGCGACGGGTAAGGCGAGAGCGGTGACCAACGCGATGATGATTCTGCGCATGCAGGCTCCCCTAGGAGTGAGATGCGGAGAAATCCCCCGAGCCGCAGTGATTCGGAAAGTAACCCGCCGAAGCACCCCTGAGAAGGTCTACCGGCCTACGCCAGTGCGTCAATATCCGGACATTACGGTGACTCGGCCCGGCGAGCACGGGCACGACGCTTCCCCTCGTGCATCGCCTGTACGCGGGCCACCGGGATCGTGTGCCCCTCCGCGACCAGGTCGGACGGCAGCGGGCGCGCCTCCGGCATGAGCTCCGCCCACGGGTCGCGGTCGCCGAGCAGCCCGGCCGCGTTGTGGATGGTGAAGTCGGCGGGCGCGACCCGGTCGAGCTCCTCCCACGGGACCGGGAACGAGACCGGCACCCCCGGCCGCACCCGCGGGCTGTAGGCCGACACGACCGTGGCCCCGCCGGCCCTGGTGGAGTCGATGAACACCTTGCCCGCGCGGTCCTCCCTGATGAACGCCGTGGTGGCCAGGTCCGGGTCGATGCGCTCGGCGCGGGCGGCCAGGGCGCGAGTGGCCGCGGCCAGGTCCTCCACGCCCGTGCCCGGCGGGACCGGGACGAACACGTGCACGCCCTTGGCCCCGCTGGTCTTGACCGCGCCCGCCAGCCCGGCGTCGGCGAGCGCCTGACGGACGAGGAGGGCGGCCCGTACGGCGAGCGGGAAGGAGTCGCTGCCCTCCGGCGGATCGAGGTCGAGGATCATGTGCGTGGGATGCCCGCCCAGGAACAGCGCCGGGTGGTACTCGACGGCCCGCTGGTTGGCGAACCACAGCAGGGTGCGCCGGTCGTCGCACAGCGCGTACGACACCTGCCGCCGGGACGCCTCGGCCCAGACGTTGACCGTCCTGATCCAGGAAGGAGCGTATTTGGGCAGGTTCTTCTGCATGAAGGGCTCCTGGCCGGGCCGTACCCGCAACACCGACAGGGCCCGCCCGCGCAGCGCCGGGACGATGCGGCCGGCGACCGCGTCGAGGTAGTCGACCAGGTCGCGCTTGGTGGCGCCGGACCCGTCGAACAGCGGCTGGTCGAGATTTGTCAGCACAACGTCATCGCCGGTCACCCGCCCCACGATGCCGACCGGCCGGGCCCCGGTCAAGATCGGGCGCGCCGTCAGGCGGGCGTGGCGTGGGCGAGCGACCGGGAGGCGCCGATCTCCTCCCGGAGCCGGGCGAGCGTGCGGCCGGTCGCCGAGTCGGGGTCGGCCGTGTACATGACGATCAGCAGGTCGGGCTGGCCGGGCACGGCCAGGGTCTCGTACGCGAAGTCCAGCTCGCCCAGTTCGGGGTGGCGCAGGCGCTTGCTCCCGTACGTCTTCTCGGCGACGCCGTGCTCCTCCCACAGGCGTACGAAGTCGGGGGACGCCGACAGCTCGGCGACCAGCGCGGGCAGCAGCGGGTCGCCGGGGTGGCGGCCGGCGTAGAGCCGCAGGTACGCGACCGTCTCGGCGGCCACCTCGGCCCAGTCGCGGTAGAGGGTGCGCGTGTGCGGGGCCAGGAACACCTGTACGAGCTGGTTGCGCCGGTCGTCCGGCAGACCGGCGAAGCCGGTGACGCGGTCGGCCAGCGCGTTCCAGGCCAGCACGTCCATCCGGGGCCCGAGGACGAACGCGGGCGCGCCGTCGGCCAGGTCGAGCAGCCTGCTCAGCCCGGGGCGCAGGACGGGGGTCCCGGCGTGCCGGACCGGGCGCAGCAGGTCGCGCAGGTGGGCGCGTTCGGTGTCGTCCATGCGCAGGACCCGGGCGACGGCGTCGAGCACGGCGTCGGAGACGTTCTGGACGCGTTCCTGCTCAAGACGGATGTAGTAGTCGACGCTCACGCCGGCCAGCAGCGCGACCTCCTCGCGCCGCAGCCCGGCGACCCGCCGCCGCCCCGACGCGGGCAGCCCGGCCTCCTCCGGATGGATCCGGGCCCGACGAGAACGGAGAAACTGCCCCAAATCACCTTCCATCGCTTCAGGGTAGTACTGGCCTTACCAGGAAAAGCCGTGCGCTGGGTAAGTGCGCCGGCCTCGGCCAGGGTGAGAGCCATGACGAACTACGAGAACCTCTCGGGCCGCATCGCCGTCGTGACCGGAGCCGCCAGCGGCATGGGCGAGGCCACGGCCCGCCTCCTGGCCGCCAACGGCGCCACGGTGGCCCTGCTCGCCCGCCGCGCCGACCGGCTGGCCGAGCTGGCGGGCAAGATCGACGCCGACGGCGGCACCGCGCTGCCCGTCACCGTGGACGTCACCGACGAGGCGAGCGTGGCCGCCGCCGCGCTGGCCGTCCGCGACGGGCTGGGCCGGCCCGACCTGGTCGTCAACGCGGCCGGCGTGATGTTGCCGAACCCCATCGACAGCGGCCGGACCGACGAGTGGACGCGCATGCTCGACACCAACGTCGCCGGCGTGCTCCGCGTCACCGGGGCGTTCGCGGCCGACCTGCTGCTCGGCGTACGCGCGGGCCGGACGGCCGACCTGGTCAACATCTCCTCGATCGGCGCCCACCTGACGTTCCCGAACTACGCCGTGTACGGCGCCACCAAGGCCGCGCTGACCCACCTGTCGGCCTCGCTGCGCCCGGAGTTCGGCCCGAGGGGCGTACGGGTGACCAACCTCGAACCCGGCCTGACCGCGACCGAGCTCGGCGACCACATCGACAACGCCGAACTGGGCACGCAGCTCGCCGGCATGTTCGAGGCGTTCACGCCGCTGACCGCCGAGGACGTCGCCGACCTGATCGGGTACACCGTCAGCCGGGCCCGGCACGTCAACCTGCGCCAGGTGGTCGTGCTGCCGACCGCGCAGGCGTAGGACGGGAAGCGCCGGCGCGCCGGACGTGTTGAGGCTGGCATGGACGATCGTTTCGCGGATCAGCGTGTGATCAGGAGCCTGCTGCACGACGCGGGCACGTGGGTCTTCGTGGGGTTGAGCGACGACCCCCAGCGCACGGCCTACGACCAGGCCGAGCGCATCCAGTCGCGCGGCAAGAAGATCATCCCGGTGCACCCGGCCGGCAAGCCGGTCCTGGGCGAGCCGGGCTACACGTCAGTGGCCGAGGTGCCGGTCAAGGCCGACGTGGTGGCGATCTACCGGCGTTCGGAGTTCGCCGGCGAGGTCGTGGACGACGACCTCGCGGCCGGGGCGGGCGCCGTGTGGCTGCCCATCGGCGTGATCGACGAGGCCGCCGCGCAGTGCGCCCTCGACGCCGGGCTCGACGTCGTGATGGACCGCTGTCCCGCGGTCGAATGGGCGTTGCGCC
The DNA here is from genome assembly GCF_003947315.1 of Nonomuraea sp. WAC 01424. Taxonomy (NCBI): domain Bacteria; kingdom Bacillati; phylum Actinomycetota; class Actinomycetes; order Streptosporangiales; family Streptosporangiaceae; genus Nonomuraea; species Nonomuraea sp. WAC 01424. Next base: position 143,636 of record NZ_QHHZ01000016.1, read on the forward strand.
GCAATCCCTGACCCCTCCGCGATCCCCGGACACGAGGTACGGTGCGGTGCAGGAGGGCGGATCCATGGAAGACGACCACATCACCACGATCGGCACCTGCTTCGCGTGCAAGCGTACGTTCCCCTATACCGTGGCGAACGTCACGATGATCACCATCGATCCGGAGACCGGCCTGCCTCCGGACCGGTCGGTGCTCGGCACCCAGCGCGAGCCGACCCCGGAGGCCCTGGCCCGCGCGGTGCCCGAGCCCGTCTGTCCCGACTGCCTGACCAGGGCACGCCAGTTCAGGGACCGTATGCACTCCCCTGCCCTGCGCCTGGAGCCCTGGCACCGTCCGGGCCCCGGCTGACCTCACCGCACGGGCGGGCGGGCCCATTCGTCGCACAGCGTCTCGTAGGCCAGCGCCAGCGAGCTCACCACCACCGCTCCCGCGAGCGGCCCCAGCACGAGCGCCGCGGACAACTCCCCCGCGTGCCATCCCGCCGCCATGATCGCCGCCGACGTCAGCAGCGTGACCCCGAACGTGCCCGCCCACACCGGCAGCAACCGCAGGTACGCGAACAGCAGCGGGAACGCCGCCCCCACGAACGGCGCCGCCGCGACGGCCAGGACGGCCCAGCACGCGGTCACCAGCCCTAGCCACACCCGTCCGAGCGCCGCCCGGCCAGGCCCGGCGAGGTGCGGCGGGTCACCCTGGAGCACCTGCCCCACGCCGTAGAGCACGCCGAGCAGCACGCCTCCCGCGACCTCGACGGACCGCCCCTCGTCCAGCACGGACGCCAGAGCGATCACCAGCAACGCCCAGAAAGTGCCGTGAACGGCCCATCTCAGCAGCCGCAACACCGGCGACAACCACGGAAAGTCCATCATTGTTCACCAACAGTAATGGAACCTTCCCTGGCCCGATAGGTCAGCGGCGTCGCAGGGTGAGCACGAAGTAGAGCAGCCCGGCCAGCACCAGCGCGATGACCACGCCGATGTTGGCCGCGCCGAACGTGCTGCCGCGCAGTTCGTCGCTCATCAGGAATCCGACGACCGCCGCGATGTGCTCGTCCGCGGACGTGATCAGGCCGATGCCCGTGACCGAGGCCACGACCAGCGAGACCAGGCCGGCCCAGTTGACGGCGGGCGCTCCCGGGCGCAGCAGCCGCTCGTCGTAGGCCCGGCCGCCGTCGCGCAGCCGCCACATGTCGACCAGGAAGATCGCCACCCAGGCGGCCATCACCACGCCGATGATCGCCAGGAACGCCTGGAAGGTGCCGAAGAAGTTGTCCGAGACGAACAGCAGGTAGTAGCCGCCGAGCACCATGAGAGCCCCGTCGATCAGCACCGCGTAGTGCCGCCTGACCGGCACGCCGAGCGCCAGCATCGACAACCCCGACGAGTAGATGTCCATGATCGCTCCGGCCAGGAAACCGCCGATGACGGTCAGCAGGTACGGCAGCAGGAACCAGGTCGGCAGCGCCGCCGCCAGCGCGCCCACCGGGTCACCGCCCGCCGCCTCGCCCAGCTTGGGGTCACCGCCGGCCAGCAGCACGCCGAAGACCAGCAGCACCATCGGCGGCAGCGCGCCGCCCAGCATCGTCCACAGGGCCACGGACCTGGGCCGGGAGGCGGCGGGCAGGTATCGGGAGTAGTCGGCGCCGCAGTTGACCCAGCCCAGGCCGAGCAGGGTCATGGCCAGGATGACGCCGCCCACCCAGCCGCCGGGCCCCGCCGTCGTCTCCAGCGCGCCGCCGAGCTTGGGGGCCATGAGGATCACGTAGACGACGGTCAGCACGACGAACGCGTACGTCAGGTAGCGCTGGACGGCCATGATCATGGCGTGGCCGTACACGCCGACGGCGATCACGACCAGCGCCGAGACGGCGAAGCAGGCCGCGGTGGCGGTCGTGCCGGGGATCCCGGGCGCCACGCGCCGCAGCACGGCCGCGCCGCTCTGCGCGGAGAGCGTGACGAGCACGATCTCCCATCCCACGTTCGAGACGTACGACAACACCGCGGGCAGCTTGTTGCCCTGGTAGCCGAAGGGCGCCCGGCCCAGCGTCATCGTCGGCACGCCGGACCGGCTGCCCGCGACGGCGACCAGGCCGACCAGCAGGAACGACAGTGCGTACCCGAGGGTCCCGGTCACGATGGCGGGGACGACGCCCAGGCCGAGCCCGACCACGTACACACCGAACGCCACGCCGAACAGGGAGAGGTTCGCCCCCGCCCAGGGCCAGAACAGGCCGGAAGGTCTTCCGTGCCGCTCGCTCTCGGGTACGGCGTTGATGCCGTTGCGCTCCACGGCCATCGTGTCCATGATCGCTCCTTCGCGGGGGGCCGGCAAAGAAATCATTGTCCGCCACGGACGATATTTCCCAGCCTGCGGGGAATCATGATCGCGGCCCCTGTCCCGCAGAGAGGTCGCGATGCAGGCATCCGGTTCCGACACGCGCCGGCGGGCACTGGGTGTGTGCCTGGTGGCGGCGTTCATGTCGGGCCTGGACGTGAGCATCGTCAACGTGGCCCTGCCCTCGATCCGCGAGGGCCTGCACGCCTCCGACGCCGGACTGCAGTGGACGTTGTCGGGCTACGCGCTCACGTTCGGCCTGCTGCTGGTCCCGGCGGGCCGGATGGGCGACGCCCGGAGCCGCCGGGCGCTGTTCATGTGGGGTGTGGTGGCGTTCACGGCGTCCAGCGCGGCCTGCGGGTTCGCCTGGAGCATGCCGGTGCTGATCACGGCCAGGCTGGTGCAGGGCATGGCCGCCGGGATGCTGAACCCGCAGGTGTCCGGCCTGATCCAGCAGATGTTCCTGGGCCACGAACGAGGACGGGCCTTCGGCGCGCTCGGGGCGACCATCGGCGTGTCCACCGCCGCCGGGCCGCTGATCGGCGGCGCGCTGGTCACCGGGTTCGGGGCCGAGCAGGGCTGGCGGTGGGTGTTCCTGGTGAACGTGCCGATCGGGATCGTGCTGCTGCCGCTGGCCTGGAAACTGCTGCCCGGGCCCGCCCCTGGGCTCGCGCGGAGCGGGCGGCGGGAGAGCATGGACCCGGTCGGCGTGCTGCTGCTCGGGGTGGGCGTGGCGGGCCTGCTGCTGCCGTTCATCCAGCAGCACCAGTGGAAGGGCGAGGCCAAGTGGCTGCTCCTGCCGGCCTCGCTCGCCGTGCTGGCCGGGTTCGTGCTCTGGGAGCGGCGGTACCGCAGGGAGCCGCTGGTGAACCTGTCGTTGTTCGCCAAGCGCTCCTACAGCGTCGGGTCGGCCATCGCCCTGTTCTACTTCGCCGGCTTCACCGGGATCTTCTTCATCTTCACCCTCTACCTCCAGAGCGGTGAGGGCTACAGCCCGCTGCTGGCCGGTCTGTCGATCACGCCGTTCGCGCTCGGGTCGGCCGGGTCGTCGGTGGTCGGCGGCCGGCTCGTCGGTCGGGCGGGCAGGAAGGTGGTCACTGTGGGGCTCGGGACGGTGATCGCGGGACTGCTGGCGACCATGGCGGCGACCCTGCTGGTGCCGGGGCCCGGCGTGGGCGCGGCGACCGCCCTGCCGCTGCTGGTGGCGGGCATCGGCAGCGGGCTGGTGATCTCGCCCAACCAGGCGATCACGTTGTCGGAGGTGCCGCCCGAGGGCGGCGGCAGCGCGGCCGGGGTGCTGCAGACCGGGCAGCGGCTCGGCTCGGCGATCGGCATCGCGGCGGCGGGCTCGACGTTCTTCGGCGCGCTGCCGCAGGGGTGGCCGACGGCCTTCCGGCACGGCCTGCTGGTGGTGCTGGCGTTCGTGCTGGTAGCCCTGGTGGCCGCCCTCTACGACCTCCTCCGCTCGCGCACCGCCGCCCCTGGCTAGAGGTCGGCCGGGTCCGGGTGGTCCAGTTCGTCGCCGTACTCGAAGGGGGTGAGCGGGCCCGACGTCCTCGGGGGCTCACGGTCCAGTACGGCGACCCGCCCGGCGGGCTCGGGCACGCCCGGCACCCGGACGGTGAGGCCGGGGGCGAGCAGTTCCACGTCGGCCGCCTCCGGGTCGCGCCGCCGCCAGGTGACGGCCAGGGCCAGGGCGAGCAGCAGCCCGCACACGTCGCCGCCGTAACACATGATCTCCACCGCGCCCCTGAGCTGGCCGGCCGGCACCGGCGGGTCCGTACGGGCGGCGTACATGAGCTGCGACAGGCCCGCGTGCGCGGCGACCGCCACCGCCAGCACGGCCACCCGCACGGGCACCGGCGGGCGGCGCGGCGCGGGGTCGGGACCGGCGACGACCCAGGCGAACAGGTAACCGGTCAGCAGGACGTACGCGTGCGCGAGCGGCACGGGGACGAACCCGTACAGGGGGGTGCAGTACAGGGCCGCCGTGCCGCCCGCGCTGAGCGCCAGGGCCGTCCACGGGTTGGCCAGCAGGTGCACGGCAGTGCCGCGGAGCGCCCAGGTCACGCGGCGCGCGTACGCGACCGGCAGCGAGCGCAGCAGCAGCGTCACCGGCGCGCCCATCACCAGGGCCAGGGGCGCGAGCATGCCGATCAGCAGGTGTTGCAGCGTCTGGCCGCGCAGGTCGGTCGTGGCCAGCGAGGCGACGGGATCGGTGAGCGCCACGGTCAGCAGCACGCCGCCGCCGGCGAAGCTCGCGGTACGCCACCGGCTCCACGCCGTCCGCGTGGCCAGCACCGCGTACGTGATCAGCACGACGAGCGCCGGCGCGGCCCAGGACTCGCTCAGGTGGTGGTGCGGCACAGCTCGATCACCTTGCCCATGTGTTGCGGCGGCCACCCACGCCCGGCCGGCGCGCGCGGCGGGGCGGTCCGCCGTCGCGCTCCGGCGCCTCGCACGTGATCAACTATTCGACCGCACACCGGGGTCGCCCGCCGGGAACACGCCTCTTTGCGGGCCGCTTGCCGAATCTCGATCCGGCATTTGCCCAGTTCGAATCCTTATGGGTAGGTCTCTGGGGGATGGCGAAAAGGCTCTTTCCCCGCTCGATACGTGGGCGCCTGACCACTCTCGCGACATTGGTGGCGGCAGTGGTCCTGGCCGTCACGGCCACGCTCACGCTCACGCTCGGGCCGGACAACCTGCACGGTCTTGTCGAGACCCGGGTGGAGCTGGCCGTACGCAGGGTGGCCAGCGAGGCGCGGGCCGGGCAGCTCTCCCCCACGCTTGAGGCCCCGGCCCGGGTGCAGCTCCTTCAGGTGGTCTCCGCCGACGGCCGCGTCATCGCCAGCAGCCCCGGGCTGCGCGGCCAGCGCCTGACGGGCATCCAGGTGGACAAGCCGGAGACGATCTACAGCACCGAGAGCACGCTCACCGGCCTCAGGGACGAGAAGGAGGCCCAGTACCTGATCATGGCGATCCAGGTGCACACCCCCAGCGGGGAGCTGGTCACGGTGTACGGCGCCTCCTCGCTCAGCGACGTCAACCGGGCACTGTCCTGGCTGAACGCCATGGTGTTCCTGGGCACCCCCATGGTCCTGGTGATCGTCGCCGGCATCACCTGGGTCGTGGTCGCCTCCGCGCTGCGCCCGGTCGAACGCATCCGCGCCGAACTCGCCGAGATCACCGGCCGCGACCTCAGCCGGCGTGTCTCCGTCTCCGACACCGGCGACGAGATCACCGACCTGGCCGCCACCACCAACCACACCCTCGACCGGCTCGAGCGCTCCGCCGAGACCCAGCGCCGTTTCGTCGCCGACGCCTCCCACGAGCTGCGCAGCCCCATCTCCGCCCTGCGCACGCAGCTTGAGGTCGCCAACTCCTACCCCGACGAGACCGACTGGCCGGCCACCGGCGCCCGCGCCCTGGCCGCCGCCGAACGCCTCACCGGCATCATCGACGAGCTCCTCATGCTGGCCCGCCTGGACGCCGGCGCCATCCCCGACCGCCGCATCGTCGACCTGTGCCGCCTGGCCGAGGCTGGGGTACGCCGCCGCGCGGGCGGCAAGATCCCCATCGTCCTGGACACGTGTGGCCGCGCCCTGGTCCTCGGCTCCCCGGTCCAGCTCGACCGCCTGCTGACCAACCTGCTCGACAACGCCACCCGCCACGCGGCCAGCCGGATCGACCTGCGGATCTGGGTGGAGGGCGACCACGTCTACATCTCGGTCACCGACGACGGCGACGGCATCCCGCCCGAGGACCGCGAGCGCGTCTTCGAGCGTTTCACCCGTCTGGAGGCGGCCCGCAGGAAGGAGAAGGGCGGCAGCGGGCTCGGGCTGCCCCTGTCCCGCGAGATCTGCGCCTCCCACGGCGGCACCCTCAAGGTCGCCGACCACAGCCCGGGCGCCCGCCTGATCGCCCGCCTGCCGCTGCACCGCGCCTAGAGCCGCCCGGGGGCCCTCGGGCGGGCACCTAGACTCGCCTGATGGACGCCTGGACCCACCCGCCTGTCCCTAGACTCGCCTGATGGATCTGCGCCGGCTCGGCCATGACGTCCAGCGTGTCTCCGACCGCTACGCGGGGCGGCTCGGGATCGTCCGCGACGACGCCTGGTACCTGCTCAAGCTCCAGGAGGAGGTCGGCGAGCTGACCCAGGCGTACCTCATGCGCGCCGGACAGGCGCGGACCAGGGGGCTGACCCCGGAGGAGATCGAGGCGGGCTTCCGCGCGGAGCTGGCCGACGTGCTGTGCCACGTGCTGCTGATGGCCCGCCACCACGGCGTGGACCTGGAGGCGGAGGTCACGCGCAAGTGGCTGACGCGGCTGCCGGGCGAGCCGGAGGCCCCGGCGGGCGGGGCCCCCGGCTCGGGGATCACTTGACGAAGGTGATCTCGGGGATCACTTGACGAAGGTGATGCGGTCGGCCGCCGACGGGGTGATCGGCGAGCGCGCGGTCAGGTACGCCGTGAACGCGTCCAGGTCGATGGCCCCGCTCCAGGTGTCCGTGCTCTGCGTGAACACCGAGAAGCCGTCGCCGCCGCCCATCAGGAAGTTGTTCGCGGCGATCTTGATCGACTGGGTGTCCGTGACCGGCGTGCCGTTGAGCTTGATGCCCGACACCCGCGACCCCACCGGCTTGGTGGTGTCGAAGGTGTAGGTCAGCGAGGACGACACCTGCAACATCCGGTGGTTGATCGCGCCCGTCGCCGGGTTGGGCGTCCAGACCTGCTGCTCCAGCAGCGCCTTGAGCTGCGCCCCCGTGTACGTCCGCACCTGCACGAGGTTGCTGAACGGCTGGACGGCGAACGCCTCGCCGTAGGTCACGACGCCGTCGCCCTCCGACCCCGACTGCGTGTACGTCAGCGAGGTGCGGATGCCGCCCGGGTTCATCAGCGCGATCTCGGCCCCGGCCGCCTTGGCCGATTCGAGCTGCGAGTCGGCGATGAGGTCGCCGAGCGGCGTCTCCGGCTTGGTGGTCGCGGCCGAGGTGTTGCTGACGACGTTGCTGATGTCGCCGGTGATCGTGCCGATCTTGCGGTTGGCCACCTCGGCGCTGCGCGTCCGCCACGTCTGGACCTGCGCCTCGACCTGCGGGTCGGGCGTGACCGTACGGGCGACGACCTTGTTGTCGGCGGTGACCGAGGAGCGGATCACGTCCTTGGTGCGCTTGTCGACCCGCAGGTCGATCTGGGTCAGCACGCGGCCGAACGACGACCCCTGCGTGTAGAGGCGGTCCTGGCCGGCCGGGTCCTTGGTCTTGCAGATGTACGCCTGGTGCGAGTGGCCGCTGATGACCAGGTCGATCTGCGGGTTCAGCTCCCTGGCGATGCGCGAGCCGGCGTTGGCGGTGTTCACCGAGCAGGCGTCCGGGCTCTGGTTCGGGGTGATCGAGTCGCCCTCGTGCATCAGGACGACCTGCGCCTTGACGCCCCTGCGCGCCAGGTAGGCCGAGGCCCGGTTCGCCGCGGCGACCTCCTCGGTGAACTGCAGGCCCTTGATGCCCTCGGCGGTCACGATGGTCGGCGTGGTCGCCGTCACCAGGCCGATGAAGCCCACCTGGACGCCGTTGATCTTCTTGACGTAGAACGGCGGCAGCGCGTACTGGTCGGTGCCCTCCTTGACGACGTTGGCCGCGAGGAAGTCGAAGTCCGTGCCCTTCCACTGCCCGGCGGGCGAGCAGCCGTCCACCGGGTGGCAACCGCCGTTCATGAGGCGCCGCAGCTCGGCGTACCCCTCGTCGAACTCGTGGTTGCCGGCCGCGGTCGCGTTGAGGCCGAGCGAGCCGAGCACCTCCAGCGTGGGCTCGTCGTGGTAGGCGGCCGAGATCAGCGGGGACGCGCCGATCAGGTCGCCCGCGGCCACGACCAGCGTGTTCTCGGTACGCGCCTGCTTGACGTACGTCGCCAGGTACGACACGCCGCCGGCGATCGAGTACTTGCCGCCGGCGAGCCCGGTCAGCGAGCCGTCGGCGTCGACCAGGGGGCCGTCCGGGTCGAGGATGCGGCTGGAGGAGCCCGACGGCGGTTCGAGGTTGCCGTGCAGGTCGTTGATGCTGAGCAGGCGGACCGGGACGGTCGGCCCGCCGTGTCCGTGGCCGTTGCCGGCGGAGCCGCTGGTCGCGGCGACCGCGGGCGCCACGGCCAGGGCGATCCCGGCCGCGGTCGCGACGCCGGCCGTGCACAGCCGGAGGAGGGTGCGTGACGTCATGACAGGGACGTTACGACGTCTCCCTATGCAACGAATGTCTCAAAGGTAACGATTGACCGGGACAGCCAATGGCATTGTTCGCCATTGGTACGCCTAGAGTTCGTCCTGTGGGTGCGCACGTGAAGATCAGTGAACGGCTCGACGACGTAGAGGTCACCCAGGTGCTCGGCATCGTCGAAGCGGCGACCGAGGCGGACGGCGTCCGCCCGCTCAACGAGCACGTGATGCTCCATCTCCGCTACGGCGGCGATCCCCGGGCCCGCTCGTTGCTGCTGCACGCGGCCGACGGCACGCCCGTGGGCTACGCGCACGTCGATCCCACCGACGAGGTCGAGGGCCCGAGCGCGGAACTGGTCATCCATCCGGCCCACCGGCGGCAGGGCCACGGGACGCGGCTGCTGCGGGCCGTACTCGAACTGGCCGGCGGCCGGGTGCGGTTGTGGGCGCACGGCGACCACGCGGGCGCCGGCGCGCTGGCCGCGTCGTTCGGCTTCGAACGCGTGCGCTCGCTCTGGCAGATGCGCCGCTCGCTGTTCGCCCCGCTTCCTCCCTACACGCTCCCGGACGGCGTGCGGCTGCGCACGTTCGTCCCGGGGCAGGACGAGGACGCCTGGCTCAAAGTCAACGCCGCCGCCTTCGCCCACCACCCCGAACAGGGCGCGTGGACGCGCGACGACCTGATCCGGCGCGAGCGGGAGCCCTGGTTCGACCCCGAGGGCTTCTTCCTGGCCGTACGCGGCGACCGGCTCGCCGGCTTCCACTGGACCAAGATCCACGGCTCGTCCGAGCACGGGCACGAGCCGCTCGGCGAGGTCTACGTCGTGGGCGTCGACCCCTCCCAGCAGGGCACCGGCCTGGGCCGGGCGCTCACCCTGGCCGGCCTGAACCACCTGCGCGCGCGTGGCCTCGCCCAGGCGATGCTCTACGTGGACGAGGCCAACACGGCGGCGATCAGGCTGTACGAGTCCCTGGGCTTCGCCCGCTGGGACGTGGACGTGATGTACGCGGGCGGGCAGCCCACGCCGTAGCCCTACTCCACGATGGCGTGGAGGAGCAGGTAGGCCAGCGACGCCACGAGGGCCGCCGCCGGGATGGTGAGCACCCAGGCGGTCACGATGTTGCCGGCGACGCCCCACCGCACGGCGCTCAGCCGCTTGGTCGCGCCGACGCCCATGATCGCCGTGGTGATGGTGTGGGTGGTGGAGATCGGCGCGCCGAACCCGATCGCGGCACCGTACAGGACGGTGGCCGCGGCCGACTCGGCGGCGAACCCCTGGGGCGGGTCGAGCGCGATGATCCGCCGGCCGAGCGTGCGCATGATGCGCCACCCACCGGCGTACGTGCCGAGCGAGATCGCGCCGGCGGCGGAGAGGATGACCCACTGGGGGATGCCCTCGCCGGGGCTGGCGTACCCGCCGACCGTCAGCGCCAGGAAGATGACGCCCATCGTCTTCTGCGCGTCCTGCAGGCCGTGCCCGAGCGCCATGGCGGCGGCCGAGACGGTCTGCGCGTAGCGGAACCCGCGGTTGGTCCTGCCCGGCTGGCTGTTGCGGAAGATCCAGTAAATTGCGATCATGATCAACGCGGCGAGGCTGAAGCCGATCAACGGCGACAGGATCATCGGGATGACGACCTTCTCGATCACGCCGTCCCAGTGCACCACGCTGGCCGAGGCCAGCGCGGAACCCACCAGGCCGCCGATGAGCGCGTGACTGGAGGAGGAGGGCAACCCGAAGTACCAGGTGATCAGGTTCCAGGCGATCGCGCCGATGAGCGCCGCGGCCACGACGACCAGGCCGTGCGGACCGTTGGGAGCGTCGATGATCCCTTTGCCGACCGTCTGAGCGACCTGGGTGCCCAGGTGGGCGCCGATGAAGTTCATCGCCGCGGCCATGAACAGCGCGGCCCTGGGGGTGAGCGCCCGGGTCGAGACGGAGGTCGCGATGGCGTTCGCCGCGTCGTGGAACCCGTTGGTGTAGTCGAAGACCAGAGAGATGACGACCACGCCGATGACGAGGGCGAGCGTGAGGTCCACTGGGCCTAGCTTTCCTTGACCGCGATCGACTCGACGGTGTTGGCCACGTGCTCGAAGGCGTCGGCCGCCTCTTCGAGGGCGTCGACGACCTCCTTCATCTTCATGACGGTGAGCGCGTCGTACTCACCGCTGAACAGCTTGGCCAGCAACCTGCGATAGACCTGGTCACCCTGGTTCTCCAGGCGGTTGACCTCGATCCAGTACTCGTTGAGGTTCTTCATGGAACGCAGCCGCGGCATCGCCTCGGCGGTCAGCTCGGCGGCACGTTCCAGGACCTCGACCTGCCGGACCACGTCTTTGGGGAGGTGGTCGATCTGGTAGAGGACGATGAGGTCGGAGGCGGCCTCCATGGCGTCCATCACGTCGTCGAGGTTGGAGGCGAGGCGGTAGATGTCCTCACGGTCGAACGGGGTGATGAAGCTCTCGTTGAGCCGGTTCATGATCGCATGGGTGCGTTCGTCACCGGCGTGCTCGCAGGCGCGCATCTTCTCGGCCAGGGCTTCCCTGTCCGATCCGTCACTGATGATCTCGACCAGCAGACGGGATGCCGTGACCAGGTTGTTCGCGGAGTCTGCGAACAGGTCGTAGTAGCTGTCCTCACGTGGCGTGAGACGCAGGCGCACGTCGTTCTCCAGATGTGCGGGGATGGTCCGTGGAAGAGGGTACGGGTTACCAGGCGAAATGCGAACTTCATGTTCCCTTCGCCTTCTGGCTACCCTGCGTATGTTGTGCGACACCGGGATACGGAGTAGTTTGGCCGCTTTTTGCAGGGAAATCCGACCCCTGACATGGCCTGATGGCGGGTGCGTTGAGGGTCGATCCCGCCAAGGCGTTTTCTAAATGTTCACCTGTTGTTCACTCAAATCTTCGTCCGGTGGAAGTTCCTGAACGACCGGGACGGAGTGGGCCCCCGCTGACCCTGATACCGGGACTCGTACTTGGCCGACCCGTACGGATGCTCGGCGGGCGAGCTGAGCCGGAACACGCACAACTGCCCGATCTTCATCCCCGGCCACAACTTGATGGGCAACGTCGCCACGTTGGACAGCTCAAGCGTGACGTGCCCGCTGAAACCCGGATCGATGAAGCCGGCGGTCGAGTGCGTCAGCAGCCCGAGCCGTCCGAGCGAGCTCTTCCCCTCCAGCCGCGAGGCCAGATCGTCGGGAAGCGTGATCACCTCATAGGTGGACGCCAGCACGAACTCACCCGGATGCAGGATGAACGGCTCGTCACCGGCCGGCTCGACCATCCGCGTGAGATCCGGCTGCTCCACGGCGGGGTCGATGTGGGGGTACTTGTGGTTCTCGAAGACACGGAAGTAGCGGTCGAGCCGTACGTCGATGCTGGACGGCTGGATCATGTCCTGGTGGAAGGGGTCGAGGGCGAGCCGGCCGGAGTCGATCTCAGCAAGGATGTCACGGTCAGATAGCAACACGGTGAGCCAACTTACCGTCCCGGCCGGAAAAGGTGGGGCGTTGGGTTTGCTGTTGAGGGGCAAGTTTCCGCTACAGTGGGGGACGCGCACTTCGGTTCGTGCGGGTGTAGTTCAATGGCAGAACATCAGCTTCCCAAGCTGACAGCGCGGGTTCGATTCCCGTCACCCGCTCCACTCACGAAGGCCCAGGTCATGGATGACTTCCGACCCCGGGCCTTGATTGTTTTCTGAGACGTTTCTCACCTGCATGCCAGTTCAGTTGATCTTGCCTTTGGCGAGAGGGCCGCCGTCGAGTGGAACGGAAGCGGCTGGAAGCGGTTCGGCCGCCGGCGACATTGCCCCGCATCCCGGCGGCGTTGATCTCCGCCTCGATGCCCGCGGTCGTCTCGTCCCGGTCGGCCACGTCCTGACCGTGACGTTCGGCGGCATCCCGCTTGACCTGCACATCGGCCTTGAACTCGATCAGCCGCTTCTGATCGTCGGTGGCCGGGTACGGCTCGAACACGGGCTGTGTGGGAAGACCTGGTCGAAGCCGATCGAGCTCGGGCCCTGGATGGCCATGGTGATTCACTCCTCTCGAGAGAGACCGATGTTCGGTCGTCCACTTGTCCGACTGGGCCGAGAGGAGCTCCTTCAACTTGCCGCACAAGTGATTGAGCTGGGCGTGCGGGAGAAGTTTCAGCTCACCCGGCAGGCAGCCTCGACTGGATCAGTGACAGCGAAGGTCCAGGCCCGCGTCTGTGCTGTCGGACAGTTCCACGATCACAGCTTGGCCGCCGTGGGCGGTGGGTTTCGACGCCTGCTGAGCCCGCATCGTGACGTAGGGCCGATCTCCGTCGATTCCCACGATTTTCGCCCGGTCGTAGTAGTTCTTGAGCTCGGGGATGCTCAGGCCCGTCTCAAGCGTGAAGCGGGCGAGGTAGTCACAGTGGTTGCCGTTGCCGCGAAGCGCGACGGATCCTTCGCCCTGGCCGACCCACTCGGTCTTGGGCGGCAGGGGGTGACGCTCGAACCGGCTGATCATGCCCGCCAGCTTCCCGTCATTGACCCATATAGGGATCATGAAGAGGAGTACGAGTAGACCCAAGGCCATCACCGGCGACAGGAGGGCGACCAAGAGACAACCCCCCTTCCGACTGCGCCAGAACGACTTCTTCCTGGGGGGGTCTTCACTGACGACAGCAGGAATGTCTTGCACGGCACCATCCGAAGTCGGCCTATGTCACGGGATAGACATCCTGCAACTCATGAAGAACACCTGGCAACGCCGCTTCCAGCACCATCAGCACGGCTCCCGCCGCATCGTGCGCCGTGGCCAGGACGCCGGCCGGCCTTGGGCTTGGGCGGACCGAGAGCTGGCGCTCACCAATGCAGCGCTCCACATAGGCCAGACGCACGCGAACCATGCCTGCGTCGATGTCGGGATCCGCTCGGGTCACTGCGGCGATCTCGCCCGATCGCAGGCTCGCGAACGGGGCCAAGAGCACGAAGGCCCTGAACCGCCGATCACGCGTACAGTCGGCCTGATCGGTGTCGATCATCGCCACAGCGCCCGCTCGGCTTCTGCCCGCGTCAGGAACATTGGTGCGAGGGTCTTGACCGCGAAGGTCTTCCGGGCGGGCTTGTTTGATGCGGGACCGTGAAGCGGTCGTGTCCAATCCAGGACAGACCGGGATCAACACTTCTTGCCATGGAGCCGGAACGTACTGAATCCAGAGGTGGTTCGGCGCTGCTGGTCTTAGGAGTCGTGTGGGTGCTGGGCACCCTGGTGCTTGGATGGCTGGGTTTCACGTACAGCTTCGCCCTGATGGGAGCCAAACCGGCGAATGAGGACCTGGGCCAGGTGCTCATCTACCTGGCGCTCGGACTCGGAGGCGGAGCACCCGTCGTGGGTCTGATGACTGCCTGGGTGCTGAACAACAAGGGCGGCACCTGGTTCTACGGGCTCGTCGTACTCGGCATGGTGATCTTCGTCATCTTCGCCATGTATCAATACAAGAGCCGCAGCAACCATGTGTGGCAGGAAGATCCGCCGGTCTGCACAGCACCCCCAGAACGGGCGCATGGAGTGCCCGGATGCTAGGAAATGGGATGGGCGTCCTCTAGCTCGTGCTTGTCTGCCGGGAGCAAGACCTCCACAACCGTCCGAGGCCGGCCGGAAGCGTCGCCGACCGCACCACGTTTCTGCAGGACCCCTGAACGGCCCCCACGCTCCCCTTTGAGCCCTCAGCCGGGAGGAAGACCCCCGAATGCCCGGCTACATCCCGAACGTGCGACTTCGGGCCTGGCGCAACGCAAAGCACCTTTCCCGCGTCCAGATGGCCGACCAGATCAACGCCACTCCCATCGGCATCGCCGAACACCTGGCCTGCGACGAGGAGCGCGTCCGACGCTGGGGGCCGGCGAAGTCCGATGACCCGCACGCCGTACCGGCTCGCCCTGACACAACTGACCGGCCTGGAACCGAAAGCACTCGGCTTCTCACCCACCAAACAGACCGGCAACCGCCTCACCGAGGCCCACGTCATCCCGGCCGACGCCCTACGAGCCGAAGCCGACCTGTACGGCACATGGAACTCGCCCAGCAACTCCAGGCATCCGACGTCGGAACCGGCACGTTGGGAGCCCTCGCCGAGGCCGTCGATCTGTTGTGCCGCGCCTATCCCGTTGTCCCCACAGGCACGTTACGGGACCGCACACGAAAGCGCTTGGCACAGATCAACCACCTGCTTGCCGGACGCCTCACTTTGGACCAGCATCGCGAATTGCTCGTGATCACGGGATGGCTCACTGCGCCATGCGTACCAAATTCATGATCCTTGGCTGAGGGAGTCCACAGGGCGCTCGGGGCATTCCAGGCAGACGAACATGTAGAGCGATCCAGCGTCCTGGATCATGAGATCGGTGGGGTTCTGCACTTCCGGAGGGGCGTGTGGGGTGAGCAGTGGACGGTCTTCGACGGGAGCCCAACGTTTGCTGCTCTCGATGTCGAGTTCCCAGCTCGCAATGGTCAGCAGGTGTGCCATCTCGTGGCCTCTGCCGCACTCGAACTGCACCGGATCCTGGATCCAGTCCACCCAGCCTCCAACCTTGCTCCCTGGAGCAGCTGAGAGATGCGAGAAGTAACTCCAGCCGTCAGGGTTCGAGGCATCCTTTTCCCATGCCCAGATCCGAGCCCTGAGCTCAGGGGGAAGTTCCCAACCATCCGGGTACTCCTCCACCCGCTCCGGCGACAGGACGCAAGCCGTAGGGAGATACGAGTCGTCGCTGTCAGGATCTGGCTCGGGGGCCTTGATGAGCAAACTCCCGATCTCTTCCGCCTTCCGCCAGCGCACGATCGCATGAGGCTGAAAGTACGGCTCGTGATCGAGCGGGCACCACAACACTTGGAGGGTGTCGGTGCCATCAGGGAAGGGCAGTTCGGGAACATCTCGAGCGGAAAGCTGCATGACGGGGACCAGCGGAAGTGGATCCCGGCCTTCCGAGGGATCATGAGACAGCGGATCAGGACAGGCTGGCCAAGCCTCATCCGCAGGCCACAACAACGGCCCGCCCATGGAGCTGTCCGTGATGGCTGGCTTTCCCGGACGCGGATGCAGCCGAACCGTGGTCCGGCGCTGGCCGGCCAGTTCAGGAAAGACAGCTGCTACATCGAACGGCGCCGAGGGCGTCGTCAACCCCATGCTCACCACTCCGATCACAACAGACGAGTCGTAGTGGCACACCGTAGAGCAGAGGGCCGACAGAACGAATCCCTGTTCGCAGCTGTGATCGTCGTACCGTTAGCCGGGGTACAAGGAGTCAACCACGGTCACTCAGGACTGGCCCCAGCCCCAGGCGAACGCCCCTGACAAGCCGAGATCCCGGCAATTCCCGAGCTGGCAGCGCGGGTTCGATTCCCGTTCCCCTTCCAAGGGCGAGAAGCCAGGTCAAGGGTTGGTCCTCGACCTGGCTTTGAGCGCTTCTACGGCTTCTTCGATCTTCCGGGCCCGGTGGTCCTCGTGGAAAGTGCCCCCTGCGGGGCAACAGGTCTCGTGGGACCGCGCAGGATCGGACCACAACGGTGTTGCGGTGTGACGGAGATCATGGAAGGGAGATCCGCCGCTCTCGGCGTACGTCTCCATGCGCTCGCGGAAGTCCGGTGGGCGGATCATGCCGCGTCCCGGGTGTGCGGCAAATTCGCCCCGCTGCGTGCCGCGAGCAGGATCGGTGTGTGACTTGAGGACGGCGGTCACCCGCCCCACGCCATTGCCCCGGCGTCTCTGGATGTGAGCCGTCCATGGTGGGTGCGCGGAAGCCACTCATCGAGCTGAGCTGAGCTGGGCCGGACAACCTCGGGACAGGGGCTGGGTGCTCATCCGTCGAAGCCGGCGGCGCGGCGCCGCACACGGGTGTCCGTCAGGGGCGAGCCTTGGGCAGGCTCACGTCAGTTTCGGCTGCCGCCGTTCCACGTCGGGTCTTCGATCGTGACGCAGGGCCCGACCTGGCCAGTGATCATGGATGCCGTCAGCCGCCACAACACCTCCTGCTTACGCGTCTCGGCGGTCTCCTCTTCCGTGCCGGCGAACTCCAGCACCAGTGTCTGGTCCTTGCCGATGTGCCGGGGATTGATGTCGAGGCCGCCGTCGCGCATGCGGGCCGCCGCGTCTGGGCCCGGTCCCATGGCCGTCACCGCGCCCACCGTCTTCCCCCGGCCGGTCTTGCACTCCTTGCCGGACGGGAGGTAGCTGATGTCGGCCGTGACGCCTGCCGCGCGCAGGTCCTGCTCCAGCTGGTCGGCGTCCTTGAACTCGTTGATCTCCACTCGCACTGTGCCGTCGGTGTTCTTGCTCACGGCGTACGCGGGGGTCTCCGTCCCCGTCAGCATGGGGACGGCGAACGCGGCCGCCGCGGCGAGGAGGCCCACCACGCCTCCCGCGTACAGTCGGCGGGTGACGCGGCGGTGGCGCTCTGCGCGGCCCGCTATCTCGGCCTTGAGTTCCATCAGCAGTTGCTCCTCGAATGTCATCCTGATGCTCCACTCATGACGAAGGGCAGGTTCCGCAGTGTCCGGCGGGCGCGGTGCAGGCGTACCTTGGCGGCGCTCTGCCGGATTCCGAGGGCGAGCGCTGCCTCCGTGACTGTGAGCTGGTCGATCACGACCAGCTCCAGTACGGCGCGCTCCCCCTTCGGCAACTCGGCCATGGCCTCGAACACCTGCCTGGCGTGCCGCTCCGCGTCGATGCGCTCCTCGAGCCTGGCGACGTCGTCGGTGGCGAGCGAGCGTCGTCCGCTCACCCGGTCCGTCAGCTGGTACTGCTTGTACGCCCTCCGCCGCTCGGCGGAGATCGTCTTGCGTGCCACGCCGTAGAGCCAGGCGATCTCGGAGCCCAGCTCGGCTCGGTAGGTGTGGGCCGAGTCGAGCACTGCCACGAACACCTCGGCCACCAGGTCGGCGACCGTGTGCGGGTCGTCCACGCGGCGGGCGAGGAATCGGGTGACCGCATCGACGTTCCGCCGATAGAAGGCCTCGAAGGCCACAGGATCTGTGGCTATCTCCGCCTGTTTACGACGCACCGGTCATGCTCCCTTCATCGATTCGCCCCTGCTTGGTGAGAACCGACAAAAGGGTTACATTCGCAGGTCAGCCCCTTCGCGACCGACCGGGTTCCTACGAGTCAGCGTGCGCGGCTCGGGGGACAGGTTCAGTTGCTCGAGAGTGACGGGACGCCGTCGACGTCCCGCATGAGGAAGCAGAAGGCGGGCCGGCCATCGTGTGAGCCGATGAGGAGCAGCCGGTCGATCTTCCCGGCGAGAGGTCGTCTCCACGTGGCCTCCAGAGAGGACCGCGTAGTGGTACCCGGGACACTGCGGCTTCCGTGTTGTCAGCGGCGTCCCCATCGGGCGAGAGCACGAACGATCGTCGGGATGTCCTCCCGCCGCGCACGTACGAGCGCCACAGAACCGAGCACCAGCCAGGGCAGAACCGGGATCAGGACAGCGAAGGGCAGGGACACGACAGAGCCACCTCTCGGCATCGGTGTCTGTCGCTGGAGCCTGCAACGCATCATGCACGGCGACCGCGCACCCACAAAACAGAATCCAGCGTCCAGAACGGTGAGCCGAGGATCACACGTGGCCTCGCTCCCCGTCAACCGTCCAGGTGAACGACCAGAACGCCGGATCATGATGTGGAGAAGTCGTGCGAATGGTGTGAGGGTGTGTCGGCGGACCTGGTCCGCGGCACGCCCACGACCACAGACTTCGTCCATGCGTCCCGCGACGAAGAAGCCCCGCCAGGCCAGATGGACGGTCACCATGGCATCGGCCGGATGGCTGGTGCTGACCGTCGTGTCCTGCCTGTGGTTGCCGTTGTTCCAGGCGATCTGGTGGTTCAGCATGCCGGCGATCGCGGCGGCCTGGGCATGGGCCGTTCTCTGGTCCTTCGCCGCGGTGATGACCTACCTGTCGCTCAAGCGGTACGTACGTTCCTTCGTCACGCTGACGATCGCGGTGCTCCTGGGGGTGGTCATCTTCAGGATTGACTGGCAGACCTCTACATCGACAGCCAGTTCTGGCTGCACCGGGACGAGTTCGCCGCTCTTGTCGCGGAGCACGAGAGCGGCCGGCCACTCACGGTGCCGTGGTGGATGAAGTACCTGTCGATGGACGGCCAGGTGCAGCAGCAGGGAGAGGTGCTCTACCTTCCGGTGTTCGAGGACTGGCGAGCGGAGACCGGCAGCGGGATCGCCCACCTGCCGGCCCCGCCGACCTCCCGGACGCTCGTCCAGACCGCGTCCGGCGACCTCGGCAGCCCCGTACGGGACCTGGGCGACGGCTGGTGGTGGGTGGGGTAGATCAGCCGGCGGGTGTCAGAGGTCGCGTTCCCGCTCGTCGAGGATGGCGAGCGCGATCGTGGCCGCGCCGGCCGCGCCGCCGGCTTCGATCGCCTCGTACAGGTCGCTGCATGGATGACGACCGGCAGGGTGGTCTCTCGTGGGTGGGAGTCGTCGTCGAGTATTGGTTCCACCCTGTACGCGAGAGCGGAGCCGACCTGCATGACCATCGACGTCCGAACACTTCTTCCCGTCGCCGAGCAAGCCGCGTCGATCGCCGGCGCGATCATCACGAGCAAGGCTCCGGGCGTCGTCACCGCCAAGGGCGACCGTGACATGGCCACGGAGGTGGATTTCGCCGTGGAACACGCCGTACGAGAGTTCCTGTCGCGCGAGACGCCCGAGATCGGCTTCCTCGGCGAGGAGGAGGGCACGAGCCGGGCGGGCGAAGGCTTGACGTGGGTGCTGGACCCCGTGGACGGCACGGCGAACTTCCTCCACGGCATCCCGTTGTGCGGAGTCTCGTTGGGCCTGGTCGACGGGGACACGTCCCTGCTCGGGGTCATCGGGCTGCCGTTCCTGAACCTCAGCTACTCGGCCGCTGAAGGTGCCGGTGCGAGGGCCAACGGATCGCACATCCAGGTGAGCGGCGCCCGAGACCTGCGGGACGCCATCGTCGCCCTCGGCGACTACGCGGTCGGCGAGAACGCGCCGGAACGCAACAGACCCCGATTCGCCCTGACGGAAGGACTGGCCGCCCGCGTCCAGCGTGTCCGGATGTTCGGCTCGGCCGCGATCGATCTCGCATGGGTGGCCGACGGCAGGATCGACGCCAACGTCATGCTCAGCAACAACCCATGGGACACCGCTGCGGGCGTCGTCATCGCCCGCGAGGCGGGAGCCGTGGTGGTCGATCTCGACGGCAGCCCGCACGACATGGCCTCCCAGGCGACGATCGCCGCCGGCCCCGAGCTGGTGACCGACCTCGTGGCAATCCTCGCGGAGGCACAGCAGGCTGCCGGGTAACTCCGCAAGGGGCAAGGGCGCCCGCGTACGACGACGGGAAGCTCATCCATGCGGCTCGTACACGACGGTTTCCCGGCTTGCTCGGCGACGCGGAATTTCTGCCGGGCAAAGCTACCCTGGGCGTATGGGTCATGCGAAGACGTCGTTCGTCTGTCTGCCTTGCCGCGCCTCGTACAAGCAGCCTTATCCACTCCCCGGGGACAAGGGCCGGACGTGCCCGCGGTGCGGCGAGTCGCTGATCCATGTGGGTTCCGCCTTCGCGGCCCCGCGCCGGCGGGACACCGCGGCGTGGCGGGTGCTCTCGCTGTTGCTGCACGCGGACGTCCGGTTCCACAAGAGTTGTTGCGGCGGACCCGGCTACCGTCCGCGCACGCTCAGTGCGGCCCGCGCCCGAATGGCACACGCCCGCGCCACCGGCGAACCGTTCGCCAAGGCTCTGGTACGCCGCGAGCTGCCCTGACCCCTGCCCGTTCGCTGAGCGATTCGCCGGGTACGCCGGCGGTGCGACCTGTCATGGCAGGACGTGGGAGAGCATCGTCTTGGCGGGGTGGCCCAGGAGGCGTTCCAGGTCCGGGGTCTGGCGTTCCAGGGCGCCGGTGCGGATCCGGGCGTTGAGCCAGGCCATCGGGCCGGGGGCGGCGTCCGGGACCTCGCGGTAGGGCACGCCCAGGGCCTCGGCCAGTTGCGGGTGGGTCCACAGCGGTCCGGTGAGGTCGTAGGAACGGCCCTCGTGGCCCTCGCCGGTCAGTACGTCAGCCGCCACCTCGGCCAGGTCGGACCGGAACGCGGTGTTCAGGCCACGCCCCCCGGTGCTCCCGGCCAGTACGCCGTCCGTGACCCTAGGGACGAACGCGTCGCTGTAGAAGGGGTGGCGCAGGACGGTGTACGGCAGGCCGCTGCGCATGAGGGCCTGCTCGGTGGCGTGGTGGGCCTCGGTCATGCCGGTGGCGACGGTGTCGGCGTCCAGGAAGCTGGTGTACGCGACGGCGCCCACGCCCACGTCCACGGCGGCGGCGATGGCGGCCAGGTGGTGGGCGGTCCTGCGGGCGGGGTCGAGCTCCGGGGAGGAGATCAGGAGCAGGCGGGCGGCGCCCTCGAAGGCCGTACGCAGGCTCGCCGGGTCGTCGTAGTCGCCCCGCCGCACCGGTACGCCTTCCGGGGCCCGCGCGGGATCGCGTACGGCGGCGACGACGTCCGCCCTGGTACGCAGCCGGTCGATGACGAGACGGCCGAGCGCGCCCGACGCGGCCGAGATTACGATCATGGATCTCCCTCTGAGGATGGGTGATCAAAGTGAACTGCCGGGCGTGACGGGACGCCACTGCTTTTCCACGGCATGCTCCGCACCCACGACAGCCCCGAAAGGGAGCATTCCTTGAGAAACCTGGCCAGATCACCCGGGTTACCGTGATCGTGACCCCACCCGCTGAGCGGAAGGGAGTGAACATGGCCGGGCACATCACGTACGACAAATGGGCGTCGGCGCGCGGCTCGCTCAAGGCGACCGGCGACCGGTTCGCGAAGCTGATCTCCATCGTCGACCCCCACACCATGGCGACCGGGGAATGGACCGTCGCCGAGACCGCCGCCCACGTCGGCATGATCGCCACGCTCTACACCTCCACAGTGCGTCCGGGCGAGGTGCCGTCGCCGTTCCCGGGGCTGGAGGAGGCGATTCTCGGCGCCAACGTGGACACGGTGAGCACGCTCAACGAGCTGGCGTTCGGGCACTCCGCCGAACGCGACCCGCTGGTCCTGGCCGACCGGCTGCGCGACGACATCCGGGAGATCCTGCGCGCCACCGCCGACGTCGACCCGGCGACGCCGGTCCCGTGGCTCGGCGACGCGCGGGTGCCCATCGCGGGCGTGCTGGCCCACCTGGTGAACGAGTTGCTGCTGCACGGCTGGGACGTCGCCCGCGCGACCCGTACCCCATGGGCGTTGCCCGCGCGGGACGCCGGCCTGTTCTTCGACCTGTTCCTCGTCGGGATGATCAGGAACGACTACGGAAGCCTGATGGACACCGGCTCGCCCGCGCCGCGCCGCCGGATCGCCGTCGGGTTCCACTCCGCGCACACCGCGCCGGCGGCGCTGGTGCTCGACCACGGGCGGGTGTCAGTGGCCGAGGTGGACGCGGGAGTGGACGCGCACGTGCGGTTCGACCCGGCGACACTGAACCTCCTGCTGTTCGGCCGCGTCTCCAGGACGCGCGCCGCGCTCACCGGCAAACTCGCCGTCTGGGGGCGCCGTCCGTGGTTGCTGCCGGCTTTCCTGCGGTTCGTACGCCTGCCCACGACGACCCGCCCACGCTCGCACGCCGAGTCCGTACGGGTGTGAAAAGCGAGGTTCGATCCCGAGTATCCCTCAAGGGGGCGCATACTGGAGGAGATGAAGCGAGCTAGCGGCGATTCTCGTCGTCACCTGCCCACAAGTCCCTTCAAGCCGCCGCCTCCGGCCCCACCCGCCGAGCGGTTCGACATGCACGACCGGGTGAGCCACGACCGTTACGGCCTCGGGGTCGTCATCGGGGTGGAGGACGATGTCGCCGTACTGGTCGACTTCGGTTCACGGCAGGAGCGGATCCCGACACCGTTCAACAAGCTGTACAAGCTCTGAGAGGCCGATGGGATCAGAACAGAATCGGTTTCCACCTGAACGCCGATCCCTGGCGTTCGACCAGGCCCAGGCCCGGGAAGGGCATGTGGTAGGCGTGCACCGGCAGGTGTTCGGCCGCCGCCCGTTCCAGGATCCGGCGGCGGCTGCGCACCGAGCGCTCGCCGTCCAAGTCCCATGGGGTGCGCCACTCGGGGTGGCTGAGCTGGAGCCGGTCGTAGAAGGAGTCGCCCACGCAGAGCAGCCGCTCCCGTCCTGACTTCAGCAGGACGGCCATGTGCCCCGGCGTGTGACCGGCGGCGTTCACGGTGTGCACATGGGGCAGGATCTCGGTGTCGTACTCGACCGGGCGCAGCCGTTCGCCGAAGAGCCTGATCGCCTCCTGTGCCGGGCCGCGCTGCTCGCCGGGGGCCTGCGAGGCGGCGTCCGACCAGTAGGCGATCTCCGCCGAGTGCGCGAACGCGGTCGCCTCGGGGAAGGTCGGACGGCCCGACCAGACGGCTCCGCGCGCGTGGTCCTCGTGCAGGTGGGTGAGGACGACGGCGGCCGGGTCGGCGGCCGTGAACCCGAGCGCGCGCAGCCCGGCGCCGAGCTGGCCGACCAGGGGTGAGATGTCCGGGCCGTAGCCGAGGAAGTTCCGGCCGAGGCCGGTGTCGATCACCGCGAGTCCGGCCGAGGTCTCCACGCACAGGCAGTTGTAGCCGCAGGCCAGCGTGGTGCGCCCGTGCTCCTCGTGCTGCTCGGCCGCGCGCAGCTCGTCCTCCGGTACGCCGGCGTCGGGGGTGAAGAAGTCGGCCAGCGCGGGCTCCCACGGAGGTTCCATCTGGCCGTCGCTGATGAGGGCGCACGACAGCGTCCCGACGGAGAAGCGCCGGATGAGCTGCGCCGAGACAGGCCGCCCCGGCGGGTGCGGACCGGTCATGGGGTCGCGACGGCCCATGTCGTCACGACGGCCCATGGGGTCGCGACGGCCCATGGGGTCGCGACGGCTCATGGGGTCACGATGGCGAAGTCGCGGGTCGGTGAGTCGAGGACGGCGACCAGCCGCTGGAGGGCCGTGATGTCCCCTTCCCGCTCCACCCCCTCCACACCCTTCCCGGCCACCAAGCCGAGCAGCTGCGTACGGGTCAGGCGGAGCGTCAGGTCCACGGGCTCGTCCGGGGGGTTGAGCCGCTGGACCAGCACGCCGTTCGACAGGGTGGTGCGATGCAGCTCCCCCAGGTCCGTCAGGTGCCAGTCGATGGACAGGCTCTCGTGCCACGCCTTGGGACCGTCCACGCGGATGGCGAGCGAGTCGAGGATCTGCTCCACGGTCAGGGCCGCGACCAGGTCCGGCGAGGTGGTGCTGAGCGGGGTGGGCACGATGCCGTCGGTCAGTTCCATCGCCCCCGTCAGGTACGCGTTGCGCCAGGTGGCGTTCTCGGCGCCGTGGCCGAGCCGGGTGTAGACCTCGGCCAGCAGGTCCCTGGCGGCCTTGTTGCCCTCGTCGGCGAAGACCGCGTGGTTGAGGAGCTGGGCGGCGAAACGCAGGTCGTTCTCCTCGACGTACCTCCTGGCGAAGGCCACGACGGCCGCGCCGCCGCCCATGCATTCGACGTAGCGGATGGCGCTCTCCCTCGGCGGGTGTTCCCACAGGTGGGCGGGGTTGCCGTCGTACCAGCCGAGGTAGCGCTGGTAGATGGCTTTGACGTTGTGGTTGACCGAGCCGTAGTAGCCGTGGGTGTGCCAGGCCCGTTCGAGGGCGGGTGGGACGCGGAGGTGTTCGGCGATCTCGGGGCCGGTGAGGCCCTTGTTGAGGAGTCGGAGGGTCTGGTCGTGGAGGTAGGCGTACAGGTCGCGTTGCTCGGTGAGGAAGGCCGTGAGCTGGGCGGTGCCCCAGGTGGGCCAGTGGTGGGAGGCGAAGACGACGTCGGCGTGGGAAGCGAGGTGGTCGATGGTCTCGGTGAGGTAGCGGGCCCATCGGTGGGCGTCGCGGACGGGGGCGCCGCGCAGGGTGAGGATGTTGTGGAGGTTGTGGGTGGCGTTCTCGGCCATGCAGAGGGCCCGGTGGTCGGGGAAGAGCATGTTCATCTCAGCGGGGGCTTCGGTGTCGGGGGTGAGCTGGAAGACGATGCGGATGCCGTCGATGGTCTCTTCCTGACCCGTGTGAGTGATGTGGACGGTGGGCGGGATGAGGGAGACGGTTCCGCTGGAGGTGGTCATGCCGAGGCCGCAGCCGAGCTGGCCGCCGGTGGTCGGTGGCAGGGTTTGGCCGTACATGTACGTGGCGCGGCGGTTCATGGCGGGCCCGGCGTGGATGTTCTCGGAGATGGCGTGGTCCATGAATCCGGTGGGCGCGAGGATGGGGACGTCGCCCGTGGTGACGCCGCGTACGCCGCCGAAGTGGTCGACGTGGGTGTGGGTGTAGATGACGGCGGTGACGGGCCGGGGTCCGCGGTGGGCGCGGTAGAGGCTGAGTGCGGCGGCGGCGCATTCGGTGGAGATGAGGGGGTCGATGATCACGACGCCGGTGTCGCCCTCGATGAGGGTCATGTTGGACAGGTCGAGGCCGCGGATCTGGTAGATGCCGTCGGTGACCTGGTAGAGGCCCTGTTTGACGCAGAGCTGGGCTTGTCGCCAGAGGCTGGGGTGGGCGGTGTCGGGGCATTCGGCGTCGAGGAAGGTGTAGGCGTCGTTGTCCCAGACGACCTTGCCGTTCCGCGACGTGACCACGCCGGGGGTCAGCTTCGCGATGAAGCCACGATCCGCGTCCTCGAAGTCGCCCGTGTCATGAAATGGAAGGTCTGCCATGTCTGCTCGCATGCCCCCGATCGGGAAGTCGTAGCTCAATAGCCAGCCCCAATAGCATGAAACTCGGGCAATAAGGGCAGGGCGGGGCGGCGTACCGGCTTCGGCGGTGTGATTGGGTGGTTCCAGTCCGATCGTGCTGGGGGTGGTCATGGAAGCGTGCGTGTTCGACCTCGACGGCGTACTCGTCGACTCCGAACCCGTCTGGGAGCAGGTGCGGCGCGCCTACGTCGCCGACCACGGCGGCACCTGGCAGCCCGACACGCAGTCCAGGCTCATGGGCATGAGCACCGGCGAGTGGGCGGCCTACCTGCACGAGCTGGGGGTGCGCCTGACGCCCGACGAGATCGCCGAGGGCGTGATCGACCAGATGGCCGAGCGCTACCAGGACGGCGTGCCGCTGCTGCCGGGGGCGCGTGAGGCCGTGCAGCGGCTGGCCGCCCAGTTCACGCTCGGCCTGGCCAGTTCGTCGCCGCGGCGGCTCATCGACGTGGTGCTGGACGCGTCCGAGCTGCGCGAGTACTTCGTGACCACGGTCTCCACCGAGGAGGTCGCGCGCGGCAAGCCCGCCCCCGACGGTTACCTGGAGGCGGCCAGGCGGCTGGAGATCTACCCGAAGGACTGCGTGGCGGTCGAGGACTCCAGCAACGGGCTGCGCTCGGCGCACGCGGCCGGCATGCGGGTGATCGCCGTGCCGCATGCGGACTACCCGCCCGACGACGACGCCCTCGCCATCGCCTGGCGCGTGCTCCCCGACCTCGACGCCCTCACCGTCGAGTTGCTGACGTGACGACCCATGAAAGCCCAGACGTGACGACCCATGAAAGCCCAGACGTGACGACCCATGAAAGCCCAGACGTGACGACCCGTGAGAGCCCAGACGTGACGACCCGCGAAGGCGGCGGAGTGGCGGTTCGCCATCGGACGCCGGCCGATCTCGACGCCTGCGCCGAGGCCCTGGCCCTGGTGCACGCCGCCGACCGCTACCCCGTCGACTGGCCGGGCGACCCCCAAGGCTGGCTGACGCCCCACGGCCTCCTGCGCGCCTGGGTGGCGTACGAGGACGGCCGGGTGCTCGGCCACGTGGGCCTGGCCGACACCCCCGAGGGCCCGGAGGTCACACGACTCTTCGTCGCGCCCGCCGCGAGGGGCCGCGGGCTGGCCCCGCTCCTGCTCGCCACCGTACGCGAGGCCGCCGGCACGCCCGTGCTCCTGGAGGTCTCCCACGAGGGCCGGGCCGCCATCGCGCTCTACGAGCGGCTGGGCTGGCGCCGCGTCCGCAGCAGCCGCGCACGATGGCTCAACGCCGCCGGCGAACCCGCTCTCCTTCACCACTATGTGAGCCCGTGAAGCTATCCTTTGTGAATCGTGCGAGACATCACGGTCTTCAGTGGAACTGCCCACCCCGAGCTCGCCGAGGAGATCTGCTCCCACCTCGGCACGAAGCTCCATCCCGTCAAGGTCGACCGCTTCGCCAACGACGCGCTTGAAGTGCAGCTCCAGGCCAATTGCCGGGAGCGTGACGTGTTCCTCATCCAACCCTTGGTGCCGCCGACCCAGGAGAACCTGGTCGAGCTGCTGCTCATGATCGACGCGGCCGACGCCGCCTCCGCGGCCAGGACGACCGTCGTCCTGCCGCACTACGCCTACGCCCGTTCGGACAAGAAGGACGCGCCGCGCATCTCCATCGGCGGGCGGCTGGTCGCCGACCTGATGGTGGCCGCGGGCGCCAACCGCGTACTGGCCATGACGCTGCACTCGCCGCAGGTGCACGGCTTCTTCAGCGTCCCCGTCGACCACCTGCACGCGCTGCGCGAGCTGGCCGCGCACTTCCGCCGCTACGACCTGTCGAACACCGTCGTCGTCTCCCCCGACCTGGGCAACGCCAAGGAGGCCGCGCACTTCGCCCGGCTGCTCGGCACCGGCGTCGCCATGGGCGCCAAACAACGTTTCCCCGACGACCGCGTGGTGATCAGCTCGGTCATCGGCGAGGTGGCGGGCAAGGACGTGATCATCCTCGACGACGAGATCGCCAAGGGCAGCACGGTCGTCGAGCTGCTCGGCCGCCTGCGCGAGCAGGGCGTGAACTCCGTCCGCCTGGCCTGTACGCACGGGCTGTTCGCGGGCGGTGCGATCGAGCGGCTGAGCGCGTTCCCGGAGGTCATGGAGATCGTCTGTACGAACACCGTGCCCCCGCCCAAGCCCAGTGACAAACTGACCGTGTTGTCGATCGCCCCGGCGCTGGCCGAGGCGATGCGGCGGATCCACGACGGCGAGTCGGTGAGCGCGCTGTTCGGCACATCCTGACGGCCTGCCCGGTGATCTTCCGGGACGGCCGGGAATGGATCATAGTGGACATCATGCATGCGGCCACAGACGTCCTGCTCCAGCGGTTCCGTGATGGTGTGGGCGAGGTCGTGCCCCTGGTCGCCCTGTGGGCGCACGGCTCACTGGGCGCGGGTGACTATCAGCCCGGGCGCAGCGACCTCGACCTGATCGCGATCGTCGAGACACCGGTCACGATGGAGCAGTGGCGCCGGATCAAGGGGCTGCACCGGGGGCTCGGCCTGCCGCTCGCCGACCTGCTCCACTGCTCCTACATGTCCCTGGAGGAGCTGGCGGACCTGCCGGCCGAGCACGTCACGTGGGCCCACGAGCAGATCTTCCGCCGCCGGGTCACCGCCGTGACCCGCCGCGAGCTGCACACGGCCCCTCTCGTGCTGGCCGGGCCGCCGCCCGCCGAGCTGCTGCCGCCGGTCTCCGACGCCGAGCTGGCCGAGTTCGTCCGTACGGACCTGCGCCTGTTCTGGCTGGACAAGACCATGGGACGCCGGCGCTGGCTGCGGGACGTCTGGGTGGACCTCGGCCTGCTGACCGTCGCGCGGGCCTCGGTCACGCTGCGGGAGAACCGGTTGATCACCAAGCGCGAGGCGCTCGACGTGCTGGCCGGGATGGGCGCGCCGGAGGTCGTGCTGGCCGACGTACGGGCCCGCCGGTACGACACCCCCCGGCCGGTCCTGAGCCGGTTCAGGAGGGGCCGGCTGACGCGGGCCTTCGTCAGGTCCGCGATCGGGAAGACGCTGGCGGAGAGCCGCGACGACGCCTGACGGCGGCGGTGTCTCAGTGGGCAGGACGGCGGCCCTCACGGTCGGTGGCCGGGGATAGTCTTGGGCCCGACTTACCACCCGAACCGGGGAAAGGGCGGCATATGGCGGAGATCAGGCAGTCCTATCTGATGGCCGCGACGTCGGCGGTCTCGCTGCTGCGCGACCCGGCCGTACGGACGGCGTGGGACAAGCCGAGCGCGCTGACCGAGTTCAGTGTCGCGGGGCTGGCCGGGCATCTGGCCCACCAGATCGTCCGGGTCATCGACGTGCTCGACTCCGGCGAGAAGGCCGACGAGCCGATCCCGCTCATCGAGCACTACACGAGGTCGCCGTGGGTTCAGGCGGGCCTCGACCACGAGAGCAACGTCAGCGTCCGGGCGGGCGGGCAGGCCGCCGCCGCCGACGGGCACGCCGCGCTCGTCGAGCGTACGCAGGCGCTGCTCGACCGACTGCTGACCGAGTTGCCCGCCGAGCCCGAGGACCGGGTCGTACGGCTGCCGTGGGCGGCCTGGTCGCTGCGGCTGGACGACTTCCTGCTCACCAGGGTGATGGAGCTGGTCGTGCACTCCGACGACCTGGCCGCGAGCGTGGGCATCGGCACCCCCGAGCTGCCGCCGTCGATCAACGAGCCCGTGGTGGAGCTGCTGGCCCGTCTGGCGGTCCACCGGCACGGCGCGACGGCGGTCATCCGCACCCTCAGCAGGGCCGAGCGCGCCCCCGCCACGATAAGCGCCTTCTGAGGCCCTCGCGGCGGGCCGTACGCTACGACCCGCCGCCCACCAGGCGCAGGGCCTCGGCGACCTCGTGCCCCGACAACGCGCTGTCCGGGTCGAGCAGCCATTGCGCCAGGAACCCGGTCAACATGGCCTGGTACAACGAGCCCACCAGCCGGGCCCGCTCCGGGTCCGTCTCCGCCCGTACGTCCTGGAACAGCGCCTGATCTCCGGCGCGAGCATCGCCGGCACCTCGCTGGCTTACTGGCTGCGCCGCCACGGCTTCACCGTCACCGTCGTCGAGCGCGCCCCGGCCGTCCGCGAGGGCGGCTACAAGGTGGACATCCGGGGCGCCGCCCTCGACGTGATCGGCCGCATGGGCCTCACGGGCGCGGTCACCGCCCGCGCCACCGACATGCGCGTGGCCACCCACTACGACCGCAAGGGCAGGCCGCTGGCCACCATGGACGCCGACCTGTTCGGCGGGCGTACGGGCGACGACGTCGAGATCATGCGCGGCGACCTCAACGACCTCCTGTACGACCTCACCCGCGACGACGTCGAATACCTCTTCGGCGACTCCGTCACCGCCATCGCCGACGACGGCCGGGTCACCTTCGAGCACGCGGCGCCGCGCCGCTTCGACCTGGTTGTGGGCGCGGACGGCATGCGTTCCAACGTGCGCAGGATCGCCTTCGGCGAGGACGCCGGGTTCGTCCGCGACCTGGGCTACTACATCTCGATCTGCACCGTCCCCAACACGCTCGGCCTGGACCGCGAGGAGGCCGTGCACGCGAGCCCCGGCAGGACCGCCAACGTCTACAGCACCGGACGGGACGGCGACGCCAAGGCCCTGTTCATGTGGGCCTCTCAGCCGCTCGCCTACGACCACCGCGACGTCGGCCACCAGAAGGACCTGCTGACCGAGGCCATGTCGGGGGCCGAATGGGAAGTGCCCGCGCTGCTCGGCGCGGTGCGCGGCGCCGACGACTTCTACTTCGACTTGGTCAGCCAGGTGCACATGGACCAGTGGTCGAAGGGCCGGGTCGTGCTGGTCGGGGACGCCGCGTACTGCGCCTCGCCGGCCTCGGGGCAGGGCACGAGCCTGGCGATCGTGGGGGCGTACGTGCTGGCGGGCGAGCTGGCCCGGCGCGGCGGCGTGGCCGGCTACGAGCGGGAGATGCGCGAGTTCGTACGGGTCAACCAGGAGCTCGGCCCGGCGAACGTCAAGGGCATGGTGATCGGCTCACGGCTGGCGATCTGGATCCAGATGAGGATGTTGAAGCTGCTGCCGTACCTGCCGGGCAAGGAGAAGGTCGTCGAGCGTGTCGCCGGGGCGATCCACCGGGCGGCCGTGGCGATCAGCCTCAAGAACTACATGGAATGAAGTGTTCCGTTCTGCTATAGTAAGAGCAGAACATTCCGTTCCACATGAATTGGGGTTTGCCATGACCATCCTCGTCACCGGTGCCACCGGAACCGTCGGCCGTCTCGTCGTCGAGGAGCTGCTTCAGGCCGGCCAGCAGGTCCGGGCCCTGACCAGGAACCCCGCCAAGGCCGCCTTCCCCGAGGGCGTCGAGGTCGTCGGCGGAGACCTCGCCGAGCCCGCGTCCCTGGCCGCCGCCTTCGAGGGCGTCACCGGGGTGCACTTCATCAACTTCGCCGGCGACGACTACTCCCCGCTCCCCGACGGCGCCGGGCTGGCCGAGCTGGCCGTCAAGGCGGGCGTACGCCGGGTCACCGTGCTCGGCGGCCGCGAGGACGGCGAGCTGGAGCAGGCCCTCGCCGCCACCGACCTGGAGTGGACGCTGCTCCACCCGGTCGAGTTCATGGCCAACACCCTTCAGTGGTGGGCCCACACGATCAGGACCGAGGGCGTCATCAAGGAGCCGTTCGGCGAGCGCCTGAGCGCGCTGGTGCACGAGCGCGACATCGCCGCGGTGGCCGCGACGGTCCTGGCCGAGGGCGGCCACGGCGGCAGGACGTACGTGCTGACCGGCCCCCGCGCGATCACCCTCAAGGAGAAGGTCGCCATCCTGAGCGAGGCCGTCGGCAAGGACGTGGAGTTCGTCGAGCTCACCGTGGACGAGGCGCGGGCCAAGTGGCGCGCCGACGGCATGGGCGAGCAGACCATCGAGTTCCTCGTCGGCGCGCTCGGCAACACGCCGGAGGTCGGCTACACGGTCGTCCCGACCGTCCGTGAGATCACCGGCCGGGACGCGCGCGACTTCGCGGAGTGGGCGCGGGAGCACGCCGACGCCTTCCGCGGCTGAACTACCCGCTGACCGCCGCGAAGTGGCAGGCGGCCTGGGCGTCGGGCACCGCGGGCAGGATGCTCAGCGGTTCCGACCGGCAGGCCGCGTCCACGCCCGCCTCGGCAGCCCTGCCGGAGGCGAGCACCTGGCAGCGGGGATGGAACCGGCAGCCACCCGGCACCCTGGTCGGGTCCGGCGGCTCACCGGTCAGCACGATCCGCTCGGGCGACTCCGGCAACACCGACATCAGCGCCTGCGTGTACGGATGCCGCGGCGCCGTCAGCACCTGCTCGACCGGCCCGGACTCGACGATCCGGCCGAGGTACATGACCGCGACCCGGTCGGCGATGTTCCAGGCCAGGCCGAGGTCATGGGTGACGACCAGCGCCGACAGGCCCAGGTCGGCCCTGAGCTTGAGCATCAGGGCCAGGATCTCGCCGCGTACGGACGCGTCGAGCGAGGCCACGGGCTCGTCGGCGATCAGCACCTTCGGGTTCAGCGCGAGCGCGCGGGCGATCACGACGCGCTGCCGCTGGCCGCCGGACAACTCGTGCGGGTAACGCAGGAAGAAGCGCTCGGGCGGCCGCAGTCCGGCCCTGGACAGGGCCGAGGCCACGATCTCCTGCTCGTCGGGCAGGCCGTGGATGCGCGGGCCCTCGGCGACCGCCTCGTAGACGGTTTGGCGGGGGTTGAGCGAGCCCATCGGGTCCTGCAGCACGAGCTGGACCTGACGCCGGTAGGACTTGAGCGCCCTGGAGCCGTACTGGAGCGGGGAGCCGTCGTAGCGGACCTCGCCGGAGGTGGGGCGTTCGAGGCCGAGCAGCGTGCGGGCCAGCGTGGTCTTGCCGCAGCCCGACTCGCCGACGAGGGCCACGATCTCGCCGTGGCCGATCGCCAGGTTGACGCCGTCCACCGCGCGGGCGCTGCGGCCTCGCGCGGAGAACGCGACATGCAGGTCACGGGCCTCCAGCAACGCGCCCTTGCCCGTCGAGACGGTCTCGGCCGCGGTCTGCGTCTCGGTCATGACGTCTCGACCTCCTCCTTGGTCCGTACGTGCACGCAGGCGGCGGCGTGGCGGGGACCGGCGGGCCACAGCTCGACGTCGAGCCCCGCGCACTCCTCCACCGCGACCGCGCAGCGCGGGTGGAACGAGCAGCCGGCCGGGAGCTGCATCGGGTCCGGCGGGTCGCCGCCGAGGCCCTTGGGGGCCAGCCGCGACACCGGGTCGCCCACGGTCGGGAACGCGGCCGCCAGCGCCCGGCTGTAGGGGTGGCGGGCGTCGTGGAACACCTCGTGGGAGGGGCCGTGCTCGACCACGCGGCCGGCGTACATGACCGCGAGCTGGTCGCAGACGTCGGCCAGCACCGACAGGTCGTGCGAGATCATGATCAGGGAGATGCCGTGCTCGGCGATCAGCTCCTTGATCAGGGTCAGGACCTGTGCCTGGACCATCACGTCGAGCGCGGTGGTCGGCTCGTCGGCGATGATCAGCCGGGGCGAGCAGGCCAGCGCCATCGCGATCATCACGCGCTGCCGCTGGCCGCCGGACAGCTCGTGCGGGTAGCTGCGGGCCCGCCAGGCGGGCAGGCCGACCTGTTCGAGCAGCTCGGCGACGCGCTTACGGGCGCCGTCGGGCTTGGCCAGGCCGTGCACGAGCAGCGGCTCGGCGATCTGCTCGCCGATCCTGCGCACGGGGTTGAGGCCGTGCTGCGCGCCCTGGAAGACGATCGAGGCCTCGGCCCAGCGCACGGCCCGCATACGGCCCCACTTCATGGCGAGGATGTCCTCGCCGTCGAGCAGGATCCGGCCGCCGACCCGCGTGCTCTTGGGCAGGAGCCTGAGCAGCGCCATGGCGAGCGACGACTTGCCGGACCCCGACTCGCCGGCGACCCCGAGTGCCGCCCCGGGGTCGAGGGACAGCGACACACCGCGCACCGCGGGCACCTCGCCCGAGGCGATGCGGTACGTCACCGACAGGTCGTCCAGTTCGAGGAGACTCATGCCGCCCTCCTGAGCCTTGGGTTCAGCACGGCCTCCAGCGCCCTGCCGCACAGCGTGAACGCCATGACGACGGCGAGGATGCACAGACCCGGGATGAGGATGTACCACCAGGCGCCGTACGTGGCCGCGCCGAAGTCGTAGGAGGCCCGCAACATCGTGCCCCACGAGGTCTTGTTGGCGGTGACGCCGAGGAAGGCGAGCGTGGACTCGGTGACGATCGCGCTGGCCACCTCCAGCGTGGTGCTGGCCAGCAGCAGCGGCGCCACGTTCGGCAACACGTGCCGGGTGGTGATGTGCCAGTGGCCCGCGCCCAGCGCCTTGGAACGTTCGATGTAGGGCCGCGCCTCGACCGACAACGTCTGCGCCCTGATCAGGCGGGCGGTGGATGGCCAGGTCGTGATCCCGATGGCCATGATGATCGTGAACGTGCTGCCGCCCAGGATGGCAGCCAGCACCAGCGCCGTGATCAGCGAGGGCAGCACCAGGAACCAGTCGGTGATCCGCATGAGCACGGCCCCGGACCAGCCGCGGAAGTGCCCGGCGGCGATGCCGACGACCATGCCGATCACGATGCTGAGCAGCGCGGCGAGGAAGCCGATGAGCAGCGAGGTACGCGAACCCCACCAGATCATCAGCAGGATCGAGCGCCGCGACTCGTCGGTGCCGAACGGCTGGTCGAGGCTCGGCGGGGCCATCTTCTCGCCGGTGGCGCGGACCACGTTGGTCACGCCCTCGTCGATGAACAGCGGCGCGATCAGCGCCAGCACCACCGCCACGACGAGCACCCCGAGACCGACCATGCCGGCCCGCTGGTGGCGGAAGGTGCCCCAGAAGCGGCCGAACGCGTGCCGCCTGCGGTCCCAAGCGACGCTGGTCATGCCGACCTCACTCTCGGGTCGAGGAAGTGGTAGACCACGTCGGCCAGCGTGTTCATGAGGATCACGGCCACGGTGATCAGCATGAACGTGCCCTGCATGAGCGTGAAGTCCGGCACCTCGATCGCCCGGTAGAACAACTGCCCGAGCCCCGGCCAGCTGTAGATGTACTCGACGGTCACCGCGCCGCCGACCACGAAGCCCATACGCATGAAGACCAGCGTCACCGTGGGCAGCAGGGCGTTGGGGACGGCGTGCCGGCGGCGTACGTCCTCGTCGCGCAGGCCCTTGGCGCGAGCGGTGGTCACGTAGTCCTGGCTGACCTCCTCCAGCAGGGACGACCGCATGACCAGCAGGTATTGGGCGTAGACCACCGCCACCAGGGTCAGGCACGGCAACACCATGTGCGAGGCCACGTCGAGCAGGTACGCGAACCCGTCGGGCGCGTCCACGCTCTCGATGCCGCGGAAGGGGAACAGCCCGGGGATCGGCCCGACGCCGACGCCGAACACCATGAGCAGGAGCAGCCCGAGCCAGAAGGTGGGCACCGACCACAACACCAGCGAGACGCCGGTGGAGAACCGGTCGAACCTGCTGCCGTGCCGCCAGCCGGCCCGCGTGCCCTGCCAGATGCCGAGCGAGACCGCGAGGATCGTGCCCGTGCCGGCCAGCAGCAGGGTCGGGCCGATGCGCTCGCCGATGAGGTCGAGCACCGGCCGCTTGTACTCGTACGACAGGCCCAGGTCGAGCCTGAGCGTCTTGCCGACGAAGTCGAAGAACTGGTCGAGCACCGGCTTGTCGAGGCCGAGCCGGTGGCGTTCCAGGTTGAGCTGCGCGGGGGTCATGTTGCGGCCCTGCGCCAGGTTCCGCACGGGATCGCCGGGCAACAGCCGGAAGACGAAGAACGTTCCGACGATCACCGCGGCGATGCTGAACAGCGCCCCGCCGGCCTTCGACAACGCGTACCTGAGCGTGCCGCGGCCCGCGGGGCGGTCCTCACCGGAACCCGCCGCCTGGACGGCGACGGGTTCCGCTGCTTCGAGCGGTGTTGTCATTCGCGCTCGTCGGCAACGCTCTTGCGCCGCCTGGTCAGGAGGAAGGCCACGAGGCCGATGACGACCACACCGCCCACCACCCCGACGATGAGGCCGGTGTTGGAGCCGCCGCCGTCGGCGCCGGAGCCGGAGGCCGCGCTCGCCTTGACGTCGACCGTGTAGAACGGCCAGTAGCCGCTGCCGCCGTACAGGAGGCCCTTGTCCTCGGGGATCGGGGTGATGCTGGTGATCCGGTCCTTGCGGTAGCCCTCAAGGTCGTTGGGGTAGTAGATCGCGATGACGGGAGCGTCGGTGTAGAGCCGCTGCTCCATCTGCTTGATGATCTCGGCACGCTTGGGCCGGTCGAGCTCCTTGAGCTGCTCCTGGTAGAGCTTCTCGAAGGTCGGGTCGCAGTAGAAGGACTCGGTGCCGCCGCCCTCGCCGCCCGGCGCCGGCCTGCGGCTGCACAGGTGGGTGGCCAGGATCTCCTCGGGGTCGGGGTTGACCGACCAGCCGCTGATCGCGATGTCGAACAGCGCCGTGACGCCGGTCTCCTCGGTGAACTTGCTGGAGTCGAGCTTCGTGGTGGTCAGCGTGACGCCGATCTCCTTGAAGAAGCCGGTCAGGTACTCGGCGAGCTTGTCCTCGCTCGGCGCGTCGGTGTGGATGCTGAAGCGGAACTCCAGCTTGCGCTTGCCGTCGGGCATCGTACGGACGCCGTCGGAGCCCTTCTTGTAGCCGGCGTCGTCGAGGATCTTGTTGGCCTTGGCGACGTCGTAGGTGACCTTCTCGTCGCCCGTGGCCTCCCAGAAGAAGTCCTTGTACATGGGCGGGATGATCGAGCCGTCGGCCGGCTTGGCCAGGCCGTTCTGCGCCTCGTCGACCAGCTTCTGCTTGTCGATGGCGAAGTGCAGCGCCTGGCGCACCTTCGGGTCCTTCAGCGCCGGGTGGCCGTCACCGACGGGCTTGTTGTCCGTGGTGGTGGCGCCGTGGTTGATCTGCAGGTACGCGGCGCGCCGGCCCTGGGTGTTCCACGCCTCGATGTTCGGGTCGTTCTGGATGGCCTCGAACTCCGGCGGCGTCATGCGGCCGAGCAGGTCGATGTCGCCCTTCTTGAGCCCGGCGACGGCGGCCTGCGGGTTGTCGTAGAAGATGACCTGGAGTTCGTCGATCTTGGGCTTGCCCCGCCAGTAGTCGGGGTTGGCCCGCAGCTTGACGTACTGGTCCTTCTTGTGTTCGACCGCGATGTACGGACCGCTGCTGACGGTCGGGTACGTGTCGCCCTCGAAGTTGGTCATGTCGGTGACCTTCTCCCACACATGCTTGGGCATGATCGGGATCGGGTTGTCCAGCATGGACGCCTGCGGCGCCTTGGTCTTGATGACCAGGTCCTGGCCGTTGGCGGTGACGCTCTCGAAGTTCTCCACGGCCGGGCCGTTGGCCGTCTTGGCCGCCTCGTCCGTCATGATCTTGTTGAACGTCCAGGCGGCGTCCTCGGCCGTGACCGGCTGGCCGTCGGACCACTTGGTGTTACGGATCTTGAACGTCCACGTGAGCCCGTCGTCGGACGTCGTCCACGACTCAGCCAGGTCGGGGCTGGGCTGGAGCGTCTTGGAGTCGGGGACCGCGAGGAAGCCGTACATCCAGCGGTGGATCGAGGTCGAGACCAGCCGGACCGCTGTGAACGGGTTCATGTGGTCCATCGCCTGGGTGGCACCGACGCGAAGGACCTTCTTCCCCGCCGCAGGTTCCTGGGCTTGGGCCGCCGTGGCACCCTGGCCGGCCACTAACAGCGCAACACCCAGCACTGCCAGGCGTGCGAACCATTTCCTCATGAATGCCTCACCTTCAGGCGGGGGGTTCCTGTGTAGAAGAAGGCACACCATACGGAGACCGCGTGTCAACGAGCAGCGGAGAATTGTTTCATTCTCGTTTCCTTTTGCGGTGTAAATTTTCAGTACGCTTGGCACTACGTTGATTCGGTGCCCCGCCTGCCCGTTCTCCTCGCCGCCGTGCTGACGATCGTGGCCGGGCTCGCCGTCCGGCTGCTGTGGGACGGGCCCGTGCCCAAGTATGCGGGTGACGCGCTCTACACCGTACTGATCTACGCGCTCGTCGTACTGGCCGCGCCGCGCGTGCGGCCGTGGGCCGCCGCGGTGGTGGCGGGCGGGCTGAGCTGGGCGATAGAGTTCGCCCAGCTCGGCAAGATCCCCCCGTTCCTGCGACCGCTGCTCGGCAGCACCTTCAACCCGCCCGACCTGCTCTGGTACGCCGTCGGCGCAGCCCTCGCGTGCGCCGCGCACACCCTTTGGCGATCCCGGCGGGCCACCCCCTAGGCGGGTCAGCAGCAACCGCCGCCCGAGCCGCAGCACGACCCCGCCTGCGGCAGCAGCTCGCGGCCCCCGCCCAGCTCGTAGCCGGCCTCGACCACGGCCGACTCGATGACGGCCAGGTCGATCGGCGCGCTGCTGGTCACGACCATCTCCTTGGCCGCGAGGTCGACCTCGACGACCTGGACCCCGTCGACCTTGCCGACCTCGGCCCGCACCGAGCTGACGCAGTGGCCACAGGTCATGCCCTCGACCTGGTACGCAGTGGTGATCACCATGTCCGAACTCCTCACTCTCCCGGTTACGCCGCCCACTCTATACCCCCCGGGGGTAAAAACGCATACATCCGGACCGTCCGGATAGGGGGAGGGAAACGAAAGGGACAGTCATGGCGAACGGCAAGACCATCGCGTTCCTGGTCGCTCCCGAAGGGGTCGAGCAGGTGGAGCTCACCGAGCCATGGAAGGCGGTCAAGCAGGCGGGTGGCACGCCGCGGCTGGTCTCCACGTCTTCGGGGCAGATCCAGGCGTTCAAGCATCTGGACAAGGCGGGCACGTTCGCCGTGGACGCCACGGTGGACGACGCCGACCCCGCCGGATTCGACGGCCTGGTACTCCCCGGGGGTGTCGCCAATCCCGACTTCCTGCGTACGGTGCCGGGGGCCGTCCGGTTCGCGCGCGCCTTCTTCGACGCCGGCAAGCCGGTGGCCGCCATCTGCCACGCCCCGTGGACGCTGATCGAGGCGGACGTCATACGCGGGCGTACGCTCACGTCCTGGCCGAGTCTTCGTACCGACCTGGGCAACGCGGGCGCGACCTGGAAGGACCAGGAGGTCGTGGTCTGCACGGACGGCCCCAACACACTGGTCACCAGCCGCAAACCGGACGACCTGAAAGCCTTCTGCCAGGCCGCCACGGACGCCTTCTCAGCCTGACCCGCCCCACGGACGCCTTCCCGGCCGGAGCCGCCTCACGGACGCTTTCTCGGCCTGAGTCGCCTCAGCCGCGTAGGAGCGCTCGCGCGACGCCGCGGACCGAGGATCTGAGCCGGTCCGCCCCGCCCTCGGACATCACGTGCCGGGCGAGGTCGGCGTCGTAGGAGGCGAGGAGGGTGTGGGCGGCGAACCCCGCGTCGAGCCCAGGAGCCGCCGCCGCGATCAGCGCCGTCACGTGGGCGTGCCAGCGCAGATAGGTGGGGTCGCGGTACTTGTCCGCCGCGCAGGCCCGTTCGTGCGCGGCGAACAGCGCCAGGTTGCGTTCGGCCAGCCCGGCCAGCACGTCCAGGAAGGCGAGCAGCCGTTCCTCCGGCGGCGTCCCCGGGCCGAGCGGCGAGCCGGGCGACTTGATGGCCTCGGCCAGGGCGGCCGCCCGTTCGGCCAGCAACTCCTGGAACAGGCCGGTCCTGCTGCCGAAGCGCCGGAACAGCGTGCCCTTGCCCACCCCCGCCCCGTTGGCCACCCGGTCGAGCGAGATGTGCTCGGCGCCGTGGGCGGCCAGCAACTCTTCGGTGGCCCGCAGAATCGCCTCGCGGTTACGGGTCGCGTCTGATCGCATCCGACCTCTCCCTTGCAAGCGGACTGTCGGTCCTCATAGTATCCCGGCAGCGAAGCGGACCGTCGGTCCGCCTGTCGGCGAGAGGAGCCGTGGTCGTATGCGCGCACTGGTGGTCGATCCGGGGGCGGAAGGGCGGTTCGCCGACGTGCCCGAACCGGTGCCCGGTCCCGGGCAGGCGCTGGTCGAGGTGCACCGGACGTCGATCAACTTCAGCGAGTTGCGGCACATGGGCCGCCTGCCGGAGGGCACCGTGCTCGGCTACGACGCCGCCGGGGTGGTGCTCCGGGCCGCCGCGGACGGCACGGGCCCGGCCGAGGGCACGCGGGTGGCGGCGTTCGGGGCGGGGGCCTGGGCGGAGCGGGCGGCGTTCGACACCGGCTCGATCGCCGCGGTGCCGGACGGGGTGGACCTGGCGGTGGCCGCGGCCGTGCCGATGTCCGGCCTGTCGGCCCTGCGCTCGCTGCGCGCGGCGGGCGCCTCGCCGGGCTCGCGCGTGCTCGTCACGGGCGCGTCGGGCTCGGTCGGGCGGCTCGCCGTACAGCTCGCCCGCCTGGCAGGGGCCCACGTCATCGCATCGGTCAGCACCCCCGAACGCGCCCGCACCCTACCCCCCTCCGTCACCGCACCCCCGGTGGAGGTCGCGGCGGGGCGCGACGGGGTCGCGCCCGTGGATGTCGTGATCGAGGTGGTCGGCGGGGAGACGCTGGTGGCGGCGTGGGGCCTGCTGAAGCCGGGCGGGAACCTGCAGAGCGTCGGCTGGGCCTCCGGGCGGCCCGCCGTCTTCCCGCCCGGGTCGACCTTCTCCCTCGGCCCCGCCCGATCCCTGAACTCCTTCGGCGACGTCACCTCCCCCGGCCCCGACCTGACCTTCCTGCTGGACCTCGTGGCCACTGGCAGGCTGTCGGTCGAGATCGGCCACCGCGAGTCGTGGGAACGCCTGAAGCAGGCCGCCGCGGCCCAGCTCGACCGTACGATCACCGGGAAGATCGTGCTGGACATCGCCCCTGCGGACCACGCCCCTTCCTGACCGCACCGAAACTCACCTGTAACACCTTGTCCCCCGGGGAGAAATGGTCTAGACGTAGACCAAATAGAGCGTCCTCCGCGCCCCCCAGGGAGACCTCAATGTCCATCGAAGAGGATTCCAGGCGACTCGCCGAGCTCGGCTACAAGCAGGAGCTGGCCCGGACCTGGAGCGGCTTCTCCAACTTCGCGATCTCCTTCTCCATCATCTCGATCCTCGCCGGCTGCTTCACGACCTTCGGACAGGCGTGGAACAACGGCGGCCCCATCGCCATCTCGTGGGGCTGGCCACTGATCTCGCTGTTCATCCTGATCATCGGTTTCTGCATGTCGGAGCTGGTCTCGGCGTTCCCGACGGCGGGCGGCATCTATTGGTGGGCCGCCACCATGGGCAAGCCGATCCACGGCTGGTTCACCGGCTGGCTCAACCTGATCGGCCTCATCGCGGTCACCGCGTCGGTCGACTACGGCTGCGCCACGTTCCTCAACATCACGATCAGCCGCCTGACCGCCGGCGCCTGGGAGGGCACGCTCCCCCAGGCGTTCCTGCTGTTCGTGATCATCCTCATCCTGCACGCGCTCATCAACATCTTCAGCCACCGGCTCATCTCGCTGCTGCAGAACATCAGCGTGTGGTGGCACGTGGCGGGCGCCGTCGTCATCGTCGCCATCCTGGTCTTCGCGCCGTCCGAGCACCAGTCGCTCGGCTTCGTGTTCGGCGGCACGCTGAACAACTCCGGCTTCGGCGACGGCGACGGCGGCCTCCCCTTCTGGCTGTACGTGCTCCCGCTCGGCTTCCTGCTCACCCAGTACACGATCACCGGGTTCGACGCCTGCGCCCACGTGTCGGAGGAGACGCAGGGCGCGGCCAGGACCGCCGCCCGCGGCCTGTGGCAGTCGATCTTCTACTCGGCGATCGGCGGCTGGATCCTGCTGCTGTCGTTCCTGTTCGCCGCGACGAACGTGGACGAGATCAACAAGCAGTCCGGCTTCGTCGGCGCGATCTTC
The DNA here is from genome assembly GCF_003947315.1 of Nonomuraea sp. WAC 01424. Taxonomy (NCBI): domain Bacteria; kingdom Bacillati; phylum Actinomycetota; class Actinomycetes; order Streptosporangiales; family Streptosporangiaceae; genus Nonomuraea; species Nonomuraea sp. WAC 01424. Next base: position 184,794 of record NZ_QHHZ01000016.1, read on the forward strand.
GAGACCGCGCTCTCCTCCCCGCTGGCCACGGCGATCTTCGCGATCTCCACGATCGGCCAGTTCTTCTGCGGGATGAGCTGCGTGACCTCGATGTCGCGCATGACGTACGCGTTCTCGCGCGACGGCGCGGTGCCCGGATGGCGGCTGTGGTCGAAGGTGGACCGCAACCGCACCCCGGTCAACGCCATCCTGGCCGGCTGCCTCATCGCCGCCCTGATCACCCTCCCCGCCCTGTACGCCCCCGCGGGCTCGACCACGCCGGTCGCCTTCTACGCCGTCGTGTCGATCGCGGTCATCGGCCTCTACCTGGCGTTCCTCATCCCGATCTGGCTGCGCCTGCGCATGGGCGACGCCTTCAAGCCCGGCCCGTGGACGCTGGGCCGCAAGTACCGCGTACTGGGCTGGATCGCCTGCGTCGAGATCGTCGTCGTGTCGGTCTACTTCATCATGCCGTTCTCGCCCGCGGGCGTGCCCGGCAACAAGGACTTCACCTGGACCTCGGTCAACTACGCGCCGATCGCGGTCGGGGTCGTGCTGATCGGCATCTGGTTGTGGTGGGCCCTGTCGGCCAGGCGCTGGTTCACCGGACCGCGCCGCACCATCGACGACGTCCCGGCCGCCTGACGCCTCGCCGGGTACGGCTCTCCCAGGGCCGTACCCGGCCGGTCAGCCCTTCACGACGGCGTCACGCGACAGGCTGGGGAGCCGCAATGGCGCACGGCACGCACGCCCCTTCTACTGACAACTCCCATCATCACGCCCTACTTCCGGACATCGCTTGACGAAGGAGGCTAAAGGCTTTAGCTTTGTGGCTACAGAGCTTAGCCGAGGAGATGGACATGACCGAGTTTCTGACGATCGGCGACGGGCAGATCGCGTACGACGTGACCGGCGAAGGGCCGCTGGTGGTGCTGGTGCCGGGCATGGGCAACGACCGGCGGGCGTACCGGTTCCTGGCGCCCGAGCTGGTCGCGGCCGGTTTCCGGGTGGCGGCCATGGACCTGCGCGGGCACGGCGAGTCCAGCCGCGACTGGCCCTCCTACACCCGCGCCGACGTGGCCGGCGACATTCTCGCGCTGGTCCGCCACCTGGGCGGCCCCGCCGCGATCGTGGGCCACTCGTTCGCGGGCGGCGCCGCCACGATCGCCGCGGCGCAGGCCGCCGCGCTGGTCAGCGCGCTGGTGGAGCTCGGGCCCTTCACCCGGGCGCAGAAGATCGACGGCGGCGCGCTGCTGCGCCAGGGCCACCACCGCAAGGGCGCCCTCCTGCTGCTCGGCAGCGCGATCACGCGCAGCGTCGGGCTGTGGAGGAAGTACCTCGACCACGCCTACCCGGGCACCAAACCCGCCGACTACGCCGACTACATGACCGCGCTCGAAGCCGACCTGCGCAGGCCGGGCCGGATGGCCGTGGTCGCCAAGATGGGCCAGTCCGCCCCGACCGACGCCGGCGCCGAGCTCCCCCGCCTCCGGACCGACGCCCTCGTGATCATGGGCACGCTCGACCCCGACTGGGCCGACCCGCGTGCCGAGGCGGACGGCATCGTGGCCGAGATGCCCGCCGGGCGCGGCACCGTCGTCATGATCGACGGCGCCGGCCACTACCCGCACGCCCAGTTCCCGTCGCAGGTGGCCGCCGCGGTGGTGCCGTTCATCAAGGAGCGCGTGCGTGGCTAGGGCGGCGTTGTCACAGGAGACGGTCGTCGACCTGGCGGTGGCCCTGGTGGACGAGAGCGGCCCCGAGGCCCTGACACTGTCGGCCGTGGCCGCCCGCGCCGGGGTCGCGACGCCGTCGCTGTACAAGCACGTACGCAACCTGGCCGAGCTGCGCGAGCTGCTGTCGGTGCGGATCATCGACGAGATCTCCGACGAGCTGGGCCCGGCGGTGCTGGGCCGCTCGGGCGAGGAGGCCGTCGGCGCGTTCATGGACGCCTGGCGCGCCTACGTCACCCGCCACCCCAACCGCTACGCGGTGGTCATCCAGCAGCCCCACCCCAGCATGCGGACGGCGGGCGAGCGCCTGATGGGCATCATGCTCGCGACGCTGCGCGGCTACGGGCTCGCCGACTCCGACGCGATCCACACGGCCCGCTGCATGCGCGCGGCGGCGCACGGGTTCGCGGTGCTGGAGGCGTCGGGCGCGTTCGGCCTGCCGGAACGGCTCGACGAGAGCTACGACCTGCTCAAGCACATGATCGTGGCCGGGCTGACGGCCCCCCGCTGACGGCTCAGGACGCCTCGAACGCGGCGGCCACGGCGGGCCGCACGTCGTCCATGGTGACCGAGCCCAGCTCTCGCTTGAGCGAGGTCATGTCCACGTCGGGCATGCCGCAGGCCACCGCCCAGTCCCACGGCGCGAGGTCGCCGTCGACGTTGAGCGCGAACCCGTGGCTGGTGACGCCCCTGCTCTGCCGCATGCCGATCGAGATGATCTTGCGGCTCGTCCCGGACGTCCACACGCCGGTCAGCAGCTCCGAGCCCGGCGGGGTGTCGCGCCGCTCGGCGGGCAGGCCGAGCTTGCCCAGCGCCTCGACCAGGCGCAGCTCCACCTCGCGCACGTAGTCGACGATGCCCTGATCTTCGGTGAGCTTGACGATGAGATAGCCGACGAGCTGCCCGGGGCCGTGGTAGGTGAGCTGCCCGCCGCGCCCGGTCTCCAGCACGGGGATGCCTCGCGAGGGGTCGGGCAGGTGCTCGGGAGCCGTACGCCGGCCGACGGTGTAGACGGACGGGTGGCTGAGCAGCCAGAGCGTGTCGGGCCGTTCGTCTCGCTGGCGCTGCCCGACGAGGTCGGTCATGCGCTCCATCGCCGAGTCGTAGTCGACGAGATCGTCCTGGATGAGTGTCAGCGGCCTTGCCCTCATGCTTCGAGGATAAGACGCATCCCGGACACCAGCGCACGCAGCCCGAACTCGAAGTCGCCGTCGGGGTCCTCCTCCGGCCGCACGTCGAGCGGCACGGCGGCGCCGCGCTCGTCCACGGCCGAGCCGAGCGCGAACCTGCCGACCGCGATCAGCGCCCTGATCGCCTGCTCCCCGGTGAAGCCCGCCTCGACCAGCGGCCTGATGAGCGCCGGGATCTCCGCCACCCGTCCCGGTGTGGGCCGGGACCCGGCGTGTACGAGCGCCCCGTCCCGGTACGACAGAAGTGTGCGGCGGATCACCCGCCCGCGGGCCATGAGCCAGTTGTCCCATTCCTGGCCCGGCTCGGGCACGTCGAGGGGGTCCAGCGTGCCGGCGAGCATCTCCTCGGCCATCTCGTCGAGGAGCTCCTGCTTGTTCTTGAAATGCCAATAGAGGGCCGGCTGCTTCACGCCCAGCTCGTCGGCCAGCCTGCGGGTGGTCAGCCCGTCGATGCCCACCTCGTTGAGCAGCCGCAGGGCTGCGCGGACCACCGTCCTCCGTTCCACGCTTGACAACTTATCAAAGATAAGGCTTTATCAGCGATAAGCACTTATCGTTGATAAGGAGGCACGGATGGACGTCGTCATCGCCGGGGCCGGTCCCGTCGGGCTGATGCTGGCCTGCGAGCTGCGCCTGCGCGGCGTGCGCACGCTGGTGCTCGACCGGGTCGCAGCCCCGACCGGGCTGTCCAGGGCGCTCAACCTGCACCCGCGCTCGGTCGACACCTTCGCCATGCGCGGGCTGCTCGACCGGCTCGGGGACGCGCCCCAGCTGGACTTGCAGCACTTCGCGGGCATGCGGGTGCTCGACCTGACGGCCACGCGCACCCCGCACCCGTACGGGCTGCTGGTCCCGCAGTCGCGGGTGGAGGAGATCCTGGAGGCACGGGCGCTGGAACTGGGCGCGGAGATCGTCCGGGGGCGGGCGGTGACCGGCCTGACGCAGGACGGGACGGGCGTGACGGTCGAGACCGGCGACGGCACGGCGTACCGGGCGGGCTGGCTCGTCGGCTGCGACGGCGGCCGCAGCACGGTGCGCAAACTGGCCGGGATCGCCTTCCCCGGCACCTCCGCCACGCTCGCCGCCTACGTCGCGGACGTCACGGTCGCCGGCGGCACGCCGACCGGCTGGCTACGCACCACCCACGGCCTGTTCCAGTGGCCGTTCGTCCGGCCCGACGGCTCGACCAGGATCCTGACCGTCGACCACGGCCGGGTGCACGAGGACAAGGACGCGCCCGTGACGATCGAGGAGTTCGCGGCCAGCGTGCGCCGGCACCTCGGGGACGCCGCGCCCGAGATCACCGGGGCGACCTGGTTGTCCCGCTTCTCCGACGCTGCCAGGCAGGCCGAGTGCTACCGGTCCGGCCGGGTGTTCCTGGCCGGCGACGCGGCGCACGTGCACATGCCGTTCGGCGGCCAGGGGATGAACACGGGCCTCCAGGACGCGGTCAACCTGGGCTGGAAACTGGCCCTGGCGGTACGCGGGACGGCCCCCGCCGGGCTGCTCGACAGCTACCACGCCGAACGCCACCCGGTCGGCGCCGCCGTCCTGGCGAACACGTTGCAGCAGGTCGAACTGGCCGCGCCGGACGCCGGGACGACCCGGCTGCGCGACCTGTTCGCCCAGCTCATGACCGTGCCGGAGGCCAACAGGCTGCTGGCCGAGGACGTGAGCGCGGTGTCGGTGCGCTACGCGCCCGGCCCGAACCCGCTCGTCGGCGCCTTCATGCCCGAGGGCCTGCGGCTGGACGACGGGCGCGGGCTGCTCGTCACCCCCGACCCGGCCCTGCTCGCCGCCGGGGTGGGCTGGGCCGATCGGGTGGACGTCGTACGCGGGGACCGCGGGCTGCTGGTACGGCCCGACGGTTACGTGGCCTGGGCCGAACCCTGCGCGGAGCCTGCCGAGGCGGCGCTCACGCGGTGGTTCGGCGAGCCTGCGGGCACGTCAGTGGGCGCTGTATCCCCTCGGCTCCTCCGGGATGAGGATCCACATGGCGACGTAGACCACCCAGAGCGGACCCGGGATGAGCGACAGCAGCAGCCAGAGGATCCGGACGAGGGTGGGGGGCAGGCCCATCTTGTCGGCGAGCCCGCCGCAGACGCCGGCCAGAATCCTGTGCTCCCTTGAGCGGTACATGCTGTTCCTCCGTGTCGTGATGACCTACCGGTAAAACGGACAGCGGTGCCGCCGATATCCCGCTAGGGACCCTGAGAAAACCCTGTAAGGGTCAGCCATTCATGTGCCATGCCCAGATGTTCCCTGGTCAGTCCATGTCTGGGATCGACGTGGATCAGCAGGAAATCCCGCAGACCCTGACTCACCCTGAGGTACTCCTCGTCCTCCGCCCACACCTGGTCGTCGAACCACACGAACGGCCGACGCCCGGCGTAGGCGGCCACGTGCGGCGTCTTGAACATCTCGCCGTGCTCGCTGCGCGGCCGGTCGGGGCCCATGGTGATGACCGGGAGCGCGGGCAGGCCGATCCTGGGGGCGATCCACTCGTTGGCGTGGTGCTCCCAGGTGGTGGCCCAGACCAGCTCGGAGCCGGTGGACAGGGCCAGGTCGAGGAGCCTGCGGCCGTGGCGGGGGTTGAGGTGCACGGTGTAGACCTCGGTGCCGATCGTGCACCGGTAACGCCGGTAGTCGATCGTGGGGCGGCCCATGGGGTTGAGCACGCCGTCCACGTCGAGCAGCAGGAGCGGCTTCATCGTGCCGCTCCTGCCCGGTGTTCCTGGGGGCTGACGCCGCGTACCCGCTTGAAGGCCGCGCTGAGGGCGAACGGGCTGCCGTAACCGACCTTCCTGGCCACCGAGCCGATCGTGGCGTCGGGCTCGCGCAGCAGGTCGGCGGCCAGCGTGCGGCGCCAGTCGGTGAGGAAGGACATCGGCGGCTCCCCGACCAGGTCGGTGAACCGCCTGGCCAGCGCCGCCCTGGAGACCCCCACCTCGGCGGCGAGCGCGGCGACCGTCCACGGGTGGGCGGGGTTGTTGTGCAACATGCGCATCGCCCTGCCCACGACCGGGTCGCCCATCGCGCGGTACCAGGCGGGCGCCTCGTGCGTGGCGAACCACGACCTCAGCACCGCGATCAGCAGCAGGTCGAGCAGCCGGTCGAGCACCGCGGACTGGCCCGGGTCGTCCTTGACGATCTCGGCGCCGAGCAGCGAGATGATCGGCCCGCCGGGCTGCACGAGCAGCTGGGGCAGCGCGTCGAGCAGCCGCCTGCTGACCTCGCCCTCCATCGTGTACGTGCCGGTGATCAGCACGGTGCCGCCCTCGGCGCCGTTGCCCCAGGTGCGCACGCCGAGGTCCATCGACTGGTAGATCGACTCCCCGTCGACGGTTGTGCAGCGCTGGCCGGGGTGGATGACGATCTGCGGCGCGGTGGCGGGGTCGTCGGCCACCACGTACGGCTCCGGCCCCCGTAGGATCGCCACCTGCCCGGGAACCAGGCTCTGCGGGTCGCCCTTGTCCGGCAGTACCCAGGCCGCGCCGGACACCAGAGCCACGAGCGTGAGCGGCGCCTCGTCCTGGATGCGCATCGACCACGGCGGGTCGAGGATGGACCGGAGCAGGAAGGCGCTCCGCGCTCTCGGTCCGTCGAGCAATGCCGCGAGCTGATCCATGGGCTAGACGATCGCATATGGGAACGCGCTTCTCAACCATGGAGAGTCTTATGGGTATGAGGGCTTACTGGATGCATGACGATTTTGGTTCTGGGCGGGACCGGCAAGACCGGCCGCCGCATCGCTGACCGGCTCACCTCTCTCGGCCTCCCCGTGCGGATCGGCTCCCGCTCGGCCACCCCGTCCTTCGACTGGGCGGACCGCGCCACCTGGCCGGGCGCGCTCGACGGCGTCGAGGCCGTGTACGTGTCCTACTACCCCGACCTGGCCCTGCCCGGCGCGTACGAGGACGTCCGGGAGTTCACCCGGCTCGCCGTGGAGGCCGGGGTGCGGCGGCTGGTGTTGCTGTCGGGGCGCGGTGAGCCGGGCGCCGAGGCGAGCGAGCGGACCGTACAGGAGTCGGGCGCCGAGTGGACGATCGTGCGCTGCGGCTGGTTCATGCAGAACTTCAGCGAAGGTTTCCTCCTCGACCAGGTTCTGGACGGCGTGCTGGCGATCCCGGTGGCCGACGTGGCCGAGCCCTTCGTGGACGCCGACGACATCGCCGACGTGGCCGTGGCCGCGCTCACCCAGGACGGGCACGCGGGCCGCCTGTACGAGCTGACCGGCCCGAGGCTGCTGACGTTCGCCGACGCGGCGGCCGAGCTGTCGCGGGCCACGGGCCGCACGATCACCTCGGTCCAGGTCACCCCGGAGGAGTACGTGGCCGCGGCGGTCGAGGTGGGCGTGCCGAAGGAGGAGGCCGAGGGGCTGACCGGGCTGTTCACCGAGGTCCTCGACGGCCGCAACGCCCACCTGGAGGACGGCGTGAGCCAGGCGCTCGGCCGCCCGGCCCGCGACTTCACCGACTACGCCAGGGCCAACGCGCCGGTCTGGGCCCGGAGCTGAAGAGGCGACGGCACCGGGCCGGGCAGCGGCCGCGTGCGAACGCACCGGGTGGGCAACTGCTCGGCCCCCGTTTCCGCTAACCTCACCCTGGTCACTCCCGTAACCGGAAGGTGTAGTCGTGATCGGCTGGCTCGAAGCGGTGGTGCTGGGGCTCGTCCAGGGGCTCACGGAGTTCCTGCCGATCTCCTCCAGCGCCCACATCCGTGTGGTCTCGGCCTTCTTCGGCTGGCAGGACCCGGGGGCGGCCTTCACGGCGGTCATCCAGCTCGGCACGGAGACCGCGGTGATCATCTACTTCCGCAAGGAGCTGTGGGAGATCATCTCCACCTGGGTCCGCTCGTTGTGGGACAAGGAGCTGCGCGGCCACTGGGCGGCCCGCATGGGCTGGTACGTCATCGTCGGCTCGCTCCCGATCGGCGTGCTCGGCCTGGTGTTCAAGGACCAGATCGAGACCGTCTTCCGCGACCTGCGACTGGTCGGCACGACGCTGATCGTCTTCGGCTGCATCCTGTGGTTCGCCGACCGCACCGCGCGCAACAAGCTCACGCTGGAGAAGCACCTCAGCTTCACCCACGCCATCGTCTACGGCTTCGCGCAGGCGCTGGCCCTGATCCCCGGCGTCTCCCGCTCGGGCGGCACGATCACGGCGGGCCTGCTGCTCGACTACCGCCGCGAGGACGCCGCCAAATACTCGTTCCTGCTGGCCATCCCCGCCGTCCTGGCCTCCGGCGTGTTCGAGCTGAAGGACATCGGCGAGGGCCAGGCCCCCGCGTGGGGGCCCACCATCCTGGCCACGGTGATCTCGTTCGCCGTGGGCTACGCGGCGGTGGCCTGGTTCCTGAAGTACATCAGCACCCACCGCTTCACCGGGTTCGTGATCTACCGCATCATCCTGGGGTTCTTCGTCATCCTCGCGGTCACCCTGGGCTGGATCCCGGCCCTAGGCTGACACGGCCGTGCGGTCGGGGGCGGGCGTGGGGTAGTACGCGGCCCACGCCTCGTCGCCCATCCGCAGGACCTTCACGCCGGTCCAGCCGAGGCCGGCCACGGGCAGGGCCCAGAACAGCACGGTCAGGGGGCCGTACTCGATGGGGAAGGAGACGACGTACCCGACGAAGACGAGCAGCGGCACCCACCAGCCAATGAAGCCGGCCCGCCACACGGCCGTGACCAGCAGCGGCAGGCCGAGCAGGCCGAAGAACATCCACGGCACCTGGAAGCCGAAGATCACGCCGGGCAGGTTCAGCATCTCGTCGAGGATCTTCTGCGCCTGGTCCGGCGGGTTGTGCCGGCCCAGCCACCACTCGACCGGGTCCATCATCAGCAGCGCGGACATCGAGAGGTAGCCGATGGCCGTCGCGGCGCCCGTGATGTGGCCGAACACCGTGGCCTTGCGCCGGGTGAGGTGCACCAGGCCGATGGCCGCCAGGCCCATGAGCAGCCAGCTCCAGTGGTAGAGCGCGGACTCGGTCTGGGCGAGGGCGGGGTTGTCGCCGTAGCTGACCGCCTCCCGCGAGTCGCCCCAGGTGCCGGGGTCGAGGACGACGGCGATGGCCTGGAGGAGCGGGGCCACGATGAGCAATGTGCCCGCCGCGACGCGGCGGAAGGTCACCTGATTCCTGAACATGCCGGCGACGGTACGTTCCGCCGCCGCCGGCCGTCGTCCGCCTGCGGAGCGACCGCAGGTCACCTCCGAGGAGGAGAAGATCAGGCCGCCACCGGCGTGCGCGGTACGGCGGGGGCCGCCTGCGTCCGGCGTCCCGGCAGGGCGAGCAGGACCAGGCCGAGCAGCGCCCACAGGGCCAGCACGCCGAGCGGCGTCCACAGGGCCGCGCCGCCGAAGAACACCGTGTTGCGCACCGCCTCGGCGGCCGGGCCGACGGGCAGGATCCGGCCGACGGCGGCGTACCACTCGGGGATGTAACGGGCGCCCAGCGGCCCGCCGCCGGCCGGGAGCCCGATCGGGATGAACAGCAGCGCCGCCACCCCCACGCCCGGCGTGCCGATGACCTTGACCAGGCCCGCGACGACCAGGCCGACGGCGAGCGAGATGCCCGCCGAGACCGCCACCAGCGGCCCGAAGCTCCCCGGCAGCGCGCCGAACACCACGTCGGCCAGCCACGCGTTCGCCGTGCCCGCCACCAGCGAGCCGGCCGCGAGGACGCCGATCCGTCCCGCCGCGCCCAGGCCGGGCGCGGCCCGGGTGAGCAGCACGGGCAGCGCGATCCCCGGCAGGACCACGCTGAGCACGTAGAACATGCCGGCGATGCCACCCGCGTCGCCGGGCGGGAGCGGTACGGCGTCCTCCACCCGCAACGTGCGGCCCTGCGCCTGCGCGGCCCCCTGGAAGGCCGCGGTGATCACCGTAGCGCCGGTACGGCCGCCCGCGCTGGCCACCACCAGCGTGCCCTCCTGAGGGACGAGCACGGCGTCGACCTGCCTGTCCAGCAGCGCGGCCCGCGCCTCCCCCGCCGTGGCGTACCCGCTCAGCGCGAACGCCCCCGCCCTGCGCCGGTCGACGCCGTTCTGGAGCTGCCTGACCTGTTCGGCGGGCGCGACGACGGCGACGGGCACGCCGTGCGGCTCGGGAGCGTGGAAGGCCCCGAGGAACGATCCGGCGAAGAGCATCCCCAGCAGGGCGACCCCGACGACGAGTCCAATGATCCTGCCCATTTTTCACCACCTGATGACTTCATCGATGTTGAATTCCAAGGTAGATGAATTCCACGTGGTTGAATAGCCCCATGGCCGAGGAACGCGGAAGACGACCGGGAAACCCGCAGACCAGGGACGAGATCCTGGAGGCGGCGATGCGGTCGTTCGCCGCCCACGGCTACGGCGGCACCACGATCAGGGCCGTGGCGCGGGCCGCGGGCGTCGATCCGGCCCTCGTGATGCACTTCTTCGGCAACAAGGACGGCCTGTTCGAGGCCGCGATCAAGGCCGGCATGCCGGTCGCGCTGATGGTCGGCGCCCTCGACGGCGACGAGTCGGGCCTCGGCGAGCGGCTGGTGACCCGCTACCTGGAGTTGTGGGAGGACCCGGCGCACGGCCCGCGCCTCGCGGCCGTGCTGCACGCGGCCGCCGCCACCCCGGCGACGGCCGCGCTGCTGAAGGAGCTGATCAGCCGCGAGCTGCTGGCCCCGGTCGCCCGCCGGCTGTCCGGCGACCATCCCGAGGTCCGGGCGCTGCTGGCCGCCTCGCAGCTCATCGGCCTGGCCATGATGCGTTATCTGCTCAAGGTCGAGCCGCTGGCCTCGCTGCCCGCCCGCCAGGTGGCGGCCGCGGCGGCGCCCAACGTCCAGCGTTACTTGACCGGCGCGCTCTCCCTGGACGAGACCGCCGCCGCCCGCGGATAGGTGACCAGGGTGAACAACAACGCCAGCGCGCCGACCCCGGCGGCCAGCACGACCACCCCGGTCCGGCCGTACCCGTCCAGTGCCAGGCCGCCCGCGATCCCGGCCGCGAACAGGCCGATGTACTGGGCCGACGACAGCAGGCCGAGCCCGATCGGCACGTTGTCCGGCACCGCGGCGACCGTCCTGAACTGCTGAGCCGGCGCGACCAGCCAGCCGAGCGCGCCCCACAGGAACGCCCAGACCAGGGCGATCGGCAGGGCCAGGTTCGCGACGGGGATGAGGGCGATGAACACCGTGGCGGCGCCCAGGCCGACCAGCACCATGGCGCGCGGCCCGTACGAGTCGGTCAGGCGCCCGCCGAGCTGGTTGCCCACGATGCCGCCGACCCCCCACGCCCACAAAACGGCCGGCAGCGGCAGGTCGAACAGCGACCCGATGTAGGTGTAGGCGGTGAACCCGGCCCCGAACATCAGGAACTGCGTGCCCAGCACCACCAGCACCCGCCGGTCGGCCAGCGGCGCGAACCGCTCACCGAGCCGTCCCGACACGGCGATCTTGACGTCGGGCACGAGCGCCGCCACCCCGGCGAACCCGATCACGCCGAGCCCGACCACCAGCCACAACGTCGCCCGCCATCCCGAGGCCGAGCCCAGCCAGGTCCCCAGCGGCACGCCGACGGCCGAGGCGACGGTCAGCCCGCCCATCACCAGCGCCAGCGCCCCACGGCGCCGGTCCGGCGTGGTCAGCGCGTTGGCCACGCCGGAGGCGGTCGGCGTGAACATCGCCGCGCCGGCCGCCGCGATCACCCGGGTGACCATGACCAGCGTGTACGTCGGAGCCAGCGCGGTCAGGACGTTGCCCGCGACGAACACGGCCAGCGCGATCAGCAACACCCGCTTGCGCGACAGTCGCGCGGTGAACGCGGCCAGCAAGGGCGACAACACCGCGTACGCCAGCGCGAACACGGTCATGAGCTGCCCGGCGGCCGACGTGGAGATCTTGAGGTCCGCGGAGATGGGGGTGAGCAGCCCCGCGGTGACGAACATGCCCGTACCTACAGCGAAATTTCCGGCGGCTAGGGGATAAAGCCGGGAACTCATGAAACCTCCACACAGTTGGACGCACGTCAAACTGTCATCATGGTTGGATAGTTGTCAAACAATAGGAGGGAGGTAGGGTGCCACCATGCGCCTGCTACCGCACCCCTCGAAGGAGGACATCCAGCTCACCGAGGTTCTGCGCGCCCTCTCCGACCCCGTCCGGCTGGAGATCGTGATCCGCCTGGCCACCCTCGGCGAGATGACGTGCAGCGCCGCCGGCGATCACCTCGGCGTCCACAAGTCGACGGCCTCCCACCACTACCGCGCGCTGCGGCAGGCAGGCGTGATCGTCTCCAAGCAGGAGGGCAGGCTCAAGTTCATCAGCCTGCGCCGCCACGACCTCGACGAACGTTTCCCCGGCCTGCTCGACTCGGTGTTGTCGGCCTCGCATGTCACGACCTGACCGGCTCCCCATCCACGACGCGCTCCCCGAGCAGGTGGCCACGCTCGACCGGCACCGCACGGCGGTGCTGACCGCGCCGCCCGGCACGGGCAAGACCACGGTCGTGCCCCTGGCGCTGGCCGAGGCCGGGCTGCGGGTGCTGGTCGCCGAGCCGCGGCGGCTGGCCGTACGCGCGGCGGCCCGGCGCATGGGCGTCAGCTACACGATCCGCGGCGAGCGGCACACCGGCGCGAACCCCATGGTCGAGGTCGTCACCACCGGCGTGCTGCTCCAGCGGCTTCAGCGCGACCAGGAGCTCGCCGGGGTGGACGCGGTCATGCTCGACGAGTGCCACGAACGCCACCTCGACGCCGACACCGCCCTCGCGTTCCTGCTCGACGTACGCGACACGCTCCGGCCCGACCTGCGCCTGCTGGCCACCTCGGCCACCGCCGACGCGACCCCGTGGTCCACGCTGCTCGGCGGGCCGGTGGTGGCGGCCTCCGGGTCCGTCCATCCGGTGGAGACCATGTGGGCGCCGCCGGAGCGCCCGGTCGCGCCGCCGCACGGCCTGCGCGTCGATCCCGCGCTGCTGTCCCACGTGGCCTCGGTCGTACGGCGTGCCTACGCCGAGCGCGACGGCGACGTCCTGTGTTTCCTGCCCGGCGTGGGCGAGATCGCCCGGGTCGCCGGGATGCTGGGCGACCTCGACGTGCTCCAGGTGCACGGCCAGGCGCCCGCCCGCGTGCAGGACGCCGTCCTGTCGCCCGGTACGGCCCGCCGGGTGGTGCTGGCCACGTCGGTGGCCGAGTCGAGCCTGACGGTGCCGGGCGTCCGCGTGGTGGTGGACTCCGGGCTGGCCCGCGAGCCCCGTACCGACCATGCCCGGGGGCTCGGCTCGCTCACCACGGTCAGGGTCTCGAAGGCGTCCGCCGACCAGCGGGCCGGCCGCGCCGGGCGGGAGGCCGAGGGGGCGGTCTACCGCTGCTGGTCGGCCGCCGAGCACGAACGGCTGGCCGACCACGCGCGGCCGGAGATCGCGCTGGCCGACCTGACCGGGTTCGCGCTCCAGGCGGCCTGCTGGGGCGACGCGGACGCCGTCGGCCTCGCCCTCCTCGACCCGCCGCCGCCCGCCGCGATGACGGCCGCCCTCCGCACCCTGGAGGTCCTGGGAGCGCTGGAGTCCGGGCGGGTGACCGCGCGCGGGCGGCGGATGGCGCTCGCGGGCGTGCATCCCCGCCTGGCCAGGGCCCTGCTCGACCTCGGGCCGCGGGCGGCGGAGGTGGTGGCGCTGCTGTCGGAGCAACTGCCCAGGGACGCGGGGGACGACCTGGCCGAGGTCTGGCGCGCGGCCCGGAGAGGCGGCACGGGTTTCGCCGCCCGCTGGCGCCAGGAGACCGCCCGCCTGACCCGCGTCACCGATCGCCGTCCTCCGGGCGACCGGCGCGAGGTGAGCGACGACGTGCTGGCCGGAATGGCCGTGGCGCTGGCGTTCCCCGAGCGGGTGGCACGGCGACGCGGCGGCGGTTACCTCATGGCCTCGGGCACGCAGGCCCAGCTCGCCGAGGGCTCCGGCCTGGCCACCGCGCCGTGGCTGGCGATCGCGGTCGCCGACAGGCCCACGGGCTCGGCCTCGGCCCGCGTACGCCAGGCCGTCGTGATCGACGAGGAGATCGCCCGGCTGGCCCTGCCCGCCGTGGTCGAGGAGGAGGTCACCTGGCGGGTCCCGCCGGGCGAGCGGCGCGGCGACGTGTCGGCCCGCGTGGTCGAACGCCTGGGCGCGATCGAGCTGTCCGCCACCCCGCTCAAGGACGCCGACGTACGCCCCGCCATCCTGCACGGCCTGCGCACCGAAGACCTCCTGACCTGGACGCGGCAGGCCAAGGAGCTGAAGGACCGCCTGACCTTCGCCCACCGCGCGGCCGGCCCCCCGTGGCCCGCCACCGACGACCTGATCGCCCTGGCCGACCAGTGGCTGGAGCCGGAGCTGTCCAGGGCCCGCCGCCGCTCCGACGTCGAGCGCATCGACGTGGCCGCCGCCCTGCGCCGCCTGATCCCGTGGAGCGAACGCCTGGAGAACGTGGCCCCCGAACGGGTCGAGGTCCCCAGCGGCTCGCAGATCAGGATCGACTACTCGGGCGAGCAGCCGGTGCTGGCGGTGAAGCTCCAGGAGTTGTTCGGCTGGGACGAGGCCCCGCGGATCGCCGGCGTCCCGCTGCTGGTCCACCTGCTCTCGCCTGCTGGGCGTCCGGTGGCGGTGACCGCCGATCTGGCCTCGTTCTGGCGTGACGGCTACCGGTCCGTACGGGCCGAGATGAGGGGCCGCTACCCTAAACATCCATGGCCGGAGGACCCGCTCACCGCGCCGCCCACCCGCCGCGCCAACCGGAGCCGACCATGATCGACGAAGCCGTCCGCAACAACGCCGCCTGGTGCGAGTCGATGTGCCGGGCGCACGGCAGCCCCGGCGTCTTCGGCCCGCTCGCCTGGACGAACCCGGCCAGAACCCCTCTGTTCTATCCCGATGCCGTCACGCTCTCCCCCGAGGCCGGGGCGGCCGACGTGCTCGGCGGCATCGACGCGTCCTCGGGCGCCTCGGTCAAGGACAGCTTCGCCACTCTCGACCTGCCGGGCTTCGACGTGCTGTTCTCGGCCGAGTGGATCCACCGTGCCGCGCCGGAGGCGCCGCGCGGCCCCCTCCTGGCCGCCACCGGCGACCCGATCGCGTGGGAGGTGGCCGCCGACGCGGGCGCGCTGCGCGAGTGGGCGGACGCCTGCTTCTCCGGCGGCACGCCGGACCTGTTCCCGCCCGCGCTGCTCGACGACGCCGACGTACGGCTGCTGTGCGGCCGGATCGGGGGCGACGTCGTCTGCGGCGCCGTGCTCAACGCCAGCGGCACGGTGACAGGCGTCTCGAACGTCTTCGCCTCCGGCTGCGACCTGGCCGCCGCCTGGGCGGGCACGGTGGCGACGGCGGCCGAGTTGTTCCCCGGCCGCCCGCTGGTCGGCTACGAGAGCGACCCCTCCGACGCCCTCGCCCACGGCTTCACCACGCTCGGCCCTCTCCGCGTCTGGCTCAAGCCCTGACCCCCGCGCAGGGGCGTCAGGGGATGAGGTCGGCGACCGTCAGGCCCGCCCGCACCGGGAAGACCTCCTCGCCCACCCCCATGTCCTTGAACCCGCTGGACGTGCCTATGCACACCACGGGCCCGTCGAAGTCCCGCCGCAACTTCCGGTAGCCCGCCAGGCCCGCCGCCCCCGACAGCTCCTGCCACACCCCCTGCCGCGCCAGGTCCCGCTGGGCCGCGCGCATCTCCTCGTCCGTGACGAGCACCGCCTCGCCGCCGCTGTCGCGCACCGCCAGCACGCCGCGGTGCCCGCCGACCGACCCCGCGATGCCGTACGCCTCGCTGGCCCCGAGCTCGACGATCGCCGCGGGCGCCCCCTCGGCCAGGGCGCGCGCGTTGGGGCCGCCCGCGGCCGGCTCGCAGGAGAACATCCGCGGCGTCGCCTCGGCCAGCCCGAGCTGCCGCAGCTCGGTGAAGCCCTTCCACGTCCCGAACAACAACTCGGCGTAGCCCGTGGGCGCGAAGACCGCCGCGGGAACCCGTCCGAGCTGCAGGAACAGCTCGTACGCGATCGTCTTGTACCCCTCGGGCCCGTACGGGTGCCCGGTGTGGGTGACCGTCTGGTTGCTGATCGGGTGGTAGCCCAGCCGGTCCACGATCTCCCGCAGCAGCGGCCACCGCTCGTCCACCGGTACGGAGTACACCTGGGCCCCGTACGCCCGGACGAACGCCTGTACGCCGGCCGGCGACTGCGCCGAGGCGAGCACGATGGCGGGCAGCCCGGCGCGGGCGGCGTACGCGGCCGTCGAGGCGCCGTGGTTGCCCGATGAGGCCACCACCACGGCGTCGGCGCCCTCGGCCAGGGCCGCGCTGATCGCGACCCGGTTGAGCCGGTCCTTGTGGGACCAGGTCGGGTTCTGCGACTCGTCCTTGAGGTAGATCCCGTCGAACTCCAGCAACGGCGTGCCGCCCTCGCCCAGCGTGGGCGCCTCCAGCGGCGGCAGCAGCGGCGACCAGCGCCCGATGTCCGGCCCCGGCGCCTGGTCGAACAGGCCCTTGTCGAGACGCGCGTAGTCGTAGACGACCTCGACCGGGTAGGCGATCTGGTCGGTGCTGGTGCGCGGGCAGCCCCTCGTGAGCGGCGGGGACAGCGGGAACTCGATCGAAGGGTCGCCAAGCGAGCGCTGGCGGATGGCAAGCGAAGATCCAGTCACGCGCATGGAGTTTATATGGCTATCATGGTGATATCACTTCGATAGCAAGGAGTCGCGATGGAACGTCGTGCTTTCCGGATCAACGGATTCCTGGTCCTGCTCGTCCTCCTCGTGCTGGCGGGCGGCGCGGCGCTGGTCTCGATCGAGACGCTGGGAATCGCCTGGGTCGTGCTCTTCGCGCTCGCCGCCACCGGCTTCACCGTGGTCAACCCCAACGAGGCGAAGGTCGTGCAGTTCCTCGGCCGCTACGTCGGCACGGTCAACGTGCCGGGCCTGCAGTGGGTGGCGCCGTTCACCACCAAGCGCCGGATCAGCCTGCGGGTGCGCAACTTCGAGACCGCCAAGCTGAAGGTCAACGACGCCGACGGCAACCCGGTGGAGATCGCCTCGGTGGTGGTCTACAAGGTCAGCGACACGGCCAAGGCCGCCTTCTCTGTCGACGACTACGAGGAGTACATCGCGATCCAGTCCGAGGCCGCGGTGCGCCACCTCGCCACCACGCACCCGTACGACTCGCACGACCCCGAGCGCACCAGCCTGCGCGACGGTGCCGAGGGCGCCGGCGAGCTGACCGCCGAGCTGCGCGAGCGCACCGAGCTGGCCGGGATCGAGATCCTGGAGGCCCGCATCACCCACCTGGCCTACGCGCCCGAGATCGCCCAGGCCATGCTGGTGCGCCAGCAGGCCAGCCAGGTGGTCGCCGCCCGCACCCGGATCGTCGAGGGCGCGGTCGGCATGGTCCAGCTCGCGCTCGACCGGCTGGCCGCCGAGGGGGTCGTGGACCTCGATGAGGAGCGCAAGGCCCAGATGGTCTCCAACCTCCTGGTCGTCCTGTGCGGTGACCGGGCGACTCAGCCGGTGGTGAACACCGGCAGTCTGTATGGCTGAGCGCAAGAAGCTCCTGCTCCGCCTCGACCCGGCCGTCTACGACGCCATCGCCAAGTGGGCGGCCGACGACCTGCGCAGCATCAACGCGCAGATCGAGTTCGCGCTGCGGCTGGCGTTGAAGGAGGCCGGGCGGGAGCCGGGCAGGAGCTCTCGCAAGGAAGAGTGAAAACCTGCACACTCTAGACATGTTGTGGGCAGGCAGGACCGCCATCGAGATCGCGACGGCCGTCCGGCGCGGCGACGTCACGGCCACGACCGTCGTGGAGGAGCACCTTCACCGCATCTCGGAACGGGATTCCCGGGTCGGGGCGTTCCGGCTGGTCAGGGAGCGGGCGGTGGACGAGGCGCGGGCCGTCGGGAAACGCCGCGACCTGCCCGACCTGCCACTCGCCGGGGTCCCGGTGGCGGTCAAGGATAACCTGGAGGTGGCCGGCGAGCCCACCCGCGGCGGCTCGGCCGGCACCTCCGACGTCCCCACCCTGGAGGACCATCCCGCCGTGGCCCGGCTGCGCGCGGCGGGCGCGGTGGTCGTCGGGCTGACGAACCTGCCGGAGCTGGGGCTGGTCGGCTTCGGCGACAGCACGTACGGGATCGTCCGCAACCCCTGGAACCCCGCCCGTACGGCCGGCGGCTCGTCCTCGGGCAGCGCGGCGGCGGTGGCGGCCGGGATGACGCCGATCGCGCTCGGCAACGACGGCATGGGATCGCTGCGCATCCCGGGCGCCTGCTGCGGCGTGCTGGCCGTCAAGCCGGGCGCCGGGCTGGTCTCGCTGCCCGCCGACGACTGGGACGGGCTCAGCGAGAACGGCCCGCTCGCCACGACCGCGTCCGACCTGTCGCTCGCGCTGTCCGTCCTGGCCGCCGACCCGGCGCTGGCCGAGGCGTGGCGTACCGGCCGCCGGGTCGAGCCGAAGCCGCGCATGCTCCGCTCGGTCTGGGCGGACGACGACGAGGTGTGGGAGCCCCAGCCGCCCCAGGACAGCCCCGAGCCGTTCGACCTGCGGGTGGCCTACGCCCCGCAGCCGCTGCCCGCCGGACTGCCCGTCGACCGGGAGTTCCAGGCCGCGGTACGGGCGGCGGCCGAGACGTTGCGGCAGGCCGGGCACACGGTCGTCGAGCACCCGCGGCGGCTGCCCGCCTGGCTCGGCCCGGCCACGGTCGCCACCTGGCTCGGCCGGGCCGCCGCCGCGACCGACGGCCTGGACGCGCGCCTCCTCGAACGCCGTACCCGCGCGCTCGCCCGCGCCGGACGGGTGCTCACCGCGCTCAACCTGGACGGCCGGCGCGGGCGTGAACGCTGGAGCGGCTACGGCGCCGACACCTGGTTCGGCGACGCCGACGTGCTGATCACGCCGGCGCTGGCCGCCCTCCCGCCGCGGGCCGAACGCTGGGGGCGGCGCGGCCTCGTGCGCAACCTGCTGGCCAACGTCAGGTACGCCCCCGCCACCGGCCCCTGGAACATGTGCGGCTGGCCGGCGATCACGGTGCCGGTCGCCACCCACTCCAGCGCGCTGCCGATCGGCGTGCAGCTCGTGGCGCCGCCGGGCGGCGAGCCGCACCTGCTGGCCCTGGCCGCCCAGCTCCAGGCGGCCCACCCGCCGCTGCGGCCGCCCGGTTTCTCCTAGACGCCGGCCGGATGCCAGACGGTCTTGGTCTCCAGGAACCGGGTCATCCGCCCGATCCCCGGATCGGCCGTCCAGTCCTCGCGTACGGGCCGCAACACGCGCTTGAGGTTCTCGGCCGCCTCCTGCTCGCAGCGCAACGCCAGGTCGGCGTCCTCGACCCCGGTCAGGTCGAGCGCGTTGACGTCCATGTGGGCCGCCAGCCAGGGCGCCAGCTCGGCCTGCCGCCCGGTCAGGACGTTGACCACCCCGCCCGGCAGGTCGGACGTGGCCAGCACCTCGGCCAGCGTGATCGAGGCGAGCGGCGAGGGCTCGGAGGCGACCACGACGCACGTGTTGCCGGTCACGATCACGGGCGCGACCACGGACACCAGCCCGAGCAGCGGATCGGCGGGCGCGACCACGGCCACGACCCCGGTCGGCTCCGGCGAGGACAGGTTGAAGTACGGCCCCGCCACCGGGTTGGCCGCCCCGCGGACCGAGGTGATCTTGTCGGACCAGCCCGCGTACCAGACCAGCCGGTCGACCGCCGCGTCCACCGCTTCCAGGGCGGCCTTCTTGCCCGTGCCCAGCTCCTCGGCGAACTGCCCGCGCCGCCCCTCCAGCATCTCGGCGACGCGGTAGAGGATCTGCCCCCTGTTGTAGGCGGTCGCGCCCGACCAGCCGGGGAACGCCTTGCGCGCGGCCACAACGGCGTCGCGCGCGTCCTTGCGCGAGGCGCGCGAGGCGTTGGCGAGGAAGTCGCCCTTGGGCGAGGTCACGGGGTAGGACCTCCCACTCTCCGAGCGCGGGAAGGCCCCGCCGATGTACAGCTTGTAGGTCTTTCTGACGGACAACCTACTCATCGCCCCGACCTCTCCACGTGGACTCCTGCGACGTCTGAACCGGGGCGAACACCTGGCCGCACCGGCTGACGCCGCAGCGGTGGGCGTACCAGCCGACGCGTACGGGCCGCCCGGCGCGGGCGAAGGCGTGGCCGCGGGTGGCCTGGGCACCCCGCCCGGCCCGCCCGGCACGGCGGTGATCACACGTCAAGGTAGGCCTCCAGCCCCGCGAGCCCGCCTTCACGGCCATAGCCCGACTCCTTGTAACCGCCGAACGGCGAGGTGGGGTCGAACTTGTTGAACGTGTTGGCCCAGACGACCCCGGCCCGCAGGCGGTCGGCCATCCACAGGATGCGCGACCCCTTCTCGGTCCAGACCCCGGCCGACAACCCGTACGGGGTGTTGTTGGCCTTCTCCACGGCCTCGGCGGGCGTGCGGAAGGTCAGCACGGACAACACCGGCCCGAAGATCTCCTCCCGGGCGATCCTGTGGGACAGGGCGACCCCGGTGAACAGGGTCGGCGGGAACCAGTAGCCCCGGTCGGGCAGCTCGCACGCCGGCGACCACCGCTCGGCGCCCTCGTCGGCCCCGGCCTCGGACAGCTCGCGGATCTTGGCGAGCTGCTCGGCCGAGTTGATCGCGCCGATGTCGGTGTTCTTGTCGAGCGGGTCGCCGAGCCGCAGCGTGCCGAGCCGCCGCTTCAGCGACTCCAGCAGCTCGTCGTGGACGGACTCCTGCACCAGCAGCCGGGAGCCCGCGCAGCAGACGTGGCCCTGGTTGAAGAAGATGCCGTTGACGATGCCCTCGACCGCCTGGTCGATGGCCGCGTCCTCGAACACGATGTTGGCGGCCTTGCCGCCGAGCTCCAGCGTGAGCTTCTTGTCGGTGCCCGCGACCGCGCGGGCGATGAGCCGGCCGACCTCGGTCGAGCCGGTGAAGGCCACCTTGTTGACGTCGGGGTGGGCCACCACGGCGGCGCCGGTCTCGCCCGCGCCGGTCACGATGTTGACCACGCCGGGCGGCAGCTCGGCCTGCCGGCAGACCTCCGCGAACAGCAGCGCGGTCAGCGGGGTCGTCTCGGCCGGCTTGAGCACGACGGTGTTGCCGCAGGCCAGCGCGGGCGCGACCTTCCAGGCCAGCATGAGCAGCGGGAAGTTCCACGGGATGACCTGGCCGGCCACACCGAGCGGCTTGGTGCCGAACCCGGCGTAGGCCAGTTTGTCGGCCCAGCCCGCGTAGTAGAAGAAGTGGGCCGCGACCAGCGGCACGTCGACGTCGCGGGACTCGCGGATGGGCTTGCCGTTGTCGAGGGATTCCAGGACGGCCAGCTCGCGGGCCCGCTCCTGGATCAGGCGCGCGATGCGGAACAGGTACTTGGCCCGCTCGGCGCCGGGCAGGGCGCTCCACACGCCGAACGCCTTGCGCGCCGCCTGCACGGCCCGGTCGACGTCGTCGGAGGAGGCGGACGCGACTTCCGCCAGCTTCTCCTCGGTCGCCGGGTTGATCGTCTTGAAGGAGGAGCCGGAGCCGTCCACGAACTCACCGTTGATGAACAACCCGTACGACGGCTTCAGATCGACAATGTCGCGCGCCTCTGGCGCGGGTGCGTAGTCGAACATCGGCGTCAGCCCAGGGTGAGGTATAGGGACATCACCTTGCCAGCGTAGACGGTCGGTCCGAGTGCTCAGAGGGGCGCGGAGTCCCTAGGACAGGAGTGACAGGCGATGCGCCGCCGCGGCGGCCTCTCCGCGGGTGGTGACGCCCAGCTTGGCCAGGATGTTCGACACGTGCACGCTCACCGTCTTCGCCGAGATGAATAGTTCGGCGGCGATGTCCCTGTTCGTCCGGCCCTGGGTCACCAGGCGCAGCACCTCCAGCTCGCGCGGCGTCAGCACCTCCGACGTCGCCTCCTGGGCCTGCTGGCGGCCGCCCACGCGGCGCGAGAGCGCCTCGATCTGCTCGACCAGCGGGGTGGCCCGCAGCGCGACGGCCAGCGGGCGCGCCTGCCCGAGCCGGACCGCCGCACCCTCCCTGTCGCCGCTTGTGGCCGCGCAGCCGGCCGCCCGCAGCAGGGCCTTGGCCTGGTTGTGCGGACGCATCAGCCGCTCCCACGCCGCCGCCGAGGCGTCGAAGTCACCGCTGTAGGACAGCCGGTACGCCTCCGCCACCGGCCCGCTGATCGTGAGCTCGGCCGCCACCTCGGCGGCGTGCGCCCGGACCGCGGCGGTACGGCCGGGTTCGAGGTCCTCGGCCGCGTCGCAGACCGTACGCAGCAGCGAGAGCAGCCGCCAGCCCAGCATGGCCTTGCTCGGCAACCGCGGATGCGACAACGCCCGCTCGGCCACGGCCAGCGCCGCCCACGGCTCGCCCTTGAGCAGGTGCCAGCCGATGTGCAGGCGCGCGTTGCTGATGACGTCCTGGACGAAGTCCTCCGGGCGGTCCTTGAGCACGCCGATCTCCGACAGGATGCCCTCGACGAGCTGCAGCTCGCCCCTGGCCAGCCCGATGTCGGCCCGCACGCGCAGCAGGGCGTACTGGGTGCGCAGGCTGGGGCCGTAGTTGAGCGCGCTCTCCACGAGGTCGAGCGCCTCGTCCCAGCGGCCGAGCGACTCCAGCGCCTCGGCCCAGTTGTTGAGGATGAACAGCCCGCTGCCGCGCAGCCGGCCGTACTTCTTGGCGTACCGCCAGCCTTCCTCCGACAGGCGCAGGGCCTCCTCGGCGCGGCCCATGTCGATCAGGGAGTCGATGTTGTTGCCGATCGCCCTGACGATGATGCGGCCCGAGCCGCCGGCCTTGCCGAGCCCCGTCGCCTGCTCGTTGACGGCGATGACCTGCTCCAGCTCGCCTCTGAGCGAGTGGCCGAGTGCCAGGTTCATCAGCAGGTCGCCTTCGAGGCACCGGTCGCCGGACCGCCTGACCAGGTCGAGCCCTTCGACGATCAGCTCCTCGGCCTCGGCGATGTTGCCGCGGAGCATGAGCTGCCTGCTCAGCGTCATGGCGACCTCCGCGCGCACCGGGCCCGGCTCGGGGACGAGCCGCAGGGCGTGCCTGAGCAGCTCGATCACGCCCATCTGGCCCTTGGACACCTTGAACGACGCCTGCCGCACGATGAGCTGCGCGACCCGGCCGGGTTCCGCGGTCTCGTCCAGCTCGGCCAGGGCGGCCTTGACGAACTTCACGCCCTTGTCCACCTCGCCGCCGGCGTTCGCGGCCTCGGAGGCGCGTTCGAGCACGGCGGTGTGGTCGGCGCCGATGCGCCGGGCGGCGTCAGGGACCCGGTCCCAGAGCATGAGCACGCGTTCCAGCAGCGGCACGGCCTCGGTGTAGGCGTACGCCTTGAACGACTTCTGCGCGGCCTCCCAGGCGGAGACCAGGCCCCAGAGGTCGTTGCGGGCGCCGTACCAGTGGTGGGCCAGTTCGAGGGCGGCGCGGCCGGGTGGCACGAGCGTGCGGTCCTTGGAGATCTCCTCGGCGTACCGGGCGTGCAGGCGCTGGTACTCGCCGGGCAGCAGTTCCTCGTGCACGGCCTCCTGGATCAGCGCGTGCCTGAAGACGTAGGCGCGGTTGTCGGCGATCTGCAACACGTTCCCGGCGATGGCGGGCCGCAGGACGGCCTCCAGGTCGAGGTCGGACAGACCGCTGACGGCGGCCAGCAGCGCGTGGCCGACCCGGTTGCCGCCGGCGGCGGCGATGCGCAGCAGGCGCTGGGTCTCCTCGGGCAGCCGTTCGACGGCGTTGAGTATGAGGTCCTGCATCGACTCGGGGAACGTGCAGTCCTCGCCGCCGTCGAGCAGGGCCTCCACGAACAGCGGGATGCCCTCGCTGCGTTCGTAGACCTTCTGGACCTTCACGTATTCGGGGGCCGCGCCGAGGATGCCGGCCATCTGGGCGGCCACCTCGTCCCGCGACAGGCGGGGCAGATCCAGGCGGTGCACGCCGTTGACCCGGCCGAGCTCGGCCAGGACCGGGCGGAGCGGATGTTGCCGGTGCAGGTCGTCGGAGCGGTAGGTCATGAGGATGAGCACCTGCGGGGCGTGCAGGTTGCGGCTGAGGAAGGCGATCAGATCGCGGCTGGACCGGTCGGCCCAGTGGATGTCCTCGATGACGAGGACCGTGGGGCGGCTGTCCGCGAGCCGTTCGAGCAGAGTGAGGAACTGCTCGAAGAGCCGGGCGCGGCCCGTGTCGGTCTCCCCGTCGCCGCTGGGCTCGCCGAACTCCGGCAGCAGCCTGGCCAGATCGCGCTCGGCCCCCTCGGGCAGCAGCGCGGCCACCGCGGCCGGTCCGTGCTCCCTGACGAGTTGCCTGAGCGCGGCGGTGAAGGGCGCGTACGCCAGACCCTCGGTCGACAGCTCCACGCACCCGCCGATCAGCACCTGGGCGCCGTCGGCCAGACAGGACTCGGCGAAGCGCTGCACGAGCCGGCTCTTGCCGACCCCCGCCTCTCCGCCCATCAGCACGGCCGTCACCGTGCCCTTACGTGCCTCGTCGAAGCTCTCCGCGAGAGTGGCGAGCTCCTCCGCCCGCCCGACGAAGACGGGACTCACCGAACGTCCCAGCATGTCGTTCAGCATGCCATGCCCTATCAGTCGCTATCGACGGGTTTAAGGGGGTTCAGAGGCCCGGCCAGGAGCGAGGATATGGCCGGGCTCTCTTGGGACGGTCATGACGAACGGCGCTTGCCGAAGACCGAGCGACGCCCGGCCTTGTTGCCCTTCATGGCCTCGCGTACGCGGCGGTGCTCGGCGGCGGCCTGCCGGAGCTCGTTGGCGTAGTTCTTCATGAGCTCGTACTCGATCTCGGGGTTCATCATCTTTCTCCTGCACATTTGGTGCGTTGTTCTGACACCTTTAATGCTCGGTCTAAGGCGCGCCCCGGCACATCGGGTGGATGCCTTATCTCCGGGCCTCAGACGGGCGGGACATACCTAGGACCGGACCCCGCCGCCTTAGGCCGCCGTTCCACCCCGGTTTGGAGGTAACGGCCGTGGTCGGCGATGCTGTGAAGGTGTCAACTGTGACTACCTCGCTCGCGGACGTCGCCTCGTCCCACGCGACGCTGCGCGCCTTCCTGCACGGCCTTCCCGGAGTCGACCGGGTGGGCGCCGACCAGCGGGCGGCCATGCTCGGCACCCGTTCCATCAAGACCAGCGCGAAGGCCCAGGCCATCGACCTGGCCATCTCCATGGTCGACCTGACGACGCTCGAAGGCGCCGACACGGCTGGCAAGGTGCGGGCCATGTGCACCAAGGCCGTCCACCCGGGCGGCGGCGCCCCCAAGGTGGCCGCGGTGTGCGTCTACCCCGACATGGTGCCGGTGGCCGTCCAGGCGGTGGGCGGGTCGGGGGTGAAGGTGGCCTCGGTCGCCACCGCGTTCCCCAGCGGGCGTTCCTCGCTGGAGGTCAAGGTGAGCGACACGGCGCTGGCCGTGGCCGCGGGCGCCGACGAGATCGACATGGTGATCGACCGCGGCGCGTTCCTGTCCGGCGACTACACGAAGGTGTTCGAGGAGATCGTCGCGATCAAGGCCGCCTGCGGTCCGGCCCACCTGAAGGTGATCCTGGAGACGGGCGAGCTGGCGACCTACGACAACGTGCGCCGGGCGTCCTGGCTGGCGATGATCGCGGGCGCCGACTTCATCAAGACCTCGACCGGCAAGGTGTCCCCCGCGGCCACGCTGCCGGTGACCCTGATCATGCTGGAGGCGGTGCGCGACTTCCGCGACGCGACCGGCCGCCAGGTGGGTGTGAAGCCGGCCGGCGGCATCCGCACGACCAAGGACGCCATCAAGAACCTGGTGCTGGTCAACGAGACGGCGGGCGACGACTGGCTGACCCCCGACTGGTTCAGGCTGGGCGCGTCCTCGCTGCTCAACGACCTGCTCATGCAGCGCCAGAAGCTCGCCACCGGCCGTTACGCGGGCCCCGACTACTTCACCCTCGACTGACCGCGACGGCCCTCGGGCGGCTCTACGAGGTGTTCGGCGCCGTCGCCAGGCCGGCGGCCGTGCCCGGCTGCCCTCACTGCGTCGAGCCGGGTGCGGGCGCGTGCCTCCTGTCGGGTCCGGTCGCGGCGATCGAGGCCGCGTCCCTGGCCCGGTACGCGGCCAAGGCGCTCACCACGTGGGGCGGCGTGCCCGAGTTCCGCTACTTCCTGCCGCGGCTGCTCGAATGCGCCGCGGCGGACGCCTTCTCCTACCCCGATCCGGAGATCGTCCTCGGCAAGCTCGCCGTCGCGGGCTGGCAGGGCTGGCCGGCCGCCGAACGCGAGGCGATCACCGGCTTCCTGTACGCGTGGTGGCGCGAGACGCTGGGCCGCCATCCGTCCCGTCCGTCCGCCGGCACGGTCCTGTGCGCCCTCGCCGCCGCCGGTCTCGACCTCGCGCCCTGCCTCGACCTCTGGGCCGGGCTGGAGGACGACGCGGCGATCGAGCACCTGCGCGACTTCGTCACCGACGGCCTGTCCGGACGCCGGCTCACCAACGCCTTCTGGGACCGCGGCACGCCGGCGTACGCACAGGTCCTCGCCTGGCTCACCGAGGGGCCCGCGGCCCGCGCGGTGGAGGCCGCGTTCACCCGGGAGAGCCGGGAGCACGTGCTCGGCCTGCTCGCCGACGTCCACACCGAGATCCGGCACGCGCTGCCGCCGCGTCCCTAGAGGATCGCCTCGACGAGCAGCACGATGCCGAACACCGCGAACGCGGCGGCGGCGCCGTACCGGATGACCTTCTCCGGGAGGTGCTTGCCCATCAGGCGGCCGACGAGGATGGCCAGGGCGTCGGCGGCGACCATGCCCACGGTCGAGCCGATCCAGGTGCCGAACCAGCCGTGCTGCGTGGCCAGGGTGATTGTGGCGAGCATCGTCTTGTCGCCCAGCTCGCTCAGGAAGAACGCCACGGTCACCGCGATCAGGGCGTTCCTGGTCGTACGGCCAGCCTTGCCCGCCTCCTCCTCGGTCAGCTCGTCGCCGCGCAACGTCCAGAGGGCGAACCCGAGGAAGGCCACACCGGCCACGACGGAGATGGCCGTCTTCGGCAGCGCGTCACCGACCAGGCCGCCCACGGCCACACTCAGCAGGTGGACGACGGCGGTGGCGATCGTGATGCCCGCGATCACGGGCCAGGGCTTGAAACGGGTCGCGAACGTCATCGCCATGAGCTGGCTCTTGTCGCCCAGCTCGGCCACGAAAATGACCGCGAGACTGATCCAGAACGCTTCCAACCGATCCTCTTCCGCGCGACCGGACCGGAAGCGGACACCCGGGGGATCTTCGGGCACGACTTCGGCCCAGCAGCGTCTTCATCGATGACTGCCAGGCCGAAGGTCTCGTCCGCCCGTCAAGGCCCGTGTGACCGGGCGCGATCACGCGCCAGTATGTCGATCACACGATTGGGACTACTCCCCTTCGGAATTTCCAACACACCATAACAGCCCTCATGAGGACTCTGTTCCCGCCGCTACTCCGCCAGCGAGCAGCCGACCAGCACCGGTTCGTTCACCAGCGTGACGCCGAACTTCTCGCGCACCCCGTCGCGCAGCTTCGCGGCCAGCCCCAGCAGATCGGCCGCGGTGGCCGCGCCCGCCGGGTTGGTGAGGGCCAGCGTGTGCTTGGTGGAGATGCGCACCGGACCGCGTTCGTAGCCCTTGGGGAAGCCCGCCTGCTCGATCAGCCAGGCCGCGGGCACCTTGACGCGGCCGTCCGGCAGGTCCCAGCGTGGGTGGCCGGGCGCGCGCCCGGCCAGCTCCCCGGCCTCCTCGGCCGTCAGGATCGGGTTGGTGAAGAACGAGCCCGCGCTGCGGCTGTCGGGGTCGGCCATCGGGTCGAACACCATGCCCTTGCCCCGCCGCAACCCCAGGACGGCCTCGCGGGCCAGGCCGAGGGACACCTGGGCGCCCAGCTCCACCCCGAGCCGCCCGGCCAGCTCCTGGTAGGCCACCGGCCCGGACATGTCCGACACATCCAGTGCGTACGTCACCGCGAGCACCACGTGCCGCGACAGGTCCCGCTTGAAGGCGCTGTCGCGGTAGGAGAACCCACATTGGCGCGCCTCCAGGTCGACCACCTGCCGGGTGAGCCGGTCGTAGGCCCGTACGCATCTGATGGTCTGGGCCACCTCCTGGCCGTACGCGCCGACGTTCTGGATCGGGGTCGAGCCCACCAGGCCCGGGATGCCGGACATGCACTCGATGCCGGACCAGCCCTCGGCCACGGCGCGGGCGACCAGCGGATCCCAGTCCTGGCCCGCCTCGACCGTGAGCAGCACCTGCTCGCCGTCCCTGGAGACGGTCACGCCCTCGGTCGCCACCTTGACGACCAGCCCGTCGAACCCGTCGTCACCGACCACCACGTTGCTGCCGCCGCCGAGCACGAGGGTCGGGACGCCGTTCATGTCGGCCTCGGCGATCAGCGACACGAGCTGCTCCGCCGTGACCGCCTCGGCGAAGTCGCGGGCGGGGCCGCCCAGGCCCAGGGTGGTGTGCGACGCGAGCATCTCCATGGCCCCCAAGCTTATGAGCCCTTCTCGATGCCCGGCACCCTCCCGGCTTTCCCGGCTCTCCCGGCCCCAGGTCCTGAGTCGCCCGGCCTCGGTCCTGAGCCGCCTCTCCGGCCCGTATGCGGGGGCTCAGCCGCCGATCGCCTGCTCGTCGCGTCGTTCCGAGCCGATCCGGCGGACCGGCAGCGGCCCCTCGGGCACCACCAGCTCGCCCTCCAGCGCGTGGGAGAACTTCAGGTCGGCGTCCGGGCCACGCTCCGCGTCCTCGGGGAACGCCCCCAACGCCGCCGCCCTGCGCACCGCCATCAGGTCGCACCGCAGCGCCTCCACCCGGCCCGGCTCCCCGGACTCGGCCGCCTGCCACCCCGCCGCCACCGCCCCTTCGACGATGGCCGCCACCAGCGGGGTCAGCGCCTCCCCCGTCAGCACGAGCGAGGTCTCCATCAGCACGTGCACCTCGGACTCGTCCAGCCGCAACAACTTGGTACGGCACTCACCCCACCCCACCGTGCCCCCGTCCGCACGCGTGGTCTCGGCGACGTGCCAGACCGCGATCCGCTCCGGGTAACGCCCGGCCAGCTCGTCCAGGACCTCCCCCGCACCGTCGATGTTCCCCAGGTCGAGAGCCAGGATCCGCGCGTGCGTATGGTCGATCACCGACTGGACGCAGGTCAGCGCGTCCTCCGGTCGGCCTGCCACCAGCAGTCCCACCGCGACCGTGACGCCCTTGGTCTCGACGCGCTGGCGCTCGGTGTTGACGCCCAGGTCGTCCATGCGGTTGGTGGCGAGGGTGCCGTCCCAGACGCGCTGGGCGTGCAGCATCGTGTATTCGGGGTCGCCGTGCTGGCCGCCGTCGCCGGAGAAGCCCAGCGCGGCGGCGGGGTTCCCGTGCGCGCCGGCGCCTCTGGGCCGGGCCCGCCCGGTGCCGACGCCGGTGGCCGAGCCGCCGGTCGTGTCCCGTCCGGTGCCGGTGCTGCCCGCCACCTGCTCCGGAGGGATGGGACGCAGGTGAGCCGGGGGTTTGGAGTCGGTCACCGACGACACGGGGATGGAACGGACCGTGGGCCAGACCTGTCGCGCAGCTTCACTCATACCAACACGCGCTACCCGCGACCCGCCCGACATATCACGGCATCAGGAGACGCGCCCCCGACACGTCACGGCATCGGGAGAGGCGCCCTGCCTGACACAGCAGGGTGTCAGGAGAGCTGCACCACCGCGCGTGCCTGCGTGAGGACCCGCGCGTCGCCCGCCTTGGCCGTCAGCCCGATGACCACCCGCTTGTCCTCAAGCTTCTCCTCCACGACCCCGCTGACCGCGATCGTCGCGCCCTGGTCGTCGTCCGGCACGATCACCATCGAGGAGAACCGCACGCCGAAGTCCACCACGGCGCCCGGATCGCCCGCCCAGTCGGTGACGTACCTGGCCGCCTGGGCCATCGTGTACATGCCGTGCGCGATCACGTCGGGCAGCCCGACGGTCCTGGCGAAGCGCTCGTTCCAGTGGATCTGGTTGAAGTCGCCGGAGGCGCCGGCGTACATCACCAGGTTCAGCCTGCGCACGTTGTAGTCCGCCGCCGGGAGCTCCTGCCCGACCTCGACCTCGTCGTACCTCACCGTGGCCGCCATCTCAGCCCGCCCCTCCGCGCTCGACGACCGTGTTGTAGGTCGTACAGACCGGCTCGCCCGTGACCGTCGTCACGTCGCTCCTGATGGTCAGCAGCTCGTTGCGGCCCGCGCTCCTGATGTCGGTGATCGTCGCGATGGTGAACAGCTCGTCGCCCGCGCAGATCGGCCTGACGTACTCGAACCGCTGCTCGCCGTGGACCACCATCGCCAGGTTCAGGCCCAGCTCGGGGTCGACCAGCGCCTCCCCGCCCGCCTGGAGGCTGAACACGATGGGGAACGTGGGCGGCGCGATCACGTCGGGATACCCGGCGGCCCTGGCGGCCTCCCTGTCGCGGTAGACCGGGTTGTTGTCACCGATCGCGGCCGCGAACTCCTTGATCTTCACCCGGCTGACCTCGTACGGGGCGGCGGATGGGTACGTCCTGCCCACGAAGTCACGGTTCAAGGCCATCAGTGCTCCCTCGTACGTGTTCACCGAACTGTCTTCACCGAGCGCTGCTGAGGCAGACGGTAACAGAACAAGGTTCGGCTGTCGCCGGGGATGGGACGCTTTTTGCCGGGGCCCGGGTCAGCGCCGAGTCAGGGCCCTCAAAGTAGGTGAAACACGACGAACCGGCGCCCTGCAGAGGACGCCGGTTGTGCGATGTGGAGACAGAAGTACCGCTATCGGGTCTCGCGGTGCGCGCGGTGGCAGCGGCAGTTCGGGCAGTACTTCTTCAGCTCAAGCCGATCCGGGTCATTGCGCCGGTTCTTCCGCGTGATGTAGTTGCGGTGCTTGCACTCCTGGCAGGCCAGCGTGATCTTCGGCCTAACGTCGGTGGCAGCCACTTGGGAGTGCCTTTCTACGTTCGGGACATGGACACACCCGTGCCCAGGCCGACCGACCTGGGATTGGGTAGTAGCGGAGGCCGGACTTGAACCGGCGACACAACGATTATGAGCCGTTTGCTCTGCCTGACTGAGCTACTCCGCCTTGGCCGGAAACTCCCGGCCCGTAGAGGATACCCGAAGCGGGGAGCACATTAGTAACTCACCTGATCGGGTGGGGTGCTACCAGTATGCCCCAGGAACCTCCGACAATCGAAATCCGATCATGCCACCTAGGTCTCGCCTGGGGAATCACCTGCGGAGGCCAACGTCACACTAGCAGCCGCCCCCTCCCCAGGCGAACGCACGCGCTGGGCCGAGAACGCCCGTCGGGCACCCGTACGACCGCGAACGGACACCCGCGCCGGCGGCGGGAGGGGACGGGAGGGGGCGGCGCAGCGGGCACCCGGGCGGCGGCGTAAGGGGACACACACCACCCGGGCACCCGAGCTAATGGCGGCTGGACCCGGCACACCCCCGCAAGACCAAGCCTCCGCCGCCGGTACGGCTACGCCTGGCCTTGCCGTAAGACCGAGCCGTTGCCGCTCGCAGGGCTACGCCTGGCCTTGCCGCACGGCCGAGCCTCTGCCCGTAGGGCTACGCCTGGCCTGGCCGCACGGCCGAGCCTCTGCCCGTAGGGCTACGCCTGGCCTGGCCGCACGGCCGAGCCTTCGCCGCTCGTACGGCTACGCTCCGCGTTCGTCTACGCCGACGGCGCCCACTCCGCTGCCCCAGCTGGCGCATTTGCCCTCGGAGCGGCCCGAGGCGCCGGGCCCGAGCGTGACCCACGGGCCCACGACGTCCGGGCTCCAGCCGCAGGTGATCACGGCGCGGTACACCCAGGTCTGGCCGGTGGGGTTGTGGCAGTCGGCCCGGCCGACGTAGGAGTCCTCCGGGGCCCGGCCACTGTTGCACTGCAGGGAGCCGGCGGATGCGGGGCCGGCCGGGATGACGAGGCCGGAAAGGGCGGCGGCGATACCGGCGGCAAGGGCCAGTTTCCTGTTCATGTCGTCTTCCTCTTCTGCTCAGGAATCGGCGCTGGTGAGCGCCCGAATGCCAGGAAAGCGGCCAGATGCCGGTGTCCAACAGGACGGCGGACATGCTCGTCCGCAGTCGTCCATATGTGAGCCTGGCCCGGACGCCACTGAAATCCCCCCGGACACGCTCGGTCATCGTTCGTACACTGTCGGACAGAGGAAGCCGGTCGGGAGAGGGACGATGGGCGAGGACCAGGAAGGCGCGGAACCCGGCGTCGAATCCGTGAACTGCCATGAGGGCCTGGTGAGGCTCTTGGCCGAGCAGTTCGCGCGGGCCGACGTGTCGCTGCGGGAGCTTCAGGCGCGGGCCGACAAAGCGGGCGGCCCCCGCCTTCCCCGGGCAACCTGCGCGGACATGCTGGCCGGGCGACGATTCCCCAAAAAGGCGGTGATGGTGACGTTCCTGCGAGCGTGCGGGGTGCCCGAACACCGGGTGCCCGAATGGGAACGGGCGTGGGAACGCGTACGGCTTGCCCGCATGCCTCCCACGAACTACCAACTCGCCCAGACCGTCCTGTCCACGATCAACCACCCCCCGGACGCCTTCACCCCGTCGGCCGGCGCCCTGCCCCGGCCGGGCATCACCCCCCTCGAAGGCCCCACCCGCGCCAGCACCACCCCCCTTGAAGACTTCACCCCGGGCACCGCGTCGCTCTGGGACCTCACCCGGCCCGCCGCCGCACCCCTCGGCGGGCTCCCCGGCGCCGCGCCCCTCGAAGACCTCGGCCAGGGCGCCGCGCCTCCTGAAGGCGTCCCCCTGCCCGCCGAGGGCGTGCCCCCCGAAAGGAGCGGTCCCCCCGCAGACCCCCAGATGGCAGGCAGCGGCACGCATCCGCTCGGCCGTCCTCCCGCCGACGACGTTCTCCCGATCGGCGGACTTCCGGTCGGCGTGGTCGTGGCCGCCGCCCCCATGACCGGCGGATTCCCTGTCACCGCGCCCACGCTCGGCGGCGAACTGGCCGTTCCGGGAGGCGGGCCGGCCCTGCCCGGTGGCGGGGTCGGGCTGCGGGAGTGGGGGCGGCGGCGGGCGGCCGGAACGGCGGCCCTGGTGGTGGCCGGAGCCGTGGGGGTCGGTGTGGCGGTCGGGTGGTGGGCGGCGCCGCGACAGGCCGATCCCGTCACTCAAGGCCGTTCGGTCTCGGACGACGGCCGCGCGTTCGGGCCCGGAGGTTCGAGCCGGTTCGCGGTGACCGTCGATCCCGCCAACACCGGCGTACGCCTGATCCGCCGCCTGGACGCCGGCATCGCCATGCAGCAGGCCGCCATCACCGTGAACGGCTCCCCGGCCGGCTCCTGGCACCCGCTGCCCGTCGAGAACACCTACCGCTGGCGCGACCAGACCGTCGACCTGCCTCCGGCGCTGACCACGGGCCGGCGTTCCCTGACCGTGGTCAACAGCTTCGTCTCCTCCTCCCTCGACTTCAACGAGTTCCTCTACGTCGTCAAGCAGCAGGTGAAGGGCGTCTGGTCGATCGCGGACACCGTGGACGTGGGGCCGTACCACACCACCAGCGAGGCCGCCCACGACTACCGGCTCACCGGCCCCCAGACCTTCGCCGACACCCGCCACTTCGCCTACGCGCCCCTGGACGGCACCACCTGAACCACGGGTCGGCACACAAGAGGCGAGTCACGGGGGCCGCCATGTGAGAACCCCGGACGTTTCCCAACGTCCGGGGTTCTCAGGGCAACCAACCCTTGTAAGCCTTACTGCCCCACAGTCCGCCTTATATGCTTTTGTCCGTTTTGTAGCGCAAGGACAGCGGAAGACGTCGGGAAACGAAAAAACGCCCGAGTCCGAGATTTCTCGGATCGGGCGTTTAGCCTGCGGTCGAGGATGGCCACGCCCTCGGGGATGGCGCGGGCGGCGGCGGACCGTGCGAGGTAGGAGCAGGCCAGGACGTCGGCGAGGTGTGCGATGGGGGTGGTGTGGAACCACCAGTCAGCCAGGCCGTGGGCCTTTGCGTCCTTCCAACGGGGGTCGTAGGCGTCCAGGGGGCCGAGGTTGTGGGCCTGGGTGCGGCGCTGGAGAAGGCGGGCGTGGGTGGTCTTGCCGACGTTGTCGGGCCCGCTGATTGCCGCGGTGATGCTGGGGTGGTGGCGCATGATTTGTGCACCTTCCGATGAATAGATAACTATCTATTGCGACGCCTGTTAGCGTAACCCGGAAGGAAATAGATCGTGATGTAATCGTGGGTGGCGGAATAGGGAGAACATCATGGCTCGATGGCACGAAGTCGCCGAGGCTTTGCGCGGCGCGATCACTGCGGGGATCTACCAGCCCGGCGCCAAGATCCCGAAGGAGGACGAGCTACAGGAGGAGTTCGATACCAGCCGCACCACGATCCGCCGGGCCGTCGCTCAGCTCACTGCCGAGGGCCTGCTCACCCCTGTACGCCGGGGTGGCACCAAAGTCCGCGAGCAACCCGAGCGGCAGAGCCTCGCCCTGGACACGGCGGTCTACCGCGACGAACTGGGCTACTACTTCAGCAAGACTGTGCAGCACCTGCGCGCCCTGCAACCGCCCACGGTGACCCAGGAGCCCTGCCCGCCAGACGTCCTCGCCTTGCTCGGTCTCCAGGCCGGCGACCATGTCATCATCCGCGACCGCGTGATGGGCAACCCGGAGACGGGCCGCGTCGAGCAACTCGCCACTTCCTATCTGCCCGCCGACCTGCCCGCCGGCACGGTGCTGGCCCAGGCCGACACCGGCCCGGGCGGCATCTATGACCGCATGGAGAACGAGCTGGGCTGGGGCCTGCTGGAGTGGGAGGGCATCATCACGGCGCGGCCGGCGACCGCCGAGGAAGGCGACCTGCTCAGCCTCGCCCCCGGCGTACCGGTGCTGTGCGTCACCCGGTCCACGATCGCCACCGCTGGGGCTGCCGAGGGGCGCGTCGTCGAGGTGAACGTGACCAGGCGCGACGCCTCTCGATTCGAAGTGCGCTACCCCATCAGCCGGGCGTGACGGCATGGCCATGACGCCATGCCGCCGATCGTGGATAGCCGTCGATACCAGGGCGGCTGCGAGGCCCGCGAAGAGCTGGGCATCCTGATCGACCCCGCTGACCTTGACTTCGCCGGCGTGTGCCATCACGCCGACCCTGATGGCCAGGCCCGCATCGGCATCTTCTTCGCCACCAGCCGATGGTCAGGCGAGCCTGTCAACGCTGAACCCAGCAAGTGCGACAAGATCGACTGGTTTGCCCTCGACGACCTGCCCGACGACATCGTCACCTACATCCGCACCGGCATCGACACCTTCCATCGCGGCGATGCCTTCAGCCTTGACGGCTGGCAACGCGAAGCCCCGCCCCACCCTCCCAAGAGTGGGGCGGGGCTCGTGGTTTGATGGCCTGCGCCCCTGGGATGCCCCCTGACCCCCAGGCGCATCACAGCATGGACGGGAACGCAATGGCAGCGGAGTTCGCGATCGGTGACTACATCCTGGTGCAAGACGGCAGGACCTTCGAAATCTTCCACTGCCTGGCAGAGGCCCGGCGATACCACGTGGCGTTCCTCGGAGTGGACGCGAAACCACACGGTGACGGCTTCAAGGTCACGATCGGCACCCGATACAAGGACGGGATCGTCAACGGGGTCTCACTGAAGATGGATCAGCAGCAGTTCGCGCGTTTTCAGAACTTCATGGCCGCGGCCATCGAGGCACGCGACGGCACGACCGCTCAATAGCCGCCCACCAGGCTTGACGTAAGAGCTCAGGCACAAGAGACGCCCCCGCCCCTCCCGAAGGAGGAAGCGGGGGCTGGCTCGTCTCTACCAGTACATCCACTTGGCGTGGCCGCGGTGCCGGGTCGGCTCAGGCTCGACGCCTATGAGCAGAGCGAGCCGTACACGCTGGCGCGCTCGGCGCTCGTAGATGTTGCAGTCCTTGCCTACGCCGGCGTACGTGCCGCCCACGCTACGCATGAACGCCTTGCCGTCCTCCTCCTGAAGGTGGAGGGGCATGGTGTTGTCGGTGCGGGACATCGCGAACCCTTCGGGCCCGCCAGTCGGTCTGGCGTGGCCCTAACAGTCCGCACCCGTGAATCTGCCACTCATGGGAGGCATCCTCCCAACATCCTCCAAAACGAGGAAGAGGCCGGGCCACCCGTAGGTGACCCGGCCCCGTACGTCCGCCGCTGTACCGCTTACGCGGGTGCCACAGCGTCCCGTGGCAGAGGCGGGATGGCCGGGCCGACCGATCCCTGCCTGGCCGAGGGCCCGCCCCGGACAGCCATGGGAGCGGCCGACATTGAACGAGTACCGCGGGCGGCCCTTAGGGCTGGGCGTCAACAGCGGTTCGCTGCGGCGGGAGCTAGTGGCGTACGCGCTCAGTGCCGGGATGCGGGAGGCCGAGGTGGCCGAGATGACCCGCCCGCAGCTCATCGAGCGGTTCGTACAGCCTCACCGGGTGACGGAGGAGACGGCGGTCGCCTCGTGGCTGCCGATCAACGACGGCATGCCTCCGCATGAGCTGCGGCACTGGCACAGCACCCTCATCCACGGGCAGGCGCCTCCCAAGCTCCGCGACGATCGGATGGGACACGTGTCCCCGGACATGCGGGGTATGCGAGGTCGGTACACCGACATCCTCCCCCAGTGGCGGGCCGACCTTCGAGGGTTCCTGCAAGGGGTGTGGGATGAGGCTCTTGCCGAGCGCGCCTGGTTCAACCTTCACTCGCCCGTGAGGGTCTTGGATGGTTTGCTGGCTCCGTTCCGTGACGGGGCGCGGATGCCGATCGCTCCATTCGAGGCTCGCGGAGAGGTTCTGCAATTCCCTACTTCGCGTGCGGGTTAATCGTCTCCCATCGCGAAAAGCTCCGGACAACGAGAAACGCCCGGCTCCGAGACTTCTCGGACCGGGCGTTTTGCCTGCTCTAACTGGGAGCCCCCAAACGGAATCGAACCGTTGACCTTCTCCTTACCATGGAGACGCTCTGCCGACTGAGCTATAGGGGCCTGTCCGCTCGCTGCGGACAGGTGTAACCATACACGGCACTCACCCATGATGCGAACTCGTACGGACCTCCATGGCGTGGCCGGATCGGCGGCGGGCGGCGAGGTCGACCACCTCGCACAGGTCGGCCAGATCGACGTGCCCGGCCACCTCCTCGACCGAACGGCAGTCGGCGACCAGCCACCCGTTCCTGCGCACCCGCAGCACCTGGCGGCCCGCCCGCATCACCGGCACCACCTCGACACCGTCGAGGCCGACCCATCGCCTGTCCATAGCGGCACACATTAGCCGCCGGGTCTCTCATTTTCCGCCACGCCACAACCGTTACGTCCATGCCAAGTCGGCACCAAGAAGTGTCTAAGAGCCGTGCCGCACGCTGGGGGCCACACGACAAGAGGAGTACCGAAATGGCACCCAACATGCTCGGCTTCCGCATCACGCACCGGGCCATGCGCGCCGACACCCGCCGCCTGGCGGAGGTGATGAGCGCGATCGCCGCCGGCGAGGAGCAGGCCGGTCAGGAGCGGTTGCGGGCGATCACGACGTTCACCGCGAAGCTGTGCGCGGGCATCCACCACCATCACCAGGCGGAGGACAACGTGCTCTGGCCGGTCATCGTCCGTTCTGCGGGCGCGGAGGTGGACCTGAGCGACCTGACCGACGACCACGCGGCGCTCGACCCGCTGCTGGAGGAGATCACGACGGCCGCGGGGCAGCTCGGCGGCGACGGTCAGGCGGCACGGCGGATGGCCAAGTCCCTGACCTCCCTGGCCGACCTGCTGGATGAGCACATCGAGGAGGAGGAACGCCTGATCTTCCCGGTCGTCGCCACGTACGTGTCGGAGGAGGACTGGGCCAAGGTCGAGGCCGAGGTGCGGAAGGGCGGTGACGCCAGGTTCGACCTGCCGAGGATCGCCCAGTACGCGCGGCCGGAGGAGATGGCCGAGCTGCGGCGGCTGGCGGGGCCGGTGCTCGTGGTGCTGCTCGCGCTCATGAAGCGCGGCCACCGGCGCCGCCAGGAGCTCATCTTCGGCACGCGGTGAGAGGCCCGTCCCCCGCGGCAGCACCCCGTAGAGGGCTTTGAGGCGGTGCTCAGTGGGGGGACCGGCGGCGGGCCGCCTCGGCCCAGTGCGGGGAGCCGACGCGGTCGGCGACCTTCAGGGCCTGCGCGTAGTGGTCGTCGGCCGGCAACCCCAGAAGCCTCGCCAGGTCGCCGAGGACCAGCGCGACCGGCCCCAGGGTGATCGACCCGCTGCTCATCCCCGCCAGCTCCCCTTCCCAGGGCAGCAGGGTCCGGTAGGAGCGTTCGGCGACCTCGCGGTCCCCCAGGGCGACGGCGGTCTGGCCGCGCATCGCCTGCCACATCAGCCAGTAGTAGTTGCGCGGCAGCCAGGCGTCGGGCCGCCAGACCCGCCGGGCGGCCTCCAGGTCGCCCGCGGCGGCCAGCGCCCCGGCGTAGATCTCGTGCATGGTGTCGCTGTTCACGCGGTCCCGGATGGCGGCCAGCTCGTCGAGGGAGTCGCGCGCGTTCCCGCGGGCCATCCGCACGGCGAACCTGGCCAGCGCGCCCATGGCCCGCGCGTTGACCCCGCCGCGCTCGGCCATCTGCTCGGTGAGCCCGGTGTAGACGGCCTCGGCCTCGTCGAACTCGCCCCCGACCAGCTTCCGGAGCGCGCCGAACAGCGTGAGGATCGTCAGGGACATGCCGAGCTGGCCGCTGGTGGACACCGCGACGCCGCTGTCGGCGTGCCGCCGGGCGGCCTCCAGGTCCGTACGGCCGAGCGCGGCCATGAGCAGCGCACAGTGGCCGAGCGTGAGGTAGCCGACGAGCCGGTGGGTACGGCCCAGTTCCAGCAGCTCGGCGCCGACGGCCTCCAGCTCGTCCCGGCGTTCGGGGCTGAGCAGCGCGAAGTAGCGGGCGTTGAGCGCCAGGCAGAGCAGGTCGGGACCGCCGAGGCGGCGGGCCAGGGCCAGGGCCTCGGCGCCGGCGGCGTCCACGCGGTCGTCGTCGTGCCCCTCCAGCTCGAACACGAGCGCGGCCAGCAGCCGGCAGCGCGTCTCGTCGTCGGGCCCGGCGGCCAGCTCGCTCTCCACGGCCGCGATGAAGTCCCGGTTGTAGAGGGAGTCGACCTGGATCGTCCAGACGACCGGGGCTTCGTACGAGGTCAGCGCGCGGGCGAGGCAGACGCGGGCGGCGGCCGGCTCGATCGCCCGCGACCTGGCGGCCAGGGCGCCCAGCACGTCGCCCGCGTGCCCGAGCGCCGACACCAGGCCGCACAGCAGGTCGAGCCGGGTCTCGTCGTCGTCCGCGAACTCCAGCGCGGCCCGCCACAGCGCCGCCGCCTCGCGGTGCGCGTGCAGGCCAGACGCCTGTACGGCCGCCGCCCTGGCGTACCGCACGGCGCTCGGCGCGGCCGCCTCCAGCGCGTGGTGCGCCAGCGCCGCCACGTCGTTCGGACGCAGCCGCTCCAGCACCGACACCACCCGTCCGTGCAGCCTGGTACGGCGGATCCGCGCGGTGTCCTCGTACAGGGCCTGCCTGACCAGGACGTGCGTGAACCTGATCCGTCCCGGGCCCGGCTCGGCCAGCAGGCCCGTCATGACCCCGGCCTCCAGGCCGTCGAAGACGGTGTCCTCGTCGCCGTCGTGCAGCGCGATCAGCACGTCCACGTCGGCGTCCCGGCCGACGACGGCGGCGTTGCGCAGCACGGTCTGGGCGGTCGCGGGCAGGCGGGTGATGCGGCGGCGGATGAGGTCGCGGACGCCGGGCGGCAGCGCCTCGGCGGCCCCCGGCCCTTCTGAGGCCAGCAGGCGGGCGATCTCGCAGACGAACAGCGGGTTGCCGAGCGTGCGTTCCAGGACCGTGCGGACGGTGGCGGGGTCGAGGCCGGTGCGTTCGGAGTGGCGTTCGAGCAGCGTGACGACGGCGCTCTCGTCGAGGCCGGCGAGCTCCACGTGCCTGCTGCCGGTGGCGAGCGCGGCCAGGGTGGCGGACAGGTCCTCGGTGGTCTCGGCCGGGCGGTAGGTGGCGACGACCAGGATCCGCGCGGCGGGGTCGAGGTGGCGCAGCAGGTGCAGGGTCTCGCCGTCGGCCCGGTGCACGTCTTCGAGTACCACGAGGAGGGGCGCGCAGCCCGCCAGGTAACCGGCCACGGCCCTGGCGAGCTGGAACTGGTTCTGGATCGCGACGCCGTCGTTCAGGAGGGGGGCCAGGCGGGCCGCGTCGGCGGGGGCGGGCGGCCGTACGGCGGCGAGCTGCCGGACGATCTCGCTCCAGGCCCAGGCGGGCGGCGCGTCACCGTCGATCTCCGGGCAGCGGCCGAACGCGACCCGCCACCCGCGCTCGGCCTGCTCGGCCGCGAACGCCTCGGCCAGCGCGCTCTTGCCCGCGCCCGGCTCGCCGCCCAGCCAGACGGTGCTCCGGACGGGCCGGGCGGCCTCCTCCCGCAGTACGGCCAGCTCGCGGGCCCGGCCCACGATCGAGGGCTCCTGCCTGGCCGCGGGGCGTTCCTGGACGCGTTCGACGACCTCGGGCGCGTGCAGGGAGTCGGCCTGGCGGAGAATGTCCTGTTCGAGCGTGCGCAGCGCGGGGCCGGGATCGACGCCGAGCTCCTCGGCCAGGTTCTCGCGGGCCTGGCGCAACACGGCCAGCGCCTCGGCCTGGCTGCCCGAACGGTAGTGGGCCAGGGCCAGCAGGCGTACGGCGTTCTCGCGCAGCGGGTGGGCGTCGGCGTGGGCGCCCAGTTCCGGGACGACCTCGGCGTGGCGGCCCATCAGCAGCGCGGCCTCGGCGCGGTACTCGACGGCGATGAGCCTGAGCTCGGCCGTTCTGGCCGACTCGGGCGCGGCCCACTCCTCGGCGAACTCGGCGTACGCGGGGCCCGTCCACAGGCCGAGTGCCTGGTCGAGCAGGTCGTGCGCGTCGGCGCCCGCGCCGCGTTTCAGGGCCGCGCCGGCCGCGTCGATGAGGCCGGGCAGCCGCCAGGTGTCCACGGCCTCGTCGGGCAGGCAGAGCCGGTAGCCGGGCGGGGCGCTGACGATCACGCCGGCGGGGGCGCGCGGCGGGCGGTCGGGTTCGAGCACGCGGCGCAGGTTCGACACGTAGACCTGGAGGGCGGCGAGCGCCTTGGGCGGCGGCTGCCCCTGCCACAGGTCCTCGATGAACCGGTCGGTCGAGACGACCTGGCCGTCCGCGGCGATCAGGCGGGCGAGCACGGCACGCTGCCTGGCGGAACCGAGGTCGAGCCGGCGGCCGTCCAGGGAGGCGTGGAGCGGTCCAAGGATGTGTAACTGGAGCATGGCACCCTTTTTCAGTACCGGTAGAAGCCCGCAAAGTCTGATCTTCGACCGATATCGTCAATACGCACCGAGGCCCCCGTCTCAGGTGCGTTCATCATCTTGCCACGACCCAGATAGATGCCCACATGGTGCGTCTTGATCTTATTTTTCGTGATTCTTCCGAAGAAGACTAAGTCGCCAGGGCGGCCCGTCGCGACGGGCCGCATCCTGCGCACGTGGTCGTCGGTGTTCCCGGGCCCGAGCACGTCCGTGCCGTGGGCCAGGGCGTACACCCATCGGGCCAGGCCGGAGCAGTCGAGGCCGCGGGTCCGCGCGGCCGGGCAGGGCTTGATCCGGCCGCTGTAGCCCTGACAGGTGCCCTTCGTGGGGCCGGGCCGGGCGCCGTGGCCCCCGCCCCACGAGTACGTGATGTCGTACCGCTCGATCTCGTACGAGAGGCGGACGATCCGGTCCGGCACGAAGGTGGACAGCGGCATGGACGCCGTGGCGGTCAGGAGGACGACCAGCAGGAGTGCCAGCAGGACGGCCGGCGAGTTCACCGCCAGAACCAGCAGCCGCCGCGCCACCCGTTTCTCCTTTATGCCGAGATCCCGGGATTTATCCTACCTATCGCGATTTATCAGGCTTTGAGGTTAAGCGTGACCGTTCCGACCTCGATGACCATCCCCACCCGGCCCTTGGACCTCGGCTTGGTGGTGAGGGTGAAGGTGGCCTTCTGGCCGCGTTCCAGCTTGTCGATCACGCAGCGCACCGCCGTGCCGCTGAACTTGCAGCCGGGCGCCTTGACCACGTTCTGGCCGCCGAACGTGCGCCCGGAGACCACGATGTCCTCGACGGGGTGCGGCCCGGTGTTCGTGACGGTGACCCGGTAGACCTTCCTGCCCTTGGTCAGGCCGGAGACCGACACGCTGGCGGGCGGGTTGGCCAGCGACTTGAGCTGGGACTCCGAGCCGTTGAAGGAGTTCTGGCCGCCTGCCAGCGAGCCCTTCTCGGCCGACTGCCAGAACGTGTACCTCTTCCAGCCCTTCGGCAGCTCGCCCGGGTCGGTCCCCCAGCGGGCGATCCAGAGCGGGCTGGCCTTGAACGCCGCCGAGTTGCCCGTGCACGTCTGCCACCAGCTCGTGGTGGTGTAGATGATCGCGTCCCGCCCGGTCCGCTGCCGGTACTTCTTCGTGAAGTCCTTGATCCAGGTGACCATGTCCTCGGCGGACAGGTCGTAACAGTTGTTCTTGCCGTTCTTGTCCTTGTACGGGTTGTCCTCGATATCGAGCACGCCGGGCAGAGTTTGACCGTCGCTGGTCCAGTTCCCGCCGTTCTGCAGGAAATACTCGGCCTGCGCTGTCCCATCGGATTCATGCGGTTGCGCAAAGTGATAAGCGCCCCGCAGGAGACCCGCCTCGGCGGCGCCGCCGAACTGTGCGTCGAAGCGTGGATTGCGGTAGTTGTTGCCCTCGCTGGCCTGGACGAACGCGAACTTCGCGCCCCCGGAGGCCACGCTTTCCCAATCGACGTCGCCCGTCCAGTTACTGACGTCGACCCCGGGAACACCATCGGCCGCCTGCGCGACCCCGGTCATTCCGACC
This sequence comes from Nonomuraea sp. WAC 01424, assembly GCF_003947315.1. Lineage (NCBI taxonomy): Bacteria > Bacillati > Actinomycetota > Actinomycetes > Streptosporangiales > Streptosporangiaceae > Nonomuraea > Nonomuraea sp. WAC 01424. The sequence goes on from NZ_QHHZ01000016.1 coordinate 227,533, forward strand.
GTTGCAATTACCGCAATTAACCACAGACGTTTCACGCCGGAGATCATCGCGGAGCCGCCGTACGCGCCGCAAGCCCAGAATTATCGCCTCTCGTCAAGAAAAATCGCGAAAGCGCATGTCGCAGGCCGGAAATTCGCCTCGGGCGACCCCCGTCGACGACGTCGTTTCCGCAGGTCAGCGCCTTATATGAACGTCACATTCGCGTTTGCCAAACCGATCCCGCCCGGCCCAGACTGAACCGACTCCCAAAAGGGCCCCTGACCAGGGGCTTCTTTGCCATGCCCAGGTTCGGAGGCGACCACCCATGATCCACACCCGGGGGCTCACCCGAGTGTTCACGATGAAGAAGGAGACCGTCGAAGCCGTACGCGGCATCGACCTCGACGTCGAACCCGGCCGGCTCGTCGCCTTCCTCGGCCCGAACGGCGCCGGCAAGTCCACCACCCTGCGCCTGCTCACGACCCTGCTCCCGCCCACCTCGGGCACCGCCGTCGTCGCCGGCCACGACGTGACGCGCGACCCGGCGGGCGTACGCTCCCGCATCGGCTACGTCGGCCAGAAGAACAGCGCGGGCGAGAGCTTCCGCGTCCGCGACGAACTGGTCACCCAGGGCCGCTGCTACGGCCTGACCGTCTCCGACGCCGTCGCGCGCGCCGGTGAGCTGATGCGCCTGCTCGACCTCGAAGACCTGGCCACCCGCAGGCCGGGCACGCTCTCCGGCGGCCAGCGCCGCCGCCTGGACATCGCGCTCGGCCTCATCCACCGCCCCGACCTGCTCTTCCTCGACGAACCCTCGACCGGCCTCGACCCGAAGAGCCGCGCCGACATCTGGCGGCACATCCTGCGCCTGCGCGAGGCGTACGGCACCACGCTCTTCCTGACCACCCACTACCTGGAGGAGGCCGACAACATGGCCGAACGGGTGGTGATCATCGACAACGGCTCGATCATCGCCGACGGCACGGCCGAGCAGCTCAAGAACGACCTGGCCGGCGACTCGATCACGCTCACCGCCCACACCGGCCAGGACGCGGCCAGGGCCGCCGACCTGACCGGCGGCGTCGCCGAGGGCGTCACCGTCCGCGTACGGGTGCAGATCGCGCCCGCCGCGCTCCCCGAATGCCTGCGGGCGCTGGAGGCCGCCGGGATCAAGGTGGCCGCCGCCGAGACCGCCCGCCCGACCCTCGACGACGTGTTCCTCACTCTCACCGGGAGAAGCCTCACCGATGACGACCTTCCTGCGTGACACCGCCACCGTCTTCACCCGCGAGTTCCGGCCGGTCCTGCGCGAGCCGGTCGCGCTGCTGTTCGAGATGGGCCAGCCGCTGCTGTTCCTGTTCCTGTTCGGCTCGCTGCTGGACGGCGCGGTGGGCTCGTCGTGGCAGTGGTTCGTGCCGGGCATCCTGGTCATGATGTGCCTGACCGGGCCGATGTCGGCCGGCTACACGCTGCTGGTGGAACTGATCGGCGGCTCGATGGAACGCATGCTGGTCACGCCGCTGAACCGGACGGCGATGCTGGTGGGACGGGCCATGAAGGCGATGGTCGTCCTGCTGGCCCAGGCCGTGCTGATCATCGTGCTGGCCGTCCCGCTGGGGTTCGAGCTGCATCCGGCGGGCGTCCTGGCGGGGCTGGTCCAGCTCACCGTGTTCGGGGTGGGGCTGGGGGCGTTCTCGTTCGTCCTCGCCATCAGGTCGGCGCCCAGCGGCACGCTGTTCTACGTCGTCAGCCAGTCGATCCTGTTCCCCCTGCTCCTGCTGTCGGGGGTGCTGCTCCCCCTGGACAGCGCGCCGGGGTGGCTGCGCGTCCTCGGCACGGCGAACCCGGTCACCTACATCGTCGAGGCCCAGCGCGCCCTGTTCTCCGGCGACCTCACGACCCCCTCCGTCCTGTACGGCACCGCGGCGGCCTGCCTGGTCGCCGCGATCGGGCTGTACCTGGGCAACCGGGCCATGCGCAAGGGCGTGTGAAATGGAGGCATGACACATGTCGTCGCCTCCCATGCCGTGCCGTGGATCCCCGTCGAGCACCGCCTCGACGTGATCCTCTCCTCGGCCCTCCCACCCGCCGACCGGACGACCTCCGCGTTCGCGTTCGTCTCCGACGACACCGGCAGGACCCTGCTCACGTGGGTCGACCGGGTGGGGCGCGGCTGGGACGTGCCGGGCGGCCATCTGGAGGCCGGTGAGAGCGCCACGGAGGCCGTGGTCCGGGAGCTTCAGGAGGAGACCGGCCTTCTCCTGGAGCCGTCGGCCCTGTCGGTGTTCGCGTGGCAGCGCATCGAGCTCCTGGCCCCGGCCCCGGCCGGCTACCGCTACGCGCCGCTGACGTACATGGTGATGTTCCGCGCCCGGCTGGCGACGCCCGGCGTCGCCACCGCGCCGCCGGCGGGGTCGGAGAGCACCGGCGCGGAGTGGCTGCCGCACGAGCGGATCAGGGAGCTGTGCGCCGGGCGCACCTGGCTGCCGCTGCTGGAGAGCGCCTAGACGGTACGCGCCCGTTCGAGGTCGGCGCTGCGGTAGTGGTGCTCCGGGATGCTCGCCAGCGTGGACGGGTGCACCTGGGGGCCCAGCCCGTACAGCTTCTGGAAGCTCATGATGAGCGGGCGCCAGGCGTCGGGGTCGATGTGGTCGTCGGTGCCCTTCAGGCGGATCTCCTCGTGCACCCAGACCCGCTGCACCCGCACCTCGAACGCGAGCACCCCGCCCTCGTCGATCGGGTGCGTCTTCTCCACCACGACCTCCATGCCGACCGGGCACTCGGCCACCCGGGGCGGGGCCACCGTCTCCGAGGCGACGGGGGTCAGCCCGGCCCGGCCGAACTTGTCCGGCACGAACCGGTACCCGCGCTGCCACTTCCGCTCGGACACCGGGTCGCTCCCGGTGGTGAGCGCGAGCCGGTCCACCTGCGGCGCAAGGGCATCGGACGGCAGGTTGAGCACGGCTTCGCCGGTCCGCAACAGGTTCTGGGACGTCTTGGCCTTGGCCCCGAGACCCAGCATGCCGCGCCAGCCCAGCCAGAAGGCCGACGACATGGGGGCGAGGTTGGGGGTGCCGTCCTCGTTCACGGTGGAGATCAGGACGACGGGGGTGCCGAAATAGAGGATGTTGGGTTCAATACGGACGTGCCGCTCCACAGTGGTGTTCATGCCTCCCACTGTCGCCGCTGCCGGCGGCCGGACGCTGGCGGCCTTCGGACCTCTCGTTGCCGTACCGGTCAGGAGCGGGGTACGAGCCTGATCGTCGCGGCGCGGGCCTTCTGGCTGACGACCGTGTCCACGATGCTCTCGGCGTAGTGGCGGTACTTGGCTCGGTACTCGGCGTCGATCCGGTCGTTCAGCTCCGGGTCCGCGTCGGCGAACGTGACGCCCTTGTCGACGCCGCCGGCCTGCACCCGGCCCCGGCCGCGTTCCTGGGCGCCGCGGAACCAGGTGCCGTCGCGGCCGTTCACGGCCCGGACGTACAGGTCGTCGCCGAGGCGGACGACCCAGATAGTCACCGCGCGGCGCAGGTCGCCGTCGCCGCGCAGGGACGCGATCTGGAGTTCGTCGGCGTCGGCGATGCGGTCGAGTTCGTCGTTCGTCCAGGCGGTCATGGGGCTGGCGTACCCGGAGGCGGTCGATGGCGCGTGATGGTCATCGTCCGTTGTTGGTAAACCCGCGCCATGTCAGGGGAGGTAGCCGGCGCGCCTGGCCGAGACCACGCTCTCCATCCGGGTGTGCGTGCCGAGCTTGCGCATCGCGCTGCGCAGGTAGCTCTTGACCGTCTCCGGCTTCAGGTCGAGCCGCCGGCCGACCTCGGCGTTGCCGCAACCGACCGCGACCAGGGACAACACGTCGAGCTCCCGGGGCGAGAGCGGGTTGGGCGGGCCCGGCGGGCCCTGCGGCGCGGTCAGCCGGTCGCAGACGTCCTGGAGGCGCTCGCGCAGGGCCGGGTCGGCGATCTCCTGGGCGATCGAGCGCAGTTCGGCGTGCGCCTCGCGCAGGTGCTCCCATTCGGGTCCCGCGGGCCTCTCGCGGGCCGCGCGGGTGATCGCGGCCGTCTCCAGCGCGGCCACCCGCCGTTCCACCTCCGCGCGTACGGCCAGCTCGACGCCGAGCCGGGCGGCGATCAGGCCCATGCCGTCGAGGACGCGGGTGCCCAGCGGAAGCGGCTCGCGGACGCCGCCGTAGAGCAGGCCGTAGACCGTCTCCCCCACCACGACGGGGACGGCCGCGATCGCGCGCAGGCCCTCCACCACCACCGGTCTGTCGTATTCGTGGCTGATCCGGGAGTCGGTGACGTAGTCCTCGACGCTGCCCGGCCGGGCGGTGAGCAGCACCCGGCCGCCCAGGCCGTTGCGGGTGTGGATGGCCAGCCCGCGCAGCACGTCCGTACGGACGCCCGTCAGCTCGGTGAGGCGCACGGCGCCGCCCGGGACGGAGACCGTGCCGCCGAACAGGACGGGCAGCCCGACCACCTGCCGCATCCGGGTCAGAGCGGCCCGCAGGAGCACGGCGGCCTGCGGGGCCAGGGCACTCGACGGAAGATGTGTCACCGCCATGTCCCCAGCATGTCACGCGGCCGACGCCCCCGGGCTACCCCTGAACGGGGGTAGCGTCCGGTACCGCCCTGGCGGATGCTTCGGGCATGGGTGACTCACTGCTCTCCTACGCGTCCGGCGTCTCCACGCTCCCCCTGCTGGGCGAGACGATCGGGGAGAACCTGGAACGCGCCGCGGCCCGGTACGCCGACCGCGAGGCGCTGGTCGAGGTGGCGAGCGGGCGGCGCTGGACGTACGCGGAGTTCGACACCGCGGTGAACGAGCTGGCGCTCGGCCTGCTGGCCAGGGGCGTCGCCAAGGGCGACCGGGTCGGCATCTGGGCCCCCAACTGCGCCGAATGGGTGCTGACGCAGTACGCCACCGCCAAGATCGGGGCGATCCTGGTCAACATCAACCCCGCCTACCGCGCCCACGAGCTGGACTACGTGGTCCGCCAGTCGGGCATGCGGCTGCTGGTCAGCGCCGTCGAGCACAAGACGAGCGACTACCGCGCGATGCTCGCCGAGATCGGGTTCACGCAAGTGGTGTTCATCGGCGAGCCGGGCTGGGACGAACTGGTCGAGACCGGCCGCCGCGCCGACCCGGCCGCGCTGCGCGTACGGGCGGCCACGCTGTCCTTCGACGACCCGATCAACATCCAGTACACCTCGGGCACGACCGGCTTCCCCAAGGGCGCGACGCTGTCGCACCACAACATCCTCAACAACGGCTACTTCGTCGGCGAGGGCGTCGGCTACACCGAGCTCGACCGCGTCTGCCTGCCGGTGCCGCTCTACCACTGCTTCGGCATGGTCATGGGCAACCTGGGCGCGACCTCGCACGGCGCGTGCGTGGTGCTGCCCGCGCCCGGCTTCGACGCCGAGGCCACGCTGCGGGCCGTGGAGAGCGAGCGCTGCACCTCCCTGTACGGCGTGCCGACCATGTTCATCGCCGAGCTGGGCCACCCGCGCTTCGCCGAGTTCGACCTGTCGTCGCTGCGCACCGGCATCATGGCGGGCTCGCCGTGCCCGGTCGAGGTGATGAAGCGGGTGATCGGCGAGATGCACATGAGCGAGGTGGCGATCTGCTACGGCATGACCGAGACCTCCCCGGTGTCCACGATGACCCGCCGCGACGACGGGCTGGTACGGCGTACCGAGACGGTCGGCCAGGTGATGCCGCACCTGGAGGTGAAGATCGTGCACCCGGAGACCGGGCTCGCGGTGCCCCGGGGCGAGCCCGGTGAGCTGTGCACCCGCGGCTACTCGGTGATGCTCGGCTACTGGAACGAGCCGGACAAGACGGCCGAGTCGATCGACGCGGCCCGCTGGATGCACACCGGCGACCTGGCCACCATGGACGCCGAGGGCTACGTCAACATCGTGGGCCGGATCAAGGACATGGTCATCCGCGGCGGCGAGAACGTCTATCCGCGCGAGGTCGAGGAGTATCTCTACTCGCATCCCGACATCGCCGACGTCCAGGTGATCGGCGTACCGGACGAGAAGTACGGCGAGGAGCTGATGGCCTGGATCGTGATGCGCCCGGACACCGAGCCGCTCACCGCCGAGGCGATCAAGCGCTTCTGCGCGGGCCGCCTGGCCCACTACAAGGTCCCCCGCTACGTCCACCTGGTGAACGGCTTCCCGATGACGGTCACGGGCAAGATCCGCAAGGTCGAGATGCGCGAACAGGCCCTCACCCTCCTGAGCCTGCACGACGACCCCCACGCCCGCTGACCGAGCCCGCCGCCGGGCCCGGCTGAACCTGGGGGTGTAGGGGTGCGTAGCCCGGAATGTGGGGTGGTGGGGTTCGGGTCGGGCATGGTCCGGGGCTGGAGGGCTGTGCGACCATGTGGGGGCCGCGCCCGTCCCTGACGGCGCGGCCGGGTTTCTGGCCTCGGGCGACGTGGCGGTGCTATGAGAGCTTCCGCACGGACGTACGCCGTGTTCGCGGTCGGCGTGGGCGTCCTGGTGCTGGTCGCGGTGCTGCGCTTCGGCGGCGGCATCGGCACGGTGGAGGTCTTCGGGCTGCCCACCGCCGGTCCGGTGACCGACTGGGGGCTGCCGCTGGCGCGCTTCGCCCTCGATCTGTGCGCGGTGGCGTGCGTGGGGACGTTGCTGTCGGGGTCCGTGCTCGCCCCGGCCGGCTCGCCGGAGTCGGCGCGCTGCCTGCGGGCGGCGGGCTGGTGGGCGCTGGGCTGGGCGGTCGCCGCCCTGGCCGGCTACGTGCTCACCCTGTCCAGTTTCATCCCGATGCCGGTGTGGAACCTGCTCGCCGAGCCCGGCATGCTCGACTTCGGCACGTCTCTCCCGCAGACGCAGGCGCTCCTGGTGGTGCTGGTCACGACGTTCGGGGTGGCGGTGGCCACGCTGGTACGCGGGATGCCCGGCTGGGTCCCGCTGGCCCTGGCGGCGTTCGGGCTGCTGCCGCCCGCCTACGTGGGCCATGCCGCCTCGGCGGCCGACCACGACATCGCCGTGTCCGCGCTGATGGCCCACCTGCTCGGGGTGTCGGTGTGGGTGGGCGGCCTGGCGGCGGTCCTGGTGCATTTCCGGCGCTCTGGCGACCTGCGGGTGGTCCTGCCCCGGTTCAGCACGATCGCGCTGTGCTGTTTCGCCGCGGTCGCCTTCTCCGGCCTGGTCAGCGCCTGGGTACGCCTCGCCACCCTCTCCGACCTGTGGCTCAGCCGGTACGGCCTGCTCCTGCTGGCCAAGGTCGCCGCCCTGGCGGCGCTCGCCTGGTTCGGCTGGAGCCATCGCCGCCGTACCGTCGAGGGGGTCGCGGACCGGGGGGTGCGGCGCACGTTCGTACGCCTGGCCGCGGGCGAGGTGACCCTGATGGTGGCGGCGACGGCGCTGGCCGTCGGCCTCTCGCGCACTCCGCCGCCGCCCGGCGCGGAGGGCGCTCATGACCATCCCGTCCTGGAATACGCCCTCGCGCCCTTCTCCCCCGGCGCCCTCCTGACCGAGGTGCGCCTCGACCCGTTCGTCCTGCTGCTGCTGGCGCTGCCCGCCGCCGGTTACCTGGCCGGCGTGCGCCGGGTGCCCGGCTGGCCGGTGCCGCGTACGATCTCCTGGCACGCCGGGCTGGCGTTGGCCGCCGTCGCACTGTTCGGCGGGGTGGGCGGCTACGCGCGGGCGATGGTGTCGGCCCAGGCCGCGCAGCACGTCGTCCTCGCCGTCGTCGTACCGCTCCTGCTGTGCGCCGGAGCCCCGCTCACCCTGGCGGCCCAGGCCACGGGCCCCGCCTCCCAGTACGGCCCGCTCGGCGCGCGTGCCTTCGGGCGGCGCCTCACCCGTCCCGGCTTTTTGACGGCCGCCGTCCCGGTCCTGCTCCTGCTGCTGTACGGCACCGCGTGGCTGCCCTGGTCGCTCGCCGGTTACGCGCCCCACCTGGTCACCGTGGCCCTGTGCACCGGACTCGGCCTGCTGGTGGCCTGGGCGGTGCTGGACGTCGATCCGCTGCCCAGGCCGTTCCCGTGGGCCGCGCGGGTCCGGCTGCTGGCGGTGGCCGCCGCCGCGTACCTGGCTCTGGGGACGTACCTGCTGGTGGGGCCGGCGGTCGCGGCGGAGTGGTTCTCGCTGGCCGCCCCGCCCGGGGTGCCCGACCCGCTCGCCGACCAGCGCGCGGCCGGAGCGGTGTTCCTGCTGGCGCCGCTGGCCGCGTTCATGTTCCCGGCCGTACGCCTGGCGTTGCGGCGGCAGGTCGCCCGCGCGCGGCGGACCCGCGTGGCCCTACACTCGGCTTCCATGGGCGATCTCCCGGTGTACGACGTGGTCCTGCTGCCGCCGCACGACGTCAACGCGCGGGCCGTACACCTGAGCCGGCAGTGCGCGGACGCCGCGCCGGCCGAGTTCGTCCTGCGGGAGGACGGCCTCTACCCGCACATCTCGCTCTACATGGCCAACTTCACCCCGGCCCAGCTCAAAGAAGCCGTCGCGCTGCTGCACGACCTCAGCCGGCGCACCCCCGGGATGCTCCTCGAAGGCGACTCGTTCGCCGCCAACGAGCACGGCATGGTCGAGCTGTTCTACCGCAAGACCGACGCGATCACCCAGCTCCAGGAGGAGATCGTCGCCGCCCTCAACCCGTTACGCGAGGGCCTGCGCCACCGCGACCCGGTCGGTCGTGTCCTGGCCGAGCACCGGCTCACCGCGCCCCCGGTCGCCCGCGCCAACCTCGACCTCTACGGCTACGACGAGATCGGCGACCTGTTCCGCCCGCACATCACGCTCACCCGGCTCCAGCGTCCGGACGACCGGCTCGACCAGGCCATCCTCTCCGCGCCTTCGTCCTTCACCGCCGCCTACTCGACGCTCGCGCTGTGCGTGATGGGCGAGCACGGCACCTGCACCGACATCGTCGAGACCTTCACCCTCGACACCGCCCCGGTCACCCCGACGGCCTAGCCGCGCCGGCCGACAGCAGCCTGCGCGCCAGCTCCTGGCAGCGTCCCGCCAGCTCCGGAGGGTCGAGCACCTCGAAGTCGTGCCCCAGCAGGAGCACGTGCAGGAGCACGAAGTCGAGGCTGCCCGCGCCGCTGACCACCTCGCACGCCTCGCGCCCCCGCTCCCGTACGACGGCCGCCGTCCCCGGGATCTGCGCGCGTACCGTGGCAGCCGGGGCGTGTACGAGGAAACGCGCCTGGTGCGGGTAGACCCGGCTGGCCACGCTCTCCTGCACGTACGCCGCCGCGTCGGGCGCTGGGCGCGGCCGGAACCGCCAGGTCCGGGCGGACACCTCGGTCATCCGGTCGACGCGGAAGCTGCGCCAGCCGTCGCGGTCGAGGTCGTAGGCGAGCAGGTACCAGCGCCGTTCGGAGGCGACCAGCCGGTACGGCTCGACCCGCCGCCGCCGTACCCCGTCCGCCGACGGGTAGTCGAAGCCGGCCTCGACCTCGTCCCGGCAGGCCCTGGCCAGCGTCATGAGCACGTCGGGATCGACCGGCGTACGCCCGCCGCCGAACGACTCCACCGCGCCCGACAACGCCCGCACCTCGTGCCGCAGCCGGGCGGGCAACACCCGGTCGAGCTTGGCCAGCGCCCGCACCGCCGCGTCGCCGGCGCCCACGACCGCGCCGTCCGCCCCGGCGAGCAGCGAGACCGCGGTGGCGATCGCCTCCTCGTCGTCCAGCAGCAGCGGCGGCAGGTCCTGACCGGGTTCGAGCCGGTAGCCGCCGCCGACGCCCTGGCCGGCGTGCACCTGGTAGCCGAGGGCGCGCAGCCGTTCCACGTCACGGCGGACCGTACGGGAGGTGACGCGGAGGCGTTCGGCGAGCTCGGGGCCGCTCCAGACCTGGCGCTGCCGTAACAGGCCGAGCAGGGTCAGCACCCGCTCGGCCGTGCCCCGCTCCGTACCGCTCACCCGCCCACCCTGCCAGAAAGCGGACCGTCTCTGTCCGCCGGTTGCGTCACAGTGTTCCCCATGGACGCAGACACATCCGGCTGGAACCGTACGCTGCGCGAGCAATGGGAGGTCCACTGGAAGCACCAGGTCCGGGCCCGGCTCGACGGCCTGACCGACGAGGAGTACTTCTGGTCACCTGTCCCGGACGCCTGGAGCGTACGGCCGCGCGGGACCTCTGCGGCGCCCGTACAGGCCGGTTCGGGGGACTTCACGATCGACTTCGCCTTCCCCCAGCCGGTTCCCGCGCCCTTCACCACGATCGCCTGGCGGCTCGGCCACGTCATCGTCGGCGTGCTCGCCGCCCGCAACGCCGCCCACTTCGGGGCGCCGGCGGCCTCGTACGACACCTGGGAGTACGCCGGACGCGCGGCCGGCGCGCTCGACCAGCCCGACGGCCAGGTCGAACGGTGGCTGGCCGGCGTAAGCGCTCTCGGCGAGGCCGGGCTCGGCGCGCGCGTCGGCGACAAGGAGCCCTATCCGGAGGCCTCCATGGCCGACCTGGTCCTGCACATCCACCGCGAGCTGATCCACCACCTGTCGGAGGTCTGCCTCCTCCGCGACCTCCACCTCCACGCGGAGCGCCCTCTCCCGTGACCGCGAGCGTCGCGGGCCGTCTACCCTCTCCGCATGGGGACCGAGATCTACGGCTACATCGAGGCCCGTCACCCGCTGGCCCATGAGGACTGGTACGAGGGCGACCCGTGGACCGCCGTGTCCATCCCCCTCTACCCGCTCTACGACGAGCAGGACTACGAGTCGTTCGCCTGCCTCTTCGGCGTTCGCGACCGGCTCGGCTGGGTCCCCGTCGCGCCCGGCCGCGGCCTGCCGCCCGACGTGTCGGAACCGGTACGCACCGACTATGAGCACGCCGCGCGACTCGACGCCGCCGTGCACGGGTGCACGTGGATCTCCTGGGCGGAGCTTCGCGACCTGGACATGACGGTACGTCCCGGGACAGGGCCCGCGGACGCCGCTCCGACGCGGCTCGACGTGCTGGGGCCGGAAACCGGGTGGGGGCCGGTCCTCGGGGTGATGGCGGAGCTGGCGCGGCGGTTCGGGGCTGACGGCGTGCGACTGGTCGTCTGGTTCGACTGAGGGAGGTCGGGTCGTCCGGTTCGGCTGTGGAGGCGTCGCGGGTCAGTCCCAGCGGAGGCGGTGTTCCAGCAGTCGTTGCTGGGCGGGGTTGGCGGTCAGGTCCAGTGCCTGTTCGTCGGCCCGGCGGGCCTCGTCGCGGCGGCCCAGGTCCCGCAGCAGCTCGGCCCGGGTGGCGTGGAACAGGGCGTACCGCCGCAGCGCCTGGCCCAGCTCCTCCAGTTCGGCGAGCGCCACGTCCGGCCCCTGGCCGTAGCGGACGGCGACCGCCCGGTGCAGCCGGGTCACCGGCGAGGGCGCCAGGAACAGCAGCAGGTCGTACAGAACCAGGATCTGCGCCCAGTCGGTGTCGGCGAAGGTCCGCGCCTCGGCGTGGCAGGCCACGATCGCCGCCTGTACCTGGTACGGGCCCGGCCGGTGGTGGGCGCGGGCGGCCCGCGTCAGCAGCGTGCTCGCCTCCTCGATCGCCTGCCGGTCCCACAGGTCGCGGTCCTGGTCGGCCAGCAACACCAGCCGTCCGCCGGGGTCGAATCGGGCCGCGCCGCGCGCCCGGTGCAGCCGGATCAGCGCCAGCAGCCCGGCCGCCTCGGGCTCCTTCGGCATCAGGTTCACCAGCAGCGCGGCCAGCCATTCGGCCTCCTCGACCAGGTCGCGCGCGTGGGCCCGTTCCGCGGTGCTGGACAGGTAACCCTCGTTGAACAGCAGATACACCACGGCCAGCACCTCCCCCAGCCGCTCCGGCAGTTCCTCCCCCGACGGGACCCGGTAGGGGATCCCGGCCTCGCCGATCTTCCGCTTGGCGCGGGTGATCCGCTGCGCCACCGTCGCCTCCGGCACGACGAACGCCGCCGCGATCTGCGCCGTACTGAGCCCGCACACCACTCGTAGCGTGAGCGCGATCTGCGCCGGACGCGACAACGCGGGATGGCAGCAGATGAAGACCAGCCGCAGCCGGTCGTCCGGCACGGCCGGCTCCGGCCAGGTGAGCGCGGCCAGCTTGGCCCGGTAGTTCGACTCGCGCCGCAACACGTCCAGGCCGCGCCGCCGGGCCACGGTGAACAACCAGGCGTCCGGCCGGTCCGGCACGCCCTCCTCCGGCCAGCGGCGCAGCGCGGTCTCGACGGCGTCCTGCACCAGGTCCTCGGCGGCGGAGAAGTCGCCGAGGAGCGACACCAGCGACGCGGCCAGGCGGCCCGCGTGCTCGCGGACCACCCTGGCCAGCACCTCCTCGTGCCCCGGCCCGTTCACGAGAGGGGACGGATCTCCACGATCGGGCAGGCCGGCCACGAACGGGCCATCTTCAGCGCCTCGTCCAGATCGGCCACCTCGACCTCGGCGAACCCGCTGACCACCTCCTTGCCCTCCACGAACGGCCCGTCGGTGACCACCGGCTCCCCCGGGTCCAGCCGAACCGTGGTCGCGGTGTGCGCCGGGGCCAGGTGCGCGTGATGGGTGATCCGGTCCGCGTGCTCGGCGAACCAGCGTCCCACCGCCTCGTACGCCTCCTGCCGTTCCAGCTCGCCCATCTCCGCCAGCTGCCGGGCGAACTCCTCGGTCTCGACGAACATCAGTACGTACTTCACGTCGGCCTCCTCGTATGCCGTTCTACGCGAGTGGGCGTCAGATCGACGCCTCAACAGGAAGACGATCGGGCGGCCCGCCGGCACGACATGCGGGAAGCACTGCCCGCCGATGCCTCGCGATCACTCGCGTGAGCGCCACCCGCCCACGATGAGCGTGAGCGCCGACGTCACGATGACCAGATCGAACATCACCTGCACGATGACCACCGCCTTCGCCCCCTGCCCCACGGGGACGACGTCGCCGTAGCCGATCGTGCCCAGCGTGACGACGGAGAAGTACAGCGCGTCCAGCCGGGTGCGCAGGCCGTGGAACTGGTTGGCCATCAGGAAGTACAGCGCCGCGAAGAAGGCGACCACGAGGGTGACGACGGTCAGCAACATCGCCAGTTGCTCCGCCAGGAGGCGTTCGCGTCGCAGCGCGCGCCCGACCTGCCGGCTCACCAGCCAGGTCAGCACGATCACGCCGGCCACGAAGCCGATCGTACGCAGTTCGGGCGACCCGCCCGGCGTCCTCGCCGCCGGCAGCGGCGCGACGAAGTAGACACCGGTGATCAGGACGACCGCGGCCACCGACCGTGCCCATGCCCGCAGGCCGACCTGAGAAGAAGACATGCGATGAGCCTTCCTCGGCCTCCGCGGCCCTCAACGCGGACGACGGTATGCAATCGGCCAAGCACGCGGCGACCCGGCCGACCCGGCCGTCCCGCGCCGGGCTTGGCCGTCGTCGCCCGGACCGCTCGGCGCTTGATCCACGCCGGAGCGGGATGACTTAGGGTGACCCGCGTGAGCCCGCACGAGGTGGCCGACAGCCGATTATCGCGCCTGATCACACGCGCCCGGTCGGCCGTTCTCGTCCGGAGCACGGGCGGGCGTCCCGCGCCGCTCGTCGAAGCGGCCGTCCTGGCCCTCGTGATCCTGCTCTTCTCCCGGCTGCACGCCGCGGCCGGGAAGGACGTGGTGGCCGCCACCGCCCACGCCCGTGCCCTCCAGTCCTTGGAACGCGCCCTCCACCTGAACGTCGAACTGACGGCGAACCAGTGGCTGACCGCGCATCCGTCCCTGATCCTTCCGGCCGTCTTCTACTACCGCCTGTACTACGTCGCGATCATCGGCGTCCTGGTGTGGACCTACCTCAGGCGTGCCGACGTCTACGTCAAGGTCCGCCGTACCCTCGTCGCGATGAGCGTGCTGGTGTTGCCCGTCTTCTGGGCGCTGCCCATGTCTCCCCCGCGGTTCGCCCTGCCCGGCATCGTGGACATCGTCGCCCGGCACGACCTCCTGACCAGCCGCCCGAGCGGAAGCGGCCAGAACCTGTACTCGGCGATGCCCAGCATGCACATGGGCTGGTCGTTGTGGTGCGCGTACGCCGTGTGGTGCGGGCTGCGGCCGTCCCATCCGCGTCTGGCGTGGCTGGCCTGGATCTTCCCGCTGGGAATGGCGGCCGTGGTCCTCACCACGGGCAACCACTACGTCCTGGACATCGCCGGAAGCGCCGTCCTGCTGATCGTCTCCATCGCGGCCGTACGAGCCTGGAACACCCTCACCCGGCATCTCCGGACCTGATCCGCCGGGCGGCTTCGAGCCGGGCGAGTACGTGCTCCACCTCAAGATCCCAGCCCACCGCTCGCCTGCCGGACCAGTTGATCCCGACCAGAAGGCCGTCCCTCTCGAGGTCGGGCAGCCACTCGCAGTCGGCGGAGCCGGGCAACCATCCCCGTCCTGAACCGTCCACAGCCTGCGACGGGACACGACATCACGAAAGAACGCCGCCGCCTGCGCCCCGCTCTGACTCACCTGGTGGCTTCGTTGTAGCGGATGAGGGTCGTTGACACTTGGAGCGGCCTCAGAGAGCGATCCAGCAATAGAGCGATTCGTTTTCCTTCTGGGCCCGGCGGGCGAGGTCTCGTAGCCCGGTGAGGGTCTCCAGGAGGTATCCGTCGCCCGGCGGTATGTTCGCGAACTCCTCGATGTGCTCCCATTGCTCGACGAGTTCGTCCACCCTGTCGTCGGGAATGTCGGCGAGAGTGTCGCGTACGTCGGGAGAGAGCTCTTCGATGCCCGGCCCGTCCTTGTAGGGCGAGTTGTCAGGAAGGGCTTCCCATTCCTCCATCGTCGCCGGGGCGCCCTCGGGCGGTGGATGAACAGTGCTCGTCTGCACCAGGTCGATACTGAAGGGAATCTCCCTGGCCAGGGAGATGAGCCGGCCGAGAATCACTTCGGGATCGATCCCCTTGGCGTCCACCGCGTCGAATGCCGGCCCGCCGCGCACTGGCTTCTCGACGGCACGAGGAAACTCCGGTTTCTCCGCGGCGGCCTGCCTGTCCGCCGCCCGGTAGTAGTCGTAGAAGATCCCCATCCGGCCCTCCTGTTCCGATCGTCGGCAGCCATTCTCGTGGAAACTCAGGAGTCCGCAGATCATCATGATTGGCTACCGTCGGGACATGACCCTCTATTGCTATGTCTGCCTGGGGCAGAAGCAAGCCGGTGAGGCCTACACGATCATGCGCGGATACGCGTTCTGCTTCGATCACGCCCAGCAGGTCATGGATGACAAGCGGACAGGTCATCCCGGTCTCGACGGCTCGGCGTTCCGCCGGGACCTGCAGAGGCTCATAGAACTCGGGCAAGCCGACAGGAGCGGCGAACGCTGACCCCGCCCGGCCCGCCGGGCATTGACGTTCGTGACGGGCTCGCGCACACAATGGGTCGTGGCTTGGAGCCCGCTCCTCGACGGTGACCCCCAGCGCATCGGCGTGTACACCCTCGCGGGCCGTCTCGGCGCGGGTGGCCAGGGGGTCGTCTACGAGGCGTACGGGCCGGCCGGTGACCGGGTGGCGGTCAAGGTGCTGCACGCCGGGTCGGCCTCCCTCCGCCCGCCCGACGGCGAAGTGCGGGCGTTGTCGAGGATCGCCCCCTTCTGCACCGCCAGGATCCTCGACTTCGACCTGGAGGCCGAGCGGCCGTACATCGTCAGCGAGTTCGTGTCGGGGGCGAGCCTGCGCGCGGCCGTCCAGGAGCACGGCCCCTTCCACGGCGACGAGCTGCACCGGCTGGCGGTGGGGGTGGCCACGGCCCTGGTGGCGGTCCACCGCGCGGGCGTGGTGCACCGCGATCTCAAACCGGACAACGTGCTGCTGGGACCCGACGGGCCCCGCGTCATCGACTTCGGCATCGCCCGGCTGCTCACCGGCTCGATCACCCCGGGCGGCGCCGTCGGCACCCCGCTCTACATGGCCCCCGAGGTGCTGCGCGGCGCCCAAGCGGGCCGGGCGGCCGACGTCTACGGCTGGGCGGCCGTCATGTTGTACGCCGCGTCGGGCCGTCCGCCGTACCGGGCGCAGGCGCACACCGTCCCGCTGCCGGAGCCGCTCCGCGTACTCGTGGACGCGGGGCTGGCCGAGCGGCCGGAAGAACGTCCGGCGGCCCGCGACCTCCTGCTCGGCCTGCTGGAACACCGGGCCGCCCACGGGAACCTCATGGAGGCCGGCAGCCGGGCGGCGGGCGTCGTCGCCGCCCGGAACGGTGCCGTACGGCCGCCGCTCGGCGAGTGCGCCGAGCAGGCGTTCGCGGCGCTGCCCGAGCCCGCGCAGGCCGCCGTCCCCGGCCTCCTGGTACGCCTGGTCGGCCCCGGCGACCAGCTCAGATCCGCCGCCCTGGACGAACTGGGCGACGACCCGGCCGCGCCCGTCGCCGTCGAGGCCCTGCGCCGGGCGGGGATGCTGACCGGCGACGCGAACGGCGTGCGCATCGCCTCGCCCGCCCTGCCCGTCGCCTGGCACCGGCTGCGCGGCTGGCTGGCCGACGAACGTCCCGGCCTGGCCGATCACGAACGCCTGCGCGACGCGGCCCGGGCATGGGCGGCGAACGGGCACAAGGACGCCGACCTGCACCAGGGCTCCGCGCTCGAACGTGACCACCGCTGGGCCGGCCAGACCCGGCGGCACCTGCGGCTCAACCCGGTCGAACGGCGTTTCCTCGCCGCCTCGGCCACGCTGGCGGGCCGTCGCAGGCGGCGCCGGGCTCTGCTGCTCTCCCTGCTCGCCGCGCTGCTCGCGGTGGCGGCGGTCCTGGGCACGCTGGCCGAGACGCAGCGACGTACCGTCACCGGGCAGCGGGACGAGGCGATCGCCCGCGGGCTCGCCGCGCGGGTGCCCGCGCTGCGGCTGGACACGCCCACCACCGCGATGCAGCTCAGCCTCGCCGCCTGGCGCCTGTCCCCCGTGCCCGAGGCGCGGCTCGGGCTGCTGGCCTCGCTCGGCCAGGCCGACGTCAGTACGGGCATCGACGGCAGGTACGTCGCCGTGTCGGCCCGGGGGCACGTCCTGACCTGGGACAGCGACGGCGTGACGGTCCGCGACCCGGCCACGCGCCGGACGCTGGGCACGATCGCCTCGCCCGATTGTTGCGCGAACAGCTTCCTCAGCCCGGACGCCTCCCTCCTGCTCGCCATCGACGCCTACCAGTACACGGCCCGCCTGTTCGGCGTGCGCGACGGCCGCCTGCTGCACAAACTGCCCCTGGTCGGCAACGGAGCGGTCTTCTCCGCCCGGGGCGGCAGGGCGGCGGTCTTCACGTACGACTCCGGCAGGCCGGTCTCGGTGCTCGACCTGCGCAGCGGCACCGTCGTGAGCACGCTGACCAGGAAGACGGTCACGGCGGTGGCCCTGAGCCCCGACGGTTCCACCCTCGCGCTGGCCGGCGCGGACCGCCGGGTGGAGCTGGTGGACCTCGCGTCGGGACGTACGGCACGCGCGTTCACCGTCCCGCCCTCCGACGACCAGATCCGCGCGCTGCGCTTCACCCCGGACGGCAGGACCCTGATCACCCACGCCGTCGAGCTCCGCTTCTGGGACACGGGCACCGGCGCCGAACGCGCCGACCATGCCGCGGCCGGAGAGCACGTGGAGAGCTTCGCCACTGACCCCGGCGGGCGGTGGCTGGTGACCGCGAGCAGCCAGGGCTTACGGCTCTGGGACGTACGCGCCCGCCGGTCGGCGACTGTCGTACCGGACCTGCCGTCCCTGGTGGAGGAACTGGCGTTCACCGGCGACGGCCGCGGCCTGGCCTACACGGTACGGCCGGGCGGCGTACGGTTCGCCGACGTCACCGCCTGGACCGCGCCCGACCGGCTGGGCGGGCAGGCCGTGCAGGCGGCGCTGGCGGCCGGGGCGGGACGGGCCGCCACGGCCGGGGCGGGCGTCGTACGGGTGTGGGACCTGCGTACCCGCGGCCAGGTCGGGCCCACCCTGGTCTTCCAGGGCACGGAGGCGACCTCGCCGTGCTCCGACCCGAACGACCCCAAGCACGCGGTGACCCTCAGCCCGGACGGCTCCACCCTCGCAGCGGTCACCCCGGACGGAGCCGTACGGATCAGCGACGTCGCCACCGGCCGCGAACTGGCCCGCCTCCCCCGTAGCCGGCCCCGCCGGACGGGCGATCTGTGGCGGGTCGGCGACCTCACGTTCGGCCCCGACGGCAGGACGCTCGCCGCCGCCACGACCTACCGCGCGGCCGGCACCTGCGAGGAGGAACGGGCCACCCAGCTCTGGACCGCCACGCCCTCCTGGCGGCCGGCCCACACGGTGAGCGCGACCTATGGAAGTTTCGCCTTCCTCCCCGGCGGCCGGGAAGTGGTGGTACGCGACAACGACGGGCTCGTGCTCATCGACGTCGCCTCCGGGCGCGCGGTCCGGCGGATCACCACCGATGCCATCGGCGGGTCGCTGAGCGGCCTCGCGCCCGACCCCCGCTACGCGCTCACGGGCGTCAACGCGTTGTACCTCGCCGATCTGCGTACGGGCCGCCTCATCGAGCCGCCGCTGGTCAGCGAGGCCGGCATCGACGCCGCCGCCGCCTCCCCGGACGGCAGCACCCTCGCCACCGTCGACAGGGACCAGCGCGTACGCGTACGCGACACCTCCACCGGCCAGGTCGCCGACCTCCCGTTCCCCGGGACCGCGGGCCCCGTGCTCGCCCTGTCCTTCTCCCCCGACGGCCGCACCCTGTACGTGCTGACCGGCGACGGCGTCCTGTTCACGTACGTCACCGACGGCCCCCGCGCCGCCGCCCTGCTGTGCACCCGCGTAGGCGGCCACCCCTCCCGAACCGACTGGTCACGCTACGTCCCGGACGCCCCGTACCGCGAACTCTGCTGAACGGCGCGAGCGGCACGAGTCGTGATCGTGGTGATAGCTGCCGCTGCGAAGATCCAGGACTCATGAGGGGACGAATGACCATGCTGGTTCTCCTGGTGACCGCGTCCACGGTGACCGCGGGACCGGCCGTACGGGCCGATGCCGTGACGGATCCGGCTAGCGCCATCCAGCGCCGGCTCGTACCGGGCCATGGGGTGCGGATCGTTAGCCTCAGCGACCCCGCCACGCTCAGAGCGGTGCTGGCCACCACCACGAGCAGGCGGCCCGCCGGGATGTACGACGGCGTGCGCACCACCGTCCACGAAGGCGTCGGACTGGGGAATGAAGGTGGACATCCAGCCCCCACCCGCGGACGAGACGGTCTCGTTGGAGGAACTGGACGACTGACCCCGACGCCCCACAACCTCAAGGACGTCCCCACGGCGACTTAGATGAGTGTCTAATTTGACAACCTTCCAAGCCGTGGCTCAGACTCGGAGCTGTTTAGATGAATTTCTATTCAGCGGGGTGCCGCACCCATCACCCCCAGGTCGTCTGGAGAGTCGTCATGAGTGACAGTTGTTGTGGTACCCCCGCGATCGACGTCGAGCAGTCCGCCGGCCGCGAGCAGATCGACGCGTTGCCCGTCGTCGTGATCGGCGCCGGGCCGGTCGGGCTGGCCGCCGCCGCCCATCTGGTCGAGCGGGGTGTCGGCTTCACCGTTCTGGAGGCCGGTGAGCGGGTCGGCGCCTCGGTGGCGCGGTGGGGGCACGTACGGGTGTTCAGCCCGTACCGGTACGACATCGACGCCGCCGCCCGCCGGCTGCTGGAGGCGGCAGGCTGGACGGCTCCGGACCCCGACTGGCTGCCCACCGGCAGTGAGCTCATCGACGACTACCTGACCCCGCTGGCCAGGTTGTTCGGCGACGACGTACGGCTCGGCGCGAAGGTCACCGCGATCAGCCGCCTCGGCCACGACCGCGTACGCACCCTCGGCCGCGACACCGCCCCCTTCGTCGTCCGGCTCGACACCGGCGAGGAACTGCACGCACGCGCGATCATCGACGCCTCCGGCACGTACACCAGCCCGAACGTGCTCGGCGCCGCCGGTCTGCCCGCCCACGGCGAGGGCGAGGCGCCCGTGGACCACGCGCTGCCCGACGTGCTCGGCGCCGACCGCGACCGCTACGAGGGCAGGCACGTACTGGTCATCGGCGCCGGCCACTCCGCCGCGACCACGTTGCTCGCACTGGCCGAGCTGGAGAACACGCCGATCACCTGGGCGATCCGCGCCGGCAGCGCCACCCGCGCCTACGGCGGCGGCGACGCCGACGCCCTCCCCGCCCGTGGCGCGCTCGGCACCCGGCTGCGCGCCCACGTGAACGCCGGCCGCATCCGCGTGCTGACCGGCTTCTTCGCCCACCGGCTGAACACCACCGCGAGCGGCGTCGAGGTGATCAGCCGCGACCCGTCCGGCCATGAGCAGACCGTCACCGTGGACCGGATCGTGTCCGCCACCGGCTACCGCCCCGACCACTCCATCGCCGCCGAACTGCGCCTCGACCTGGACCCGGCGCTCGGCTCCACCCGCGCCCTGGCCCCGCTGATCGATCCGAACCGGCACTCCTGCGGGACCGTCCCGGCCCATGGCGTGGACGAGCTGTCCCACCCCGAGCCCGGCTACTACGCGGTCGGCGTCAAGAGTTACGGCCGCGCCCCGACCTTCCTCATGGCCACCGGCTACGAGCAGGTTCGCTCGGTGGTGGCCGCGCTGGCCGGGGACTGGGAGGCGGCGCGCGACGTACAGCTCGAACTGCCCGAAACGGGCGTTTGCTCCTCCAACCTGGCCGAGGCCCAGGAGCGGCGGGTCGGCCTGGCCACGGGCGTCGGCGGCGGCCTGCTGGCGACCCCGCTCCCGCTCACCCCCGTCGGCGCCGCGAGCTGCTGCGGCTGCTGCGGCTGAAGGGACCTATGATTTAGACAAGCTTCTAATCAGTAGGAGGTCGTCATGACAGGTCAGTGCTGCGCGCCGATCGCCCGCGAACCGCTCACCGAAGAGGCCGCCGCCGAGCTCGCCACCCTGCTCAAGGCCGTGGCCGACCCCGTACGGCTGCGCCTGCTGTCGATGATCGGCTCCCACGCGGGCGGCGAGGCGTGCGTGTGCGACCTGACCGACACCTTCGACCTGACCGCCCCCACCATCTCCCATCACCTGAAGGTGCTGCGGACCGCCGGGCTCATCGACGGCGAGCGCCGCGGCACCTGGGTCTACTACCGGATCATCCCGGAGACGGTGGCCAAGCTGGGCGCCCTGTTCACCCCGCCGGCCGAGCCCGCACCCGCCGGTCCGGTCGACGTAGAACTCATCACCGTTTGACCGTACGTCCCGCGCCATCACGGCATCGGCGACCTCCAGAACTGTGTCGAGAACGTGGTGCCGGCTCCGTCCCGGGTACGACGAGCCGCGCGTACGCGGCGGCGTCGTGCGCACGCCGAAGAACGCCCCGTAGCTCCAGGCGTTGCGCGAGAACCCGATGGTCGCCCTGACGATCGACACCGAGACGCGGCATGGTCCGGATCGTGGTGACCCCGACCTGGGCGAAGCTGATCGACTTCGAGACGACCCTGCCGAGCCCTGTCGAGGAACTGCTCCGGCGGCGCCCCTGCCGCGGAAAATTCTGCCGAAGAAATGTCGTGGCGGGATGTCGAGATCCCGCGGCTGGTTCCGTCCCCGGTATGAACACGGCCAGACTGGGCCGTAGCGCAGAAGGAGAATCTGATGGCCAAGTACCTGCTGCTCAAGCACTATCGGGGCGCGCCGGCATCGGTGAACGACGTGCCGATGGACCAGTGGACGCCGGAGGAGGTCTCGGCGCACATCCAGTACATGCGCGACTTCGCCGCCCGGCTGGAGGAGACCGGCGAGTTCGTCGACAGCCAGGCGCTCCTCCCGGAGGGCACGTTCGTCCGCTACGACGGCGAGGGACGGCCGCCGGTCACCGACGGCCCGTTCGCCGAGACCAAGGACCTGATCGCCGGCTGGATGGTGATCGACGTCGAGACCCGCGAGCGGGCGCTCGAACTGGCCGGCGAGTTGTCCGCGGCCCCGGGCGCGGGTGGGAAGCCGATTCACGAATGGCTTGAGGTGCGCCCGTTCATGGCGGAGCATTCCGCGGTGATCGAGTGAACGAGTCGTTGCTGCGGGAGCTGGTCCCCGCGGTGATCGGCGTCCTCGTCCGCCGCGGGGCCGACTTCGCGGCGGCCGAGGACGCCGTGCAGGACGCCCTGGTCGAGGCCGTACGGGTGTGGCCGGACGGCCCGCCGCAGGACCCCAAGGGCTGGCTGGTCACCGTGGGCTGGCGCAAGTTCCTCGACGCCGCCCGCGCCGCGGCCCCCCGCCGGCACCGCGAGGTACGCGTCGAGGCCGAGCCCGCGCCCGTCCCGGGCGAGGCGGTGGACGACACGCTGCGGCTCTACTTCCTGTGCGCGCACCCGTCCCTGACGCCGGCCTCGGCCGTCGCGCTCACGCTGCGCGCGGTCGGCGGCCTGACCACGCGCCAGATCGCGCGGGCGTACCTCGTGCCGGAGGCGACGATGGCCCAGCGCATCAGCCGGGCCAAACGCACCATCTCCGGCGTACGGTTCAACCAGCACGGTGACGTCGCCACCGTGCTGCGCGTGCTCTACCTGGTCTTCAACGAGGGCTACTCCGGCGACGTCGACCTGGCCGACGAGGCGATCCGGCTCACCCGCCAGCTCGCGGCCAGGACCGGCCATGAGGAGGTCGCGGGCCTGCTCGCGCTCATGCTGCTCCACCACGCGCGGCGTCCGGCGCGGACCGCGCCCGACGGGAGGCTCGTGCCTCTCGCCGAGCAGGACCGCGGCCTGTGGAACACCCGCCTGATCGTCGAGGGCGTCGACGTGCTCCAGGCGGCCCTCGCCCGCGACCGGCTGGGCGAGTTCCAGGCCCAGGCCGCCATCGCCGCGCTCCACGCCGACGCCCAGGCGGCCGAGGAGACCGACTGGGTGCAGATCGTCGAGTGGTACGACGAGCTCGTGCGCCTCACCGGCAGTCCGGTGGCCCGTCTCAACCGGGCCGTCGCCGTCGGCGAGGCCGACGGCCCGCGGGCCGGTCTGGCCGCCCTGGCCGAGCTCGACCCGGCCCTGCCTCGCCACTCCGCCGTTGCGGCGTACCTGCACGAACGCGACGGCGACCCGGACACGGCGGCCCGTCTCTACGCCGAAGCCGCCCGTTCGGCGCCCAGTCTCCCCGAACGCGACCACCTCACCCGGCAGGCCGCACGGCTCAACGCCCGCCTACGCGACTGAACGTACGGTGATCAGGCCCTTGCCCGGAGGCGCAGCGCGCCGCGCAGCAGCGGCCGGGCCGCCAGGGCGACGAGCACCGCGGCGAGCACCCCGACCCCGGCCATGACGACGGCCCTGGCCCCCGCCCAGCCGAGCCACTGCACCTGGTAGATGTCCAGGAGGGTCAGGACCACCACCGCGACTCCCGACACGGCCGCCACCACGCACACCGGCAGCGCGGCGATGACCGCCTGCCGTACGAGCACCCCTCCCAAGGACCGCTCCGGCACGCCGGCGGCGGCCAGCGCCGCGAACGAACGGCGCAGGTCGATCAGCTCCTCCGCCTGGTGCACCACCAGGGCGACCGCCGCGGTCACCAGGGCCACCAGGAGCGCGACGTCGACCAGCATGTGGGCGTGGGAGTAGGCGACGGGCGCCTGCTGGGCCCCGGCTCCCGCGCCGAAGAACACCGTCAGGCTCACCACGGACAACGCCCTGGCCCACGCCCTCGGGTCCGCCTCGACCAGCCGCGCCGCCAGCAGCGACTCCGCGGACAGGGCCCGCCGCCCGGCCCGGCGCGCGGACGCCCCGATCAGCCAGGTCGTGGCCAGGGTCAGCCCGAACAGCATCATGACCAGCCCGGCCGTCATGGCCACCACGGACCCGTACGGACCGAGCAAGGGGAAGCCGCCCTTCAGCGAAGCTCCGAGGACGAACAGGCCGACGCCCGCCGCGAGGAGGAGCAGGTCCTGCACGCGCGGCCCCCGCACGCGCGCCCGGCGGGTCACTCCCAACGGCGAGACGACGACGTGCCGCCCGGCGCGCGCCCCCGACAGAACCCCGCCGTACGTCACCAACGCCACGACCACCGGCACCTGCGGCAGCGGCCCGGAGAGATGGGTGAGCACGTAGAGCACGCCGCCGGCCAGCGACCCGCCCGACGTCAGCAGACCGCCCTCCAGGGCGCCCAGCCGCCGTACGTCGTGCGGCGTCGCGCCCGCCAGCCGCAGGGCGGCGAGCCGTCGATCCCTCGTGGCCGAGGCCAGCCGGTTGGCCTGGTGGACCAGGGCGGCGACCGGCACGGCCAGCAGGGCCAGGCCGAGCCCCGTCAGCGAGCCGCCCTCGTCCTCGAAGTCGGCCAGGCTGACGGCCGTGCAGACCAGGAACGTCGCCACCGCCGCGCCCGTCCCGACCAGCCAGGCGCGTACGCGCTCGGCCCGCGAACGCCCCCTGTTCAACATCAGCAGTACGGCGATCACCGTTCCACCCCTGCCAGCACCGCTCCGTCACGCAGGGCGATCTCCCGGTCGGCGTAGGCGGCCACCCGGTTGTCGTGGGTGACCAGGACGACGGCGACGCGGGCGGCACGGGCCGCGCCGAGCAGCGCGCTCATCACCTGCTCGCCGCCGAGCGTGTCCAGCGCTCCGGTGGGCTCGTCGGCGAAGACCACGCGCGGGCCGGTCACCAGCGCCCGCGCGACGGCCACCCGCTGCCGCTGTCCTCCGGACAACTCGTCGGTACGCCGGTCGGCGCAGCCGGACACCTCCAGCCGGGCCAGCCACTCCGCCGCGGCGGTCATCGACTCCTGCCGGCCGTGCCGGTTGAACAGCAGCGGCAGCGCGACGTTCTCCGCCGCGGTCAGCTCGGGCACCAGCTCGCCGAACTGGAACACGACACCGAAGCTCTCGCGCCGCAGCCTGGTCAGCTCCTCCTCGGGCAGCGTGTCGATGCGCCTGCCGTCCAGGACGACCTCGCCGGCCTCCGGCCGGACGACCCCGGCCAGGCAGTGCAGCAACGTCGACTTGCCCGAGCCGCTCGGCCCCGTGACGGCGACGATCTCGCCCTCCGCGATCTCCAGGGAGACGCCGGCCAGCGCCCTGGTCGGGCCGAACGACTTGCCCAGGCCCCTGGCCTCAAGCATGGTTGTCCTCCTTCATCCGCTCGAGGGCGGTTTCGATCCAGCGCAGGTCGGCGTCGAGGTGCTGGAGCGCGTAGTCGGCCGCCAGCACCTGGGCGGGCGCGCCGGACGCCTTCTCGGCGGTCAGCTCCCGCATGCGGGCCAGGTGCGCCTCGCGTTGCCGTACGAGGTAGCCGTCGGCGGCCTTCCCCGCGACGGCGACCCGGGCGAACAGGGCACTGGCGACGTACGGCGCCGACGGCTCGACGGTGTTCAGCCACCGTTCCAGCTCCGCCCGGCCGTCGTCGGTGATCGCGTACAGGGTTCGCTCGGGGCCGCCCTCCTGCTGGGTCTCGGCCACCTCCGCGAAACCGTCGCGTTCCAGGCGTTGCAGGGTGGCGTAGACCTGCCCGTACGCCAGCGGCTTGGCGCCGGCGAGACGGTGGTCGTGCTCCTTCTTGAGCTCATAGCCGTGTTTCGGGCGCTCGACGAGGAAGCCAAGCAGCACATGACCGGTTGACATGATCACGACTATACATTCAATGAATAGTCGCGACAACGGCGCTTCTCCGGGGGGCTATCCGCCGATGTGTGGCGCGCGGGCGGCGGCGGAGCCGTCCCTGATCACCTCGCCGGTGAGGTTGCCGTTGGCTCCCGAGCCCAGGAAGACGATCAGGTTGGCCACGTCGTCCGAGGTGGAGAGCCGGTGCGTGGGAGTGGCGGCGGCGAGCGCGTCGGGGACGAACGCGGGGATGCCGGGGCGGCTGTCGGTGAGCGTGAAGCCCGGCGCCACGACGTTGACGAGGATCCCGTCCCGGCCGCCGTTCCAGGCCAGGCTGCGGGCGAGTCCGTACAGACCGGACTTGGCGGTGCCGTACGGCCCCGGCCCGGGCAGGCCCTCCTCGGCGACGCTCGACGAGATCAGCACGATCCGGCCCCAGCCCTTGGCACGCATGCCGGGCAGCACGGCCCGGACCGTCGCCGCCGTCCCGATCAGATTGGCGCCGATCATGGCCTCCCATTCCGGCAGGGACACGTCCTCGAACCGCACACTGGGGTCGGGCGGCCCGTCGCCGCCCCAGCGCACGGCGTTCGCGACCAGGACCTCGATGCCGCCCCAGCGCTCGACGACGGTCGCGACAGCGTGCTCGACGGTGGACAGGTCCTCAAGGTCGAGCCGGACGAGGTGCGCCTGCCCACCGGCGGCTTCGACGTCGGCGGCCACCTTCTCGGCCCTGTCGGGACGGTCGCGGTAGGTGATCGCCACACGGGCGCCTTCGCGGCCGTAGGCGCGGGCGGTCGCGGCGCCGATGCCGGACGACGCGCCGGTGACCAGGACCACGCGGCCGCTGAGCTCGGTGTTCATGATGTGGTTGCCCTTCTTGTGTCTGCTGTTGCCAGGTCGGGAGGTCGTGGTCAGGACGGCGTCTCGGCACGCACCCGGGTCGCCAGGGCGCGCACCGCGTCGAGCGCCGCCGCCTGGGACACCTCGTGCTGCTCGCGGAATCGCGCGAGGAACGGCATGACCGTGGCGTGGGTGAGTTCGGTGTGGACGAAGGTCACGTCGTCGAGCCCGAGCACGGAGAAGTAGGCGCGCAGGTAGGGCTCGTGGAAGTCGTACTGCTCGCGGGGGGTGCCGGGCCCGTAGGCGCCGCCGCGCGCGCTCAGCACCACGGCCGTCTTCCCCTTGAGCGGCAGCCAGGGCAGCGTCACCCGGTCGATCCACGCCTTGAACGCGGCGGGCACCGTGAAGTTGTACATCGGCACGCCCAGCAGCAGGACGTCGGCCGCGAGGAGCTGCTCCACCAGCGGACGGGTGATCGCCCAGCTCCCGGCCAGCCCGGGGGCGCCGGCGACCATCCGGTCCATGGCCTCGATGTCGCGCACCCCGTGGACGGACGACTGTGTGGCGAGGTGTACCCGGTCCTCGTCGACGGGCGGCACCGGGTCTGCCACCAGGTCACGGTAGGTGTGGACGCCGTCCGGATGGGCGGCCCGCCAGTCGGCCAGGAAGGCCGCGCCGAGTCTTCGGGAGAAGGAGTTGGTACGTCCGCTTGCGTCCAGGTGCAGAAGATGCGTCAACAGATTGCCTCACGTTCAAGATGGTCTGGAATCGCAATCAATATAGACCAAGATAGTTGTAAATCAAGAACATCTCGGGTTGGTATCATGCTGCCATGGCCCACGTCCCCGCCACCGAAGGTTCGCCAGGCAGCCGGTTGCACCACGATCTGCACTGGTTGTTCGCCCGGCTGAAGCAGGGACTGGCCACGGCCGAGACCGCGGCGGTGCGCGAGCACGGTCTGAGCCTGTGGGGCTACACGGTGCTGACGGCCGTGGTCGAAGCCCCCGCCCGGACCCAGCTCGCCCTGGCCCAGGCCGTGTCGGTCGACAAGAGCAAGCTGGTCCTCATCCTCGACGAGCTGGAGGACGCCGGGCTGGTGCTGCGCCGTCCCGATCCCGCCGATCGCCGCGCCCGCATCATCGAGGTCACCCCCGAAGGCAGCCGCGTACTCACGGCCGCCCGTACCGATGTCGAGACGATCGAGGACCGGCTTCTGGACGATCTCGAACCGTCGGCGCAGGCCACGCTGCGGAGCGCCCTGCGCCACCTCGTCGGCGAGCCCGTCTCACGGGTCGAGGACGGACGTCCGGCCGAGACCGCCTGCCCGCCCCCGGACCTCGCCGACGGCTCGGCCCCTCCGCGGTGATCCGCCGCCATGCCGCCGGGCCTGGCCGCAAAGCGGGAGGCCCGCCACAGCGTTTCCGCTGGTGACGGGCCTCTTTCCGGTAGTGCGGCAGGTGTGGTGCCGCAGCTCGCGTTCACAGGCTGCGGGCGGTGATGTCGCCGCTGGAGGTGGTGGCGCGGATGTCGAGGTCGGCGTTGCCGTCGTTCTTGAGGGCGTTGCTGACGCGGCCGTAGCTGGTGCCGGCGTCCATGGCCGCCGAGACCCCGGCGGCGGCGGTGATCGAGATGTCGCCGGACTGGGTGGCGAGCACGACCTTGCCGCCCGCGGCCTCGGCGACCCGGATGTCACCCCGTGCGGTGCTGATCTCCGCGGGGCCGCCCAGCCGCCCGACCTCGACGTCGCCGTCGACCGCGGTGAGGCGCAGGCTCGCCACCTCCTCGATCTTGATCTGGCTGTACGCGCCCTCGAAGGCGACCTCACCCAGACGGCCGGCGGTCAGCAGCTCGGCGCCGACCGCCTTGGCCTCGACGCCGGAACCGGCGGGCAGGTTGACCGTCACCTCGACGGCCCCGGACGGGCCGAGGTACTGGTTCTTCTCCGGGGTCGTGATCCGGAGGACACCGTCGGCGTACTCGACCGTGGTCTGCTCCGCCGCCTTCACGTCACGGCTCCTCGAGGCGTTCGCGGGCCGGACCTCGACCGTGGTGTCGGCCCGGTCGGCGGCGACGAACCGGACGCGTCCCGCGGGGACGTCCAGGACGGTGCGGATGGCGGCGGGGGTGTCGAACGTCTGCATGATGCTCTCCTGTGGACTCATGTTCGGCGGGCCCGGTTCGCGACCCGGAGGCCGCATCGCCGAACCCTTCATGCGTCTACCTTCGCCGACCACCCTGATACCGGACCGTCGCCGTCCTGACACCGCCACTGACACCCATCAGGACGCGACCGGCCACTCGGCTAGACGGTGAGCAGGCCCCAATAGGCCGCCCACGGGACGAAGAGCACTCCGGCGATCAGGAGAAGGGGGAAACGCATCCCGCCGACGCCTGGTTCGCGGCGGCGGAGCACAAGGATCACGCCTGCCACCAGGACGGCCACCGTCAGGGCTTGAAGGAGCAACCAGAGCGGAGGACGGCCCAGGAAGGCGCTGCCCACGTCGGTGGCACCTGTCGCGACGATCCAGAACAGGTACGCCGACGTGCCGAGTACGCTCACCAGGCCGCCGAGAGCTGCCAGGACGGCCAGCCGGCGGACGGTCCTCGGGGCGCGGCGGAGTTTGTTCGGGAAGAGCCCGGTGACGAGGAACCCGGCGAAGGCCAGCAGCAACAACATCGTCAAGGTGACGTGCAGGGCCGGTGCTTCGTACCAGGCCGGGGGGCGTACGGGCTCGGTCGGGAGGGTCTGGGCGGGGGGTTCGTCGGACGTGGGCGGGCTCTGGTCGGCGAGGGTGGCGATCCAGCGGGTGACCGTGTCCAGGTACGCGGGAGCGAAGGCGGTCTCGGGCTGGTCGAAGCCGGTGGTCGAGCTCCGCATGTTGTGGTCGGCTCCGCGGACCACGCTTAGTTTGTAATGGTTGTTCCCGCCTCGGGTCAGTGCCTCCCGGAACAGGCGCATGCTCTCGCCGGGCGGCGTGGACCTGTCGTACTCGGCGAACAGGGCCAGCAGCGGTTGGCGTACCTTCTCCAGGGCGGCCACGGGGGTGTTGCCGACGTCGCCGAACAGGCCGGCGGCCACCAGCATCCTGCTGACGTTCACCCCGATCGGCGCCTGTAGTGATGGTTTCACCCCGGCGTGGGTCAGGTAGGTGCGGTTGCTCCACAACTGGGTACGGTCGGCGGTCAGCGCGGTGGCGCCGGCGACGACCACGAAATCCACCGCGCCGGAGCGGGACGCGGCCAGCGGCGCCACCCAGCCGCCCTCGCTGTGCCCCCACACGCCCACCTTGCGGGGTTGCACGTCGGCGCGTGTGCGCAGGAGCCGTACCCCCGCGACGGCGTCGTCGGCGAGGTCGGCGAAGGAGCTCGTCGCCCGGGAGTAGTCGGCGCGCTTGTCGTAGATCAGCACCGCGGTCCCGGCGCGGGCGAACGCCTCGGCCTCGGCCCGGTACGAGTCGCGGCTCCGGGCCCCGGCCCCCGCGATCAGCACCAGCCCCGGCCATCGTCTCCCGGTGTCGGCCGGGGTGATCACCGTGCCCTGGAGGGTGACAGGGCCGTTCTTGAAGGTGACGTCAGTGGTCACGAGGTCGTCCGACGCCGCCATGGCGGGCGCCGGGATCGACAGGGAGGACAGTACGAGGAACACGGCCGCGAGCCGGCGGCGTAACCTGCCGTGTTTGCATTCGGGCAGCACGAAGTGCTCTCCTTTGCGTGGAGGTCGGACACATCAAGGCATCGCCCATCGGGCGAGGTGTTGCGGCTTTCGTTTCCTGGGTCGTCGAGTTGCAGCTCGACGACCCAGGGTCGTCTTCAGATCAGGCTTCCTCCTCGGGATCGGGGAAGGCGACGAATCGGGTGAGGACCGTACGGGCGCCGCGCGGGGTCTCGTCCGGGGCGCGCTGGTATCGCTTGAGCAGCGCGAGATAGTCCTCGAAGAAGTTCTCAAGTTCGCCGAGATCGAGCCGGATCGAACCGCGCGAGTACGGCACGGCGTCCGACCACACGCCCAGCCGTTCGCGCCGGGCCTGGAAGCGGGCGAACGTCTCCAGGTCCTCGGCCAGCCAGAGCTCGTTGAGCTTCTCGATCGCGGACCGCAGCTCGGGGCTCTGCCTGCTCAGCACGGGGAAGCGGAGGCTCTGGCGTGACAGTCTCCACCAGCGCTCGCGACCCTGCCCCCGGTCCGGCACCTCTTCGACGAGGCCGTGCTGGGCCAGGATGCGCAGGTTGTAGCTGGTGCCCCCGGTCGTGATGCCGAGGCGGTCGGCCAGGACGGTGGAGGTGGCCTCATCGATGATCTCCAGCTCACGGAGTATGCGCTGGCGTACGGGGTTGGCCAGGGCTTTCGCCGTTGCCAGGTCTGCGATGGGGTCTGTCACCCTTCCACGATAACTCATGCACGAGAAGTCGTGCATGAGTGGCGCACGAAAGTTCGGGCGGCGAGAGGTGGCGTTCGTTGATCGTCTGGACCGGCCGCGTCACATCCGGGCGACGAGGGCGACGATCAGGGCGGCCACCCCGTCCTTGACCACGGACAGCACGGCGTCCTTGGCGCCGCCCGCGATCGCCTGGCCGAGCGCCCTCAGACGGCCCGGCTCGGACTCGACCGCGGCGACGACGGCGCCGGGGTCGGTGACCGTGCCGTCCGATGCGACCGCGCCGTCGCGGCCGAGCTGGGCGATGAAGGCACGCAGCTCCGACACGGCGGCGTCCAGCTCCTGACGGGACACGCCCGCCGAGTTGTTGACCGTGAAGGTGTTGTGGTCGCCGGTCTGCTTGTACTGGTTTCCGCCGACCTTGTCACCGAACACATAGTCCGACACGTGACCGCCTCTCCGTGGCTCTCCGTTGAAGTGGCTATCTGTTGAAGTGGCTACCTGTTGAAGTGGCTACCTGTTGAAGGTCATCCTGTTGTCGCGTCCGCCCTGCTTGTACTGGTCGCCGCCCACCTTGTCGCCGGCGACCAGATCTCCGTGAACCTGGATGATCCGGTCCCCGCTCGGCGGATCCTCGATGGCCCCGACGATCTCGCCCTTGATCCGGTGGATCTCGTGGTTGTCGGTGCCGGACAGCGCGGTGTACTGCGTGCCGGCCGTCTCGATGACCAGCGCGTACCGCGTCCGCCTGACCAGCAGCCGGTAGAAGAGCACGAACAGCAGGTACGCCAGCCGGATCCCGCCCAGGATGAAGACCCCCATGGCGAACTGCCGCGCGGCCTCCTCGATGTCGAGGTCCGCGTCGAGATCGAGCCGCGGCAGCACCATCCGGGCGGCGACGACCACCGCCCCGACCAACAGCACGAGGACGGCGATCTGACGGAGGGGATAGAGCGTGGCGTACTTCCCGCTCCAGACCAGTCTCAGGGTCTGCACCCGGGAGATGTTCGCCAGCGGGTAGACCTCGTGCCCGATCCGTACCGTGCGCTTGCTGATGCGGATCTCGCCGATGTGTTCCTTGGCCATGCGCCTCCACCTCCAGGCTGCTGAACGCGAGGTTCGCCCGACTGCCGGCGACGCCCTCATGGTCGCGCCGACCGCGACGGCACACCTGAGTACCCCTGTACTCAAATGCCGTCGAACGGGCGACAACTGCGGGGTCGGCCCTGAAGAGGGCGAGGCGTTGCGGTGAACCCGTGAGGGTCAGCCGTGAGATCGACCGCGCGGATCGGCTTGGCGCCTACGCGATGGGTGTCGGCCGCAAATGGGCACTGCTGCGGCCTGGAGGGGCTCGACCGTGGCCCGCGCCCTCACCTCGCGCGGGGAGCACCCTCAGCCTTTGCCGGAGATCGACCTGGATTCCACCACGGGCCTGATCACGACGTTGACCAAGGCGTGGTTCAACGTCGGTGGCGGGTACATCGATGCGCTTCACGCGGTCGGCGGAGATCCACCAGAGTGTCGATGCTCGGCTGATCGGCCCCCCGTACGCTGAGCCCCCTCACGGGCCCGCGACGGGCACGCGCTCGGGCCGTGTGGTCACGTCCAGTACGGCGACCGTCTCGCCTTCGCTTTTCTCGCCCGTGAGCTGAAACCCGAGCTTCCGGTAGAAGCCTTCCGGACCGCCCGCTCCCGGGTTCCCACGTGACGTACATCCGCGTGCCGCCACGACGCCTGATCTCTCCGGCCACTGATTCGACGGCGAAGCGGCCGACGCCGCGTCCTTGTGCGTCGGGGGTGATGTTGAGGCGCCACAAGCCGGACCGGAAGTCGACTCCCCTGCCGTCCCAGTCGAGGTCGAGGAAGGCCATCACGAAACCGACCGGACCGTCGCCGTCGAGGATGATGCGTGGCCAGGCCACGTTCGGGTGGACGTACGCCTCGGCCAGCGATTTCACCACAGGCGAGACGAAGTGCTCCTGTTCGGGACCGACCTTCACCGCGATGGCCATCTCGATGTTGGCGGGTGTGACAGGCACCAGGCGGAGACTTTCGGTCATGCAAGGACCTTATGAGGTGGTCGCGTGCAGGATGATCGACACCCCCGTACGCCGGCTTGACAGGAGGGCGAAGGCGGGCATGGACGAGGTGTTCAAGGCACTGGCCGATCCGAGTCGGCGTGCGCTGCTCGACTCGCTCAACGCCCGCAACGGGCAGACGCTGCGCGAGCTGTGCGCCGGACTCGACATGGCCCGGCAGTCCGTCAGCAAGCACCTCGCGGTGCTGGAGGAGGCCGGGCTCGTCGCCACCGTACGGCGGGGCCGGGAGAAGCTCCACTACCTCAACGCCGCGCCCGTGCACGAGATCGCCCACCGATGGATCAGCCGCTACGACCGGGCCAGGGTCCAAACCCTGGCGGACCTGAAACTCGCCCTGGAGGAGAGCTCGATGGACGCCCCGACCTTCGTCTACGCCACCTACATCCGCACCACCCCGCAGAAGCTCTGGCAGGCGCTGACCGAGCCCGCCTTCACCCGCCGCTACTGGGCCACGGAGTTCGCCACGGACTGGTCCGTCGGCTCCCAGATGACCTGGGACAACCACGGCGTGCTGGTCAGCGACCCGGAGCAGGTCGTACTGGAGGCCGAGCCCTACAGCCGGCTCTCCTACACCTGGCACACCGTCACCCCGGAGCTCGCCAAGCGCTTCGGCTGGGACGAGGAGACGCTCGCCCGGCTGTCCGGCGAGCCCCGCTCGAAGGTCACCTTCACCATGGAGGAGGCTTCCGCGCAGGTCGTGAAGCTCACCGTCGTGCACGACGGCTTCGAGCCCGGATCGACCCTGGCCGCGATGGTCAGCCAGGGCTGGCCGAGCGTGGTGGCGAGCCTGAAGTCACTGCTGGAGACCGGCGAACCGCTGCCCGAGGACGTTTGACCTCTCCGATCAGCGGCTCGACGACGTCACGAGACGCCGCTCATCCCACGGTTCCGCGGGCGGACCGAGAGGCCGCTCCCTCGGGCCGTTCTCGGGCGCGGAGGTGGTTGCGCGACTACCGTCGGCGCTGGTCCGTCAGGTAGGAGACGGCCTTGGCGAAGGCGGCGTCGTGGTCACCGTTCAGTTCCTCGTCGCTGAGAACGCCGGGAACGGACAGGTGTGGCGGGATACCCGTCACGTCGTAGGAGGTGCTGTCCCGGGTGAGGAAACGTTCGTTGGGCAACGCGAAGCTCCACCCGTTCGGCAGCTTCCGCCACAGGAAGTCGGAGAAGGCGCCCTGGGTGTTCTCCCCGATCCGCTCAGGCCGAGGTGTCCGTCCCGTCATGGCCTGGGTGAACGTCTCGCCCGCGCTGATGGTCAGGCCGCTGGTGAGCAGGGCGACGGGGCCCGTGTACACCGGCCCGGTCGCCGGCCGTACGGGCACCGGCTGGGGCCGGGTGAACCTGGGCGGGTCGTCCGGGGTGTTGCGGGCCTGCTTGGCGTACGCAACGTACGGCCTGCCTGTGAGCCTGGAGGCGAGCCGCAGGCCGAGCCCGTCGTAGCCGCCCAGGTTGACCCGGAGGTCGAGGATGAGGCCGCGCAGCCGGTCGGGACCCGAGGTGCGGGACGCGGTGAAGATCTCGTCGAGTGCCCGGTCCAGCTCGGCCGCATTGGGTTCGAAGCCACCGTCGGCGTAGCCGTCGAACGCGCCCAGCCGCAGGTAGCCGAGCCCGTCGGGGAGGTCGGCGTACCCGATCACGCCTCGTCCCCACTGTTTCAGGGGTTGGTGGGTGGCGTTCGTCTCGATGAACTTCTGGACCCGTGCGTTGAAGGCCAGGTAGGCCGGTATTCCGTCGAGCTGCCTGGTGCCCGGCCGCAACGGCCTGGCGAACTGCCTGTCGCCCGCGAGGAGGGCGGTGTGCGCGTCGCCGAGTTCCTTGAGGATGTCGCGCAGCACGGCGAACAGCTCCTCGTCCCCGGTGTTCGAACTGACCTTGGGACGGTACCGGTCCCGTACGGCTCGCCAGTCGACGCCCTTGGCGGCGAAGAACGGGTAGTTCTCGGCGAAGGTCGTCCAGAAGACGTCGAACACCTTCACCGGATCATCGGACGTGGGCGTGGAACACGCCACGGGCAGGCCGGACAGCCTCCGCAGCTCGATGGCGCCGACGCTGCCCGAATACCGCAGCTGTGCCCGGCCCGGTCCCCGCGTCCGGACGCTGATCCGCCGGCCGCCGGCCGGCGCCGTGAAGGACGCCGAGTCGCGCGTCGCCGCCGTCCGTTTCGCCGAGAGCACTCCCGGCAGGCAGCTGGTCGCCGTCGTGTCGAAGGTGGTGAGCCGCCCCTGGCCGATGCCGAAGATCGTGCCGTAGCCGTCGGCCCGCCAGAACCCGTCCAGCGGTTGCCGTCCCGCGGAGGCGGCGCCGGCGGCCGGCGCCGCGACCGACGCGGCGATCCCCAGCGCGACCAGGACAGCGGCCAGCCTCCGTGACGTCCCTCCGCGCTCGATGTTCCGTTGATCGTTCGCAGGAGTCCTGTTGTCGTTCACGGGATCCGACGCTAGGCGGCGAGCCCGGCGGGGCACGTCACACCACGGAGCCATCCGGACCCGTCATACCTTCGAGCCATCCGGCCCTCGGGTCATACCCAGGTGGGAGGCCCGAGGTCGGCCGCGAGACGGAGCTCTTCGTGGAGGCCGGGGGCTACTGTGAGGGCATGTCGCGCGCCTTCGCTCCGGCCCCGGCCGGACCCGCAGCGCTGCCCGCGCTCCGGTTCGCGAGGTCACGGGCCGTCGCGTCCTGGGTGATCGCCTGCTTCATGTTCGCGATGAACGTGGGGATGCTCGCCACCGTCTATGACGCTCCGGTCGAGCTGACGGTCCCGCTCGCCGCGGCCTGCGCGGCTCCGGTGACGATATGCGGACGCCGGCCGTTGACCGCCTGGCTGATGATCTACGTCGGGATGCTGGTCACGCCGGCGCTGGTCTCGCCGCCGGTGGCGAACAACCCGTGGCCGTGGCTTCCGATGCCCGTGGTCGCCTACCTGATCGTGCTGTTCGCGCTGGCGCAGCACCGGCCGCGATGGACGCTGGCGGCCGTCTGGGCGCTGTCCCTCCTCGGCGCCCTGGTGGACGTGTCCCTGATGCCCACGTCGTCCACGAGCCCGGCGGTGGTGCTACAGCTGGTGGCGGCCGTCGTGCCGGTGCCGCTGATCGTCGGCGACAACCTGCGCTGGCGCCGCCTGGCCCAGGCGCGGGTCGCCGAGCAGGAGCAGATCAGCGCGGCCGAGCGGGCCCGGCGCGAGCTGCTGGAGGAACGGACCAGAATCGCCAGGGAGATGCACGACGTGGTGGCGCACCACATGTCGGTGATCGCCGTACAGGCGTCCAGTGCGGCGCGCAGGCTGGGCGGGGTGCCCGCCGAGGCCGAGCGGGAGTTCGACTCCATCGGTACGGCGGCCCGGCAGTCACTGGCCGAGATGCGGCGCCTGCTGGGTGTGCTGCGCAGCGACGACGCGACGCCTCGGCGTACCCCGCTGCCAGGGCTCGACCAGCTGGACGTGCTGATGGAGAGCGCCCGGCAGGCTGGAACCCCCGTCGAGCTGACAGTATCGGGCCTGCCCGCGTACCTGCCGCCGGGGACGGAACTGCCGGTCTACCGGATCGTGCAGGAGGCGCTCAGCAACGTGATCCGGCACACCACGGGCGCCGCCACGGCCGTGGCGGTCACCGGGAACGGGACCGGCCTGCGGGTCGTGGTGGAGAACGCGCCGCCCGCGGACGCGGGACGGGCGCTCGCCGAGCCCGCGGGCACCGGTCACGGGCTGGCCGGAATGCGGGAACGGGCCGCCCTGGTGGGCGGCGTTCTGCTGACCTTGCCGACGCCACGCGGCGGGTTCCGGGTAGAGCTGACGCTGCCCCTGGCGCAGGCCGAGCACGAGGAGGAGCCCGCGTGACGATCCGGGTGCTCATCGCCGACGACCACGCGATGGTCCGGGCGGGCTTCGGCGCCCTGCTGGCCGCCGAACGGGACATCGACGTCGTCGGTGACGCGGCCGACGGCGAGCGGGCGGTGGCCGAGACAAGGCGGCTGCGGCCCGACGTCGTCCTCATGGACGTCCGCATGCCCGGGATGGACGGCCTGCGGGCGGCCCGGCTGCTCCTGGCGCCGCCCGGCGGGGAGTACAGGCCGCGTGTGCTGATGCTCACCACCTTCGACCTGGACGACTACGTGTACGAGGCGCTGCGCGCGGGTGCCAGCGGATTCCTGCTGAAGGAGGCGTCGCCCGCAGACCTGGTCTCGGCGGTGCGGGTGGTGGCGGCCGGGGACGCCCTGCTCGCCCCTTCGGTGACCCGGCGCCTGATCGAGGAGATCGCCAGGTGCAGGCCCGCGCTGCCCGGCGCCGCACCCCGGGTGCAGTCGCTGACCCAGCGGGAGTCCGAGGTGCTCATCCATGTCGCCCGCGGCCTTTCCAACATCGAGATCGCCGCGGCCCTCGTCGTCGCCGAGCAGACCGTCAAGACGCACATCGGCCGCATCCTGGCCAAACTCGACCTGCGAGACCGCGCCCAGGCAATCATCTTCGCGTACGAGAGCGGCCTCGTCGTCCCCCGCTCCGACCTTCCCTCCCGGTGACCGTTCACCATCGGGCTTCGGCCGGGCCAGAGCGGACGTGACCGGTAGGCGGCCGGGGTCAGCCATCCACCATGGCCGGCTGTACCGGTGCGGAGATCGCCTGTCCGGCGCGGCGGTAGCACCAGACGCGACGGCCGAGCGCGACCGCCCCGAGTACGCAGCAGGTGAGGCAGAAGAGCGCCAGCAGCGGATTGCTCATCGGCGTCACCGGTGCCCCGATCCGTTCGGCGAGCAGGTCGGTCGAGAGCAGGCCGGGGTCGCCGACGCCGTTGGTGAGGACGAGGGCGGCCACACCGGTCTTGGGCGAGAAGACCATGTCCCCGGTCCACGTCGCCAGTGTCCCGCCGTGGCCGACCAGCGACGGCGGCGCGCCTGCCGTGACGGGACGGGCCTGCCAGCCGAGGGCGTGGTCACCGGCCTTCGGCTGTACGGTGTGCAACTCGGCCAGGGAGCCGGCGCTCAGCAGGCCCGCCCCGAGGGTTCCCTGGTTGAACCGCAACCACCGCACCATGTCGTCCAGGGTCGAGATCACCCCGCCGTTGCCGACGCACATCCCCGGCATGTCCGGCGCCGCGACGGCGACCCCGAGTACGACCTCGTACCCGGACGACAGGCCCTCGGCACGATCGGAACATCCCAGCGTCGAGCTGGTGCCGGTCATACCCAGCGGCGTGAACAACTCGGTGTGGAGGAAGTCGTCGAACGACTTCCCCGACATCACTTCGACGATCCTCGCCGCGATCGAGAAGTTGGTGTTGTGGTACTCGGCGCGGGTGCCCGGGGCGGCGGTCAGGGTCTTGTCGGCCAGCGCGGCCACGATCTCCCGCGCGGTGCGCAGAGGCGGGAACACGTACTCGTTGTTCGTGTCGTTCGACAGTCCCGAGGTGTGGCTGAGGATGTGGCGCACGGTGATCCCGGTGAAGCGCGGATCGGCCATCCTGAAGTCGGGCAGGAGCTTGACGACCGGGTCGTCCAGGGAGACGCGGCCGCGATCGACCAGCAACATGATCGCCGTGGCCGTCATCGACTTGCTCATCGACGCGATCCGGAACCGGGTCCGCGCCGTCACCGCGCCGCCGTCCCCGTCCCGGCCGCGGACGATCGTCTCGACCGACGACCCGTCGATCACGGCCGCCGCGACGCCGGGCGTGCCGTAGACGGAACGGTAGTCGTCGACCAGTTGTCCGCCGGTGGCAGGCGTGAGACGGCACCACCCGGCAGGATGGAATCAGCCGGGCAGGTCGTCGCGTCCCACGAGCCCGTTCTCGTACGCGTGGATCACCGCGTGCACGCGGTCGCGCAGGTTCAGTTTCTGCAGGATGGCCCGGACGTGCGACTTCACCGTGTTCTCGCTCAGCACCAGTTCCGCGCGGATCTCGCTGTTGGACCTGCCGCGGGCGAGCAGGCCGAAGATCTCGACCTCGCGCGGGGTGAGGCCGTCCAGGGCCGCCGTCCGCCGCACCGGCACCTGCCGTACGAGGTCGAGGATCGTCGCGGCCACCCCCGGGGCCAGCGCGGACGTCCCGGAGGCGA
This sequence comes from Nonomuraea sp. WAC 01424, assembly GCF_003947315.1. Classification (NCBI taxonomy): domain Bacteria; kingdom Bacillati; phylum Actinomycetota; class Actinomycetes; order Streptosporangiales; family Streptosporangiaceae; genus Nonomuraea; species Nonomuraea sp. WAC 01424. The sequence goes on from NZ_QHHZ01000016.1 coordinate 266,336, forward strand.
CGTCGCAGACGGCCTGGGCCAGGGCGGCGGGCCGGACGTCCTTGGTCAGGTAGCCGCTCGCGCCGGCCCGGATGGCGGCGACGACCAGCTCGTCGTCGTCGAACGTCGTCAGCATGAGCACCCGGGTCGCCGGTGCGATCCTGACGATCTCCGCCGTGGCGGCGACCCCGTCCATGCGCGGCATGCGGATGTCCATCAGGACGACGTCGAGCCGGTGGCGCCGGACGACCTCGATCGCGTCGCTGCCGTTCGCGACGTCGTGGGTGACCTCGATGCGTTCGTCGGCCGACAACACCGTACGGAGCGAGGCCCGCAACAGCTCCTGATCGTCGACGAGCATGACGTGGATCCCGGTCATGCCCCCTCCTTCGTGGGGAGCCGCGCCCGCAGCACCCATCCGTCGTCCCCGTCGTCGATCGACAGGGTGCCGCCCGCGTTATGCACACGTTCCTCGATCCCCATCAAGCCTGTCCCCTGGCTGCCGCCGCCGCGCAGCTGCTTGCCGCCGTCGTCGCGTACCTCCACCACCACCTCGGACGGGCTCCAGCTCAGGCGGACGGTCACCTCGACCGGCGGTTCGAGGTGGCGCAGCGCGTTGGTGATGCCCTCCTGCACGGTCCGGACCGCCGCGACCTCGGCGCTCAGGCTCAGCGGCCGCCGCTCGCCCACCTCCGCGAACGTCACCGCGTGGAGCGGGCTCGCCGCCGAGGCCACGAGGCCGGGGAGGGCGTCGAGCGAGATCGGCACCTCCTCGGGCCGGGAGCCGGCGCGCGACGCCACGGTGGCCGGGCCCAAGGTGGCCAGCATCGCTCGCAGACCCTGGTGGGCGTCCCGGCCGGCCTCGGCGATGTCGCCGAGTTCGCGGCGGGTCGCCGGATCCGCCGTCGTCACCGCCGCGGCCTCGATGCGCGCGACCATGACGGTGACCGTGTGGGCGATCACGTCGTGCAGGTCGCGGCGGATGCCGGCCCGTTCGCCCGCGACCGCCGCGGCCAGGCGTTCGCTCTCGGCCCGCCGGTCGGCCGTGTGCCTGCGACGTACCAGCAGGGCCGCGAGCCACACGCCGCCGACCACGAGCATCAGCAGCCCGCCCTCGGCCAGGCGGGTCCAGCCGGTGCTGTCAGGGGGCTGCCGGGCCCACCCCACCAGCTCGGTGAGGACGATCCCGAGCACGGCGACGGCCAACGCGGCCACCGAGGACCTGACCGGGACCAGGCCGGTCAGCCGCCACAACATGAGGGGGAACCAGAGGGCCGAGGGCAACATGTTCGGCGACCAGCCCAGGAAGGGTGTCGTCACCAGGACGAGCATGGCCAGCGCGCCGATCGCGTACCCCGCCCACGGCCGTCGGCGGGCCACCACCGCGCCCACGTGGAGCAGGGCGGCGGCACCCGCGACGGCGATGATCTGCCACGACTCCGCGCCGAGGTACCGGGCGCCCGCCAGGATGATCAACGTCGGGAGGGCCAGGGCCACGTGCGTCACCACCGTCGTCGCCGGCCAGGTGCTCCGGCGCTGGGAGGCTGTCACGGTCGTCGCCTTCCGATGGGCTATGGGGTGGCTCGTGTTCGGGAGCCGGGCCCGGCTCGACGTGCCACAGGATAGCCAGCCGAGGGGGCAGGCGCCGCCCTGAGCCGTGGTCGAGCGGCCCGCGGCGGAGGTGGGCGGTCCCCCCTGGTGGAGGCGGCTTCCGGCTGCCAGCGTCCTGCCAGCCGGGTAACAGCGTCGGCGGCAACGCTGCTGTCTCCACCAACCCGAAGGCAGGACGTGATGGGCGGCAAGCAGCCGATGCGATGGCAGACCGCGAAAGTGACCTCGCGGGACGGGACGACGATCGCCGTACTCGGTGCCGGGCGAGGACCCGGGCTGGTGGTGATACCCGGGAACAACCGGCGCGCCCACCACTACGAAGCCCTGGCGCAGGAGTTGTCCGGCACGTACGGCGTGCACGTGATCGAACGGCGCGGACGTGGCCTCAGCGGCCCGCAAGGACCGGCGTACAGCGTGGAGACCGAGGTCGACGACGCCTTGGCCGTCATGGACCACACGGGTGCGCGCCTGGTCTTCGGACACAGTTACGGCGGTCTCGTCGCCCTGCACCTCGGGCTGCGGCGAAGGGTGAGCGCGCTCATGGCCTACGAACCGGGCGTGAGCATCGACGGGTCCTTCCCCGCCCGCTGGTTGCCGTCGTTCAACCGCCTGCTGGCGGAGGGCAGGCACGCCGCGGCGATGGCGACCTTCCTCAAGGCCACCCGCCTCGCCCCCATCGGCGACGCGCCGGCACCGGTGTTCCACGCGCTGGCGTTCCTGCTGATGCGCGGGGCCGAAGGACGCGACGCGCGGGCGATGATGGCGACGACCCCCGCCGAGGCAGGCGAGATCATCCGCCTGGACTCCGACGGCACCCGGTACGCGAACGTCGACTCCCCGGCGTTGCTGCTCGGCGGCGACAGATCCCCCGGCTACCTCACGGGCGTGCTCGCCCGTCTGGCCCACGTCATGCCCGACGCCCGGCACGAGATCGTCGCCGGCCTCGACCACAACGCCCCCGACCTGAACGCCCCTGGCGTCATCGCCGAGCAGATCCGGGCATTCGTACGGTCCCGCGTCCCGGGAGAGCAGTCCCACTGAACGACCTCCCGGAAGCAAAGTCGCCGACCTGTGAGAAGGCGTCGCAAAGCCAACAGGACCCCCGGAGCCCTGCTCATATCTGTCCAATTTCTGGCTTAATGTCCAACGAAACGGCCTTCGCCTGTTAGATTCCGTAGTCATGATCAAGGAGAGGCACGTCAACGGTGCCGCCAAGGACCGCTGAGGCGTGACGGGGTGCTTCACGGTACGGGGACCTTCGACGGGGGTCTGATCCTGTCCCCGCAGCGGCCGTCCGGTACGGCGAGGCCAAGACCCGATCGTGTGCCGTGCGAGCAGCCCGCCCGCCGATCAACGTGCCGATCGACGATAGGAGCAATGTGCTGAGAAGAACTCCCCTGCTCGCCACCGCGGTCATGCTGATGACATCGCTGTTAACCGTCCCGATCGCGGGGACGGCCGGCGCCGCGGTGACCGGGCAGGACGTCACGGATGCCGTGGGGAAGCGCGGCATCACCTGGGGGCCGTGCGAGGAGGAACCAACCGTCGAGTGCGGCACGCTGGCCGTGCCCATCGACTGGTCCAGGCCCAACGGGCCCAGCATCGACCTGGCCCTGGCCCGCCGCAAGGCCACCGACCCGTCCGCACGGATCGGTTCCCTGCTGAGCAACCCCGGCGGGCCCGGCAACTCGGGCGTGAACGACATCTTGCGCCCGTCCGGCTTCAGCGAGGACGTCCAGCGACGGTTCGACATCGTCGGCTACGACCCTCGCGGCGTCGCCCGCAGCGGCTCGGTGACCTGCTCGGCCTCGGTGTACAACCAGATGCCGTACCCGGTCATGACCAGCCAGGCCGACTATCTCAAGTGGGTCGCCTTCGACAAGACCCTGCGCGCGGACTGCCGCAAGCTCACCGGCCCGCTGTACGACCGCATCGACTCGGTCAACGTGGCCCGCGACATGGACGCCATCCGCTCCGCGCTCGGCGACGACAAGCTGACCTCGTACGGCGTCTCCTACGGCACGCTGGCCCAGCAGATGTACGCCGAGCTGTTCCCCGGCCGGATCCGCGCCATGGTGCTGGACAGCAACATGGACCACAGCCTGGACGTCAAGGCGTTCCAGGTGACCGAGGCGGCCGGCGTCCAGGACAGCTTCGACGAGTTCGTCGCCTGGTGCGAGCGCGACACCGAGTGCGTACTGAACGGTCGTGACATCCGGGCGCTGTGGAAGGGCCTGCTGGACAAGGCGGGCCGGGGCGAGCTGTTGTGGCCGGGCGACGGCCGTCCGGTGAGTGCCCACAACCTTCAGTGGCTGGGCGTGGTGCTCAACGAGGCGCCCGCCTGGCGCCAGGAGGCCAGGGTGCTGCTGGCGCTGGACGGCGGTCCGGTGCCGGACGACATGCCCGGCCCTCCCGGCAACTGGCCCGTGAACGGCCAGTACGCCGAGCTGCCCACCGCGATCCTGTGCGAGGACTGGAACCTGTCGCTGCGGAGCTACGGCGAGTACGCCGACGTGATGCGCGCCTCCAACGCGGTGGCCCCGGACATGCGGTACAACCCGATGCCGATGGGCGACATGCCGATCTGCCAGGGTCACCCGGTCAACAACCCCCAGCACCCGCTGCGGTACACGGGCAGCACCCCGCTGCTGGTGACCACGTCCAAGCACGACCCGGACACACCGTACGAGTGGTCGGCCAACGTGGCCCGGCAGCTCGGCCCCAAGGCCACCCTGCTCACGTACGAGGGCTGGGGCCACGGCGTCTACGGCATGACCGAGTGCACCACGGTCACCATGGACAGCTACCTGATCTCGCCGACCCGACCCGTCAAGGGCAACCGCTGCCCGGCGGAAGAACCCCAAGGCTAGGCGGAACAGTGGTGTGAGGTGCCGGGCCGACCCGAATCGACCCGGCACCGGCCGCGACACGTGACCCGCCGAAGGCCCGGCGGCCGGGTCCGGGAGGCCTCAGCTCAGCGCGGCCGCCTTGCGCAACAACACTGAACGTTCGCGCTGGTTGGCGCACAGCCGGGCCGCCAGCTCCAGCTCGGCACGCGCTTCCGGTCGCCGTCCGAGCCGGGCCAGCAGCTCACCGCGTACGGTCGGGACCAGATGCGAACCGGGCAGCCGGTCCGCGGCGACCAGCTCGTCCACGATGGCCAGGGCCTGCTCGGGGCCCGAGGCCATGGCTACGGCGACGGCCCGGTTGAGCTCGACCACCGGCGAGGGCGCGACCCGGCCGAGTGCCTCGTAGAGCACCACGATCCGATCCCAGTCGGTCGCCTCGACCGAGGGCGCCGACGCGTGGGCGGCGGCGATCGCGGCCTGCAGACCGTAGGGGCCGAGGCCGCGAACCGAGGCCCTGGCCAGCGCGGCCAGCCCACGGCGGATCGCCGAGAAGTCCCACAGCCGCCGGTCCTGCTCGTCGAGCAGCACCGGCGAACCGTCCGGGCCGGTCCTGGCCGGGAAGCGCGCGGCCGTCAGCTCGCACAACGCCAGCAGGCCGTGCACCTCGGGCTCGTCCGGTTGCAGCGCGGCCAGCGTGCGGATCAGCCGGAGCGCCTCGTACGCGACGTCGGGGCGCAGCAGCCGGTCGCCCGACGTGGCCGTCGATCCCTCGGTGAAGATCACGTAGAGGACGCTGAGCACGCCGCCCAGCCGCTCCCGCCGCTCGGCGGCCGGCGGCAGCTCGAACGGCACCCTGGCCGCCGCGATCGTCTTCTTGCCCCGGGTGATACGGGCCTGCACGGTCGGCACGGGTACGAGGAACGCGCGGGCGATCTCCTCACTGGACAGTCCGCCGACCACGCGCAGGGTCAACGCCACCCGGGCCTCGGGAGACAACACCGGATGGCAGCTGATGAACATCAACGCCAGTACGTCGTCGTCGATCCTGTCGGGATCGGCGTCAACGGCCGAGTCGGCCGTCGAGTTGACCGCCGGGTCGATCGAGTCGGCCGCGAGCAGGGCGTACCGGTCCTGGAGGGCGGCCCGGCGGCGGATCGTGTCGATCGCCCGCCGCCGGGCCGTGGCCATCAGCCAGCCGGCCGGACTCGCCGGAGGGGCGAGCGGCCACGACACCAGCGCCTCGGCCACCGCCTCCTGGGCCGCGTCCTCGGCCAGCCCGAAATCGCCGGTGAACCGGGTCAGCGTGGCGACGATCCGCGCCGACTCGATCCGCCAGACGGCCTCGACGTCAGCCGTGTCCATCAGATCCGGCCGCCGCTCCGGCACCCGGCCCGCTGCTCGATGCTCATGCGCCGGCCTGCGGGACCTCGTCGCTCCCGGGCACCCGCCGAATCTCGATCTTGGCCCCGGGGGCCACCGGCACCCGCCTGGCCCACTCGACCGCCTCCTGCTTCGAGGCGACGTCGAGCAGGAAGAAGCCCCCGAACAGCTCCTTGGTCTCGCCGTACGGCCCGTCCGTGACCACCGGCGTCTCGCCGCTGAAGTCGACCACGACGCCCTGGGCCGGATCGTCCAGCCCCTCCGCGGCGAGGAGGACGCCGGCCTTGGCCATCTCCTCGATGAACTGGCGGGTCGTGGCGATCATCTCGTCGATGCCGGCCATCATGGCCGCGTTCGACTCGTCGGTGCCTCGCATGATCAGCAGATACTTCGCCATGGCGTTCTCCTCGTCCGGCGGGGCCGCCTCTCGGCCCTCGCACCCACTGGTCGAACGGGCGGCCCGCGGATCGACACGGCCGCGCGGAAATCTCCCGCCGCGACGCGATCTTATGCCTGGTCTGGTGACGAAGGCAGCGATCATCCCGGTCGCGGGAAGAAAAACCGGGCGTGCCGCGAAGGGGGGACGGAAGGTAATGACCCAACATCCGGAAGGCACACACATGACGGAGACGGGCACGTGACCGCCGAGGTGGGCGAGCAGGTGACCGACGCCGACCTCGTCGCCGGCTACCGGCGGAACCCAGAGCTGTTCACCGCCGTGTACGACCGGTATTTCCATGACGTCTACCGGTACGTGGCGGGACGCCTGGGCAGCCAGGTGGCCGAGGACATCACGGCGGAGACGTTCCTGCTGGCGTTCGACCGGCGTGACCGATTCAACCCGGAAATAGGCGGCTTGCGGCCCTGGCTGCTCGGCTTCGCCACGAACCTGGTGGCCAGGCACCGCCACAAGGAAGCACGCCGTTACAAGGCGCTGGCCCGGCTGGACCCCGCGCCGGCCGTGGAAGGGCACGAGAACCGGGTCGTCACCTCCACGACCGCGCAGCCGTACCTGGCGATGGCGCTTGCCTCGCTGAACGGCGGCGAGCGCGACGTGCTGCTGCTCCTGGCGCTGGGCCAGCTCAGTTACAACGAGATCGCCCAGGCGCTCGGCATTTCCCTCGGCACCGTGGGTTCGCGGCTCAGCCGGGCCCGCGCCAAGATCCAGGCCCTCACCGACAAGGAGACCCACCCATGAACGACCTGGAAGAGATCGCCACTTTGCTGAGCGAGCCGGAGCCGTCCGCGGGGGCGGTCGCGCGCGGCCGAGCGCGCCTCCAGCAGAGGGCGCGGGCGGGCCGGGCGGGCCGGCGCCTCGGCTGGTTCGTACCGGGAGTCGCCCTGGCCGCCGCCGGTGCCGTCGCAGCGGTCGTGTTCGCCACGGGGGCGCCCACGAACGGCGGCGCGCCGGCCACGGGCAAGGAGGTCCTGCTCATGGCCGCTGTCACCGCGGAACGTACGCCCGAGGGCTCCGGGACGTACTGGCACGTCACGCGTCAGTGGCTCGGGGCGGACCATCCGTCGATGGAGAGCTGGACCAGACGCGACGGCAGGCGCTGGACCAGGGACCTGCCGGGGGATCCCGCCGACGTCGTCATACCGGCGTCCGGGCAGACGCTCAGCCTCAAGGGCGCCGAGGTGAGCTTCGAGGAACTCGAAGGGCTGCCGACGGACCCGGAGGAGCTGAAGGCGTGGATCGTCGCGCGCAAGGGCGAAGAGGCGGACATGTCCGCGTCCGAGATCCGCGGCGATCCCACCCTCACCCTGCTCGCGCTGATCACGGACCTGCCGACGCCCGCGGAGGTCCGCTCAGCGGCGTTCCGTGCGCTCGCCGCGACGCCGGGAGTGGAGAACATGGGCCCGGTCGAGGGCGGCCAGCGTGTGCGGTTTCCCGACCCCGACAGCGACCCCGACAGCGACCAGGACATCGAGCTGGTCATCGATCCCGACAAGGCCCGGGTGGTCCGCGCCAACCTCATCCTCGTCGACGACGGCGGCATGGCGTTCAGCGCCGAGTTCATCTCCGTGACCACCGAGTGGACGGACCAGCTTCCGCCGGTGAAGGAGAGCTGAAGCGGGATTCCAGGAGCCCGCGTCCTGCCGTGGTCCTGTCGGACCACGGCAGGACGCGGGCTCGCGGGTTCACCGGAGGCCGGATGGATCAGCCCACGGCGTAGGCGCGGGTCACGGTCTGGGTGACACCGTTGCCCGCCTTGTCGGTGACCGTCGCGCGCAGCGAGACGTACCCCGGAGTGGTGGGGTTGTCCAGCCGCGCTGTCCAGCCCGATCGGGTCGCCTGGACGCGCACCGGTCGCCACGTCCTCCCGTCGTCGGCGGACGCCTCCAGCTTGATCGAGGCGACGGCCGCTTCGCGAGCGCCGGGAGCCCGCTCGACCTGGATCGGCACGGTGGTCCGTGATCCCGGCTTGGCGCGGTTGTCGTCATCGAGGTCCTGCGGCGTGTAGCGCACGGCCATCAGCGGCAGGGGCTCGGGCTTCGCCGTACGGGCGGAGCGGAAGGTCCAGACGGCGTCGATGCCCGTGGACAGCTTCGCCTCCGGCCGCCGGGAGGAGGTGGTCAGGGTGTAGGCGGTGTCGGCCTGCGTCAACGTGGCGGTGAGCGTGCACTCCTCGCTGCGGTAGGGAAGGCAGCCGGTGATGCCGGTCGTGGCGATCTCCTTTCCGTTCCCGGTCAGGGTGAGGGTGCCGGTCGCGGTCGCGTCCATGCCGGTACGGCCGGCGGTTTCGCTGCTGTACAGCCCGTCGGCGGGGAAGGCCAGGGTGTCGCCGGCCCGGCTGCCGCCGGAGACGGCGAACGAGGGGCCGGTCACCGCGGCGTTCCAGACCTGGGTGAAGTTCCTGTCGCGCACCGGGCCGGTGCCGTGCTCGATCAGGCCGCCCGTGCTGAACTCGTCGTTCCAGGCGAAACCCGGGGTGAGGTACCGCGTCAGGCGGCTCGGCAGCGGCAGGTCCTCCCACGTGCTCAATCCCGGCGAGAGGACGTCGCCGGGCAGCACCGGCCCCGTGTACAGCGTGCCGGTGGCACCCGGGACGGTTGAGCGGTAGGTCACGGTCGCCTTGACCATGTCCCGGGTCCGCGCGGCGTACCCGGGGGCGTCAGGGAAGCCGTCCGTACGCTGGTCGACGAGGTCGTAGCGGTACGGGCTGGGCGTCGTGTCCTTCTTGGTCCAGGCGGTCTGGGCCAGGTAGGTGAGCCCCGGCTGCCGCACCGGGACGAGGTAGAAGCCGCCGGAGTAGCCGAACGCGACCATCCCGGTTCTCCAGGGTCCGTTGGCCATGGAGAGGGCGAAGTCGGGGGCGAGGACGGCGGTGGGGTCGTCGACCGTGAACGTGATCCGCTTCGCCTTGCTCCCGTCGACCGTCAGCGACACGTCGGCGTCGTCGATCTCGAACGGCTGGTGCGCGAACGTCAAGCTGCGGTCCCCCATCCCCGGGATTTCGGTGTAGAGGTTCCAGCGTCCCTTCGGCAGCCTGATCGTGGCCGTGTCGCCGTGGAAGACGAGGCCGCGCTGCGCGCCGGTCGCCTGGTCGTAGACGAGGCCCTGTACGCCGTCGGCGGTCCCCCCGTCCCTGCCCTGGACGGTCACCGTGACGTCGTACGACTCCGGCTCCACGTAGGCCCCGGCCGGGGTGCGGACCACCGTGTCACCGGCCGTGGCGGTGACGATGCCCGGATAGTCGCCGGGGCCCTTGCCCTCGGCGTCGATGGTCACCGTGACCGACGCCTGCCCGCCCGCGGGAACCTCCAGTCGTTGCGGCGACAGCGTGAGCACGTCGGAGCCGTCCGCGAGGTCCAGGGTGACGGGCGCGGCCCCGGTGTTGCTGTAGGTGATCTTCCCGGTGGCCCGCCGCTCGCCCGGTTGCCCGTACGGGAACGCGGCCCATACGCCGGTGGGAGCGGCGATCACCTCCTGGTCCAGCGAGCGGAGCACGTCCACCCGCCCGGTGCCCTGTTGGTACGGCGTGGCGCCGCCGGTCGGCCTGGCACTGCCGACGAGCGCCGCCTTGAGCTGCTGCCCGCTCCAGTCGGGGTGGCGCTGGGCGAGGATGGCCGCCGCTCCCGCCACGTGCGGGGTGGCCATCGACGTGCCGCTCATCGCCACATGGGTTCCGTCGGCGGTGCCCGCCGCGGCGGCGGCCACGATGTCCACGCCAGGGGCGGTGACGTCCGGCTTGACCGCATGGTCGCCGATGCGCGGGCCCCTGCTGGAGAAGTCGGCCATTTGGTCGGAGCGGTCCACCGCGCCGACGGTCAGCGCGGCGTCCGCGCTGCCGGGGCTGTACACGGTGCCCTCGCCCCCCTCATTGCCCGCGCCCACCACGAACAGGGTGCCCGTCTTCTGCGACAGGGTGTTCACCGCCTGTTCGATCGGGTCGAGGCCGGGTTCGTCGGGGCCGCCGAAACTCATGTTGACGATCTTGGCCTTGACCTCCGTGGCGGCCCACTCCATCCCGGCCAGGATCGCGGAGTCGCTGATGCGCGCGCCCAGCTTGCCGAAGGCGATGCGGGCTCCCGGCGCCACGCCGCGGTACTTCTCGCCGGCGCCGGCGATGATCGAGGTGACGTGCGTGCCGTGCCCGATTCGATCAGTGATGTCGGGCTCGTCGGAGAAGTTCCGTGACTGGGTGACCACGTCCTTCAGGTCGGGATGCGTGGGGTCGTACCCGCTGTCGAGCACGGCGACCGTGACGCCCTGTCCGGCGAAGCCCCGCTGCCACGCCTCGGTCGCGCCGATCTGCTTCGTACTGCGATCCAGGGTGTACGAACGCCGGCCGTCCAGCCAGATCCTGCCCTTGCCCGCGGCCAGCGTGGACGCCCCGCCGACCAGGCTCCGCCACGCCTCGCCGGCGCTCTTCTTGGCCACCCGCTGGGCCGTCATGTTCAGGCTGGTCAATTGCCGGGTGGCCGCCGCACCTCGCAGCGCGGGGGCCGTTCCCTGCGGCGACTGTGTGATCAGCGGGATGTCGGGCGTGTCCGCGTCGCCGTAGCGCCACGCGAGCAACTGGGTGACATCGAACAGCCGCTCGTCCAGCACCCCCTGGGCGACCAGGGGCGCGGCGTCGGACGGGACGACGTACAGGTGCCCGTCGCGGTACCCGGAGGAGAAGTGCACCTCCCGGGCCGCGCCGGGCTCCACCCGGAAGCTCTTGCCCGTGACCACGACCCGGTCGCCGGTCAGCAGCGTCACACTGGCCGCCGTACCGGACCGTGGTTCTCCTGGGCTCTCCTGGTTCGCCTGCCCGGCCGCGCCGGCCCCCGGCGTCACGCCCAGCGTGCCCGCCAGGACCGCCGCCACCAGTCCCTTGCCTAACGTCATTGACCCTCGCAGGATGAGAATTCGGTCGCTTTCCTCCCTTGTTCCTCCGAAAGCCGTTTCTTCTTCCATGGCCGTGGCCGGCATCCGGCGGGATCACATACAGGCGGCCCCTGCGCACCTGGCTGGAGCAGCAGCACGTCCCGCTCGCCGCGGCCGAGTTTCACCAGCGCGGCGGCCAGGCGCTGCCGGGTGGCCGACGCGGAGACCTGGGCGGCCACGCGGTCGTCGAACGCGGCGACCACCGGGTCCTCGCCCGTGCGGGTCAGGGCCCGGTATCCGCGTACTTCGGCCCGCCGGTGCAGGCTGATGACGTTCGTGGTGATGCCGTACAGCCAGGGCAATGCCTCCGCCCGGCCGGACTCCTACCGGTGGCGCGTCTCGAAGGCCCTGGTGAACGCCTCGGCCACCACGTCCTCGGCATGTTCGGGTCCAAGACGCCGGGTGGCGTAGCGATGCTTCGATGACGGAGGCGTCGTCCTCGTGATCTGACGGCCCCGTTCGCCCGCCCGCCGATGGCCGTTCGGAGGCTCGGGCCGGACCATGACTCGCCTGCCTAGCCGTCCGCCCGGGTGAGGCCCGCGGCGACGATGTCGATGAGCAGGTCGAGGATCTTGGGGTGGTGGGCGGGGTCGCCGAGCCGTTCGCCGAACATCGGCACCAGGAGCACACACTGCAGGACGCCGATGATGACGGCGGGTTCGACGGCGACCAGTTCGCCCTGGGCCCGGTGGGCGGCGACGTACTCGACCAGGGCGGTGGAGGGGTTGTCGGACATGGCGGCGATCCGCTCGGTATCCAGCTTGCGGGCCACGGCCTGCATCTCCTCCGGATGGGTCATCAGGCGGCGCCACAGCGGGTTGTCGGCCAGCTCCTCGATGGTGGCGTGCAGGAAGCGGCGCAGCCCTTCGCGGGGGTCGTCGGTGCTCAGCAACGCGCCGTCGATGACCCGGCGCTTGACCTCGCCCGCCTGCTGGAGCATCAGCTCCAGATACAGCGCCTCCTTCGAGTCGAAGAACACGTAGAAGCTGCTCTTGGCCACTCCGGTGGGCGCCATCAGCTCCTCCAGCGAGGTCTTGCGCAGCCCTTGGCTGGTGAACAGCTTCCGTCCGGCCTCCCGGAGCAGGGCGGTGATGCGGGTCTTTTCCTCGACGGTGAACGCGGGCGGCATCGGAGGCGATCCTTCCTTCAAGCGAACAGATCGTTCATATGGTTTCACGTGCCCGTACGGACGCGGGCTCGGCCGCCTGGACGGCGGCGGGCTTGGCGCGCAGCAGGGAGAAGGCGAGCACGGCGGCCGCCGTCGACAAGGCCGCGCCGATCGCCATGCCGACGGACATCGACCCGGTGAAGGCCGCCCGCGCGGCGGCGAGCAGCTGCGGGTCGCCGACAGCGACCGCGCCGGCCAGCGACTCCCGAACGGCCGCGGGCGCCTGCGCCGGCAGCCGGCTCAGATACCCGGCGGTCAGGGCGCTGCCCAGTACGGCGACGCCCAGCGCGCTGCCCGCCTGGGAGATGGTGCTGTTCATGGCCGAGCCCGCGCCCGCTTCCTCGGGCGGGATCGCGCCCATCAGCGCGGTGACCGCGGCAGGGGTGGCCAGCCCGGCGCCCATGCCCATCACCACCAGCGCCGCGCCGAGCAGCGGGTATCCACTGCCGGGGGTCAGCGACCACAGCAGGGCGAAGCCGGCGGCCGTGATGAGCATGCCGGTCGTGACCATGACCCGGTTGCCGAAGCGGCGTCCCAGCGTCGCCCCGGCCATGTTGAACGCCGCCGAGGCCGCCGCGAACGGCAGCAGCGCCAGGCCCGCCCGCAGCACCCCGTAGCCCGCCACGAGCTGGACGTACTGGGTGAGGGCCAGCATCATGCCCGCCGCCGCGAACGCCAGCAACATCACCGAGAAGGTGCCGCCCGTGAAGTTCCGGTCGCGGAAGATGCGCAGCGGCAACATCGGCGCAGGCGTACGCAGCTCCCAGACCACGAACGCGGCCATCACCACGAGCCCGGACACCAGCACGCCGGTGGGGACCAGGCCACCCCAGCCGTGCTCCGACGCGGCGGTGATCGCGTACACCACGGCCACCATCCCCACGGTGCACAGCACCGCGCCGACCGCGTCGGTACGGCCGGCCGCACCGGTGGACTCCGGCATCAGCCATGCCGCGGCGGCGATCGCGACGGCGGCGACAGGCACGTTGACCAGGAACACCGAGCCCCACCAGAAGTGATCGAGCAGGAAGCCGCCCAGCGACGGCCCGATCAGGATGCCGGTCAACGACACGGTGCTCCAGGCGGCGATGGCCTTACGCCGCTCTTCGGCGTCGAACACGGTGACCAGGATGGACATGGTCGTCGGCATGACCAGTGATCCGCCGACCCCCATCAGCGCCCTGGCGGCGACGAGCACGCCCGGCGCGGTCGTCATGGACGCCAGCAGGGACGCGACCGCGAAAACGGTCAAGCCAATGATCAACATGCGTTTGCGGCCGTAGCGGTCGGCCAGCGCGCCCGCGGTCAGCAGCAGGCCGGCGAAGGCGAGGGTGTAGGAGCTGATGATCCACTGGATGTCCTGCGGGGAGGCGCCGAGCTCGCTCATCAGCGAAGGGATCGCCAGGTTGAGGATGGTGTTGTCGATCACCAGGACGAGCAGGCTCAGGCAGAGTGCTGCCAGGATCCACCAGCGGCGCGGATGCGCCGTCCCAGGGGTGTGCATGGCTGGTCTCTCATCTTCTTTCGGTACGGTTCTTTCGGTACGGCCTTCCGGTCGCGGGTGGGAGTTATTCGGCGTTGCCGTCGGCGGCGGCCCGGCGCAGCCCTTCTTCGTAGATGGCGACGAAGCGGTCGATCTGCCACAGCTGGGAGATGAAGATCAGCGCCCAGCCGAAGACGGCCGGCCAGGCCTCGACGCGGACCAGGCCGTACACCATGATCGCGGCGCCGAGGGCGGCCATGGCGATCAGCCACCGGAGTGCGGGCCGGTGCGCCTCGGCCGCCAGCGAGTGGTCGGCGGCGTACATCTTCTCGCCGTAGATGCCCTTCTCCGCCCAGCTCCGGGGCTCGTAGACCGGCTTGAACGCGTGCGGGTTGAGCCACATCCAGATCACGCCCGCCGCGATCGGGGCCGGCGCCCACCAGCCGAGCGCGTCGCGGAAGTAGATCGGCAGCAGGATCGGCGCCAGGCCGGCCATCCGGGTCCACACACTCCAGGCGTTGGCGTGCCGCTTCCAGGAGTCGTCGTTGAGACCGAACGTCGCAGCGGCGGCCTGGGTGAGCTTCATGGTTGCTCCTTCAGAGGGGGGGTTCGCCGGGAACGTCCCGACCATGCATCCATAAAACCAGATTGGAATTTTGTTTTCAACTCCCCCATGGTCACCCTCGGAACGCGCGACGAACCGGCAGCCCGTGAAGAGGAATCGGGGGTTCGCCGAACAACGGGTGTTCCGATGTCACCGACTGAAAGGCCGGCATGCATGCCACCTCCCCCGAACCCGGCGCCGCCCAGCGAGGACACCGACGCCCAGGTGATACAGGCGTCGCGGCGTAACCCTGATCGCTTCGGCGCCGTCTTCGATCGCTACTTCGCAACCATCCACCGCTATGTCCACCTGCGCCTGGGCGAGTCGGCCGCGGACGACCTGGCCGCGGAGACCTTCCTGCGTGCCTTCCGCGACCGGAACCGCTTCGACCTCACCTGCCCCAGCGCCCGCCCCTGGCTGTACGGCATCGCCTCCAACCTGGTCGCCGAGCACCATCGCGGCGAGGCACGCAGATATCGGGCGTTAGCCAGAAGCGCCGACGCCACGGAGGTCGACAGCCACGACGAACGCGTGGCGCAACGGGTCTCCGCGGCCGTGATGCAGCCGCGGCTGGCCGCAGGCCTCGCCCGGCTCTCGACCGGGGACAGGGACGTCCTGCTGCTGGTCGCCTGCGCCCAGCTCAGCTACGACGAGGTCGCCGAAGCCCTCGGCATACCTCAGGGAACGGTGGGCTCACGTCTCAACCGCGCCCGCAAGAAGCTCCGCAAGATCATCGGTCCCGCCGGGGAGGCACTGTGACGAACGAACTCGAAGCACTCAAGGCCCACCACGACAGCCTGCCCGGCCCCGGGCCCGAGGTGACCGCGCGCGCATGGGTACTGGTGACCCAAGAGGTCGATGCGGAGCGGACCGGCAGTGGCCACCGTCAGCCGGCGCGGTCACCTCAGCGGCCTGCTCGCGGTTTCCTGGGCGGCCGGCTGGCGCTGAAGGCCGGCGCGGCCCTGGGCATCGCGGCGGCGGTGACCGCAGGAATGATCGTGGTACGCGGCGGAGACGGCTCCGCTCCGTTCGGGGCCACCCCGGCCAGTGCCGCCGAGCTGCTCCAGCAGGCGGCCTCTGTCGCGGCGCGGGAGGACGTACGGCCCGGGCCGGGCGAGTACTTCTACGTCGACCAGAAGACCGTCACGTACGCCGGCGGTTCCGAAGGCGAGTACACCCAGGACCTGCGGCGAGAGATCTGGATGCCCGCCGGGGATCCAGGCAGGGCCGCCCTGACACGCTCGACGTACGGGCGGACATCCGTCATCAGCGGAGGAAGCCCGGAGCACGTGCAATCGCCCGGAACAGTGGAGTACCAGCGCGCGGGGCAGTGCCCCGAGAGCTCCCTGGGCCTGCCTCCGGAGGTCGCCGACCTTCCCGCCGACCCTGATCGGCTGCTGGCGAAGATCCGCCAGGACGCGGGGGCGTTCGTCCGGTCCGACCAGCTCAGACGGGGAGAGACGGCCCTGGGCCAGAACGAGATCGACATGCGGGTCGCGAAGGTCGTCGCGAGCCGGTTGCTCAAGCTGGCGGAGACCCCGCTCATCCCCTCCCGGACCAGGTCGACGGTCTTCAGCGCGCTGTCGAAGCTGCCGACCGTGACCGTCGTCCCCGACCTCACCGACACCGCCGGACGACATGGAGTGGGCGCCTCGCTCAAGTTCGAGAGCCCCGACGGCTGGGAGCGCGGGGAGCTCATCTTCGAGCGGGCCACGTACCGGTTCCTCGGATACCGGAGCTGGATCGGCCGGCAGGAGGGCGGACAGGTCAAGGAGGTCCCGAGCGGCAGCATGGCGGTGATGACCGTGAAGGTCGTCGACTCCATGCCGGAGGTCCCGAAGGACGCCGGAAAGCCGATGTTCTGCTGACGTGCGCCCGCATCCTCTCGAGTTCGGCCCGCGGTCGACCTGGCTGATTCTCACTGCAGCAGCTGCGGGGCATGAGCACCACACTGGCCGGTCTGGGACTGTCCGCCGGAGCCATCACGTGGGTCGTCGGCGCAGGCCTGCAGGCCAAGCGGGACAACGGGAAGAACGGCACGCGCACGGCTTCCACCGTGCTGGGCTTCGCCGTCCTGCTGGCGGGCGTCGTGCTGATCGCGCTGACGATCCTGACCAGCGCACTCCCCTCCTGGATCGCCCTGGTCGGATGGGCCATCGGCGGCCTCGGCATGGGTTTCGGCTTCAACGCCTCCACCACCGACACCCTGGAGCAGGCCCCGCCGGAGCAGCAGGGTGAGGCCAGCGGCGCGCTGCAGCTCGCCCAGACCCTGGCGACCGGTGTGATCGCCGGGCTCGGCGGCGCGGCCATCGCGTTCGCCCAGAACTACGGCGGCTCCACCCGCACCGCATTGCTGGGCGTCTTCGTCCTCACCGGCCTGCTCGCCATCGCGGGCATGCTGATCGCCCGCAGGCTGCGCCCCAAGGCAGCACCGCAGGGCTGCCCCCCCGTGCCACTTTCCGTTTTTGTGCTTATGTGAGGCTGAGCGGGGCCGGTTCCACGTCGAGTTCTCTCATCGCCTCGGCATAGAGCCGGTAGCGTCTACGGGCCTCACCATGGCGGCGAGCTCCGGTCAGCGTTCGGACCAGGTCCAGGTGGGCCGCCTCGTCGTAGGCATCCCGTTCGAGCAGCCGAAGCAGGTAGCGAACCGCTCTGTCGGGGTCGTCGGCCTCCTCCGCGAGTGAGGCCAGTACGCGAAGCAGGGCCTGGTGTACGGCGCGAGCCTCTTCACGAAGAGGCTCCAGCCACTCGGCGTAAGGAGAGTCCTCACAGACGTCCCCGGTGTAGCGAGCTTCAGCCGCGACAAGGAGATCCTCGTCTTCGGAGGCGAGCGCCTCGGCGGCAGCGGAGAGGAACTCCTCGACATCGGTACGGAGTCCGACCAGCTGGATGCTGTACTTGTCGGCGCGGACGAACTCCCCCGGGCCGAACTTCCGGTGCGGATCCAGGACCGAGCGCACAGTGGACAGAGCGACCGAAAGCCGGTTGGAGCAGGACGCGGGCTCCTCACCCGGCCAAAGGATCTCCATCGCCGCCTCCCGGGCGACAGTGCGGCCGCGTTGGCACGCCAGCCAGGTCAGCAGGTCGCGCGCCTTACGGGACTGCCATTCGACAGCGCTGCCGCAGCGGCTGAGCCGTACTCCACCCAGCACGCAGAACCGCACAGCGTCATGGTCGAGGAGCGTGATCGCGCGGAGCAGGCCGGCGCCGGAGCTGTGCGGCCCGCGGATGCCGACGCGGCGGAGCTCCTGCTCCGCCTCGTCGAGGCCGGAGCCGTTGAGCCGCGCCCGGGCGAAGGCGTTACGCGCGATGTCCACAGGGCTGCCGATCTGTGCCCAGATCTCCGCTGCGGACGCCAGCAGGTCCGCTCGCCCGCCAGGGGATTCGGCCACAGTGAAGGCCGACAGTTCCAGGGCTTCCGCCATCTTGGCCCGGTCGCGGCGGCTGACGGCCGCCTCGTGGGCGGATCGGGCGTACGCGCCGGCTTTGGTCCGGTCGCCGGTCTCTGCCCAGACCCAGCCTGCGGCCAGGAGCGCGTCCACCCGGCTGGAGCCGCCGCCTGCCGCGACCGCGCGTTCGGCCAGTCGTACGGCCAGCGCCGGATCGTCGACCGCGTGGACACGGGCCAGTCCGGCCAGGGCTGTCTGGGTCAGATGGGCGTTCTGAAGTTGTTCGGCATGCTTCAGGGAGTTTTCGAAGCTGATTCGGGCATGCATCAGCTCCCCGCGCTCCAGATAGACCTTGCCGAGCCCCGCCAGTGGGTGGCCGAGCTTGTCGCTGCCCACCCGGCTGAAGATGTCGCGGGCCCGTCGGAAGTCGGCCAGGGCTTCGTCGAGTCTGCCCAGGCCCATGAGTGCCTCGGCGCGGTTGTGCAGGGCGATCGCGGTTTGGACGGGGGCCCCGACCAGGTCCGCTCGCTGTGCCGAGAGGTCCGAGTCGGCGATGGCCTCTTCGTAGCGGGCCTCCTCCGCGCGGCTCGCGGCACGGTTGGCCAGGACGCGGGCGGACAACAACAGGTCTCCTGAGCTCTCCGCGGCGGCGAGGGCGAGGGCGCTGTGCCGTTCGCTTCCGGCCCCGTCGCCGGCGTCGTGGGTGACCATGGCCAGCGCGGTGTGGGCGCAGGCGGCAGCGCGTTCGTCCTGGCAGAGGGTGGCCATCGCCAGGGCTTGTTCGGCCAGTTGAGTAGCCTCCACGCTTTCGCCGACCAACCAGCGAGCGCTGGCGGACCAGGCAAGCAACATCGCCCGGTCGGAGGAGGGCAACGGAAACGCCGAGCTGTCGAAGCCGCCGGCCAGCTCGAACGTCGACAACGCCGCCTTGTAGTCCCCCCGCTGGTAATAGATCATCCCCATCCGCCAAGCCACCGCGGGGTCGGTGGCATCGACATGGCGAAGGCACTCCAGCGCACCGGCCCAATCCCCCTGGACCTGGCGGGCCTGCCCCTCGGCCAGATCCACGGCACACGTCCGCGACTTCTCCGGTACGGCGACGCAAGCCCGTACGAGCTCAGCCGCGTGCCCCTCGGCAAGCAGCGATGCATGCCACCTTTCGATCATCGCCACCCGATGGCCGGGCTCGTCACAAACCGCCAGCGCCTCCCGGACAAACCCATGCGACTCATACCAATGGGCCGCCACCGGCACCCGGCCGACATCACCCATGAACTCCCGGGCCAAGGTCGACACCACATAACCTTGATCGCAGGGCGTGATCAGGATGTGCTGAGCGGCCAGAGCGCGGAGCTCCTCGCGGGAGACGGCGACCCCCATGGCCTGGCACAGCTCGTCAGTGAACCACGGCAGCCGAGCGGTCGTGCGGAGGAATTCCTCGTGCTCATCCTTCACCACCTCCTCGACCAGATAGTCGAACAGCGGCGTGGCAGCGATCCGCTTGGAACGGTCCGACATGGGCAGGCCGCTCAGCCAGCTCAGCGTGAGCCGTACGGCGACCGGCCACCCCTTGGTGAGCTCGTGAACCTCCTCCGCCAGGTCATCCGACCCCAGAACGATCGAGGAGAGTGAACGAGTCTCGGCAGGGGTGAAGGCCAGCTGTTCCGCCGACACCTGGAAGACATGGCCCAGGCCGCGCAGGCGTTGGATCGGGAAGGGCACGGCGGAGCGTGAGATCAACACCAGGTGAAGGTCGTCGCCGCCGTGGTGACAGAACTCTTCGAGCAGGCGCGCCCCAGGGGTGCCCGGCTCGATCCGCTCCACCTCGTCGATGACGAGGATGGTCGGCCGGGAGACGGCGGCGGCCAGCTCGGTGGCGAGTCCGGCGGTGCGGACCCACCCGGCCGGCGCGCCCAGGGCCTGGCAGATCTCTTCGATCAGGGTGGCGTCGTCAGCCCAGGTCAGCCACGCCACCGGATGATCAGGCCGGGCCCGCGTCCAGCCGCGTACGGCCGAGGTTTTACCGCCGCCCGGGCCCGCGGTCACCACGGTGAGCCGGTGTCGCGGGACCTGATCGAAAAGGGCGGTGAGTTGTGCTCGTGGCAGCAGAGGCTCGGTCGCCGTCACAGCGAGAAGTATCTGCCGAGCTGGACTTTAAGGCAACTGAAAGGACCGTTCCTACTGTCGTTCTCAGTCCCGAACAACGAGGAGAAGATCGTGAGAGTCATCCCAGCCCTGCTCGCGGCGAGCGCCGGCGCCCTCCTGCTCGCCGTCCCAGCCACCGCCCCGGCCACCGCCACGACGAAGGCCATGAGCGAGCCCACAGCGGAAGAACTGAGGGCGGCGCCGATCGCCGAAGAGGCGGAGACCGAGGTCACGCTCGCGATGCTCCGCTACAACAACGGGCTGACCGTGGAGTTCAACGACAGCCGGCCGTCCGGCGACGTGGGCATCGTCCAGACCGCCTTCATCGGCCGCGCCGGCCTGTTCGCCCGCGACAGTGCCGACAGCTTTCTCGAGACCTACCTGAAGATCACCCCGGTCTCGGTCGCGGTCCCGCAGCGGCTGGTGGAGGCCCATGGCACCAAGCCCCTGCCGGTTGAGCTGCAGCGCCGGAGGGTCACCAAGGAACCGGTGGAGGTCGACGGCCTCGCCACCCCCGCGGTCCCGACCATGTCCGGCGCGGTCAACTGCAACAAGACCTACTACCCCTGGTACCACTGGCGTGACGTGGGCCACCCCGGCATGCTGCCCAGGGACTCCTACTCCTCCAGCTACGGCGGCAAGTACGTGAAGGCCGACAGCTGGCTCATCAACTGCCTTTCGGCCGGCAACCCGTCCGAGATCGCCGCCCGCCATCGTCTCTTCTACTTCAACAACTTCCTCGGCAAGTGGGCGGAGCAGAGCGACACCTACGTGAACCCGGGGCAGGAGCAGCACGTCGAAAAGGGCATCGTCAACCGCTACCGCAGGATCATCCAGGACGACACCTGGGGCTCCGACCCTAAGTGCCTTTCCTGCAAGTACACGCGTGAGGGCCGCTTCCACGACTGAGCCCTGCCGATGCCGATCCACCACGAACGAGATGGTGGAGCCACCTGGCGGGACGTACGTCAGTTTCCGAAGTCGTCTTCACGGAGAACCGGGGCCGGCGCAAGCTTCAGGCGAACGGTCACCGTCAGCCCGCCTTCTTCGCGTGGTTCGGCCACCACCGTGCCTCCATGGGCTCGGGCGGTGGCACGCACGATGGACAGGCCCAGCCCGGTGCCGCGGTCGGAGCGCACCCGGTCGGCTCGCAGGCGGCGGAACGGCTCAAAGATCGTTTCCAGGTCGTAGGCGGGCACGACCGGGCCGCTGTTGGCCACGGACAACTCCGCTTCGCCGTCGCTCAGCCTGGTCGTCACCCAGACCTCGCCGCCCTGGAAGTTGTGCCTGATGGCGTTCTCCACGAGATTCTGCGCCAGCCGTTCGAGCAGGACGGGATCGCCCCTGGTCGGCGCGGGCGCCAGCGCCCGGTGCAGGACGATGCTCTTGGCGTCGGCCTCCTCGCCGGCGTGGTCGACAACGTGGGAGGCGACCTCGGACAGGTCCACGGGCTGATGGCGTTCCAGGACGGGTCTGTCGCTCTCGGCCAGCGCGAGCAGGCCGTCGATGAGACGCTCGTGCCGAGTGTTGACGACCAGCAGTGATTCGCCGAGCCGCTGGGCGTCAGGGGTGGCGTCGGGCCTGCGCAGAGCCACGTCCACCAGCGTCCGGTTGATCGCCAGGGGTGTGCGCAGCTCGTGCGAGGCATTGGCGATGAAACGTTGCTGCACGTCGAAGGCGTGCGCCAGGCGGGCGAGCATCAGATCGAAGGTGTCGGCCAGGTCCTTCACGTCATGGTTGGAGCCGGCGTAGGCGATGCGCTCGGCGAGATTGTGGCCGTGGGCGACCCGCCGCGCGGTGTCGGTGACCTGGTAGAGGGGCTTGAGGACGCGCCCGCTCACCACCCAGCCCGCGATCGTGGCGAGCGCCCCCAGCAGGACGACGACCAGCCCGGTCTGGAGGAGGAAGCGGGTCATCGTCGCCTGCTCGTAGTTCTGCTGGGCGTTGAGCACGTCCCGCCTGGAGACCTTGACCAGCACCACCTTTCCGCTCGGTTCCAGGACGGCGTGGTTGGGCAAGAACTCGGGGGCGGCCTGCAGCCTGAGGCGGGTGTCGTCCAGGATTCCCCGGACGATCAGCAAGCTGATGCCCAGCACCAGCACGCCTGCGATGAAGAAGATTCCGCTGTACAGCAGCGTGAGCCGCAGGCGGACGGACAGCTTCACGGGATCCGGTACCCCACTCCCTGGACGGTCTCGATGACCTGAGGCTCGCCCAGCTTCCGGCGCAGGCGCATCATCGTCACCCGCACGGTGTTGGTGAAGGGGTCGGCGTTCTCGTCCCAGGCCTTCTCCAGCAGTTGCTCGGCGGATACGACGGTGCCACCTGCCTTCAGCAGCTCGGCGAGCACGGCGAACTCCTTGCGGGCCATCGCGACGTAGCGCCCGTCGCGGTAGACCTCGCGGCGGGCCTGGTCGAGCCGGATTCCCGAGCGTTCCAGCTGCGGCGGGTCGGCGCGCGAGGCGCGGCGACCCAGTGCGTGGATGCGGGCCGGCAGCTCATCGAAGGCGAACGGCTTGGTGAGGTAGTCGTCGGCGCCCAGCGACAGCCCCGAGACCCTGGACGGCACGTCCGAGGCGGCAGTGAGCATGAGAACGCGCACAGCGCATTCCGATCCGACCACTGTCCTGGCGACGTCGTCACCGTGCACGCCAGGCAGGTCACGGTCCAGGACGAGCACGTCATAGTCGTTGACGCCGAGCCGTTCGAGCGCGCTCTCCCCGTCATAGGCGACATCCACGGCCATCGCCTCGGCACGCAGCCCTTCGGCGATCGAATCCGCGAGCATCTCCTCGTCCTCGACGATCAACACGCGCAAGAGAGTCCCTCCTTCATCTGGAGATGCCAAACCTGCCGAATGCGGCATAACCCCGACATAACACGATTGTGTAACTGCGATGTTAGGGCGATCCGGATCTAGTCACTCGCATTCACCGTCAGCCGGATCGAGGGCATCCATGAAGAAGCTCACCGCCCTGCTCCTGCGACCCCAAGACCGGCAACTACCAGGTCAACGTCAGCGACAAGGACCGCGCGGCCTTCGAGAAGGCGCAGAACGAGTGCCGTCACCTGCTGCCTAGATGAAAGGAACAGAGATGAAGCGCATGCTCGTCGGCCTGGCCGCCGCTGCGCCGCCACCACAGGCCACGGCGGACATCGTCCGCGGTGACCTGACGGACACGACCTCGCTATCCAGCAAGATCACCTTCACCGGAGAGCAGGCCGTGCGTGGTCACATCGCCGGGACGATCACGGCGGTGGCCACCCGTGGCCGGCCCCTGCGTCAGGGGAAGGTGCTCTATCGCGTGGACCGCAAGCCCGTCGTGCTGATGTACGGCAAGCTGCCGCTCCACCGGCCGCTCCGCCAGGGCGTCAAGGACGGGCCCGACGTCCGCCAGCTGGAGAAGGCACTGAAAGTGCTCGGCCACGGCAAGGACGTCACCGTCGACGACCGGTTCTCGTGGGCCACCGCTCGTGCCGTACGGGCGTGGCAGAAACGCGCCGGCCTCCCACAGACCGGAGTCGTGGACGCCGAGCAGGTCGTGTTCCTGCCGTCGAAGATCAGAATCGCGAAGGCGGACGTGGCGGTCGGCGACAACGTCTCACCCGGCCGCCAGGTGTTCACGGTGACCGGCACCGACCGCCTCGTCCACCTCGACCTCGACGTCGCCGACCTTGCGCTGGCCAGGAAGGGCGCCATGGTGAAGGTGGAGCTGCCCGGCGGCGGCACGGTCGCCGGGAAGTTGGTCACGGTGGCCAGGTCGCGCGAGGGCGACGCCACCATCGACGTCGGCGTCCGGCTCGCCAAGATCAAGAGTGGGCTCGCTGACCAGACGCCCGTCACCGTGCTGCTGGAGAGCATCAGCAGGCGCAACGTCCTGAGCGTCCCCGTCGAGGCGCTGCTGGCCATCATCGGCCCGTCCGGATCGGGCAAGTCGACGCTGCTCAACCTCCTGGGCACCCTGGATCGCCCCACATCTGGCACCGTCCGCGTCGCCGGGCACGACGTCAGCACGCTGACCGATCGCCAGCTGTCCGCCCTGCGCGCGCCGCACCTGGGCTTCGTCTTTCAGCAGTTTCACCTGGCCGCTGGGATCCCGATCCTCGACAACGTCGCTGACGGCCTCCTCTACGCGGGACGTCCGCCGGCCGAACGCCGCGAACGCGCCCGGGCGGCGCTGGAACGCGTCGGCCTCGCTCACCGGCTGGACCACCGTCCGCACCAGCTGTCCGGCGGCGAACAGCAGCGCGTGGCCATCGCTCAGTGGTGCCCGAGACGGGTCCGCATCCAGGACGGCAGCATCGGGTAGGACGCATGACCTCGCTCGCACCCGCGCCCCTGCGGCCACGCGACGTGGCCAGGGTCGGCGCCGCGGGCCTGCGGGCCAGAACATCGCGCGTGGTGATGTCCGCGCTCGGCATCGCCATCGGCATCGCGACGATGATCTCGGTGATCGGCATCTCGGCGTCCGGCCAGGAGCAGCTGCTGCGTCAGCTCGATCAGCTTGGCACCAACCTGCTGCGGGTGGAACCCGGCAAGGCGCTCATGGGCGACCCGGTCAAGCTGCATCCGGATGCCGCGCTCATGGTCCGCAGGATCTCCGGCGTCACCGACGCCAGTGTCACCGGCACCGTGGACGCGAGCGTCCGCAGGACCGACCGCATCCCCAAGGAGGACACCGGCGGGCTGACCGTCCAGGCCACCTCCCTGGACCTGCTGAGCACACTCGATGGACGCATGGGCACCGGACGCTGGTTCGACGAGGCGATCGCCCGCCAGCCCGCCGTCGTCCTCGGCTCGGTCGCCGCCCAGCGGCTCGGCGTCGGCCGTACCGGAGTGCAGGTGTGGGTGGGCGACCGGTGGTTCGCCGTGACCGGGATCCTCGCCTCGATGCCGCTCGCGCCGGAGATCGACCGTGCCGCGCTGATCGGATTCCCGGTCGCGCAGGAGCGGCTCGGATTCGACGGTCACCCCACCACCGTGTACGAACGGTCGAGCGAGGAATCGGTGGAGCAGGTCGCAGGCATGCTCGCGCGGACGGTCAGCCCGGAGCGACCGTACGAGATCGCGGTCTCCCGCCCGTCGGACGCGCTGGTCGCCCGCGCGGCCGCTGCGGACACCTTCACCAGCCTGCTGCTCGGACTCGGCGCAGTCGCACTGCTCGTCGGCGGCGTGGGCGTGGCCAACACGATGGTGATCTCGGTGCTGGAGCGCCGCAAAGAGATCGGGCTCCGTCGCGCGCTGGGCGCCACACGCGGGCAGATCAGAATCCAGTTCCTGACAGAGTCGCTGCTGCTGTCGGCGCTCGGCGGAGTGGCAGGGCTCGCGCTCGGCGGACTGGTGACCACCGGGTACGCGCTGTGGCAGGGCTGGCCCCCCACGGTGCCCGCGTGGGTGCTGGCCGGCGCCTTCGCCGCCACGCTGGCCGTCGGCGCGATCGCCGGGATCTACCCGGCGATCAGGGCCTCCCACCTGCCTCCCACAGTGGCCCTGGCATCCAGCTGACACCATGACCGGCAGACCCCGGTACGTCGGGCAGGCGAGCCGTCACTCGACGTGGATGCGGGTCACTGCTGCCGGTGAAGCAGGCCGACGCCCAGTCGGGTGATCTGATGGATGACCATGTTGGCGTGCCGGGTGCTGGTGATGAGCCCGGCCCGCTGGAGCACCTGGGCGTGCGCGCTGGCCGATGACAGCGAGGCGCCGGTCCTGCGGGCGAGTTCGCTGGTGGTGCAGCCGGTGGTGGCGGCGATGCAGCGCAGGACGCGGGCCCGGGTGGCGCCGAGCAGGTCGGGCAGCGCGTCGTCGGGATCAGGGTCGGGTGTCTCGTGCGGGATCGGGAACACCAGGACGGGCGGCAGGCTGACATCGGCCATCGCGACCGGCGTGAACCGCCCGAAGTAGGAGGGGATGAGCGTCAGGCCGCGTCCTTGCAGGTGGATCTCGTACCGGCCGGGGGCGTAGTCGGCCTCCAGCACCGGGGGCCGCCACCGCATCGACGGCCCGAGGCTCGCGAGCATCGCCTCCACGCCCTGGTCGGTGAGCAGGCGGGTCAGCCTGGCGCGCTCACGTCCCAGGGTGTCCTCCATGTCGGTACGGCGGGACCCGAAGGCGACCTGGCAGTACCGCTCGCTCAGCCGGGCCAGGCCGCGGATGGAGCGCCGGTTGCCGCGGGCGAGGTCGTCCAGCGACGCGGGCACCGGCGCGTGCCGGCGCAACTGTTCGACCTCGTGCCGCACCCGCGCCGACGGTGTGTCTGTCAGGACGTCCAAGCCCTGCCGGAACCCGTTCATCGACTCGTACGGGGTCAGGAAGTCGGGGAAGTACGCCCCGAGCGGCACCAGCTGCACCAGCTGCTCCCGTACCGGTTTGAGCAACCCGGCCTCGGCCAGGTCGGCGCGGGCCTGCCGCCGCCAGCCGGACAGCGCGCGCACCCCGCCCGGCCGCTGCAGTATGTGCAGGCTCAGCGCCATTTCCCACATCATGTCCGCCCGGCCGGCGATGCGCACGCGGGCCAGGTCCTCGCCGGTGAAGACGATCCGCAAGGTCCCCTTGCTCATGATCCAATTTTCGCCCGTCAAGATCACAGTCAGATCAAAGTCTGATCGATGGTGCTGTTGACCTGCGTGTTCCCGCTCAGGGTGGAACTGAGTGACGGCCCTGGGCCCAGCGGGATGAACTGGCTCTGACCACCGGTACAGAGGGCGGCGCGCTTCGTGTCGTCGGTTTGTCCGCGGTAGCGAAACGGGGTTCCCGACAGTCTCCCGGCCGCCCAAGCCGAGCGCCGTCATCCCATTGACCTGCGAGATCTTCAGGCTTCGCTGCGTGGATGAGCCACCCATGAAAGGAACAACCAACATGATCAAAACGCTCGTTCGGACCGGAGCGGCGGCACTCGCCTCAGCGGCTGTCTTGTCCCTGGTCGCCGCGTCCCCGGCGGCTGCGGGTAGCGACTGGAACGGATGCAAGTCGGGCAACGTCTGCCTCTACACCGGCGCCTCGTTGACGTATCAGACTCCTGGGCCGATTCCGGACGGGAAGCGGTTCTTCGTCATCGTCAACAACGGAAACTACGACCCCGGTCGCGACCACGTGCACTTCCAGTACCAACGTTATGGATCTTCGACGTGGCAGTCGAAGTGCCTGCACTACCGGCCCGACAGCGGATCCACCCTCGACCTCGGCGAAGATTTCGCGTCCGCCCAGATCAGGAACATGTACTGGGGCGGCGAGTGCTAGAGCACGCCCTCAAGCGCTGAGGCGGCCGGGCGGCGCCGGGTTTGGGCGGCTTCCTGCTGGGCCTGCTGCAGCCGGCCGCGGCTTCGGCCGCTACGTCCGGAGCATGTGGCCAGGCAGGTCCAGGTGCCCGCCTCGGAGCCGCGGCGTGGCCCGCAGACCCGCAGATAGGGATCGGTCGGGTGCGCCGGACGAATCTGACAGGGGCGACTGACAGCGAATCCTGGGACAGCCTCGGCCTGGAGCTTCAGCACGCGGCCGAGCCGGGACTGCGGCCGGAGGCGGCGAACGGGAATCGGATAGTCCTGTCGCAGGGACCGGACGCGGTGCTCTTCGCCAAGATCGACGACGACCGGGGCGGAGTCAAGTACTCCCGTACGGAGAACTACCGATCACCCCTGGCTCCGTTGCGGGCCGCCGAGGCCCGCGCGGTCACCGAGCCGGGGCAACCGTCCTGGTACGCCCGCCGGGCGCATCGCCTTGCCGACGCCCTGGAAGCCTGCCCCATCGGCCCCTTCCACGAGGGGCGGTGGGTGCTCTCCCGGCGGCTTGCCGGGGAAGGGGCGTCCCGGACGGAAGGCGTGTCGGCCGGCCGATGGCGTTCCCTGTTGCTCGATGATCATCCAGACGGCTACATCGACTGGTTCACCGGCTCATGGGGGGTCGTGCCCCTGCGGCAGATGTCACCGCCCGACAACGGCAGGGTGAAGGCTTACCGCAAGCAAGCCCGGGAGGGGATCCTGCCACCCGCCTTGCTGTGGTGGTTCAGCGGGCTCAACTGCTACGTGATCCTGGACGGCCACGACCGTCTCGTCGCAGCCATCGCCGAGAACCGGAAGCCGGCGGTACTGGTCCTCTCCCGCGCACCGTCCGAGGAACAGACCAAGACCGGTACGGACAAGGGCCCTGTCGACCTATCACCTCACCATGTCCCTCCTGGCGGGTCCGCATCCGGTGACGGACCATCAAGGCTCGACCCGGGCGGCGAGCCACCTGCTCGCCACTCAGCTGCACAAGCTCAAGGTCGACTATGCGCCCACCCGCGCATGGCCGATGTGAGCGGCGTACCGATGTTGCGTAGTACTCGCGGAAAGTCGGGCGGATATAGCCCGGTAGGCTCCTGCGCCGGGGATCTTCGGACTCTGGCAGGAGGCGGCCGGTTGTGCCAACTGCCACGAGAGTGGGCATTGCCGCTGGATGTCAGCGACTCCGCCACTGTGCGCGACGGTGGAGCTTGTCGACGATCCTGCGATCGGCACTCTTCGAATCAGAAAAACGACCGGACACGATCTGTCCTGGAATTCGTTCCATGACAGGTGTTTCGGAAAAGGGTTACCGGGACGAGTTGCGAAACGTAACATCCCGAGGATGGAAATCAGAGGCGATCAGCACTGCAGCGGGCTCGCCATAGCGTGGCGCGCTACGCAGGCTGACCCTCGCGACATCCGGAGGGACGATGAGCGACCCCATCTGCTCCATGTGCCAACGGCCGTACGACCCCGAGTTCATGACAGGGCTCCCCTGTCGCGTCTTCAGCTACGAGGACGTCGTGACTCCGGGCTGCCCGGCACAGCAGCACATGATGGCGAAGCTGAATGAACAGGCCCGCGGAACCCCGTCGACGGGGGGATGTCTCATGCTCATCCTGGCGCTGCCCCTGCTGTTGATGCTGTTGATGCTGAGGTGCGGGCGGTCGGCGAGCAGGGGGTTGAGCTTCTCTCTGACAGGGCCAGGGCCAGGTCGTTGAGGACGATGAGCCCTTCAAGGTGTAGGCCACTCTCCCCTTGAGCGCTGCCCCTCGCACGAGAACGATCGTGCCGGGGCGGCCCCAGGGCAGAGGTGGCAGGCGGCCGGTTGCGAACGCCTCCGCAACCGGCACCGCGCTGAACCAAGTGCCCCCGCTGCCTACCGGCCCCCGGCCGGGAGGCAGCGGGTCGGACTCAACGGCTTGTCAGGAGACCGTCACCGGTGTGTCCCGCAGGGTGACGTTGGCGTGGCTCTCCTGGAAGCTCTGGTCCGACACGAGGGTCAACCTGGCCGTGGACCGGAACTCCGGCAGGGTGGTGGAGCCGCAGGAGACCATCGTGGTCCTGAGTTTGGCGACGGTCAGGGCGAGCCCTTCGCTGAGGTCGCCGGCGTAGGGGACGTACCCGTCCACGCCTTCCTCGAAGACCAGCCCCTGGCCTCCCTGGCCGTAGCGCTGCCAGTTGCGGGCCCGGTTCGAGCCCTCACCCCAGTACTCCTTGACGAAACCGTCACGGGTGGGCAGCTTCGCGCCGGCCGCCTGGTCGAAGCGTGCGAAGTAACGCCCCATCATGACGAAGTCGGCCCCCATCGCCAGTGCCAGAGCGACGTGGTAGTCGTGCACCAGCCCGCCGTCGGAGCAGATCGGCACGTACTCGCCGGTGCGTTCGCGGAAGGCGTCCCCGGCCTCGGCGACGTCCAGCACGGCGCTGGCCTGGCCGCGGCCGATGCCCTTCTGGTCACGGGTGATGCAGATGGAGCCGCCACCCACCCCGATCTTGACGAAGTCCGCTCCCGCCTCGGCGAGAAAGGTGAACGCCTCGCCGTCGACCACGTTGCCGCCGCCGACCGGGACCTCCGGATAGTGCTTCTTCACCCAGGACAGAGCCTGCGCCTGCCAGTCGCTGTAGCCGTCGGAGGAGTCGAGGCACAACGCGTCCACGCCCGCCTCCAGCAGGGCCGGGACGCGCTCCTGATAGTCGTGGGTGTTGATGCCCGCGCCCACGCGCAGCCGCTTGGCGGAGTCCACGAGCTGGTTCGGGAAGCGCTTGTTGTCCGCGTAGTCGGAACGGAACACCAGATGCTGCAGGTGACCCTCGGCGTCCAGCACCGGGAGGCAGTCCAGCCGTTCGTCCCACAGCCGCGCGTTGGCCTCCGACAGCGTGATGTCGGGCCCGGCATGGGCCAGGTCGGCGATGGCGGTCATCCGGCCGCTGACCGGTCCGTCCAGATCATGACGCTGGGGATGGAAGTCACGGGAGGTCACCAGGCCGAGCAGCCGGCCGGTGGCGGTCCCGTCGTGGGTGACCGCTGCGGTGCTGTGCCCGGTGTGGCGCATGACGTCGACCAGGACGCTCAGGCTGTCGTCGGGACGTACGTTGGTGTCGCTGGTGACGAACCCGGCCTTGAAGTTCTTCACCTTCCGGACCGCCGCGGCCTGGTCCGCGATGGGCTGGTTGTGGTGCAGGAAGCTGAGACCACCGTCGCGCGCGAGCGCGATCGCGAGATCGGGTGTGCCGACGGCCTGCATGATCGCGGACGTGAACGGGGACTGCAGCTCGATCGCCGACTCCTCGCCCGCGATGTGCCGCGCCAAGGGCGTGCGCAGGTCAACCGTCGCAGCCGAGCAGTCGGTGCGAGTCCGGTTCGGCAAGAGCAGAAACTCGTTGAACGTCCGTGAGACCTCGGCGATGATCTGTGCCACTCGTTCCTCCTGACCCGTCGGCCGGGGCCCGACTGCCCCGCCGTGAGGATCGCCCCCGCATCCGAGGCCTTGGGCAGGCAGAGATCAGCCAGGCAGCCGTGGAGGTGCCACCGACCGCGGAAGAGCCCTGACCGGCCCGTTGATCGAACGGGGTGCGGCCGTGACCAGGCACCATATCGATGAACTCGACCGCCGCACCAATCGTGGCCGTCACCCCGGCGATTGCCTGCTCATTGCTGATCATCTGGATGATTAGGGTCACCTCGTCGCGGGACGTTGAGGCGGGCTCGATCTAGGCGGGGACCCAGGAGCGCGTCGGCACCGTCGCGGCCAGTTCGAACCACTCGCCGTCCCTGGCCAGGTCCAGCCGCCCGTCCATCTCGGCCAGGCGCGTGGTCAGGTTGCCCATCCCGGCCGAGCCGCGGCGGATCGGCTTGGCCTGCGCGCCGTCGTTGCGTACGGCCATTCGTACTTCGCCGTCGCGCGCGTTCGTGCTGATCGCGCAGTGGCGGGCGGAGCTGTGCCGCAACACGTTGGTGACCGCCTCGCGCAGCACGGCGCCGAGCGTGGTCTCCAGCTCGGTGCCGAGCCTGCCGTGACCGAGTTCCAGCGTGACCTCGATACCCGCGGCCGCCAGCACCGAACGCGCTGAGTCCGCCTCGCCCGCCAGCGACAGCCTCCCCCGCTCGCCGGAGACGGTTCGCAGGTCGCTCATGGCCTGCTCGGTCATGGCCAGTACGTCGTCCAGTTCGGCGCGGGCGCGTTCGGGTTCCAGTCGCCTGGCCAGCTCGCTCTTGAGCAGGATCGCCGCCAGCGTGTGCCCGAGCAGGTCGTGCAGGTCACGCGCGGCCCGCAGCCGCTCCTCCACCACCACCGACCTGGCCAGCCCGTCTCTGGCCGCGCTCAGCTCCCGGTCCAGCCGTGCCAGCGTGAACAGCCCGTAGATGACCAGCCCCGTCACGAGCGTACTGACCGTGTAGTTAACCACCAGCGGGTACGGCAGGCCGATCACCAGCCCGGTGACCCCCACCACTGCCATGACGGCGGCCACCAGCGGCACTGCCGCTCTCAGCCGCAGGGCCAGCAGCAGCGGCCCGGTCAGGAACCCGGTCGTCACCAGCCAGGCCTGCTCGAACACCGGGATCGGGGCGAGCGTCAGCACGCCCATGACGATCAGTGCGATCGGATGCCTGCCCTCGATCGAGCGCAGGTGGATGACAATGATGACGACCAGCAGAGGAAGGGGCCACCACGAGCCGGCCAGCAGCAACGCTTTGGCCGAGAACCCGACCAGCACCGCCGCTAGCACCGCCGTCGACAGCTTGCTGGACAGGGCGGGCGGGTCCGGCAGCGTGGTGCCGGGCAGCGCCACCTCCACGAGGACCTGGGCGTTGTCGTCGACGCCGGTGGTGAGCGTGCCACCGGCCGCCGCGACCTGGGCAGGGAGGTCGGCCAGGAATTCGTCCGTGGCGCTGGGGGTGCCGTCGTGGGCGATGCTCAGCCGTACGGTGCCGTCTTCTGTGGCGGACTCGATCACGCAGCGGGAGGCGGCGCGGCGCCGGACGATCTCGGTCACGGCCTCGCGCAGGACGGTGGCCAGCAGCGCGGCGGCCGGGCCGAGCGGTTCCGTGTGCCGTATCCGTACGTCGGTGGCGATTCCCGCGGCGATCAGCATGCCCTTGGCGGTGGTGAGTTCGGGGGCCAGCGACATCGCGCGATAGCCGACGGCGGCGGCTCTGGCCTCGCTCAGCGAGTGCCGGGCCGATTCCACGTCAGGCGTGCCCTTCCGGGCGCTGGCCGCGATCGTGTCGAGCGCGGCGCCCAGGCTCTTGTTGAGTTCCGCCGCGATGCGGAGTTGTTCCTCGGCCGCCGCGGTCATCGCCAGCGACAGGCGAGCGGCGGTCACTTCCTGGATCCGGTCCAGCATCGTGGCCAAGCCGTAGACGATCAGAGCGATCAGGACCATGCTGATCACCGGGTCGGCCGGTCCCAGCAGCAGCACGCTGCCCGTCACCACGAGGGCGAGCGGCCAGGACCTGGTCAGCAGCAGCGAACCGGCGACGAAGCCGAGGATGCCGACCGAAGTGTCGAACACGAACACGGAACCGTAGGCGGCGACGGCCTGCAGCACGATCAACCACCAGGATCGGCGCCGGATGAAGAGCACCTGTAAGCCGAGTACCGCCAGGGCCAGGGGTGACCCGGCTATCGCGTAGACACCTGCTAACCCGGCCAGCACCAGAAGGACGGTCCACTTTGCCCACGTTTGCACCCACGTAGCCTACGAGCGCCACAGAACCGCCGTTACTGCCGCGACCCCGGTCGCGGCGTTCGGCCGGTACGGCGGGGTCGGCGTGCGGTGCCGGCCCGGTGCCCCGCCGCCGGCGTCGCGGGCCTTCAGGCCGTCCAGAACGACGGCCGGCAACCGGGAGCGGATCTCGGAGATGTCCATGGTGGACACGTCCGCGCGCCGCAGCCCCCCGCGGTGGGGGCGAACGGCTCCTGGCATTGCCCGTCGAGCCGGACAGGCCGATGCAGCTCATCGCCACCGACCAGCCTGCTGATGTTCGAACGGTTTCTCGAGCCCTGGCGTCCTCAGGAACGAGACCTCACGGCCGACAGGCCACCCCGCAGGGCGACGGCCAGGAGCGCGGCGGCGGCGACGTACAGGCAGAGCTCCACGGTCGAACGGATGCCGGCAGCCGTTCCCATGATTCCACCGGCTGCCGCTCCGATCGCCGTGCCGAGCTCAAGAACGAGAGCGCCGACGGCCATTGATCTCGCGACCGCGTCCGACGGGACGGATACGGGGATCGACGACATCATGAGGACGACGAAAACGCTGCCGCCGGCGCTGCCGACCAGTTCATAGGCACCGCAGCCCAGCGCCCCGGACAGGCCCTTGTCCACGAACACGAGGAATCCCGTCGCCCCCGTGGCCAGGGTGCCCGCCACGAACGCCGCACGGTTCCTGCCGAGCTTCGTCTCCCAGAAGGAGGCGGTGGCGGATCCGATGACGCCGCCGGCCGCGCCGGTTGCCAGGATGACCGCGTAAGCGCCGGCCGACAGGCCGAGATCATGTGTCGCGTACAAGGAGAGCAGGGCGATGACAGCACCATTGATCAGGCAGATGAGCGCGGCACCCGCCATATAGATCCTGATATCCCCGCGGAACACATGCCGGAAGCCTCGAAGGCCGGGGCCGGCACTCTCACCTGTGTGCGCGGCAGCGCCCGCTGACGGAGCGGCAGGATCAGGAAGGCCGACACGAAATAGCTGATCGCGTCCACGACCAGCACCAAGGGCATCGCCAGGAACTGGAGGAGAAGACCGAAGATCCCGGGCCCGGCAATGGTGGAGAGGTGCGCGACCCCGGCCATCGCCCCGTTGGCCTTGGTCAGCCGGCCGGGATCGACGAGATCCAGGACAAGAGGCGCGGAGAAGGACCCGAACGCCCCGGTCAGCCCCGCGATGATCGAGACCAGGGCGATGAGCCCCGGCATCGAAAGGTCGTGGGAGACGGCCAAGAGAGTGACGGCGACGACGCACAGGCCGGACGTCACCTCAATGGCCGCCAGGGCGGTGACACGCGAGCGTGAGCGCTCAGCCAGAACGGCCGCCAGGAGCCGGCCGGCGACCCGTGAGACGAACGGGACAGGCGGCTTTCCATGGAAGTGCTCCTTGCTGCTGCGCCACCCGCCTTGTCATCGCCAAGAGCAAGAAGGGCCAGCGCCCTTCCCCGGCCATCGTCTTGCGCATGCTTCGCGACCACGAGGAGGCGAACGCTGCCGCGCGCCCCGGGCGACGCCTGTACAGCGCTCCTTATGATCCTTTAACATCTGGGACTCTAAAGTGCTAGGAAGCTAGATAAATGGAGAAGCCGGTGATCGAATTCCATCTGGACGGCAGGTCGGGTGTTTCGCCGTACCTGCAGCTGGTCCAGCAAGTACGGCATGCGCTGCGGCTCGGCGTGCTGCGCGAGGGCGACCAGATGCCGACCGTCAAGGAGGTCGTGGCCCACTTGGCGATCAACGCCAACACCGTCCTGAAGGCCTACCGGGAACTCGAGCACGAGGGCCTGGTCGCCGCCCGGCCGGGGGTGGGGACGTTCGTGACGGCGACGCTCACCAACGCCTCGCTGGCCGCGCACGGCCCGCTGCGGCTGGAACTGCGGCGCTGGCTGGCCAAGGCCCGCCGGGCCGGCCTCGACGACGAAAGCATCGAGGCCCTGTTCATGACCACCTTTCGGACCACCGCTCAGGAGGACATAGCGTGAACCCTGTCTTACAGGCCCAGGGACTGGGCCGGAAATACGGCAAGCACTGGGCGCTGCGCGAGTGCACCATCGACATCCCGGCGGGCCACGTCGTGGGGTTGGTGGGTCCCAACGGAGCCGGCAAGACGACGCTGCTGAAGCTGACCAGCGGCCAGCTGGAGCCGACGGCGGGCGGCATCACCGTGCTCGGCGGCCGTCCCGCCGGCGGCCCGGCGCAGCTGGCCAGGGTCGGGTTCGTCGCCCAGGACACCCCCGTCTACGCCGGGCTGACCGTCGCCGATCACCTGCGACTGGGAGCGCGGCTCAACCCCCGCTGGGACGCCACCATGGCGCGGGACCGGATCGCGCAACTCGGTCTCGACCCCGCCCAGCGGGCAGGCAAGCTGTCGGGCGGCCAGCGTGCTCAGCTCGCCCTTACCCTGGGCCTGGCCAAGCGGCCCGAACTGCTGATCCTGGACGAGCCGGTCGCCTCGCTCGACCCGCTGGCCCGCCGCGAGTTCCTGCAGGGACTGATGGAGGCCACGGTCGAGCATGAGTTCAGCGTGGTGCTCTCCTCCCACCTGGTCTCCGACCTGGAACGGGTGTGCGACTTCCTGATCGTGCTCGTCGACTCTCGCGTCCAGGTGGCCGGGGAGGTCGACCAACTGCTGGCCACCCATCACCGGCTCACCGGCCCGCGCCGCGATCCCGACCGGCTTCCGGCCGACCAGCACGTGGTCTGCGCGCGCCACACCGACCGGCAGAGCACGTATGTGATCCGCACCGACGCCCCGATCCACGACCCCGCCTGGACGGTCACCCAACTCGGTCTGGAGGACCTCGTCCTGGCCTACATGGACAAGCGCACCGCGGACCAGCGAGTCGCCCTGGAGGTACAGCGATGATCTGGCTGACCTGGCGCCAGTTCCGCGGCTCGGCCGCGGCGATGGGCGCCCTGCTCGTCATCCTCGCCACCGCCCTGGCCCTGACCGGCCCCGGTTTGGCCTCCGACTACTCCGCCGGGATCGCAGCCTGCACCCAGAACGACACCTGCGGCCGCTTCTACGACCACTTCTTCGGCGGGCACGACACCGAGTTCATGGCCCTGACCCTCGTCGTGCTGCTCCTGCCCGCCCTCGCCGGGCTCTTCTGGGGAGCACCGCTGATCACCCGCGAGCTGGAGGCGGGCACACACCTGATGGTGTGGAACCAGAGCATCACCCGCAGCCGCTGGCTGGCGGTCAAGCTCGGACTCATGGGCTTGACCGCCGTGGCCGCCGCCGGCCTGTGCGGCCTCATGGTGACCTGGTGGTCCGACCCTCTGGACAAATCAGCCGCAGAGAACCTGGCTCTGATGGCTCCCCTGGTGTTCGGCGCGCGCGGCATCGCCCCGATGGGGTATGCGGCCTTCACCTTCGTCCTCGGCGTGACTGTGGGCATGCTGGTGCGCCGCACGCTGCCCGCCATGGCCCTCACTCTGGCCGTCTTCGCCGCGTTCCAGCTCGCCATGCCGCTGCTGGTCCGGCCCCACCTGGCGCCCCCGATCACCTCGGCCTTCGAGCTCGGCCAGGCAAACGTGGACGGCATCGGTATAAACCGGGACCGAGGAGGATATGTGGAGATTCGCCTGAAGGCGGCCGTTCCCGGTCACGCGGGCGCCTGGGTCCTGTCCGCCAACCTGGTCGATCCGTCCGGGCATGCGCTCGGCACCGATGGCGGCTTCGCCGCCGCCCAGATCTCCACCACGTCAGGCCCCTGCGCACCGTCGGCGGGCGCCGGGGACAGCTGCATAGTCGAGATCAACCGGCTCGGCTATCGGCAGCAAGCGACCTACCAGCCCCTTGAGCGCTTCTGGCCCTTCCAGTGGATCGAGACCGGGATCTACACCCTGCTCACCCTCGGCCTGTCGTGGTTCTGCTTCTGGTGGATCCGCAGGCGTCTGTCATGACCATCATCAGGATCGCGGCCGCCGGGCTCGCCATCGCAGCGGCGGCGGCCTGCACGCCGAGGACGCCGCCGCGCGGCCAGGCGAGCACGGCAGCCGGTACGGTCTGCGCAGCGCCCCGGGAAGTTCCCGGAGCGGAGACGACCACCACGATCGACGTCATCGAGCAGGCCTACTTCTGCATCCTCGGCAACTACTACAGCGGCGCCACGCTGGATGCCCGCTCGCTGCTGAGCGCCGGATTCGCCGCCCTGACCCAAGAGCTCAACCGCAACGGCCGCGACGTGCCCGAGGCGGGCATGCCGGCGCTGACCGGTGACCGCAAGACCGACTGGACCTCCTTCGAGGCCGCCTACCGCAAGACCACCGATCAGGTCCCCGACCGCCTTCGCGACAAGCTGGCCGTCGTCACCCTCGAGGCCATCGTGGCCGGTCTCGGCGACAACCATGCTCGCTGGACGCACGACGTCAAGCGGCCGCCCGACTACTACGACGGCGACGGCTACGGCCTGGGTTTCCTGGCGAACGTCAACGGCCCACAGGTGGAGGGCAACCCCGGCATCGCCCTACCCCCGCTGTTCGTCACCACCGTGCAGGGCGGCGCGGCGGAAGCGGCCGGGCTGCGCCCGGGCGACATCATCGAGTCGGTCAACGGATCGGCGCCCTTCATCGACGGGAAGGCCACTCCCGCGATCGCCGCCCTCTACCCGGGGTACCCGGAGGCGCGCCCGGTCCAGTTACGGCTCCTGCGGCAGAGCACCGGCCGCCGCTGGAGCGTGACGCTCAAGCCTGGCCTCTACCAGCGGGATCTGGCCGCCCTGCAAGTGGTGACCTCGAAGCTGCTGGACGACGACATCGCCTATGTACGGCTGCGCGGGTTCGCTCCCGACTCCGCGAACAGGGCCTTCAAGGCGATCTCCCGACTGCGCACCGGCCGGCCCCTGTCCGGCGTCGTGCTGGACCTGCGCGGCAACGGCGGCGGCAGCCCTGTGGAGGCGACCCGGCTGGTGAGCGCGTTCGGCCACGGCAAGGTCACCGCCTACCAGTGCACCGTGGACGGCAAGTGCGAAACTTCGCGGACCGACGACACCGTCGAGCTGTTCAACCTGCCGCTGATGGTGCTCACCGACCGCAGTTGCGCCTCGGCGTGCGAGCACTTCAGCTCCGCGGTCAAGGACCTGCGCCTCGGCCGGCTGGTCGGCACCAGAACCGCCGGCGTGATCTCCGGCCCGTCGCAGCCCTACCTGCTCAGCAACAACACCAGCCTGAGCTTCCCCGCCAAGCACCACCTCGGGCCCAACCGCGAGGTGATCGACCGGATCGGCGTGCCGCCCGACCACCTCGTGCCCCTGACCCCGCAGGACGCGGCCGACGGACGCGACCCCGCGCTGGCCAAGGCCCTGACCTTGCTGAACAAGTGAATGGACCTCTCGATGAGACAGATCCTGGCAGTCGCCGCGGGACTGGTCGTCCTGGCCGTGTCCGCCTGCTCCGCGCCCACGCCGCCCCGGTCCGCCGCACCGTCGCCCACGCCGACCGGCCCCGCCACCCTGCCCACCCCCACCGGCGCCCATCTGGTCGGCACCACCGCCCTGTATCTGAAGGACGCCTCCCGCCCCGACCCCTGGAACCTCGACGTCGACGCCAGGGAGCTCAAGGTCACCTTGTGGTATCCGACCGAGCAGCGAGACGGGCAGCGGGCGCCGTACATGACACCGAAGGAATCGGAGCTCACCCTGAGGCGCTTGGGGGTCGCGGGCGTGCCGGACGGCACGCTCAGCGGGACGCGCACCAACGCCATCGCGGACGCCGAACCCGCGGGCCGGAACCTGCCACTGGTGGTGATGTCCCCCGGCTTCAGCAATCCGGTGAACACGCTCACGTCCCTGGCCGAGGAGCTGGCCAGCCGCGGGTATGTGGTGGCCGGGATCGACCACACCTACGAGAGCTACGCCACGACCTTCCCCGGCGGGCGGGTCGCCGAATGCCTCGCCTGCGACAGCGACACCGACCCGGGCTTCGGCACGGGGGTGGTCGCGGGACGGGCGGCCGACGTCTCCTTCGTGCTCGACCAGCTGCCATCGAAATGGGATGGTTCTGACCTGATCGACCGCTCCGAGATCGCGATGGTCGGCCAGTCGATCGGCGGGGCGAGCGCCATGGCGACCATGGTGAAGGACTCCCGCGTGCGCGCCGGCATCGACATGGACGGCACCACCTACGCCCGCATCCCAAAGAGCGGGTTCTCCCGGCCGTTCATGTTCCTGGGTTCGCCGCAGCACATCCCCGGCGGTCGCGACACCTCGTGGGAGCGCGACTGGAAGCTGCTGACCGGGTGGAAGCGCTGGCTCGTGCTGTCGGGCGCGGAACATCAGTCCTTCACCGACGGCCCGCTGATGGCCGGCGCCCTCGGTATCAGGCCCGCCTCCAGCATTCTGCCCGCGGCGCGTGCTGCCGAGCTCACCCGCTCCTACGTGGCGGCCTTCCTCGACCAGCACCTGAAGTCAAAGCGGCAGCCCCTCCTGGACAAGCCGTCCTCGCGCTACCCCGAGGTCAAGTTCTGCCCCGCGACCTGCGGCCAGTCCTGAGCTTGTTCCTTATCGTCCAGATTGTTGCCCTGAGCGGCAGTTTGATCGCTTCGGGGCTTGAGCTGCAACCGAACGGAAACGGCGTTGTGGGCCGGGGTGGGCGGAGTTATCGCCGTTCACCGTTCCGATGCAGGTCGCCGCGCTACAACGGTCAGCGGGCCGTCGGCGGTCGGCGGGGGGCGGGGTCTAGCAGTCCTGGCATGGCGCCCCCGGCGCCCCGTTCACCGATGAGGGCGATGAGTAGCAGCCGGTGAACCGGTGAGCGTTCGATGCCCTCGGCCCTTGGACGAGCACGTGCTCCTGGCCGCCAAAGTGCGTTAACCGCATCTCGGCACCAGGAGCCCGTTCCTCTCCGCAGGCATCACTCAAAGACGCCCTGCCAACCCCCGACCCACGAGACGCCGTCGTCATTCTCAGTGCGGGGCCGGCAGGCCGTAGCGGCTGAGGAACGTCGTGACCGCTTCCTCGCGCTGCCGCGCAAGCTCACCGTCTTCCGGCGGTTCGGAGTGCGCCGCGAGCGTGAGGCGGTTGAGCGGGTCACCGAGAACCAGCCAGGTGAACTGTTGCGCCGCCACGAGCGCGTCCTCGGCTTTGATCAGGCCCCGCGTCGCCAGGGCGGCGAGCGCGTCGGCGAGTAGATGAGTGTTCCGGGTCCAACTGCGTACGACATAGTCGGCGGCGACGTCCGGGAACCGCGCGGACTCCGTGGCGACCAGCGATCGCATGCGCAGCACCGGCTCGCTCAGCACGCCCGAGTGCAGTACGTGCGCAAGTCGCAGCAGACCGGCTCGGATGTCCATGGACTCCGTGAGCGCTTCGGTGTGTGGTCGCATGGCGTCGTAGCCGCGGTCGACCCAGTCGCGGACCACCGCCGCGTACAGCCGCTCCTTCGAGGGGTACTCGCGATAGAGCGTCTGTTTCGAGATCCGGGCCTGGGCGGCCACCTGATCCATCGTCGCGCCGGGATATCCCCGTGTGAGGAACACGTCGCGGGCGATCGCCAGCAGGTCCGCGCCGCCACTGCCTCCTGGGCGCCCGCGTGGTCGCGGCCGTTCCTCTGCCGACATCCATCCTCCTTAGTACTTGACAGTACTATAACCCGATAAATATAGTACTTCTCAGTACTGAAAGGGGCACCAAGATGCTTGCTCTGGGAATCGCCCTCGCCGCGGTCGCGGCCTTCATCGTCAGTTCCGTCTACTACGCCCTGGCCACGCCGTTCGAGCGGCGCCGGTTGGGTGCCGCGGCGCTCGACCGTGGACGGCCCGCACCGTGGAAGGCGGCCGTGGAGTTGCTGCGCACCGCCCTTGTCGCCGGTGTGTTCGCCTGGATCGCAGCACAAGCCAACCTGCTGGGTTGGCCCTCAGCGATGCCGCTCGCTTTCGTCGCGTGGCTGGGCTTCCCGCTCATCCTGCTCACCGGCTCGGTCCTGTGGGAGCGCGTGCCGGTGGTCACCGCCGCGCTGCACGCCGGGGACTGGCTCCTGAAACTGCTGCTCATCGGTGCCGTGCTCGGCGTCCTGCACTGACAGCATGACGACAACCCGAAAGGCCTCATCATGAACGCCAACCACACGAAGTCCGGACCGCTCGACCGCGAGTTCACCGCTACGCTTGTGCAGAGCCCGGCCAAGGGCGGATGGACCTATGTCGTCATGGCGGACTCGGCCGCATACTTCGGCACCCGCGGTCTTGTCAAGGTGACCGGTACGGTCGACGGCCAT
This sequence comes from Nonomuraea sp. WAC 01424, assembly GCF_003947315.1. Taxonomy (NCBI): domain Bacteria; kingdom Bacillati; phylum Actinomycetota; class Actinomycetes; order Streptosporangiales; family Streptosporangiaceae; genus Nonomuraea; species Nonomuraea sp. WAC 01424. The sequence goes on from NZ_QHHZ01000016.1 coordinate 307,517, forward strand.
CCATTCACCAGCTCGTTCATGGCTCTCGGCGACGGCACCCACAAACTCCCTATCGCCGCCCCGTTGCGCCGCGCCCTCGGCAAGGGCGCCGGGAACACCGTGGCCGTACGACTCATCGAGCGTCTCTAGTCCCTGGACGATCTATTCCAAGGGGTAGCTGACACGAAGTGAGGGCGCCGGTGGTGGCACAAAGAACCTTCGCCTGGCTGGGTCGCTGCCGAGGCTTGGGCGGATCTACTAGCGCGGGCCCGAGCATCACAAAGCCCTGATCCGGTGGGCAAGCGTCCATCCGATGACCCGTCGTCCGCCCGCGAAGTGGCCGGTCAACCGCCCCATGGCTGCTGAGGCGACCTTCCACCCCTGCCGGACCGCGCTGCCTGGGCCTACGCGGTAAAGTCCTGGAACTCTTGGTCGCCCGGCCCTGGCGCGCCTGGGATGGAGGCCTAGCCGCGCAAGGGTCGTCATGCCTCTGAAACTTGGCCGCGAGACGCCGTTGAGCACCGTTGATCGTCGCAGACGGCCGGACACAACGCGAGCGGCCCGTCACCGCGTTTCCGCTGGTGACGGGCCTCTTCCCGCTGGTGTGGCAGGTGCAAGGTTCGAACTTGCGTAGGCTGAGCCGACGGTTTACAGTCCCGTCGTAAGCACGCGCCGACCTGGGCATAGGCTTGCGGGAAGCCCCATTTGGCCGCGCATTGGCCGTGATCAAGCTCCAGACGGACCTGAGTACGAGCTTCTTCCAAATCAAATCCTTGCCTCCACCCTGCGCCACGTAATAGCTGGACATGCAGGCTGGCCGAGGCGTCGCCTTGGCCTACGAGCTCCGCTCGGCCGGGGTCGCGGTTGCGCCCGTGGTGCACGAGCACAAGCGGCTCTGGTGCGACCTCGACCCGGCCGCTCTGGCCGAGCAGTTGCGCGCCGCCGACATCGACCTGGAGTTCCTCGCCGGCGTGCTGCATGGCTCCCACGACGCGTCCGGCGTGGTGTTCACCGTGCTCGCCGCACTGTCGGGGATAGAACGCGAGTACACCCGCGACCGCACACTGGAAGCCACAAGTCGGCCCGCGCTCGGGACGGCCATCGGCAGCGCCGCTGTGACCGACGAGGCCATGCTGTCTATGGCCCTGCACCTGCGTGGCCAGGACCTCAGCCTGCGCGACATCGTCCCTCGCCTTGTCATCACCAAGGGTAAGAAGAAGGACCGGCCCCCTTCCCCGGCCACCGTCTTGCGCATGCTTCGCGACCACGAGGAGGCGAACGCCAGCGCCATCGGCGTAGGCCGCGGGACGACCCACCGGTATCACATCCACGTTTTCGCTGGTCAGCCAAATGTGTGGGGATGTTCGGCAAACGTTCGTTAGTTGAACGCGCCGGACGACTACAGGAGGCCACTGCGCCCAGGCCTCGGATTCCATAAATCCGATCGCGAATGAGGAGGATCGGCGAACGCCGGCTTGGTCACCCGAGGGCCAATGGCCGAAGACGAAGCCGGCTGGCCCTCCGGCCATGCAGGCGTAACAACGTTGTTCTGAGACTCAAGACCGCTCGGCGCCGCTCGCGCGGCCGCTTACTGGCAGGAGCGGCCAACCAGGCGTGCGGGCTTTGGCCCGGTCCCGCCGCCGCCTCCAGACAGCGCCCGTGATCCCCTGACAGTCGCCAGTCACCAGCGGTTCGCGGGCAGATCCAGGGAGGAGTGGGCGGTCAGGCCGTAGCGGGCTAGCTCGTCCAGCCGCCGCTGCGGCACTGCGGTGTCCAGCTCCAGCCAGCCGAGTTCGGTGCCGCCGATCTCGGCGACCAGATCCAGCGACTTGACGATCTGCGGCCCGGACGCCTTCGACGAGCCACTCCCCCCAGCGCTCCAGACCCGAGACCTTCTTGCCCGGCGGCACCGCCAGCAGCAGATAGCACCGCCCGCTGCTGCGCGCTGAGCAGCGCGGCCAGCGTGTCATGCAGCTCCCGCGTGGCGCGTTCCCGCTCGCGCGCCATCAGCCGGGTCAGCGTGCTGATCCCGGGCAGCAGCACGTCGTTCTGCCGCAGCCAGCGCACCGCGTACTGGAACGGCTCGGTCGGGCCGTCGCCGGTGTTCCACGCGTGCGCCCGCAACTTGCCCGCCAGCTCGGCCTCGGCCGAGGCGAAGTCGTTCAGCCCGAACGCCTTGGCAATCTCCCAGGTGTGTTCCAGCCGCGCCTTGTCCCGCTCGGTGTAGCGCTTCACGCAGGACGGATCCTCTATCCCCAACTAGCCGGCGACAACGTTCAGGACCTCGTTCGGCACCTCCAGCGGATCAGCCAGGAATCACCCAGGTAGCGAACCGTCCCGAGCTGAAGGGTGAAGCCGCACCTGATGTGCCGGCCGCGATGCCCCTTGGTGAGGGCCATGTCCTCGTTGTCGAGGAAGAAGATCTTCTCCATCTCGGTCTAGGAGGGCGGACCGTCGTAACGGCCGTACTTCGCCGCTTCCGAGTCGCTCAGGAAGTCGACAGGCATGCATGCAACGTATGACCCAACAGACACAGCGTCATTAGAGCGACACAACCGTTACCGAATGCTATCTAACGTGACTGTAAGTAGATCGATGTCGCGCTGTGAACCCGAACGGAATCCGGCGTGAGCCGCGTTCGGCGGCGGGGAGACGCTCAGCTCGCTGACCAGCGGGAACGTCGGATTCCGTGCCAAATCTCTCTGCCCCCCGAACGGGTCCCGCCTTCGAGGTGCATGGGTCCACGATGCTCGGCCCCGTCTACGGAGCCGGCGTGGCCTCGTCAGCTCTTCGGGCCTGCCCGCCGCAGAACACCTGCCTGAGAAGGTTCTCCAGCGCCTTCGAGAACGCCTGTGCCAGGTCGGGTGCGACGTCCCCGAAGGTGATCGAAGCGGTCAGGGTCTTCTTTCCATCGGGCGTGCTGAGCATCGCCGTCGAGTAGCCCCCCGTGGCGCTGCCGTTGTGGTTGAGGACGATGCCGCAGCCGGGCCCCAGGTCCTGCACGTATATCCCGAGGCCGTAGCTGCCAAAGATGCCGGCGCTCTTCGGGTGCGGCTTGCGCATCTCGGCCAGCAGCCGGGTCGGTAGGAGCTTGCCGCTGTTCAGCGCGGAGAAGAACGTGTGGAGATCCTTGGTGGTCGAGATCATGTCACCGTTGCCGGCCTGCAGGGAGGGGTTCTGGCGGGTGACGTCAACCACCTTCCACTGGCCGCTCTCGTCCTGGTAGCGGTAGTAGCCGTGGGCGTGCGGGCCGGGGAGATCCGTGGTGCCCGGCACCACGGTGCCTCGCAGCTTGAGCGGCCGCAGGATCCGCCGCTTCATCTCCTCGGCGATCGAGTGGCCGGTGACCTTCTCGATCAGCAACTGGGCCAGCGTGTAGTTGGTGTTGGAGTAGCTCCAGCCCTTCCCCGGCTCGAACCGCGCCGGCCTGGACATCGCGAAGCGCACCAGCTCCTGCGGCTGGTAGGTCTTGAACCGGTTGTCCACCCACTCCCTGCCCGCCGCGGGGATCCCCGGCTCGACCGAGCCGTCAGGGCGGAACTCGCCGGTGTAGGCGTACAACCCGCTGGTGTGCTGCAGCAGCATCCGCACCGTGATCCGCCTGTCCAGCTCGAACTCGGGCAGATAGTCCACCACCGACGCATCCAGTCCGATCTTGCCGTCGTCCACCAGCTGCAGCACCACGGTCGCGATGAAGGGCTTGGTGGCGCTGCCGATCCGGAACCGCCCGTTCGTCGGCGGCTTGGCGCTCGCACCCAGCTTGCGCTGCCCGGCGCTGCCGACCCACTCGCCCCGCTCATCGTTCACGCGCGCCTGCATCCCGAGGAAACCGGCATCGACGAACGCCTGGATGGCCTGCTGCAGTTCCGGGCGGTCTTGTCCGGCAGCGGCCTTCGGCACGGCCTTGCTGTCCGCGGTGGCCAAGGCGGGTGCGGCCGCCCCGGCCAGCAGCGCCGCCAGCGCCGTGACCGCCACTCGCTGGGAGACCCGCAGCCTCCGGACCCTGTTGCCCTTGACGGCATGGAGAGATTGATCCATGACCATTCCTCACTTCGCGATAGTACGTGTCTTGTGCAGCTCGAAAGCTACGTTGCATTCAGAGATGAGTCAATCTGCGCAACAACGTTTTCCCAGGTAAATGGCGACAAATTGGACGCAATGACGCTGCGTTCGAAAGCAACACCATGTTGCAATGATTGGCGGCTAAGGCAACACTGACGGCATGCCAGGACGACGATTGACCCAGCAGGACCGCCAGCGCATCGCGGCCGGACTCGCTGACGGACTCTCCTACCGCGAGATCGCCAGGCGGCTCAACCGGCCGACCTCGACGATCACCCGGGAGATCGCACGCAACGGCGGCCCCGCCGGCTACCGGCCCCAGCAGGCACACCAAGCGACGATCCAGCGGGCACGGCGCGGCACACCGGCACCCCCGCTCGCGGCCACACCGCCGGTCGCCACGATGGAACAGGAGATCATCGAAATGGTGGTCAGAGCGGGGATGCCGAGGACGGCCGCGCGCGTGCACCACGACCTGATGCTGGCCGAGGATGGCAGGCGCACCGCCGCCGAACTGGCCCACAGACTGAAGGTCAGCCCGGCCTCCGTCTCCGTGGCCGTGAACTTCCTGGCCCAGCAGGGATTCGTCCGTCGCGAGCGCGATCCGCGGCGGCGTCGCGACATCTACATGATCGACGACGAGGCCTGGTACCACGCGATCATGATCAGCGAGCGGCGGACGCTCGAGACAGTGCGGGCCACGATGGCGGCGGCCGAGACGTACGGGCTCGACAGCCCCGTGGGGCGACGGCTGGCCAAGACGGCGGCGTACCTGGAACACGTCAGCCTGGACATCATGGAGTCAGCCGGCCGCTGGTGCCACCTCCTGACGTGACGGGTCTCCGCCGAACCACCTGGCGAGCCGGCTGACCAGTTCCTGCTGATCGTCACCGACCCACCCCACCGGGCCATCCATATTCCGACGCCAACCTGCACACAAAGATCCCGCCAGCGCACGCTGCCGGGAGGCCTTTTACATGCTGATCGCCAAGAGCAAGATCAAAGTTCAGCAACACCCTCTCAGATGAACGCGCCAGACACGGCTATGGAAGGTCGTCGTCCGCGCCAGAATCCACCACGCCCGAATCTGTCAGGCGGCGTCCCAGCGCGGGCTCGTACTACCGCCTGGCCGGACGTCATCGGTGGTATCCAGTGCGACAGAGATCGCGTGCCTGACCGGCTGGGCGAAGCTCAAGCACGTCGAGGATGTGGCGGTAGAGGGGGCCCGATACTGACGCCACTCGGTCCTCAGGGTCGCCATCATCGAAAGACGGCTCACCGCGCCCCTGCCCATCGGCACAGCCCGCCTCCGCAAGGCGATCACAGCCGGATCAGGTCGGCGACCTCCTCGGGCAAGCCGGGTGAAGTCATGACATGCCCCATCCCTGGCACGACGTGCAGTAACGCTCCTGGAAACGCGGCAGCCAGGGCCTCGCCGTGGCCGAGCGGATAGACCGGATCCTGGTCGCCATGCAGGATCGAGGTTGGCGCGTTGATCAACGACAGTGGGGCAAGCAGGTCAGGGGCGTACCGCCACGTCCTACCTCTCATCCGGGGCCGTCAGGACGCCCCGCTCAATGGTGTGCGCCCGCCAACGCCCCGGACATCCGTGCACTGTCCGGAATTACTCTGCACTTTCGGTGCTCGGAAGAGTACGGAGGTAGAAGACTTCAGGATCACCTTCATCGAGGCCGTGCACCATCCCTACCGACCGCCAGCCAACCCGCTGGAGCAGCCGCTGCATGGGATGGTTGGACAGGTTCGTTGAGGTGAACAGCTTCGCGGTCTGGCATGAAGCTGCTGCAGCGCGCAGTAGCCTCTCGCCAACACCATGACCCCGGGCGGGCTCAGCCACCATAAGCATCGTCACGAAGCCCTGCTCGAAGAAGGTGTACTCAACGACGCAGTAGCCGACCAGCCCGGCTGGAGTGCTGGCTACAAGGACGGACCGCTCGCGCCGCACCTGCACATGGCCATTCGGGGAACGCTCCCGCGCGCGGAGATCAAGCAGATAGCCGCCGCCACCTACCACCAGGTCTGGTGGCCACAAGCTGACGAAGTCATCTTCGACGGTGACCACCTGCCCGTCTGGGGTGAGGAGGCCGGCTACCTCGACCCGGCTACCGGCGAGGTGTTGCCCACCTGGGACGAGGCCCTTGACGCTCTGGACGAGGACGCCGAACCCCTCCACGTGCTGCGCTTCGGCGATCAGGTGGACGTGCAAGGTGTTCTCGCCGGTACGCCGGACGCCGACCAGTGCATCCGGTACCTGTCCAAGTACCTGACCAAGTCCATCGGCGACAGCCTCGACGGCGGCCAGGCCCAGCGCGAGCATGCCGCCCGCATGGTCGATGCCCTGCGCTACGAACCGTGCTCGCCGACCTGCCCGAACTGGCTGCGCTACGGCGTCCAACCCAAGAACGCCAAGGCTGGGATGGCTCCCGGCCGGTGCCGCTCTAAGGCCCACAAGCCCGAACACCTCGGCTACGCCGGCCGCCGGGTCCTGGTCTCCCGTAAGTGGTCCAACAAGACGCCAACGTGCCACCACTCGCCGTACGCCTCCTGCGCACCGTGGCCGAACGCCAACGCTGGCGAGCACACCTCAGAGACCTGGAAGCCAGAGCAGCAGGACATGACCTTTCGGCAACCGAGGACATGGGGAGGGCCGCATGACCAAGCACGACGAACTCCTGACCGTCCGCCAGGTCCTCACCGAGCTCGGCGGAGTCTCCCGCCGCACCTTCTACCGCTGGCGCGAGATCGGCAAGGCACCAGAGGGCATCCGCCTGCCCAACGGCGAACTCCGCATCTACCGCAGCGATCTCAACGCCTGGCTCGAATCCCTCAGGAGCACCGGATGACGACCTCGTACGACGTGAAGTTCTTCGAGATCAGCCGCAACAAGTCCAGCAAGACGCCGTCATACGTCGTTCGCTGGTCGGTCGCCCGCAAGCGCTCCTCCAAGACCTACCGAACCAAGGCCCTGGCCGACAGCTTCCTGTCCGACCTGCGGCAGGCTGCCAAGCGCGGTGAGGCCTTCGATGTAGATTCCGGGCTGCCGCCGTCGATGCTCAAGGCCAAGGATGCCCGGAGCACCCTGGAGTTCGCGCAGGCGTTCATAGAGATGAAGTGGACACACGCGGCGGCCAAGAGCCGAGACAGCATGTCCGACGCGCTGGCAACAATCCTTCCTGCCCTGACCAAGGACCGCATAGGACGCCCGGACGCTCGCGAACTTCGGACAGTCCTCCGCAAGTGTCTCCTCCTGCCAGGGGACAAGCGCCCGGACGTACCGCCGCAGTACGCCTCCGCCGTGGCCTGGATGAAGGCGGCCTCACTCGACCTGGCAAGCCTGAAGGAGGCCAAGACGGTACGGCTCGCCCTGCACGCCCTGACCCTGTGCCTCGACGGCAAGGCGGCGGCCTCCACGACGATCGCCCGCAAGCGCGCCGTCTTCCACGCTCTCCTGGAGTACGCAGTGGAGTTGGAGGAGCTTTCGGCAAATCCGCTGCACAAGATCAAGTGGAAGCCACCCAAGACCACCGAGACCGTAAACCCTCGCGTCGTCGTGAACCCCCGCCAAGCGCAAGAGCTGCTGACTGCTGTGACCTACGTAGGCCGACGCGGCAGAGGCCGGCGCCTGATGGCCCTCTTCGCCTGCATGTATTACGCCGCCCTACGCCCGGCCGAAGCGGTCGGCCTCCGCATCCAGGACTGCCACCTCCCCGCCTCCGGCTGGGGACGCCTCACCATCGACGTCTCCCGGCCGGAGGTAAACATCCAATGGACCGACACCGGCAACGCGCACGAGGAACGCGGCCTCAAGCACCGTGGCAGACAGGACGTCCGCCCCGTGCCCATCCCGCCCGAACTGGTCAAGATCCTCCGCTCCCATATCGCGGAGTACGGGACGGCCAAGGATGGCCGAATCTTCCGCAGTGAACGGGAAGGCGTCGTGGCTTCAACGGCCTACACCGAGGTCTGGCAGGCCGCCCGCCTCCTGGCCTTCACCCCCGCGCAGGTCGCCTCCCCGCTCGCCAAACGCCCGTACGACCTTCGGCACGCGGCGGTGTCCCTCTGGCTCAACGTGGGCGTCTCAGCCCCGGACGTGGCCGAGAGAGCCGGCCACAGCGTCGATGTCCTCCTGCGGGTCTACGCCAAGTGCATCGACGGCCAGCAGGGCATCGCCAACCAGCGGATCGGCGACGCCTTCGCATGACGCACAGCCCAACCTCACCCAGAGCCTCGGCCACCACCGGGGCTCTTGTTCTGGGCCGTGATCAAGCCCCGAAGGGTCCCGAGAGCCTGGTTCGCTTCACACAGTCGGACGGTGTTACAGGCTGCGTAGGTGTGCGGGCGATCACCCAGCATGCCCCAGTCCCGCGGTTCCACCTCCGGCGGCCCGCCCTCCTTGCCGCCGACGGACGATTCATTGATCTTCCTACGAGATCCACGAAAGGTTACGGTTTGGGAATGGGACCTGTATTCATGACGTCGCTACTGACCCTGCCAGCGCTCGCCTTGCTACTGATCCCCTTCCATGACGAGTCAGGCGCTGTGGACACGCGAAACCGGCTATCCGGCCTGCGCACCCGCCACACCCTCGCCTCTCCCGAGGCGTGGGATGCCGCGCACGCCTGGCTGAGGCGCCCCCTGCGACGCCTGGCTGTAGTCATGGCGGGGGTTCTCGTCGTCTCCATCGCCAGCGAGATGGCGTTTGGCCTGCCTGAGGCCCTCGAGCTAGCGATTGCCGTGTCCCAGGCAGTGTTGTTCGTGGGTGGAATCCTGTTGATCGGCTGGCGCGCCAACAGGGTCGCGGCGCAGGTCAATCAGCGTCGCTAGGCGTCGGTCAGTGCTCCTGGCCCTCCTGGCTCCAACACCTTGGCGGCCCCTACGCTCTATCTCCAGGCTCCTCACACGTCTCGGCGGTGCGATGCGAGAGCGGGCAGCACCGCCTAAACATGCCTTCTACCTGCGGAAACGCCGTCAAGATCATTGCACGTATATTGGTGGACCAGCGACAACGGGCCGCTCGCAGCGGCATCTGGTTGCACACCCCTGAAACGCAGAAGAGGCCCCGTAGGGCCTCTGATCTGCTGTTACTGCTGGTGGCAGGTGCAAGGTTCGAACTTGCGTAGGCTGAGCCGACGGTTTTACAGCGGGCCGGCGTTCCTGACTGCATCAGGCCTCTGACCTCGGGGTATAGCTCTGGCCCTTCCCCTAGAGCGGGGAGATCACCCCGCGTATGTCCCGCGAGGCACAGCCAGCCACGATTTCCCCTGGGAACTCATATCAGTTAAGGAACTTTAGTCCCATCTGTCTCACTTGCGCTTGGCGCAGAGGGCCGGCAGCAGCCATCCCAATCTGGCTCCGAACCTGATCAGGGCTAGTCATCAGTGATGGGGTACATGTTGGCGTAGGGGTCGGGCTCGCCGGTTTGCGGGTCCAGTCCGGCCACAAGCCGTCTACGCTGCTCGCGCCAGCTGACGAAAGTGCCTGTCCGCTTCCAGAGGGACGCATCGCCGAGTGGGCAGGCGTCGAAGCGGCCCAGCATCATGCGGGTGATGAACTTGACCATGCCGCAGTCGAACAAGGCCCAAGGCGATTCGCCCCACGAGTGGTGCCGACGCCAGGCTACGACAGGCCACTTGTCCGGATCGGGGTCGTTCATAAGCCAAGCCATCTCGTTGGCATTCATCCCAGACCCCCAGGGCAGAACGGCATCGGCATCGAACATCGCGCCTGGGACACCTGCGTCCTCATCCCAAAGCCAGCGCAGGTCGGCTGTCATGCTTCCGATGTGACACGCTTCCCATCCGCGCACGTCACTCGGGAGCGGAGGCAAAATGACAAGCTCTCCGATATCGCCCACGCCGTACGTGTCCAGCAGCGCCTTGTAGTCACTCGGCAGCTTAGTGCCCAGCGCAGCTTCGGCCGCATTCCAGTCAATCTGCTCGCCACCTGCCAAGTCTGCCGGCACAAGATCGAGCAATACGGCCACGTCAGAATGAATGCCCATGGTGGAGTCCCCTTGATTAGGTGTTCAGTAACCCTAGTTGTGCGGGCGACCACGCATTCCCCGAGCTGAACCGGTCGTGGGTGCTGGCCGAGGACCGAACGCATCCAGAAGCGGGCCTTCGACCAGGCCGCCCGTGCGCAGTCACCCCCACCATCCCGGAGACGGAGATCAGCCCTGTTCTCCGGTGAGCCAGGGTGAGGAACGAACCCTGGATCGTCGATCGCCCCCAAGCACGTATGGCGACCGGCCACGTCGTGGCGATCGTAAGGGCTGTGTCTGTGCGGCGGCGCGGCAACCCAACCCGGAGAGTCGGTTGGTACGGCGCGGATGGCGTACGGTGCCCGGCCTGATGTCCCGCCGCCGTCCGGGACCGGCCCCCAGGCCGCACGCCCGGACGGCGGGCGGGCGGAGGGCCGGGGGTACGGCGGCGCGCCGCGCCGCCGCTTGATCCCTACAAGGGCTATTCGGCAATGTTCCGGCTGAGCCCAGTGTCCTGTCTCGCTTGATGGTTGACACTCTGGCCTCGCTTGATGCTTGACACCTTGATCGTTATCTGAGCCTGCTCGTGGCGTTATCGACGCTTCGGGGGAGGCTCGGGTGGCATTGGTGGAG
>NZ_QHHZ01000017.1:0-315376 GCF_003947315.1 Nonomuraea sp. WAC 01424
CACGCTGGAGGAATGGATCGAGCTCTGGAACGACAACGCCAAGCCGTTCCGCTGGACCAAGACCGCCGACCAGATCATCGACCGTATCTGTCGCTACTGCGACCGAATCTCAAAGCCGGCTCACTAGCCGCCGGAACGCGCCGTACGGGCTGGAGCCGGCGCGGGGCTGGCGGACGCGACTGCCGGCCCGCTGGAGGTCGGGTGAGGGCGCAGGCGGGCGCGGACGTGCCGCTGAGGCCACCGGCTCGGACAGAGCGAGGCCCAGCCCACGCGGGCGTCCAGCCCACGCGGGCGTCCAGCCCACGCGGGCGTCATATCGAGCTGGATGTCCCGCTGAGCCGGGCGGCTGGCTCGGCGGGTGTTCGGCGCGGTGTGGGTGGTCTGCCTGGCGGTTTCCGACTCGGCGGGGGGCTGATCAAGGCGGGTGCCTGGCCCGGGCGGGTTCGTGGAGGAGGGGGTCAGGGGATTGCTTGGGGGCAGTGGGTGGCGAGGGTGGTGTATTCGTTTCGGGGGATTCGGTGTATCGCCAGGCTCAGCCCGTTGCGTTCGGTGAAGCGGTGGAGGGCCGCCGGGGGCCAGTGGCCGGGGAGGTGGAGCAGGGGGGCGCCTGCCGGGTCGAGGACGAAGATGCCGGACAGGTCGTCGTAGCGGTACAGGAGGACGGAGGTGCCCGGCTCGACGGGAACCTCGGCGATCACTCCGGTCCTGCGGTACACCGACAACCTCCGCGAGGATTTCATCCGCAGGTACGGCCCCCCGGGCGGCCCCACGATCGCCCCGCGCCCGGCCTGCCACCGATGCATCCCGGTCAACAACGGCCGCGTGATCAGCAATGCGGGACTGAACACCACCATCAGCCATTTGGCCTCGATCATCTCCAGCAGGAAACGACCTAAGGACGAGACACTGCGCCAGGCCCCCCACATTCCGATGGTGCCCAGATACACCATCAATCCCAGCCCGGCGATTCCCGCGCACACGCTGAGCGCCTTGTTCCATTTGGTGGTCCGGGGCACCGGGATTCCGCGGAAACGCTGCCAGCCGGACCCGCGGGCGGCGAGGATCCGGCGGGCCCGCGCCGAGCTGTCGTTCCGGCCGTCCACGAGGGGGATGCCGGCTTTGGCGGAGAAGTTCCGCAGGTGGGGTGGGTGCCAGTCACCTGGGAGGTCCAGCATGACCAGGCCGTCGGGGTCGAGGGCCGCGACGCCCGTCAAGGTACGCGACCTCTTTCCTGAGCCGTCGACGGAATAGTCGTAGCGGTAGAGCGAAGCGGGCGACAGGGATGCCGAACGGCCGCCGGCATTGTCGGTGACGGTCAGAGTGTGGCCGTCGGAGGTCAGTCTGGTTTTCGGGCAGCGGGTGCCTTTCATCGCGCCGGCGACGGGAAGGATTTGCGCGTTCACAAGTGATCTCCCTCATCCGGAGCCCCCTTGCCGGGTACGACGGATAAGGACGTAATAAAGTTTCCGCCGCCGCGAATACTCAGATGAGGACCTTCACCACTCCGGTGAGCGCGAGCTGCACGAGCGCCAGCGGGACCAGACCCGCCCAGGCGAGCTTCTGGAGCTGGTCCTCGCGCAGCCGCGGGTACGTGACCCGCAACCAGATCACCACGAACGCCAGCACGAACACCTTGACCAGGGTCCAGATCCAGCCGGGCAGCAACGGGCCGTGCCAGCCGCCCAGGAAGAGCACGGTGGTCAGGAAGGACAGGACGACGATCCCGACGTACTCGGAGAGCATGAACAGGGCGAAACGCATGCCGGTGTACTCGGTCATCGGGCCCATGATGATCTCGGACTCGGCGATCGGCATGTCGAACGGCGGACGGCGCAGCTCGGCCAGCCCGGCGACGAAGAACACCACGCCGCCGATCGCCTGCCAGGGCAGCCACCACCACTGCCACGCCTCGACGATGCCGGGCAGCGACAACGTGCCCGCCGCCATCGCCACGGACGAGGCCGCCAGCACCAGCGGCAGCTCGTACGACATGAGCTGGGCCGCGGCGCGCATCGCGCCGAGCATCGAATACTTGTTGGCCGACGCCCAGCCCGCCATGATCGCCCCGAGCACGCCGACGCCCATGACAGCGAGTACGAAGAACAGCCCGAGATCGAGATCGACGGCGACCAGGTCGCGGTCGAGCGGGATGACGATCAGTACGATCAGGTAGGGGACGAGTGCCACCCCCGGCGCGATCATGAAGATGCGGCGGTCGGCCGCGGCCGGGATGACGTCCTCCTTCTGCATGAACTTCACCCCGTCGGCGATGAGCTGCGCCCAGCCGTGGAAACCGCCCGCGTACATGGGGCCGAGCCGCGACTGCATGTGGGCCATGACCTTGTGCTCGGTCTGGCCGATGATCAGCGGCAGCACCAGGAACACGACGAGGATGACGACGAAGCTCAGCACCACTTCAAGCATCAGGCGGACCCCAATCGGCCGGTACTCCGGGCGGAAGCGTCTTGCGGCGGCTCGGGGCGCCGTGCCCGGACTCGCCCGGCTCCTTGGCGCCCGGCCAGGGCTTGGCCACGCGGGCGGCGAGCACGAAGTCCTTGCGCAGCGGATGACCCTCGAACCCGTCGGGCAGGAGCAGCGGCACCAGGTACGGATGCTCCTCGAAGATCACCCCGAACATCTCGTACGTCTCGCGTTCGTACCAGTTGGCCCCGCGGTAGACGCCGACGGCGGAGGGCAGGCGCGGGTCGGCGCGCGGCACGCGGGTGCGCAGCAGCAGCCGCGCGCGTGTCTCCGGGTCGTAGACGTGGGCGACGACGACGAAGTCGTCGGGCGGCTCGTCGACGCCGGTGAGCCAGTCGAAGAAGGCGTGGCCGAGGTCGTCGCGGGCGAAGGTGAGCAGTTCGATCCAGTCGGCGGGGGCGACGTCGATCGTGGTCTCGCCGTACGACTCGCTGATGCCGGCGCGGTCGCCGAAGCGGGCGGTGATCTCGGCGGTGACGGGGGCGGTCACGTCTCGTCCTCCGAGCCGTGGGAACGGGACCAGACGTAGCGGTCGCTGAGCTTCTCCCCCGCGATCTTCTCCTGGAGCTTCATGATTCCGTAGAGCAGGGCCTCGGGCCGGGGCGGGCAGCCGGGCACGTAGACGTCGACGGGGATGATCTGGTCGACGCCGTTGGTCACGCAGTAGGAGTCCCAGTAGGGGCCGCCGGTGTTGGAGCAGGCGCCGAACGAGATCACGTACTTGGGGTCGGGCATCTGCTCGTAGAGGCGTTTCACGGCCGGGGCCATCTTGTCGGTGACCGTGCCGGAGACGATCATCAGGTCGGCCTGACGGGGGCCGTTGGCGAACGGGATCACCCCGAACCGGATGAAGTCGTGCCTGCTCATGGAGGTCGCGATGAATTCGATGGCGCAACAGGCCAGCCCGAAGTTGAACACCCACAGCGAGTAGCGCCGCCCCCAGTTGAGCACGAAGCGCATCGGTTTGGGCGCGAGCCTGGAGACAGGTCCGACGGTGGGCATCGGGAGATCCGTTGCTGCCATGTCGCCCATTCTTGCGCGAATCGCAGGTCAGGCAAAGGACACACCCAAGCCGACGGCACAGGACCACACGAAGACGACCGGTAGCGACAGCACGACCACACGAAAGCAACCGCCGGAACGGCGCGACCACAGGAGACCAACCAGCCGCGACAAGCGCGGCCGCGCCGGAGGCGACCGTGCTCGGCGAGCGCGTGACCGCAGCAAAACCGCCGTAAAGAGGAAGCGGGTCAGTAGTACAGGGCTGATTGGGCGTGTTCGCGGAGACCGTGGGCCACGCGGTCCGCCGGGCGCGCCAGCTCCTCCTCGATCTCCTCCATCGCCTCCGCCCGCACCCGCGCCTCCGTGTACGGCAGCGCCTCCAGGTGTTCACACCTCAGGTACGTCGGCGGATGCGTCCTGTCGACCCGCAGTTCCTCCTGCCTTGCCTCCTCTCGCAACTCGTCGATCTCGGCCTCCGAGATGCCCGAGACACGTGCCCGCAACTCCGCCCACAGGTCCTGCCGTCCCACTGCGAGGGTCTGCGTGCTCAGGAACCGGGCGGCGCGTACGCCCTTCGTGGTCGTGGCGCCTAGTGCGGAGATGGCCGCCTCGGTCCCGCCTACGCGGGCCGCGATCGCGTCGGCGCGGTACTCGGCCCGCTGCGACGACCGGTACATCAGCAGCTCCAGGACGAAGATGAGCCCCCTGACGGGCAGCCCGACGATCACGAGCAGGCTCTCGGCAGCCAGCGTCGACAACCCGTCGCCCGGCTGCCAGCCGAACCGGGTCACCTCCCGCAACTCACCCAGCGAATACAGCGCCCCGCCGACGGCGAACCCATGTCGGGCGTCGCCGTTGCGCGAGTGCGCCATCTCGTGGGCGAGCACCGACACGCGTTCGGCCGGGGTCAGGATCAGCCAAAGGGGGTAGCCGATCTCGATCAAGGGGCGCCTGCGCCAGCCGTACGCGGTGAACGAGGCGTTCACGTCGCCGCCGAGAACGACGAGGTCGGTGCGGCGCGCGCCGACCTCGGCGCCGATCCGGTCGATCAGCTCGAACAGGCGCGGCGCGTTCTGCCGTGTGAGGGTCTCGGCTCCCCCGGGGACGCGTACGGGACGGGGACGCAGCAGCCAGGCGAGGTCGAGCACGATCGCCCCGATCGGGACGCTGAGGACGGTGAACCTGGTAACCAGATAGCCGCCGAGAGCCAGGAAGGCGAACGGGAGCAGGTGGACCACAGCGGCGAGCGCGTAACCGGCCGTCCGCGCGAGTCCGCCGGAGCCGCCCTTGTCGGTGCTGGCGTTCTCGCGGGCGGCTGTGATCACGTCGCGGTGCAGGCCCTGGACGGCGGCCGTGTGCCGTCGCGCCCGTCGGCTCTTCACGGTGTTCGGCACGGCTCACAACCTGCCGAGTGGCGCGGGCCGCGGCCAGCACGCGGTGGTAACGATCTACGTCCAGGACAGGACGCGTTTGCGCCAGGCGTACAGGATGCCGAGGGCGATGAAGCCGAGGAACACGAACATCTCGACCAGTGTCGTGACCCCGTAGCCGGGCGCGTCGAAGACGGTGGCCCAAGGGAAGAGGAAGACGGCGTCGACGGCGAAGACGACGTAGAGGTAGGTGAAGACGTAGTAGCGGACCTGGGACTGCGCCCAGCCGTCGCCGACCGGGTCGACGCCGCATTCGTACGTCGTCAGTTTCTCCGCGGTCGGCCTGGTGGGCCGCAGGAGCCGGTTGATCGTGAGAGCCCCGGCCACGATGGCGACACCGATCCCGAACAGCACGGCGACCAGCACGTAGGACCCGTAGTAGTCCTCCATGACGTGATCGTAACCCAGTCAAACCTCTGACCCCATACCCCCAAGACGGGGCAAAAGGTAAGATCCCCCACATACCCTGACAGACATGCACCAAACGCGATTCTTCGCCGGAATCGCTCTGCTGGCCCTCTCGGCCGGAGGCTGCGGGCTGGCCTCCGCCTCCCCCGAGCGGGACGTGCTGGTCCCGGCAGAGCCGACAGCGATCGACTTCGTCGACCCCGCGACAGTCGTCGGCCTGTCCACCGCGACCCTCACCAACGAGGACGACCACAGCAGATACGTGCACATCAGCTACCCCGAACTGACCGACGCGCCGGGCCTGAACCACGCCCTGCGCGCGGAGGCCGAGCGGCAGCTGCACGCCTTCCGCGCCGCCAAGAGCGTCAACGGCGACTACCCGCGTTCCGAGCTGAACGTGGACTGGCAGCTCGCCGCCCGTTCCCCGCAGGCCGTCGGGGTACGGCTGCGTACCGGCGAGTTCCTGGGCGCGAGCTGGGGCAACTCCACCCGTACCTTCTGGTTCGACCCGCGTACCGGCAAGGCGGCCGGGTCCATGGCGCTGCTCGGCGGGCAGCAGTCGCTGGATCGGCTCGCGGTGCTGGTCAAGGAGCAGCTCAAGGGGCGCGGGCCGCAGATCGAGCGGGCCGGCGTACGGGCCGAGGCCGACCAGTTCGACTCCATGGCCTTCAATCGGAGCGGTGACCTGGTGGTCGAGTTCGACGACTGCCAGGTCGGGCCGTGCTCGCTCGGCCGGGTGGCCGTGGCCGTCCAGGCGGGGCGGGTGGCGCCGCTGCTGTCCGAGCTGGGACGGCGGGCGCAGGAGAGCGTACGGGAGGCCGCCCGCAACGCCCCTCCGGCCGGGCCGGAGACGACCCCCACGACCAGCCCGGAGGCGTCCAGCAACCGGGCGGGCAGCGTGAACTGCGCGAGGACCAAGTGCGTGGCGCTGACGTTCGACGACGGGCCGGGCCCGCAGACCGGGCAGCTGCTCGACCTGCTGGCCGCGGAGAAGGCGCGGGCCACGTTCTTCACGATCGGGACGAACGCCATCGCGCAGCCGGGCCTGCTGCGCAGGATGAGCGCGGAGGGCCACCTGGTCGGCAACCACTCCTGGTCCCACCGGGACCTGTCGAAGCAGCCGACCAGCAAGATCGCCGACTCCTTCGGGCGTACCGAGGACGCCGTCAGGGCGGCGATCGGGCAGGAGCCCACGCTCGTCCGCCCGCCCTACGGGGCGATCAGCAAGGACGTCCGCGACGTCGCCCGCGACCTGGACCTGTCCCTGGTCGGCTGGGACGTCAACAGCAGGGACGAACCCGGCGCCAAGTCGTCGGAGATCGCCGACCGCGTGCTGGAGAAGGCCCATCCCGGCGCCATCGTCCTGCTGCACGACACCAACC
This sequence comes from Nonomuraea sp. WAC 01424, assembly GCF_003947315.1. Classification (NCBI taxonomy): domain Bacteria; kingdom Bacillati; phylum Actinomycetota; class Actinomycetes; order Streptosporangiales; family Streptosporangiaceae; genus Nonomuraea; species Nonomuraea sp. WAC 01424. The sequence goes on from NZ_QHHZ01000017.1 coordinate 6,704, forward strand.
GCGCGACGATCGACGCGATACCGAGCATCCTGCGAGAACTCCGCGGGAAGGGTTACACCTTCGTGACCGTTCCAGAGTTGTACGGCTCAGCAGACATGCGCGCCGGACGCCTGTACGAGTCGGGGAGCCCGCAGTCGCGTAAGCAACCCCTGACGTAGCACACGTGTTGGGGGGACGTATAGTTGGCGCTCGTGACCCGAACCGTCCTCTTCGCACGCCTGCATGTAGACCTCTGCAGGCTCGCGTCAGGGCTGTGTCGTCGTTCTCCCACCTCACCCTGACTTCCGACCGCGTTACCCGCTTTGTCGGGCTGGCAAACGCGTGACCTTCCGAGGATCTAGCATGGAAACAGAGAACGCGCCCAAAGCAACCGCGCCTTGGCGCGTCGAGGAGGACTGAGCTGTGACGAAGCAGGTCCAGCAACTCGACCGCGTGATCATCAGGTTCGCCGGAGACTCCGGCGACGGCATGCAGCTCACCGGCGACCGCTTCACCGCGGGAACGGCGGAGTTCGGCAACGACCTGTCGACGCTCCCCAACTTCCCCGCCGAGATCCGCGCGCCCGCAGGAACCCTGCCCGGTGTGTCGAGCTTCCAGCTCCACTTCGCCGATCACGACATCCTGACGCCCGGCGACGCGCCCAACGTGCTCGTGGCCATGAACCCGGCGGCTCTGAAGGCCAACCTCGGCGACCTGCCGCGGGGTGCCGACATCATCGCCAACATCGACGAGTTCACCAAGCGCAACCTGCAGAAGGTCGGCTACACGGCCAGCCCGCTGGAGGACGACTCCCTCAGTGAGTGGCGCGTGCACGCGGTGCCGCTGACCTCGCTGACGGTCAAGGCGCTCGAAGGCTTCGAGATCTCCAAGAAGGACGCCGAGCGCGCCAAGAACATGTTCGCCCTCGGCCTGCTGTCGTGGCTCTACCACCGGCCGACCGAGCAGACGGTGTCGTTCCTGGAGCAGAAGTTCGCCAAGAAGCCCGACATCGCCAAGGCGAACATCGCGGCCTTCCAGGCGGGCTGGAACTACGGTGAGACGACCGAGTCGTTCTCGGTCTCCTACGAGGTCAAGCCGGCCAGGCTGGCTCCCGGCGTCTATCGCAACATCTCCGGGAACCAGGCCCTCGCCTACGGGCTGATCGCGGCCAGCGTGCAGTCGAAGCTGCCGCTGTTCCTGGGCTCGTACCCGATCACGCCGGCCAGCGACATCCTGCACGAGTTGTCCAAGCACAAGCGGTTCGGCATCCGCACCTTCCAGGCGGAGGACGAGATCGCGGGCGTCGGCGCGGCGCTGGGGGCCGCGTTCGGCGGGGCGCTGGGCGTGACCACCACCTCGGGCCCCGGCGTGGCGCTGAAGGCCGAGACGGTCGGCCTCGCGGTCACCACCGAGCTGCCGTTGATCATCGTTGACGTCCAGCGCGCCGGTCCCAGCACGGGCATGCCGACCAAGACCGAGCAGACCGACCTGCTGATGGCCATGTTCGGCCGCAACGGCGAGTCGCCGGTGCCGATCGTCGCGCCGCTGTCGCCGAGCGACTGCTTCGACGCGGCCGTCGAGGCGGCGCGGATCGCGGTCAAGTACCGCACCCCGGTCATGTTGCTCTCGGACGGCTACCTGGCCAACGGCTCGGAGCCGTGGCGCCTGCCCGAAGTTTCCGACTTGCCCGACATTTCGCAGGAATTCACGACCGAGCCCAACGGCGAGAACGGCGAGTTCCTGCCCTTCAAGCGGGACACCGAGACGCTGGCCCGCCCCTGGGCCATCCCCGGCACGGCCGGCCTCGAACACCGCATCGGCGGCATCGAGAAGGCCGACGGCACCGGCAACATCTCCTACGACCCGGACAACCACGACCTGATGGTCCGCACCCGGGCCGCCAAGATCGCCGGGATCGACGTGCCCGACCTCGAGGTCGACGACCCCGACGGCGACGCCAAGGTGCTGGTCATCGGCTGGGGCTCGACGTACGGGCCGATCGCGGCGGCCGTACGGCGCATCAGGCGCGGCGGCGGCAAGGTCGCCCAGGCCCACCTGCGCCACCTCAACCCGCTGCCCGCCAACACCGGCGAGGTGCTCAAGAGCTACGACAAGGTGCTGCTGCCCGAGATCAACCTCGGTCAGCTCGCGCTGCTGCTGCGGGCCCGCTACCTCGTCGACGTGATCAGCTACAACCGCGTGCGCGGGCTCCCGTTCAAGGCCGAGGAGCTGGCCGGAGTCATTCAGGACGTGATCGACAGTGACTGAGCTGGTGAACGGGAAGGGCCTGAGCCTGGTTCCCAAGACGGACGTCAAGCAGGGGCTGAAGGACTTCAAGTCCGACCAGGAGGTGCGCTGGTGCCCGGGTTGCGGCGACTACGCGATCCTGGCCGCGGTGCAGAGCTTCCTGCCGGAGCTGGGGCTGCGACGCGAGAACATCGTGTTCGTCTCCGGCATCGGCTGCTCCTCGCGGTTCCCGTACTACCTCAACACCTACGGCTTCCACTCGATCCACGGCCGCGCGCCCGCGATCGCGACCGGCCTGGCCGCCTCCCGGCCCGACCTGTCGGTGTGGGTGATCACCGGTGACGGCGACGCGCTGTCGATCGGCGGCAACCACCTGATCCACGCGCTGCGCCGCAACGTCAACCTGAACATCCTGCTGTTCAACAACAGGATCTACGGTCTGACCAAGGGCCAGTACTCGCCGACCTCCGAGGTCGGCAAGATCACCAAGTCGACGCCGATGGGCTCGCTGGACAAGCCGTTCAACCCGATCTCGCTGGCCATCGGCGCCGAGGCGTCGTTCGTGGCCCGGACGATCGACTCCGACCGCAAGCACCTGCAGTCGGTGTTGCGCGAGGCCACCGCCCACCGGGGCACGTCCCTGGTGGAGATCTACCAGAACTGCAACATCTTCAACGACAACGCCTTCGAGCAGCTCAAGGACCCCGAGGTCCGCGACGACATCACGGTGCGCCTTGAGCACGGTCAGCCGATCGTGAGCAACTCCAAGGCCGTCGTGCGCGCCGCCGGCGGCGGCATCGAGGTGGTCGCCAGGGACACCGTGAGCGAGGACCAGATCCTCGTGCACGACGCCCACAACCCCGACCCGTCGGTGGCCTTCGCGCTCAGCAGGCTCGACGAGCCCGCCTTCGAGCACGTGCCGATCGGCATCTTCCGGCAGGTCGACCGCCCGGCCTACGATGTGCTGATGGCCGGGCAGCTTGAGGAGGCCGTGGCGCAGAAGGGCCCCGGCGACCTGAGCGAGCTGCTCATGGGTGGAGACACCTGGCGCATCGGCTAGTTCCTGTAGAAGATGGAGCCGTCGCCCGAACGGCTCCATCTTCCACCGGAGGTCGCTCCACGATGTCGTACTGGCCCGAGACCGTGGTGCTGGTGACCGGAGCCGCCGGATTCATCGGCTCCCATCTGGTCGCGCGCCTGCGCGCGCTCGGCGCGCAGGTGCACGCGGTCAGCCGCCGTCCGCAGCAGGCCCGCCACGGCGAGATCTGGCACGAGACCAGCCTCGACGACGCCGCCGGCACCGCGCGGCTGTTCCGGTCCGTACGCCCCGGGCTGCTGTTCCACCTCGCCGGCGAGGTCACCGGGTCGCGGGGGGACGAGGTCGTCCGCGCCACGCTGGAGAGCAACGTCGTGGGCGCGGTCAACGTGTTGTCGGCCGCCCGCGAGCACGACGTCCGCACCGTGTTCACCGGCTCGATCGAGGAGCCGCGGCCGGGCAACGACCACGCGCCGCCGTCGTCGGCGTACGCGATGTCCAAGTGGGCCGCCACCGGTTACGCCCAGCTCTACCACCGGCTCTGGGACCTGCCCGTCACCGTGTTGCGTCCGAGCATGGTCTACGGCCCGGCCCAGCCCGACGTGACCAAGCTCGTGCCGTACGTGACGCTCTGTCTCCTGCGGGGCGAACGTCCCCGGCTCAGCAGGGGCGCCAAGCTGGCCGACTGGATCTACGTGGACGACGTCGTGGACGCGTTCGTGCTGGCGGGCCAGACGGACAAGGCGGTCGGCCACACGCTCGACATCGCCACCGGCGTACGGACCGCCGCGTACGAGGTCGTCGAGCGGCTCTACCGCATCGCCGGCGCGGGCGCGCGGCCCGAGTTCGGCGCCGCGCCCGACCGCCCGCACGACATCACCCAGGTCGGCGACATCGCCCCGGCGGCCGACCGGCTCGGCTGGACCCCTGCCACGGAATTGGACGAAGGGTTGCGCCGGACGGTCAATTGGTATGCATCCCAAGAATGTCACGAAGAAACGCGCTCTTAGCCGCGCAGGCGAAATTCTGGGAGCATAGGGCTACTTATTCCGGCCCGAAGGAGCGCCTTTATGAGCCGCCTGAACGCCCTGCGCAGTCGTTTCGTGGACGCTCCCGACTCGCTGGGGGCCAAGGCGCGGGCACGTAGGTGGGAATGGTTCGCCGGCCGTTTCCCCGACCTCGACCGGATGAGCGTCCTCGACCTCGGCGGCACGGCCGGGGCCTGGATGCGCGCGCCGGTCAGGCCCGCGCACGTGCACATCGTCAACCTCGAACAACCGCCCGCCGACCTGCCGGCGTGGTTGCGGGCCGACGTCGCCGACGCCTGCGACCTCCCGCCCGGGATCCGCTCCAGCCGCTACGACCTGGTCTTCTCCAACGCCGTCATCGAGCACGTCGGCGGCCACCTGCGCCGTCAACGCTTCGCCGACACCGTGCACGAGATGGCCGAGCGCCACTGGGTGCAGACGCCCTACCGGTACTTCCCGGTCGAACCGCACTTCCTGTTCCCGGGGTTCCAGTTCCTGCCGCTCGCCGCGCGGACGACGATCCTGCGGCGCTGGCCGCTGGTCCACACTCCGACCTCCGACCGGGACGCCGCCCGGATGATCGCCATGGAGGTCGAGCTGCTGAGTGTGACCGAGATGCGGCACTACTTCCCGAAGTCGCAGATCCGCTTCGAGCGGCTGGCCGGGCTGGTGAAGTCGGTCATCGCGATCCGGAGCTAGCGGCTAGTCCGAGCCCATGATGGCGGCGCCGCCACCCTCCCAGGAGTTGCCCCGCCAGACGTTGCCCGGCCCCTTCGCGTCCCAGTACGACACCGGGCCGGCGTAACCGCCCTTGGGCCAGACCTTGCGGCTGAAGACGTTGTCGATCACCTTGATGTTGGAGGACAGGCCCTTCCGGCCGGCGCCCGCGTAGAGGGACCAGCCGCCGCCCGCGAGGAAGTTGCCCTGGACGGTGACGTTCTTGGTGACGCCGAAGTCCTGGAAGAGCGCGATCGCGCCGGTCTGGTCGAGCGTGTTGATCACGGTGTTGCCCCGGATGACCAGCTCGGTGCCGGGGGCGGCGGTGCCGGTCGACATGATCATGTCGGTGTGGTCGCCGGAGTAGTACTTGGGGTCGTGCACGTACGAGTCCTCGATCAGGCCCTGGTCGGTGAGGATGCCGTTGGAGATCGTGTGGATGTCCACGCGGCGGACCGTGATCAGTTTGCCCTGGTTGAGGATGCCGAACTGGGTGCGGACCTTGCCGTTGCCGAAGATCTCGCTGTCCTCGACCTTCAGGCCGGAGAAGCCCTCGCGCTGGAGGATGCCCCAGTAGTCGCTCTGGCCGCGTACGCGGGTGTTGCGGATGGTGACGTTGTCGGCCTCGACGGTGATGTCGCCGGTGACGTCCCAGCCGTCGATGACCTTGCCGTCCTCCTTGATGACGATCGAGCCGGTCTTCTTGACCAGGTCCGTGCCGTCGGGGACGCCGGTGTTGCCGGCTCCGGGCCAGCCGCCGGAGGGCGGGCCGGAAGTGGGCGAGATGGTGGGCGAGGTCGTGGGCGTCTTCGTGGGCGTCGACGTCGGTGTCCGGGGCGGCGTCTTCGTGGGCGTCGCCGTGGGGGTCGCCGTGGGGGTCGCCGTGGGGGTCGCCGTGGGCGGCTCGCTGGGGGTCGCCGTGGGGGTGCTGGTCCGCGTCCTGGTGGGCGTGGGCGTGGGCGTCGGCGGCTCGCTGGGCGGCGTGCTCGGGCGGGTCGCCGTGGGCGTCGGGGTCGCGGTCCTCGTGGCCGTGAGCGTCGGCTTGGGCGTGTGCGACGGCGGCCGGCCGGGGGTCGCCGTGGGCTCCCCGGGCGCGGTGGCCGTCAAGGTCGGCCGGTGGGTGGGGCGCGTCGGGCGCGCGGTCGGCTTCCTCGTCGGCCGCCTGGGCCACGACCACGGCTCCTGGCTCCGGGTCTTCTTGGGCCGGGGCTTGTGGGTGGTGGGACGTGGCCTTGCTCGCTGGCCGGCGGCGGCGTGCGGCGATGCCGCGCTCCTCGCCCCGCTCGCGTCCGTCAGGACGGCCCGGGGCTCCAGTACGTCGGAGACGACGAGGCCGTACCCACCGGCCAGCACCGCCACCACGGAGACGCCGGCCAGGGATAACCAGCCGGTACGCCTCTTTCCACTTCGATGCCGCGACACAGGCGACTCCTTCCGATCGTGGCCGAGTCCGAGTCCCCCAAGGGGAGAGAGTAGCCATGCCGGAAGGAACAGTGTGGCTTTTTACCGAAATAAACTCGTTATCCCCCTAAATCACACAGGGCTCATGTTTCCCAAATATCACGTTAAATCCGACAAATGGTCGTTATCCCGGCGTTACCGTGTCGCCGTTTTCCCAGGTGTTCCCGTGCCAGCGATTTCCGGGCCCGTCCTTATCCCAATATGAAACCGGCCCGGCCGCTCCGCCCTTGGACCAGACGCGGCGGCTGAAGACGTTCCCGATCACCTTGATGCCGGACGACCTGCCCTTCACCCCCGCACCGGCGTACAGCGACCAGCCGCCGCCGGCCAGCAGGTTGCCCTCGACCGTCACGTTCTTCACCACGCCGAAGTCCTGGAAGAGCGCGATCGCGCCGGTCTGGTCGAGGGTGTTGATCGCGGTGTTGCGCCGGATGACCAGCTCGGTCCCGGGCGCGGGCGGGCCGGTGGACATGATCATGTCGGTGTGGTCGCCGGAGTAGTACTTGGGGTCGTGCACGTACGAGTCCTCGATCAGGCCCTGCTGGGTCAGGATGCCGTTGGAGATCGTGTGGATGTCCACGCGGCGGACCGTGATCAGTTTGCCCTGGTTGAGGATGCCGAACTGGGTTCGTTCCTTGCCGTTGCCGAAGACCTCGGAGTCCTCGACCGTCAGGCCGGTGTGCCCCTCGCGCTGGAGGATGCCCCACCAGCCCTTGACGCCGCGTACGCGGGTGTTGCGGATGACGACGTCGTCGGCCTCGACCGTGATGTAGCCGGTCACCTCGACGCCGTCGATGACCGTGCCGTTCTTGGTCACCTCGATCGACCCCGACTTGCGCAGGGTCAGTCCGTCCGGGACGCCCGTGTTGTCCGCCCCGGGCCAGGTCCGCTCGGCCGGTTTCGCCGGCGGCGGCGTGCCCGGCCTGGACGTCGCCACGGCGGGCGAGCGGGTGACCTCGGGCCTGCCGGGGGACCCGGTGCAGCCGCTCAGCAGCATGACCAGGCCCGCGACGAGACACCAGCCCCCTCGGGCGTACGACCTCACTCGCCCTTGGTCCTCCGGCCGCCGACGAGGTCGGCCAGCGCGGGCGGCGTCCAGCGTTTGGCGACCTGGCGGAGGTTGCTCTTCCACGCCTCGCCCGGCCGCTGCTTGAACAGCGTGGTGTGGTCGTCGGTGACCTCGTCCTCGGGCCGGCCGTTGGAGTAGTAGTAGAGCGCCATCGAACGGCGTGCCCGGTCCTCGGGGCAGGTGAGCGGGTCAGGATGGCCGTGGTTGGCGTCGTCGGTCGTGGCGAACAGTACGAACCGGTTGAAGACCGGCAGGACCTTGCCCTCGCACTCGGTCATGTCCTTGTTCCACAACTGCAGGTGGCCGCCGTAGCTCTCCTCCCAGTCCTTGTTGAGGTAGAGCAGGCCGTTCAGCCGGCGGTCGAGGTTGAGCTTGCGGCTCCTGTTGAAGTCGGCATGCACCTTGAGGAAGCCGCCCGGCCGGATCTGGTGCAGGCCGCCGCCCTCGAAGTGCGGGTCGGAGACCAGTTGCGTGATGCCGGTCAGCCGCTCCAGGAACTCGACGAACACGCCGCCGTTGAACTCGGCCAGCAGGCGCCTGGTGGCCGGGCCCATACGTTCGGTGTCGGCCAGCGCCAGCTTCACCTCGCGCGCGGTGTCGAACCGCTGCCAGGTGGCGTCGCGCGGCTCGGGGAACTCGTCGAGGACGGGCTCCAGCACCTCGGGCGGCAGGAAGTCGTCGATGACGACGTGACGGAACGGTGAGGCCGTACGGAACTGCTCGGAGTACTTGTCCGCCAGGGGGAACAGCTCGTCCCTGCGGAAGGTGAAAGCCTGCAGATCCTGCATGGAATGTGTCTCCGTCTTCTACGACACCCGGCCCCTATCTCCTCATCGCCTCAGCAGTGCCTTCTGTTACCTGTAACGATCCATTCCCGGCCCGCGATGGCGACATGTGACGCCCGGCCCTCCCCGAGTCGCGATCGTGATCGTGACCTACAACAGCGCGCCGGTCCTCGGCGGTTGCCTGGCCTCCCTGCCCGAAGGCGCCGAGGGGGTCCGGCTCACCGCCGTCGTCGTGGCCGACAACGCCTCCAAGGACGACTCGCTCGCCCTCGCCCGCCAGGCGGCCGACCTGCCCGTACGACCTCTGCAGGTGGGCAGGAACGCCGGGTACGCGGCGGCGATCAACGCCGGGATCGCGGCCCTCGACCTGGCCGAGCTCGACGCGGTCCTCGTGCTGAACCCGGACTGCCGGCTGCGCCCCGGCGCGCTGGCCGTGCTGGGCGCGGTCCTCGACCGGCCGGCCGTCGGCATCGCGGTCCCCCGGCTGGTCAGCACCGAGGGGGTGCTCCACCACTCGCTGCGCCGTACCCCCGCCGTACGCCGCGCGCTGGCCGAGTCGCTGGTCGGCGGCCGATTGGCGGGCCGCATCGGCACGCTGGGCGAGATGATCACCGACCCTGACCGCTACGAACGCCCAGGCCCCGCCGACTGGGCCACCGGCGCCGCCATGTTCATCTCGGCCGAGACGCTGACCGAGCTCGGCCCCTGGGACGAGTCCTTCCTGCTCTACAGCGAGGAGACCGAGTACGCGCTGCGCGCCGCCGACGCCGGCCGGACCCTCTGGTACGAGCCCGCCGCCGTCGTCGAGCACATCGGCGGCGAGGCCAAGACCAGCGAGATGCTGGCCGCGCTGCTCACGGTCAACCGCGTACGGCTGTTCCGGCGGCGCCGGGGCCGGATCGCGACCGCGGGCTTCTATCTGGCCGTGCTGCTCGGCGAGGCGATCCGGGCGGCGGCCGGCCGGCGTACGGCCAGGGCCTCGGTCGTGGCGCTGCTCAGGCCGTCCCGCCGGCTGCGGGCCCTGCCGGGCTGAACCGCCGGCCGTCTGACAATCGCCGGCGACCACCTCAGGAGAGGAACACGATGAGAGTCGAGCAGCTTGAGCTCGAAGGCGTGCTGCTGTTCATACCGACGCCGAGTCACGACGACCGCGGCCTGTTCACGAGGACCTTCGACGCCGCGATCGCCGCCGAGCACGGGCTGGACCACACGGCGTTCGTCCAGGACAGCCAGTCGCGCTCGCGGCTCGGCACCATCAGGGGCATGCACGGCCGGTCGGGCCGCGGCGAGGCCAAGCTCGTACGCGCCGCCCATGGCGCGGTGCTCGACATCCTGGTGGACACGCGGCCCGGCTCGCCGACGTTCGGCTCGCACGCCGCCGTACGGCTCGACGACGTGACCTTCGCCCACCTGTACGTGCCGCCCGGCATCCTGCACGGCTACCAGGCGCTGACCGAGCACGCCGACGTCTGCTACCGCATCGACAGGGAGCACGACCCGGCCGAGGACCTGGCCGTCCGCTACGACGACTCCGACCTCGCGCTGCCGTGGCCGTTGCCGGTGACCGCGATCAGCGAGCGGGACAGGTCGGCTGGCTCGTGGAAGGAACTGATGACCGTCCTGTCCTTCTGATCGCGGCGTTCGAACCGCATCAGCGCCCCGGCCGCGCCGACGAGCAGGAACAACACGCTGGTGATGCCGGGGAAGGACAGCAGGTCGAACGTGGCCGCGCCGAGCAGCGGGATCACCAGGCAGGCCGCGATGGTCAGCCCCAGGTTGCGCACGTTCGGGTCGGTGCTCATGCGGCGGACCCGGAGGGCGACCACGATCCCGCACACGATCACCCCGACGAACCCCAGCACGCCGACCAGCCCGGTCTCCACCAGCGACAGCAGGTACTGATTGTCGAACACCTGGTGCTTGAACGGGTACCAGGTACCGAGCCCACGGCCGAAGATCGGGCTCTTGGCGAACTCCCGCATCGCGAAGGGGTAGTCATGGGTGCGGTAGATGACGCTGCTGTCCTCGCCCGCGCCGGCGAACAGGTTGTAGAACGTGCCGATCAGGCCCGGCGTCAGGACCTTCATGACGCCCAGGAACACCAGGAACGCGCCGAGGGTGACCAGCCGCCGCCGGTTGGACCAGCCCACCAGCAGGATCAGTCCCGCTCCGGCCAGGCCGAGCACGGCCGTCCTGGAGACCGAGAACATCAGGCCGGCCGCGATGACGGCGGCGCAGATCCACCAGCGGGCCGCCGCCTCGCCCCGGCTGCGGGCCTGGAAGCCGAGGTGGGCGGCCAGGGGCAACAACATCGCCGACAACGCGCCGAACTCGATCGGGTGGCCGAGCGTGCCGGCGACCCTGCGCAGGTCGGACCGCGAGATCACGGTCGGCACTTCCTCGACCGAGGAGTGGCGCAGGCCGGGGATACGCATGTACTCGGTGAGGTCGAAGTCCAGCCTGAACTGGAGCAGCGCGACGATCGCGGCGAACGTGCCGCCGATCACGACCGCCTTGAGCACGAAGTCGAGGCGTTCGCGGGTGCCCATTCCGTCGCACATGACCAGCAGCAGGCTGGCGTACCCGAGGTAGAGGACCAGCGTGTGGTCGGCCAGGTTCAGCTCGTCGGAGGGCAGGTAGAGGTAGGTCGTGTAGCCGTAGACGGCCAGCAGGAGCATGCCGTACACGAAGAGCGCGGTGCGGACCGGGTTGCCGCCCTTGGCCACGCCGGTCGTGCTGACCATTTGGGCGCACACCCACACCACGCCCAGGGACAGGGCCAGGATCTCGGCCGGGGTGAGCGACAGCGGGAGCCCGGCGACCGCCAGGCGGGCCGGGAGGATCAGCAGGGACAGGACGAACAGGCAGGCCAGGGTGGCGCCGTCGGCGCGCCGCGGCAGGACGGGGGTGCTCATCCTTCGTGTCCGGCCAGCGTCCGGGCGCCGTTGCTGAGCGCGGGCTCGAACCGGGCGGAGGCGCCCGCCGCCTGGCGGCGCGAGCGGCGGTGCCGGGCGAAGCTCTCGGCCGCGAAGGCGGCGAACAGGCTCATGAAGAACGCCAGCGCGCCGGTGACCACCGCGCTGCGCATGCGGCTGCCCTTCTTCTCGTCGGCAGCGGTCGGCGGGATCACGACGGTGGCGGTCACGTACGTGGTGGGCGGCGCCTTGACCTGCTGCTGCCGGGCCCGCAGCTCCTTCTGGGCCAGGGCGGTGACCTTCACCACGATGCCGTGGGCCAGCTCGGCGGTCGGCGCCTCACAGGTGATCACGATGAACGGCGTCGCGGGCATCAGCTCGGGGTTGGTGCCACCACTGGTGATCTTGAGCGTGATCTTGCCGCCGATCGGCGCACCCACGGCGGCGGCCGTCTGGGGCGTGTTCAGCGCCTGGATGAGGATCGAGGAGGTCATGCTGAGCCCCTGGTCGAAGGAGACCAGGGGGTTGGTGCGCGGGTTGGGGAACTTGGGGTCGCTCGGCACGCTGCCGCCGGTCACCGGCAGGGTCAGGACGAGCGCCGAGCTGGAGATGAAGGTCTTGGGCGCGACGGCGAAGACGCCGAGGGCCGTCACGATCGTGAGCAGGAACGCGGGAGCCGTCACGTACCAGCGTTTGAAGAGGATCTTCACCGTCGCCCAGAAGTCCATGGCGAGCCCTCACTTCTCGCCGTCGGCGCGGTTCGCCTTCCTCGGCCCCGGCACGGGCGACAGGGGGCCGCCCCGGTAGGCGGGGAACTCCATGGTGGCCGAGCTGTCCTCGTCGAGGATCGGGCGTTCGGCGGGCTCGCCCGCCTGCGCCTCCACCGGTTGCGCCGCCGGAACGGGCTCCGGGACCGGGGCCGACACCGGGGGGTGGGGCGCCGGCGGGGCGGCGGGCCCGCGCCGCCCGGGGTTCCGGCGGACCACGACGCCGTACGCGATGCCGAGGCCCAGCAGCAGGGTGAGCAGCGCGCCGCCGATCGCCCCCTGCCAGTTGACGCTGTGGTCGGCCTCCGGCTTGGACGGCGGCACGATGTCGGTCGAGGTGATGAAGGTGTTCGCCGGCGCGCCGAGCGTCTTCTGCCACTTGAACAGCTCACTCGCCACGCGCTCGCGGCCCGCCATGAGCACGGCCGTCGCCTGCTGCGGGGACTCGCTGTCGACCCGGATGTAGATGTAGGGCCCGTTGATGTCCAGGACGTTGGGGTTGCTGCGGCCGTCGTCGATCGTGATCTCGGTGGGGCCGTCCTTGGGCGCGCCGAGCTCGGTCCAGACGTCCTGGGTGTTCATCGCCAGGATCACGATGCTGGCCCCGGTCTTGAGCGCGTCGTTGAAGGAGAGGAACGGGTTGGTCAGCCCCTGCTTGGTCTTGTCGGAGTTGACCGTGCCGCCGTTCACCGGCGTGGCCAGGACGAGTGAGACGTCGGTCGTGTAGTGGGCCGGCAGGACGGCGTACACCACGACGCCCACCAGGATCGAGAGCAGAAGCAGTGGTGGGCCTATGAGAAGTCGCCGGAGAAGTCCAAGAATCGCCTTCCAGAACTCCATTTTGGTACGTTCCCCCGCATCAGCGAACTTGCCCTATAGCGGACCATCGCACAATCAGCAGCAGACGTTACATCGCCTCAGAACGGTTACATCCGGCACGGTCCCCGCGATAGACCTACCGACTACGGCGACGGGGGCTTCTGGTGGGGCTGACGATCGAGCGTCCGGCGACGCGGAGCAGACTCGCCGGACTGGACGGTTTACGGGGGCTGGCCGCGCTGTTCGTGGTCCTGCACCACTGCTGGCTGCTGTCGTTCCCCGGGTTCCCGGTCAACGACGCGCCCTGGTGGACGGGCTGGCTGCTGTACGGGCACTTCGCGGTCGTGGTGTTCATCGTGTTGTCGGGGTTCTCGCTGGCGGTCTCGCCGGCCCGGTCCGATTGGCGGCTCGGCAGCCTTCCCACGTTCTTCAACCGGCGGGCCTGGCGCATCCTGCCGCCGTACTGGGCGGCGCTGGCGTTCAGCCTGGTGATCGCGTGGACGGTCATCCCGCAGCCGGGTCAGCAGGCGCCGACCGGGCAGTCGGTGCTCTTCTACGGGCTGCTGCTCCAGGACGTCTTCGGCTCCCCCAGCCCCAACGGCGCCATGTGGTCGATCGCGGTCGAGGCGCAGCTCTACCTGGTGTTCCCGCTGATGCTGCTGGTGCTGCGCAAGTGGGGGGCGGCGGTGATGCTCGGCGCGGTGACCCTGATCGTGGTGGCCGTGGGGGCGCTGGCGCCGTACGTGCCGGCCGTGGACCTGCTGATGCGGCTGACCCCGCAGTTCGCGGCGCTGTTCGCGGTGGGCGCGGTGTGCGCGGGGGTGGTGCGGGCGCGGGAGCGTACGGGCCGCCTGCCCTGGCACTGGTTCGCCGCGGCGGCGGCGCTGCCGGTGCTCACGCTGGTCGTGGTCGCCGGCCCGGTCTGGGTGGTCGGGCACTTCTTCTGGGTGGACCTGACGGTCGGGCCCGCCGCCGGCCTGCTGCTGGCGGGCGTGGCGACGGGCCGGCCCGGCTGGCTCGTACGGCTGCTCGACACCCGGCCGGTACGGCGGCTTGGATCGTTCTCCTACAGCCTCTACCTGATCCACGCCCCGCTGGTCGTCATGATCAACCGGCTGGTCGTCGCCCCGCGGGTGCCGCCGGGCATGCCCGCCTTCCTCCTCACGCTCGCCCTGGCCGTGCCGGCGAGCGTGGTGGCCGCGTGGTTGTTCGCCTCCGTCTTCGAGCTGCCCTTCCAGCGGCACAGAGGCTGGAGGAGCCTGCGGGAGGCCGTCCGCGCGCGGTTCAGGTGACCTTGGCCAGCGCCTCGGCCTCGTAGGCGGCGGCGAGTTCCTCGGGGATGTGCGACAGGTCGTCGGCCCGGTGGAAGTCGCGCAGCGTGGTGCCACGGCAGGTGGCGTCCACGTTGGGCGCGGCGGCGCGGGAGCGGACGTCGTCGATGTGGACGGTGCGGAAGTCGATGCTGAAGCGGGTCCTGCCCGAGGTGTTGGCGACGGTGGAGTGCAGGTGCGCCCCGGAGAACAACATCATGCCGCCCGGCTCGGGGACGAGCCGCAGCTCGGGCTGGAGGTCGACGGCCTCCTCCGGCTTGGGCTGCTCCCTGGTGTCGCTGTGGATGTGCTGCGCGGCGGTGGGCCGGCTCACGGCGGTCCACTCGGCGTAGTCGTAGCGGCCGCTGCCGTTGAGCACCGGGCGGTCGAAGTAGTGCGGGTGCAGGGCGAAGACGTTCTCCGGGACCACCTCGTAGATGGGCATCCACCAGTTGACCTGGCAGAACGGCGCGGAGTACCAGCAGTCCCGGTGCGCGTGGTAGGCGTAGGAGATGCCCGAGTCGAGGTAGTGGTCGGCGGTCGAGGTACGCAGTCTCGGCACGTCGAAGTACGTCTTGTCCAACGCCATGCCCAGCTCCTCCAGCAGGGCGGCGAGGATCTTCTTGCTGGTGGGATGATGGATGAAGCGCGGCTTGAGCTCGGCGAGCAGCGCGGCGAACGCCTCCACCGGCATCTCGTGCTGGGCGGTCTGGGGGTCGCGGCCCTCGAACGCCTCCTCGATCAGCTCGCGGGCGAACTCGATCAGCTTGGTCGAGGCGGGGGTGGCGGAGTAGAGGAACACGTCCCCATTGAAGATCATTTGACGCCGAACATCATCCCGAATTCGGCTATTGGCTAATATAACGGACATAGCGAGATTTTCCCCCTCGCGTCGTTCTTTTCCTTTCTCTCGCCATTGCCCGCTTCTTCGTTACAGAGGTCTACAAAGGCAATTGTGTCTCGGTGTCCGGACGGGCCACGTAGGTCGAGTAGTCGGGGTGGTCGAACCGGTGCAGCGCCTGGATGTTGTCGTTCCAGGGGGCGGGGACCGGGCGCTTGTGCCGCAGGCCGTTGATCGGGGCCAGCTTCATCGCCTTGTTGTCCTGGTTGAACTCCCGGATCGCGCTCAGCTCGCCGACGTAGTCGTTGTGGATGACCTGGTCGTCGTCGCCCACGGTGTCGTCGAGGTAGACGAACACGCGGGGCAGGAAGTACTTGTGGTCGCCGGCGAACAACCTGAGTGCCGCGGCGGTCGAGGAGTAGAAGTCGACGTCGATGGAGACGAAACCGATGGGCGCGGGGCGCTCGCCGTCCAGGAACTCCCCGACCGTGTCCTCGATGTTGCCCAGGATCAGGCTCGCGGCTCCCAGGCGGGCGCGCAGGGCGTCGACGTCCATGACGAAGTCGCCCTCGCGCCAGATGTAGGGCAGGTCCCGGTAGTCGGTGGGCTTGGGCAGGCCGGCGCCGGTGTCGAAGCCGTACACGTCGATCTTCACACCGGTCGCGGACGTCGCCAGCGCCGCCATGCGGTTCAGCTCGACCATGCCCGCGCCACCCGCGACGCCGAACTCCACCACGCTGATCCGGCCGACGCCGAGGCGCCTGGCCAGCTCGGCCGCCTGCCGCACGCCGTAGGCATAGTGCGGCCGTGGGTAGAGGTCGAGCGCGCAGCGCAGGTCGTACGAGCCGAACGGCAGACGCCGCAGGACGGCCAGCAGGATGCGGCCCGGCTGCATGAGCAGCCGCACGATGCGAATCAGCACGAGGGTTTCACCCTTTCGAGGAGACGAGTCGGGCCGCCAACCCGGCGATCTTTCGGCTGCGGTGCGTCAGCATCTGCTGCTGACGCCGCCAGTACGTGCGCAGCAGCACGGCCCGCGCGCGGGCTCGCTGCTCCGCCGACAGTTCGGTGATGCCGAGCGCCTGATGCATGGCCCGGAACTGCAGCGTGGTGGCGAAATGGGCGGTCCACGCCGGTACGCCGAGCGCCGCCGCGATCCCGGACAGGCGGCGTTCGCGCAGGTTGCGGTGTGCCAGCACCTCCGGGACGTGACCCCAGGGCGCGGTCAGCGCGAGCATGGTGGCGTAGACCTCGTCCTCGCGGATCATCAGCGGTCTCGGCACGGCGGCCACCCGCTCCCGCCGCATCAGGCCGTAGAGAGGGTCGAGGCCGTGGTGCTGGGTGGTGACCACGTCCCACAGCTCGTCGAGGCGGTCGACCGGGTCGTCCGACAACATGCGGGTGCCGCGGTAACGCGGCTCATGGACGGTGCCGTCCGCGCCGGTGTAGCTGACGTCCGAGGTGACCAGGATGAGCCGCTCGTCGGCCAGGAACGGCTCCAGCGTCCGCGAGACGTAGGTCGGTTCGAGCAGGTCGTCGTCGCCCATCCAGCGGAAGTACTCGCCCCGCGAGCGCCGCAGCACCTCCACGAAGTTCCCGATCACCCGCAGGTCGCGGGCTTGCCGGTGGTAGGCGATGCGGCTGTCCTGCCGGGCCAGCTCGCGGCAGAGCTCCTCCGTGCCGTCGGTGGAGGCGTTGTCCGAGATCACGACCTCAAGGTCGGCGTGATCCTGGGCGAGCACGGAGCGCACGGCCATCTCCAGCCGGTCCGCGCCGTTGCGGACCGGGATTCCGATGGACACCAGCATCGTTTCTCCTCGGGGTCAGCGCGCGCGGGCGGGCAGCAGCCGCACCAGACGATCGCTCACTAGGTGGAACTGGTCGCGGGTCACCACGACCAGCACGTACGCCAGCAGACCGCCGCCGCCCGCCACGACGAGCTGGACGAACGGGCTGCCGTGGGTCAGGGACACCAGGCCCAGCATGACGGCGGCGCAGACCAGCGCGCCGAGCGCCGGACGTACGAGACCGGGCAGCACCGGCCCGAGCCGGACCCCCGCCCGCTGCACGGCGATCATGGCGAGCGGCAGCGCGACCAGCACGGCGGCGGCGCCCTGCCCGATCGCGGCGCCGCGGATGCCGTCGAGGTGCGTGCCGACGATGACCGCCGGGATCATCGCCGCCGCGTGGCCGAGGTTCATCCAGACCGTCGAGCGGGTGGTGCCGTGGGCGTTCAGGATGTCGAGCGCGAACGCGGTCAGCATGCGCACCACCATCAGCACCGCCAGGAAGCGCAGCACCCCGGCGGCCTGCTCCCACTCCGGGCCGTAGATGAAGATGATCAGCGAGTGCGCCATCACCGCCATGAAGACCGCCAGCGGCAGCACCATGGCGATGAGCAGCGGCACGGTCCGCTGCACGCCGAACGACAACGACTCCTCGTCCCGTTCGGCCAGGCGGGAGAAGCCGGCGATCGACACCATGCGGATGGCGCTGCCGATGATGCCGGGCACCCAGCTCGACACGTTGAACGCCATCAGGTAGAACCCGAGCCACGCCTCGCCCATGATGTTGCCGACGATGATGTAGCCCACGTTGAGCAGCAGGGCCTCCAGGGCGATCCCGGCCGCCGAGGGGATGCCGAACCTCAGCAGCCGGCCCGCGATGTGCCGGTCGAACCCGAACCGGTAGGGGAGCCGCGCGTAGATCAGCATGAAGACCCCGGTGACCACGGCCCCGGCGAGCTGCCCCCAGGCGAAGCTGTACGCGCCGGCGCCGTTGACCGCGAGGACGATGGCCACCGGCGCGTTGACCAGGAAGCCCGCGAGGACCGCCTTGGCGTTCTTGCCGGTGCGGAACCAGCGCAGCAGGGCCGCGCTGCGGACCGCCGTGACCGCCTCGACGAGGATGACCGCGGTGAGGATGCGCACCACGGAGGTGGCCTCCACGCTGCCCGCCAGCGTCGCGAAGTACGGCGCCCCGACCCAGAAGATCCCGTACAGGCCGAGCGCGGAGATCGACGTGAGGGTCGTGGCCGTGGGCGCGATGTCCTCCAGCCGGCCACGCCACTGCACGACGGCCGACATGACGCCGACGTCCTTGACCACCATGACGAACTGGGTGGCCGCGAGCGCGACGGCGTACGTGCCGAAGTCCGCCGGTGCGAGGAGCCGGGCCAGGACCAGCCCGAGGATGAACGAGCCCGCACGGGTGACGAGCGTGCCGAGCAGGCTCCACACCGCCCCTCGACCCGCCTTGCGCCCGATGTCACTGATGTCCGGGCTCACGTCCGGGCTCGCTTGTTCCGCCATGCTCTGCCCTACTTCGGCTCGTTGACCCGCTCCAACCAGATCTCCCGCCAGAACGGGATGAATGCGCGGGGGCAGTTGGACTTGTACACACCGTCGCAGATGATTCCATCGAGCGCGATGCATGGATTTTTCATCTCAAGCAGCTGTCCGGTCTTCTCGTCGATGCAGCGTTCGACGCGCGCGGTCACCCGGGCGACCTTCCCGCACGAACGCGCCATGTCCTCCTCGAAGCCCAGGCCGCGGTTGAACCCCTTGGTGGTCAGCGTGGCGACGATCTCGTCCTTCGACTTGATGCGGACCAGCTCGCCCGGCTGGAGATCGGTCGTCCCCGTCGGCGCCGGGCCGTTGTGCGGACCGGGCTGCACGAACCCCCAGTCCAGGCCGTTCCTGAAGCGCAGCGCGCGGGGGAGCTTCCTGGACAGCCGCTGATAGCGGTTGAACAGGCCGAAGAACAGCGTGCGGACGGTCGAGGCGATCCCGGCGTTGCCGACCCGTACGTCCGTGACGTACTGGCTCAGCTCGCGGAACGGGAGCAGCTCGGGGGCGGCGCGCAGCAACTCGGTCGCCTGGCAGCGGAAACGTTCCTCGCCGTCCGGCGCGGGCTCCTTGCGGGTGTTGACCTCCAGGATCGGCAGCAGCGGCCGCTCGGGGCGGTTCTGCTCGCCGGCCGTGGGCGGCCCGTCGACCTTCCTCAGCCAGGACGTCTTCCAGTAGAGCAGGCAGGCCGTCTGGCAACCGCCGTGGGCGGCGCCGTCGCAGCGGGACCCGGTCAGATGGACGGCGTCCTCCATCTTCCGCATCCCGGTCCTGGTCATCGTGTCGCAGAGCTTGTTGGCCACCTTGTGGACGGTGAGCCGCTGCCCGCAGAACCGCAACATCTCCGGCATGAACGGGAGGCTGTCCAGCTCTCCGCGCTCATCCAGGGTCGCCAGGATCTCTTCAGCACTGAGAACCTCGACCACGTCGCCGACTTTCAGCGCCAGGCTCAATCCACCCACTCCTTCAGCAGGCCCGCGTTCCGCAGGGCGTTCGCCGCGTCAGCCAATGCCTGGAACGGCAGGTTCGACCGTTCCGCGATGTCGAGCAGGCTGTGCAGCCCGTCGGACAGGTTCAGCACCCACAACATGGCCATCTGGGCCTGTTTCGTGTCGCTGCGTCCGCCGAGCGAGCCGTACAGGCCGCGCGCCCCGAGCTGGGGTTCGCCGTACGGGCTGAGGTTCTGGTAGCGGCGGTTGCCCTCCAGGACCTGTACGGCGCTCCACAGCGTCTCCAGGGTGTCCTCCATCGCCTCGGGCCGCACGAAGTCGGGATTGTCGGCCGAGGTGTGGTACTCCGGGTAGCTCCCGTAGGGCGTCCTGGTCAGCGAGCCCACGGGCAGGTCGAAGCCGGGCGAGCAGTACTGCCGCTCGTCGTAGCCGTAGGGCGAGAAGTCCAGGATGGTGTGCGGCCGGTCCTTCAGGACGTACGCGAAGACCTGGTCGATCTCGGCGTCACCGCGTCTGCTGCGCTTGTAGGTGATCGTCCCGGCGTCCCCGGCGCAGGCCATGGTGAGGCCGTGCCTGATCCGGTCGGTGCGCTCCCGGTTGCGAGCCAGCCAGGTGATCGCGCCGATGGTGCCGGGCGCGAAGACGAACCGGTAGGTGTACCAGGGGTCGGACAACCTCTGGGCGAGCGCCACCGCCACCGCCACCCCGGCCAGGTTGTCGTTGGCCAGCGAGGGATGGCAGACGTGGCAGGAGATCAGCACCTCCTCCGAGCTGCGGCCCTGGACCACGTGCTCGCCGTACGTCAGGTGGCCGTCGGCGAGCGTGGAGTCGATCCTGACCTCGTACGGCCCGTCCGCCAGCCCGTCCAGGGTGTTCTGGCTCAGGCAGAAGCCCCAGGTCTCGGCGTAGTAGCTGGTCCGGTACGGCACCAGGTCCGGCTGGCCGGGCAGCGTGTGCAGGCGCCCGCGCAGCTCCTCCAGCGACATGGTGGCCTCGACCGGCACGCTGTAGCCGACGACGTGCAGGTTGTTGTCGTGGAAGTCGACGACCCGGTTCCCGGCGGCGTCCTTGACGTAGGCGTCGCGGATGTTCCATTCGCGGGGGATCGTCCAGTCGAGCACCTTCGTGCCCGTCGGCACTTCGCTGACCTTCAACGGGATCGACCCGTCGATGACGTCCAGGGTGCGCCGGAGGCCGTCGCCGGTGATGCTGCGGCACAGCGGGTAGAGCCTGCGTACCAGGTCGTGCATCTCGGGGCCGGTCATGGCCGGAGGGTGTCGTCGACGGTGCCGGACTCGCGGCGGTCGGCGAGCCTGGCCAGCCGGGTGAAGCGGCGGTCGAAGTCGTGCCTGGTCAGGCCGTACTCGCGGTAGGCGTCGATCAGCTCGACGGCGCCCGCCTTGACCGTCCAGCGGGCCTCGTACCCGAGGGCGGACCTGATCCGGGAGAAGTCGACGCGGTAGGAACGCGGGTCGGCGCCCGTCTCGCCGGTGATGGTCAGCGTCGAGCCGGGCACGGCCGCGACCACCTCGGCGGCGATCTCGGCGACGGTCACGTTGTTGGCCTCGGTGCCCACGTTGAAGGCCGTCGCGTGCACGGCCTCGCGCGGGGCGGTCAGGGCGGCGGCGAACGCGTCGGCGATGTCCCTGGCGTGGACCAGCGGGCGCCAGGGGGTGCCGTCGGACAACACCCGTACCTCGCCGGTCAGGTGCGCGTGGCCCACCAGGTTGTTCAGCACGATGTCGGCGCGCAACCTCGGGGAGAACCCGAAGGCGGTGGCGTTGCGCAGGAACACCGGGGTGAAGTCGTCGTCGGCCAGCGCGGTCAGGTCGTCCTCGACCCGTACCTTCGACTCGGCGTACGGCGTGACCGGGCGCAGCGGGGCCTCCTCGTCCAGCAGGTCCGCGCCGCCGGAGGCGCCGTAGACCGAGCAGGTGGAGGCGTACAGGAAGCGGCGCACGCCCGCCTCCTTGGCCAGCCGCGCCAGCCGTACGGAGGCGTGGTGGTTGATGTCGTAGGTCAGGTCGGGCGCGAGCGCGCCGAGCGGGTCGTTGGACAGCGCGGCCAGGTGGATCACCGCGTCGAACCCGGCCACGTGCTCGGGACCGGCGTCGCGCAGGTCCACGGCGTGCGCCTCGACGTGCTCAGGCTCGGGCCCGAGCACGCAGTCGGCGAACAGGCCGGAGTCGAGGCCGACCACCTGGTGCCCGGCCTCGGCCAGCACGGGGGCCATCACGCTGCCCAGGTAGCCCTGGTGGCCGGTGAGAAGTACCCGCATCAGTTCTCCAGATCGATGGTCAGCTTGGACACGTGGAACGCCTCGGCGTACCGCGTGTGGCACTCGATGCCGCGAATGCGGGCCAGGCCCAGGAACGCCTCGCGGTCGTACCAGGGGCGGTGCCGCTGGGAGGCGTAGTGGCGCTGGAGCAGGTCCACCTTCAGCTCCGCCACCTCCCGGGTGAGCGGCTGGTACACGGCGGGCGCGGCGAGGTCGCCGTCCCATTTGACGATCTCGTAGCCGAGCGTCAGGTGGTCGCGGAAGGCGGTGGGCACCAGCTCGGCCAGCCCCCGGTGGTCCTGGTGGGCGTCGCCCCGCCAGGGCGCGAGGATCAGTCCTGGCTCGGTACGCGCCCGCAGCTCCTCGACCGCCGCCTTGGCCTCCTCCCACCGGGCCGGGAGGTAGCCGTCGGGCAGCTTGAGCACGCTCACCCGCAGGTCGGCGCCGGGGCAGAAGTCGGCCAGCGCGGCCCGTTCCTCCTCCTCACGCTCGGTGCCGCCGCCGGACAGGACCAGCGCGTCCACGCGCAGGCCGGGACGGGCGGCGCAGATCGTCAGCAGGCTGCCGCCGGCTCCGATCGCCAGGTCGTCGCAGTGCGCGGCGAGCGCCACCACGGAGGTCACGCCTCCGGGACGCAGTCCGATCATTGGGACCGTTCCCACAGAGCCCAGGGACGGTCCCCGCGGGAGTACGCGTCGTCCAGCTCCATGCGCTGATTCACGGTGTCGGTCGGCCGCCAGTAGCCGCGGTGCGGGTAGGCCAGCAGGCGTCCGCGCTTGGCCAGTTCGGCGCAGCCGTCGGCGACCAGGTCGCCGTTCTCCGGGATGTGCTCGAAGATCTCCTGGGTCAGCACGAAGTAGCCGCCGTTGACCCACACCGGCATCTCGCTGACCGGCGAGATGCCGCCGACCAGGCCGTTCTCGCCGACGTCCACGCAGTGGAAGGTCTGGGACGGCGGCACCACCATCATCGAGGCGGCCGCGCCGGACTCGGTGAACCGGTCGATGATCTCGGGCAGCGGCGCGTCGGTGAGCACGTCGGCGTAGTTGGCGAGGAACACCTCGTCACCGCCCAGATGCCCGCGGACCCGGCGTAACCGTTCGCCGATCGGGGAGTTGGTCCCGGTCTGCACGAACGAGATGGACCAGTCGGAGATGTCGCTCGACAGCAGCTCGACCTTGCCGCCGCGCAACACGAAGTCGTTGGACGTGGCTTCCCGGTAGTCGAGGAAGAAGTCCTTGATGTGGTGGGCGCCGTACCCCAGGCACAGGACGAACTCCTTGTGCCCGAAGTGGGCGTAGTAGCGCATGACGTGCCAGAGCAGTGGTCGCGGGCCGACGAGCGCCATCGGCTTGGGCACCTCGCCGGGCACCCCGGTACGCATTCGGGTCCCGAATCCTCCGCAGAACAGGACAACCTTCACACGACCTCCAGGTGTGGGATCGGGAAGACCAGCCGGCCTCCCCATTCGTGCACATAGGAGAGCTGAGCTGTGAGCTCTTCGCGCAGGTTCCACGGCAGGACCAGCACATAGTCCGGGCGGTCCTGGGCGATGCGCTCCGGCGGAGCGATCGGGATCCGGGTGCCCGGCGTGAACCTGCCGTGTTTGTACGGGTTGCGATCAACCGTGTAAGCCAGCAGGTCCGGACGGATCCCGCAGTGGTTGAGCAACGTGTTGCCCTTGCCCGGCGCGCCGTACCCGGCGACCGTCTTGCCCTCCTCGGCGGCGGTGATCAGGAATCGCAGCAGGTCGCGGCGGACGCGTGCGACCCGTTCCGCGAACCCCGCGTAACCGGAGAGATCGTGCAGCCCGGCGGCCTTCTCCCTGGCGAGCACGTCGAGCACCCGGGCGGACGGCGTGCCCGAGGGCCGCGCCCACAACCGGATGGACCCGCCGTGGGTGGGCAGCAGCTCGACGTCGACCAGGGTCAGGCCGCCGCTCGCCAGCGCCCGCTGTGCGGAGGCCACCGTGTAGTACTGGAAGTGCTCGTGGTAGATCGTGTCGTACTGGTTCAGCTCCACGAGCGTGAGCAGGTGCTGGACCTCGATCGACACCCATCCGTCGTCGGCCACCAGGGCGCGCAGCCCTTGGGTGAAGCCGATGACGTCCGGGATGTGCGCGTAGACGTTGTTGGCCACGACCAGGTCGGCCGGACCGTTCCCGTCCCGTACCGAGGCGCCCGTCTCCGGCGTCAGGAACGCGGTGAGCGTCGGCACGCCCTTGTCCTTGGCCGCCTGCCCCACGTTGGCCGACGGCTCGATGCCGAGGCACCGGATGCCGCGCTCGACCACGTGCTGCAGCAGATATCCGTCGTTGCTGGCCACCTCGACCACGAACGACGGCTTCAACCGTTCCACGGCCGCGTCGACGAACCGCCGCGCATGCTCCACCCAGGAGCCGGAATATGACGCAAAGTAGGCATATTCCGTGAATGTCTCTTCAGGCGTGATCAACGGCGGGATCTGGGCCAGCCAGCACCCGGTACAGACCCGCAGATGAAGGGGATAGGTGAGCTCGGGCTGATCGAGTTGTTCCGCGGTGAGGAAGAGCTCACAGGGCGGTGTCGCCCCGAGATCCACCACGCCGACCAGGTCCGCCGAGCCGCACAACCGGCACGATGTACTCAACAATGGGCCCCACCCAGAAATGACAAGATTTCCCCCTTTGGAAACCCACAGCCATACTTCGGGTCAGCGCCAATGAGTGTTACAAGTGTCTTCATGAAACGCCTGAGCATCGATGGAACATTGCTCTACACCCCCCGCATCCACAGCGATCCCCGGGGCGTTTTCCTGGAAAGCTTCCGCGCCGCCGACCTGCGGGAGGCGATCGGGCACTCGATCGAGCTGGCACAGGTCAACTGCTCGGTCTCCAGCCGCGGCGTGCTGCGCGGTATCCACTTCGCCGACGTGCCCCCCGGCCAGGCCAAATACGTGACGTGCGTGTCGGGCGAGGCCCTGGACGTCGTCGTGGACATCCGCGTGGGCTCGCCGACGTACGGGCGGTGGGAGGCCGTACGGCTGGACGACGTCTCGCGCCAGGGCATCTACCTCACCGAGGGGTTGGGCCATGCCTTCATGGCGCTCAGCGAGTCGGCCACGGTCGTCTACCTCTGCTCCTCCCCGTACGACCCGGCGATCGAGCACGGCATCCATCCGCTGGACCCCGACCTCGCCATCGAATGGCCGGCCGATGTGGAGCCGGTCCTGTCGGCGAAGGACGCCGCCGCCCCCACGCTCAAGCAGGCCCGCGACGCGGGGATCCTCCCGTCGTGGTGAGCGTCGTGATCCCGGCCCACAACGAGGCCAAGGTGATCGGCCGCCTGCTGGACGGCCTGCTCGGCGAGGCCGCCCCCGGCGAGTTCGACGTGGTGGTCGTGGCCAACGGCTGCACCGACGGCACGGCCGAGGTCGCCCGCCCGTACGACGTCCGGGTGCTGACCACGCCCGTCCCGTCCAAGAGCGCGGCCCTGCGCATGGGCGACGAGGCCGCCCGCGGCTACCCCCGCCTGTACGTGGACGCCGACATCGAGCTCAGCACCGCCGCCGCCCGCGCCCTGGCGGCCGCGCTGGCCGCGCCGGACGGGCCGCTGGCCGCCGCCCCGGAACGGGACCTGACACTGGACGACCGCCCGTGGCCGGTGCGCGCCTACTACGCGATCTGGACGCGGCTGCCGCACGTCCGCTCCGGGCTGTTCGCCCGGGGCGTGATCGCGGTGACCGACGCGGGCAACGAGCGCATCCGCGCGCTGCCGCCCGCGATGGCCGACGACCTGGCCGTCTCGCTGGCGTTCGCGCCCGACGAACGCGTGATCGTGACCGCGGTCCATGCGGTGATCCATCCGCCGCGCACGCTCACCGACCTGCTGCGCCGCCGGGTCCGTGCCCAGACCAGCGTGACCGAGCTGGAACGCACCACAGCCTCGGCCGGCGAGCGCACCGGCCTGCGTGACCTGGTGGCCATCGTGGCCCGCGAGCCGCGCCTGGCGGGCGCGGCGGCGGTCTTCGCCGCGATGGCCGTGCTGGCCAGGCGGCGGGCCGCCCGCGCGATCCGCGCGGGCGACTACACCACCTGGCTGCGCGACGAGAGCAGCCGGGACTAGCTGACCGGCGTGTTCATGTCGGTGGCGATCTGGGCGGGGGTGAGCACCTTGTTGTAGACGCGCACCTCGTCGATCAGGCCGCTGAAGTAGTCACCTGAACCGCTGTTCCCGCCGATGCGCAGCGGGCTCGTCCCGGTGCGCAGGTTGCCGCCCGTCGGGTTGGTGGCCACCAGGACGCCGTTGACGTAGAACCGCAGCGTGGCGCCGTCGTAGGTGGCCGCCACGTGGCTCCAGGCGTTCAGCGGCAGGTTGTTCGCCGCCTGCGCGTTCACCCCCGAGGAGGTGTAGATGAAGGCCGCCGGAAC
This sequence comes from Nonomuraea sp. WAC 01424, assembly GCF_003947315.1. NCBI lineage: Bacteria > Bacillati > Actinomycetota > Actinomycetes > Streptosporangiales > Streptosporangiaceae > Nonomuraea > Nonomuraea sp. WAC 01424. Next base: position 32,661 of record NZ_QHHZ01000017.1, read on the forward strand.
ACCGCTGCTGCCGCTGCTCATGATCGCGTAGGCGAGATCGGCGCCGAACTCCTTCATCAGCACCGTCCGCCAGCCGGACATGCCGGCCGGGCGTACCCATGCCTCCAGGGTCATGGCGTCGGTCAGGTGCAGCGAGCCGGAGTCGGCCACCGTCACCCAGCTCGACGTGCCGTTGAACGACAACGCCTGGCCGTACTTGCCGGCCGTCCAGGTCGCCGCGGTGGCCGTGCCGTTGTTGCCGTTGCCGGAGGTGTCCGCGACGGCGGCGCCGGTGCTGGCGTTCATGCCGTACGCGGCCACCAGTCCGCTGACCGTGGGCGGCTGGGTCACCACCGCCGACACCTCGTTGGACGGCGGCCCGGTGTTGCTCGCGCCGTCGAACGCCACCACGCGGTAGTAGTACGTGCCCGGCGCGACCCCCGAGTCGATGAACGACGGACCGGTGGCCGAGCCCACCTGGTTGGCCCCGGACGGGGTGAACCCGGCGGTCGCCGACCGGTGGACGGTGTACCCGGTCACCCCGACGTTGTCGGTCGCGGGCGTCCAGACGAGCTGCGTGCTGCCCGGCCCGCCGGTCGCCGTCAGCGGACCGGGGGCGGTCGGCGGCTGGGTGTCGGGCGGTCCCTGCGGGCCGACGGGGGTGTTCATGTCGGTGGCGATCTGCGCGGGGGTGAGCGCCCTGTTGTAGACGCGCACCTCGTCGATCAGGCCGCTGAAGTACTCGCCTGAACCGCTGTTCCCGCCGATCCGCAGCGGGCTCGTCCCGGTGCGCAGGTTGCCGCTCATCGTGTTGGAGTCCGCCACGACGCCGTTGACGTACAACCTCAACGAGGCGCCGTCGTAGGTCGCCGCCACATGGCTCCAGGTGTTCAACGGCAGGTTCGTGGCCGCCGGGGCGTTCGCCGTCCCTCCTGAGGTGTAGACGAACGCCGCAGGGCCGCTGCTGCCGCTGCCCATGAGCGCGTAGGCGAGATCGGCGCCGAACTCCTTCATCAGCACCGTCCGCCAGCCCGTCACGCTGGTCGGGCGTACCCATGCCTCCAGGGTCATGCCGTCGGTCAGGTGCAGCGAGCCGGAGTCGGCCACCGTCACCCAGCTCGACGTGCCGTTGAACGACAACGCCTTGCCGAACTTGCCGGTCGTGCTCCACGTGGTGCTCGCCGCCGTGCCGGCGTTGCCCTTGCCGGAGGAGTCGGCGACCGCCGTGCCGGCGCCCTCGTCCATCCCGTACGCGGCCACGAGCCCGTCGGGCGCCTGGGCCCGCTCGAAGGTGGCCGTGTAGGTGGCGTTGGCGGACGCGGTGATGTTGTGGCTGATCGCGCCGCCGTCGGACCAGGAGGCGAACGTATGGGTGAAACCGTCCGCGCTCTGCGGCGACGGCGCGGAGATCGAGTTGTGGGACCCGGCGATCACGGTCCTGACGAAGGGCGTGACGGACTGCTCGCTGTTGAAGCCGATCTGCAACCCGGGAGGCGAGGTCTCGAAGCCGATGTTCACCGTCTTCGGTTGCAGCACCACGCTCTTGATGTCGGTCAGGCCCTGCGCGTCCGTCGCGGTCAGGGAGAGCTTCAGGTAGGAGGGATATTCGTGGTCGGGCGCGACGAAGCTGCCGCTGGTGCCGGTGGCCGAGGTGATCTCGTGCTCGTGGCAGGTGAGCGGGCAGTGCAGCAGGGACAGCTTCCACACCATCCGGGAGCCGGGGATGGTCCCGTCCTGGGCGTCCGTGGCGGTGCCCGAGTAGGCGATGGTGTCGCCGACCGCCCAGGTGAACGCGGTGGACGGGGTGTTGATCGTCGCCTGCGGCGACGTGTTGCCCACGTTGATCGTGACGGTGGCGTCTCCCTGTCCGCCGTGGCCGTCACCGGCCCGCAGCCGTACGGCGTAGGAGCCGGGCTGGGTGTAGGTGAAGGACGGCGTGATCGCGGTGGAGTCGTCGAGCTCGCCGTCGCCGTCCAGGTCCCACTGGAAGGTGAGCGGGTCGCCGTCGGCGTCGCTGGAGTCCGCGGCGGTGAAGTTCACGGTGAGGGGCGGGACGCCCGTGGTGGCGCTGGCGCCGATGACGGCGGACGGCGGGTGGTTGGCGTAGATGTAGCGGACGACCTGCCCGTTGGTGTAGTCGACGGCGAACAGGTCGCCGCCGGGGCCGCTCTGCACCTCGACCGCGGGCATGCCCGAGTCGAACGTGGTGACGGTGGCCGGGTCGGGCAGCCCGTTCGCGCCCTTGGTCATGACCCAGACGCACGACCTGCTGAAGTCGGAGAAGAACAGCGCGCCGTCGTAGGCGGCCGGGTAGGAGCCTCCCGTGTGGAACGCCACGCCGCTGGAGGACGAGCCGCCGGACGGGCACGGGTCGTTCGGGGCGGGCTTGGACGAGTGGTTCCAGGCGAAGTACGGCTGCGCCACCGCCGTCGGGCCGGCCGCGTACAGGTTCTCGCAGAGGGTCAGGTTCAGGTTGTCGTAGCCGCCCTGCCGGGCCGGGCCCTCGTAGCAGGGCCAGCCGAAGTTGCTCACCGGGCCGGTGGGCGACGCGATGCGGTTGATCTCCTCGTAGGTGTTCCAGCCGACCTCGCCCGCCCAGATCTCGTTCGTGCCGGGCCGTACGGTGATGCGGAACGGGTTGCGCTGGCCGTAGGCGATGATCCGGGCCGCGTTGGGGTCGGCGCTGCCGGCGTTCGGGTTGCCGGGGGCGGCGGCGCCGGTGTCCGGGTCGATCCTGATGATGCTGCCGTTGAGGCCGGCCGGGTCGCCGCTCGTACGCAGGTCCTGCGAGCGCAGCGCGCCGCCCTCGGCGGCCGGCGGGCTGAGCGCGGTGCCGACGGGCGACGGCGGGTCGCCGCAGGGGTTGTCCGGGGTGACGTCCGAGCTGGTCAGGTTGTCCTGGCCGTAGTCGGCGAAGTTGAAGCTGGCGCCGTCGCCGCCGCTGGCGTAGAGCATGCCGTCGGGGCCGAACTTCAGGTCGCCGACGGAGTGGCTGGGGTGCTGCTGGCACCAGTCGGTGATCAGCGGGGTCTCCACGACCGAGCCGCCCGAGGGCGCCAGCGCCGACAGGCGCCCGGTGATCAGGCAGCCGTCGCCCGTCGCGCCGGGCGGCGTCGGGCACGGGTCGGCGGTCGCGCCCGCCGTCCCCCAGCGCGGCGCGCTGCCGCCGGGCACCGCGTCGTAGGAGTACAGCACGTAGATGCGCGGGTCGGCCGGGAAGTTGGGATGCAGGGCCATGCCGAGCAGCCCGCGGTCCCAGAAGTTGTGCACCTGCGTGCGCAGGTCGGCGTAGACCGCCGGTGTGGTGTCGGTGAGAGAGTCGAAGACCTTGATCAGTCCGCTCTTCTCGGCGACGAACACGCGGCCGTCCGAGGCGAACTCGATGTTGGTCGGGTTGGTCAGGCCGCTGAAGACGACCTGTTTCTGGAAACTGCCCGGCAGTGCCTGCGCGGCCGGCGGCGCGACGATCGCGAGGCCGGTCGTGATCAGCAGGACGGACAGGAGCGCATGGCGAAGCCGCCTCAACACGGGAACCCCCTTGAGCCGTAAACTCCCCCGAGCCCTGAATCGATCTATCGCACCGATTCAGGCGGAAGTCACGCGCTTTGTCCGCATCTGGCCAGCCATGCGTAGAGCAACCACCCCAGCTCGTACGGCCGGCACTCCCGGTCCACGGCGACCGGCGGGTAGACCCGGTCCAGCACGCCGAGCCGCAGGTCCCGATGCACGCCCGTCGCCATCGCGCGCAGCCCGCGTACCAGCTTGCGCGGGTCGGCCCTGGCCTCCTTGCGCCAGGTGAGAGCCAGGTCGTCCAGCACGAACGCGGGCCGTTCGATCATCCAGTCGAGCCCCTTGGAGATCTCCGCCACGTACGCGGTGCCGCCCGCGTCGGCCAGGTCGAGCAGCGCCATCGGCCCCATGGAGAGCTGGTGGACGCTGTAGACCGGATATCCCTCCACCACCGAGCCGGTACGGGCGTCGTAGTGCCACCACCACTCACCCTGCGGGCCCTGGGCCCGGCAGATGCCCGCGGCCACCTGCTCGGCGGCCCGCAGCGCCTCGGCGTCGCCGGTGGCGGCGTGCAGCCTGGCCAGCGCCAGCAGCGGGTAGACCTGGTCGGCGAAGCAGCCCACGTGGTCGCGGTACCGGGGCACCAGCGAGCCGTGGCCGAGCGCGTGCGGGTAGAGCCGGTTGCCCGCCAGGCCGCCGAGCAGGCGCTCGCGGGCGCGTTCGGCCCGGCTGTCGCGTACGCCCGCCGCGACCAGGGCGGCCAGCACCCACGCCGCCTCGACGGTGTAGATCTGCCGGCCCGTGTCCAGCTCGCCCAGCCGGCTCAGGGCCAGGTCGAGATCGGCGTGCCCGGTCTCGGCCGCCGCCCAGCAGATCAGCGCGGCGTCACCGGCGCCGGTCACCTCGGGCAGCCGCTTGACCAGGTTCCCCACCAGGTCGAGCACGTCGTCACCGGCCAGCGCGGCCCGCTGCCGCGTCTCGTCCAGGGTGCCGGCGCCGAGCGCGACGATCGCCGAGTAGCGGATGCTGCGCCCCTCGGGCACGGCCGTCCACATGCCGTCCGGCTGCCGGCGGCCCCGGCGGGTGAAGACGAACCCGCCGTCGGCGTAGCCGGGGGGCAGCCCGCGGACCGACAGGTCCAGCATGTCCCGTACGAAGTCCTGATGGCCGGAGCTCAGCAGAGCGATCCGGTGATCCGTCACGTCGTCTCCTCGATCCTGCGTCTGACACCGGCCCACTCCCTGACCACCAGGAGCAGGAATCTGCCGTTGGTGCGCACGTAGCGCGGTCCGAGCCGCAGCGGCTCCTGAAGCATGCGGTAGAGCCATTCCAGCCCTAAGCGCTGCCACCGCAGCGGCGCCCTGCGGGTCCGCCCGGCGAGCACGTCGAACGACCCGCCCACGCCGTGGATGATCCGCGCCCCGGTGCGCTCGCCCCACTCGCGGATGAAGATCTCCTTCTTCGGCGAGGTGATGCCCAGGAACAGCAGATCGGCCCGCGAGGCGGCGATCTCGGCGGCGACCTCGGCCGACTCCTCCGGCGCGAAGTAGCCGTCGCGGGAGCCGGCGATCGCCAGCCCGGGGTAGCGGGCGCGTACCTCGTCCAGCACTCCGGCCAGCACCTCACCCGTCGCGCCGAGGAAGTAGGCCCGGTAGCCGCGCCGGCCGCCCTCGGCCATCAGCCCGGTGAACAGGTCGATGCCCGCCACCCGCTCCGGTACGCGGTGACCGAGCACCCGCGCGGCCCAGACCACCGCCTGACCGTCGGCCAGCACGAGATCGCTGTCGAGCACCGACTGGCGCAGCGCGGCGTCGGCGCGCATGTTGACGACCTTGGCGGCGTTCACCACACCGATGGTCATCCGCCTGTCCTCGGTGACCGCCGACACGCAACGGGCGATCACCTGGTTCATGGTGAGGGCGTCCAGCACGACGCCGAACACCGTCTTCCTCTCCGGCAACCTCGTCATCCGTCCCCCTGGGTGTCCATGACATATCGGTCTCAGCTCCGGAAACGTCACATCAAGGGAGGACGAGCTCGGTGAGCGTCGCCCGGTGATCGGTCCGCGGCACCCGCAGGGTCCGGAAGCTCCGGACCGCGATCCGCCGGTCGGCCAGCACGTGGTCGATGGCCACCTTGGGGAACAGCCGCGGCTGCTCGTAGTAGGGCCAGGTCATGGAGAGCCCCTTGCCGGTGACGTCGGCGGCGTCCCGGTAGCCGGTGGCGATCAGGTCGCGCAGCACCGCGTGGTCGAGGGTGGAGTTGAAGTCCCCGGCCAGGATCCGCAGGGGTCCGCCGGCCGGCGGCAGCGCCCGTACGCTCGACGCCCAGCACGCCGTACGCCAGCCCTCGGAGGGCGCGCACGCGTGCACCGCCACGATCTCGGCCTCCCGCCCGCCCGGCAGCGTGACCACGGCGGGCAGGTGGCGCGGGCTGCCCTCGAACGCGGGCGCCGCGATCGGCCGGTCCGCCGCCCGCAGCGGGTAACGCGAGTAGATCGCCGCGCCCGAGGAGTCCTCCCCCGGCAACACGATCCGGTACGGCAGCGACCGCGTCAGCCCCAGCTCCTCCACCCGCTTCTGCATCAGCCCGGTGAACTCCAGCAGGTGCAGCACGTCCGGCCGCTCGCGCTCGACCGTCTCCACCAGGACCGGCGGCAACACGGAGGAGTGCAGCAGGTTGACCGCCATCACCCGCAACACCGGCCCGGCGGCGGGCGGATTGCCCTCGGGCAACACGCGCGGCAGGACGGCCACCGCGAAGGCGCACGTCACGGCGAGCGCTGCGGCGATCAGCGGCCCGGCGCGCAGGTAGAGCGCGAACCCCAGCGGCACCACCGAGAACGCCGCCGCGTAGGGCGTGAACGACACGAGCTGCGACCAGACGAACTTCGGCTCCCACCCGCACAGCCGCAGCCCCGCCCACCCGGCCAGGGCCGCCACCATGAGCCACAGCACCGCCTCGCCTAGGCGGCGCCGCACCGGCGCCCGAGCGTCAGCACCGGCCAGGCCGCGTGCAACGCCTGACGCCAGTCCCGGATCGGCTCTCCCTTGGTGTGCGCGAGCACGCTGTTGGCCGGACGCCGCGCCGGGCGCGGGAAGCCCGCCGAGCTCACCGGGCGTACCCGTGCCGGGTCCAGGCCGAGCAGCGTGAAGATCTCCTTGGCCAGGCCGCACCATGTCGTCTCCCCGGAGCTGGTGCCGTGGTAGACGCCCGGCGGCAGCTCGGACCGCGCCAGCCGTACCAGGTAGTCGGCCAGGTCGGCGGTCCACGTCGGCTGGCCGCGCTGGTCGTCGACCACGTCCACGGTCTCGCGCTCGGCCGCCAGCCTGATCATGGTCCGCACGAAGTTCGGCCCTGACGCGCCGTAGAGCCAGGCGCTGCGCACCACGTGGTGCCCGTGCTTCAGCGCCGCGAGCTCGCCGGCGAGCTTGGTCCTGCCGTACGCGTTCACCGGCGCGGTCGGCGCGTCCTCCGGGTACGGCCCCGGCGCGGTGCCGTCGAAGACGTAGTCGGTGGACACGTGCACGAGCCGCGCCCCGGCCAGCGCGCAGCTCTCGGCCAGCACGCCCACCGCGTGCCCGTTGATCGCCAGCGCCTCGTCCTCGTGGGTCTCGGCGTCGTCCACGGCGGTCCAGGCGGCGCAGTTGATCACCACTCCTGGCCGGTAGGCGGAGACGAAGTCGCGTACCGCGCGCCCGTCGGACAGGTCGAGCTCCGAACGGGTGAGCGCGAGCACCGGCTCGCCGGTCAGCGTCGCGCGTACGAGCACGTCGGCCGCCAGCATGCCGCCGCCGCCCGTGATGAGCCACCTCATGAGGGCCACCAGTCGCGGTGGTCGGCGTACCAGCGGATCGTGTCCTTCAGACCCTGCTCGAACGGGATCTCCGGGCGGTAGCCGAGCCTGCGCAGCTTGGTGTCGTCCAGGGAGTAGCGGCGGTCGTGGCCCTTGCGGTCCTCGACGTAGCGCACCGAGTCCCAGTCACGGCCGCAGGCTTCGAGCAGGCGGGCGGTCAGGTCCTTGTTCGTCAGCTCGGCGGTGCCCGCGATGTGGTAGATCTCGCCGGGTTCGCCCTTCTCGGCGACCAGGCGGATGCCGGCACAGTGGTCCTCGGCGTGGATCCAGTCGCGCACGTTCCCGCCGTCGCCGTACAGCGGGACCTGGCGGCCGCGCAGCAGGTTCGTGATGAACAGCGGGATCAGCTTCTCCGGGTACTGCCGGGGGCCGTAGTTGTTGCCGCAGCGGGTGATCGACACGTCCAGCCCGTACGTGATCGCGTACGAGCGGGCGATCAGGTCGCCGCCCGCCTTGCTGGCCGCGTACGGCGAGCGCGGCCGGACCGGCGCGGACTCGTCCCACGAGCCGATGTCGATCGACCCGTAGACCTCATCCGTCGAGACCTGGACCACCTTCGGCGTGCCCGCCTCCAGGCACGCCTGCAACAACGTCTGCGTGCCGAGCACGTTGGTCCGCATGAACTCGGCGGCGGCGCCCTCGATCGACCGGTCGACGTGCGACTCGGCGGCGAAGTTCACCACCAGGTCGTGACCGGGCACGACCTCGCGCAGCAGCTCGGCGTCGCAGATGTCGCCATGGACGAACTCGTGGCGCACGCCTTCGAGGTTGGCGCGGTTGCCTGCGTAGGTGAGCTTGTCGAGGACGGTCACGTACACGTCGTGCAGCCCCCGGACGAAGTGGGAGCCGATGAACCCCGCCCCGCCGGTCACCAGGATTCTTGTCATGTAGTGATCTGTACCTTGCTGTGATCGCCCAGCACGAGACGGTGGGCTCTGGGCGTGTTGGGCGCTCGGGTGACCTCGACGTCGTGGCCGATCAGAGAGGCCTCGATCCGGCCCACGCCGTCGATGGACGCGCGGGGCAGCAGGATCGAGTACTCGATCTCGCTGCCGGTGACGACGCACGACGCGCCGACGGAGGTGAACGGGCCGACGTAGCTGTCCTGGATGCGGGCGTCCCGGCCGATGATCGCCGGGCCGACCACGCGCGAGCGCTCGACCACCGCGCCCGGCTCGACCACGACCCGGCCGATCAGCTCGCTGACCTCGTCCACGTGCCCGCGCACGCCGGGCTCGACCGACTCCAGGACCAGCCGGTTGACCTCCAGCATGTCGGTGACGTTGCCGGTGTCCTTCCAGTATCCGGAGATCACCGACGACTCGACCCGCAGCCCGGCCTCGATCAGCCACTGGATGGCGTCGGTGATCTCCAGCTCGCCCCGCCACGACGGTTTGAGCTCGGCGACCGCCGCGTGGACGGCCGGGCTGAACAGGTACACGCCGACCAGGGCCAGGTCGCTCTTGGGCCGGGCCGGCTTCTCCTCCAGGCCGACGACGCGGCCGTTCGCGTCCAGCTCGGCGACCCCGAACTGGCTGGGGTCGCCGACCTCGGTCAGCATGATCTGCGCGGCGGGCCGCTCCCTGGTGAACCTGTCCACCAGGTCGCGGATGCCGCCGACGATGAAGTTGTCGCCCAGGTACATGACGAAGTCCTCGTCACCCAGGAACTCGCGGGCGATCAGCACGCCGTGCGCCAGCCCGAGGGGCGCCTCCTGGCGGAGGTAGGTCACCTGCAGCCCGAACGCCGAGCCGTCCCCCACGGCCGACTCGATCTCCGCCTGCGTGTCCCCGACCACCAGGCCGAGCTCCTGGATCCCGGCCGCCGCGATGGCCTCCAGCCCGTAGAACAGGACCGGTTTGTTGGCGACGGGGACCAGCTGCTTGGCCGAGGTGTGCGTGATGGGCCGGAGCCGTGTGCCCGACCCTCCGGCGAGCACGAGTGCCTTCACTGCTAGTAAGCCCCTTCTCCACGGGTGACGACGGACCAGGTCTTCCACAGGATCTGCAGGTCGAGGATGAGCGACCAGTTCTCCACGTAGCGCAGGTCGAGGCGTACGGACTCCTCCCACGTCAGGTCGGAACGGCCGCTGACCTGCCACAGACCGGTCATGCCGGGCTTGACCACCAGGCGGCGGCGCACGTCGGCGCCGTAGCTGGCCACCTCCTCCGGCAGCGGCGGCCGGGGGCCGACGAGGGACATCTCACCACGGATCACGTTGAGGAGCTGTGGCAGCTCGTCCAGGGAGTAGCGGCGGAGAAAGGCGCCGACCCGGGTGATCCTTGGATCGTTCCTTATCTTGAACAGCACTCCGTCGAACTCGTTCGCTTCGAGAAGTTGTTTCTTGAGCCGTTCCGCGTCGACGACCATCGTGCGGAACTTCACGACCCGGAACTCCTCGCCTCCCCTGCCCACCCTGGTCTGGTGGAACAGCGCGGGCCCCTGGCTGGTGAGCCGGATCACCAGGGCGAGGGCCAGCAGCGGCAGCGCGAGCACCAGCAGGGCCACGCCGGCCACCAGCCGGTCGAACACCGCCTTCGCGAGCTGCCGCGTGCCGTCGAACTCGGGATGTTCCACGTGCAACAGCGGCATCCCGGCGACGGGCCTGATGCTGATGCGCGGGCCGGCGACGTCCATGAGCGCGGGCGCGACGAACAGGTCCGTACGCGCCGTCTCCAGGCTCCAGGCCAGCCGGCGCAGCGCCGCCCCGTCCAGCTCGGGGCAGGCCAGGACGGCCACGGCGTCGGCCCGCGAGTGCTCCACGACCTTGGCCACGTCGCTGAAGGAGCCCAGCACGGGGATGCCGTCGACGTCGACGTCGAGCGTGTCGTCGGGCAGGCAGGCACCCACCACCCGCATGCCGTGGTGCGGCTGGCGGCGGAACTGCACCACGAGGTCGAGGATCGACTCCCGGTGCCCGACCGCGATCACCTGCCGCGTGTACTCGCCGATCGCCCGCCTGCGATGGAGGCGTTTTCGCATGCGGTAGCGGAAGTAGAGCGTGCCTCCCAGCGCCAGCGGCAACATCGCCATGACGAAGCTGCGCGCGATGGCCGTCTGGGTGGCGTAGGCCAGGATGGCCGTGGTGGCCATCAGCCCGATGCCGCCGTTGAAGACGGCCTTGAACTCCTCCGTGCCCTCGCCGTTCGCGCGTTGTCGGTACGCCCCTCCCATCATGAGCGCGACGGGCCAGCCGACCAGCAGGCTGAGCCCGAGCACGTACTCGGCGATCGGGACGTACACGCCGGAGGCCAGCCGTACGCCCAGAACGCAGACGCACGCGAGCAGCGCGCACGCCGTGTCTCCTCCTAACAGGAGCCGCAGGTACGCCCGGGTCCAGATGCTGGACTCAAGGCGCGGCGCGGCCTTGAGGAGCACAGCAGTGGACTCCCCAGTCCCCACCCTCATAGCACCACCCTGTGATAACTGCTTTCACCGCGATAACTTGACGTTCCTTGTGCCACATAGGTTGACAATGACCCATGCGTTATCAAGGGCGGCGGCCCCCACTAAAGAGTAAAGATCGATTCCAACCTGGGGAATAACGGGAAATGTCCACAATCGGACGCGGATCTAGGGGTTCCGGGGGTTGACGGAACGATCCATAAGTGCAGCGCCGGGGCGGGGAAATGTGAGGTTTATGACGACATTTCGCCAGGTTACCGGGCAATGAACCCGGCTAGTCGTACTCCAGATCCGGCAATGCGGACGGCGGATCGGGGCTACGCCACACGACCACAACTCCGTCGTGCGCGGAATCGGCGGCGAGGTTCAGCCGGTCGAGATCGAAATCGGGCAAATAGCGTAGACGGGCGAGAAAGGTGGCATCAGTCGCGGAACGCGGCACGACGCAGCCTTCGCCGTCACGATCGAGCAGGATGTAGTGGACGTCTTCCCCGGATTCGGTGACGACACGGACCTCCACCACGTCCTCCCACGCAAGGGCCTCTACGCTGCCGTCGGCGTAGTGACGGGTGACGCCCTCTTCCGTGACATATACGTAGGAGTCCGGCATCGGGTTGCCGTGCATGGGCGCGATTCTTGCGAGTCCTGGGGTTGTCCCGCAAGGGTTCGCGCTCATTGGTGCACATGGCGTAGCCGTTCAGAGGTGTGCGGGACTGCCCCAGTTGTGGCTGAGATGCGCCGCCACCGCCGCCTGCGCCACCTCGACCGGGCCGGCCGCGATGGCGTCGAGCAGCTCGCGATGCTCGCGGACCAGGACGTCCCGGTCGCGGTAGACCTCGCGCAGGCGGACCATGCCGAGCCTGGTCTCGGCGGCGAGCGCGGCGTAGAGGCGGACGAGCCGCCGGCTGCCGGCCGCCTCGATCAGCGCCTCGTGCAGGGCCATGTGCTCGGCCACGGTCGCCGACCACGGCGCGTCGGCGGGCAGCTCCTCCCACCTGCGCAGCGCGGCCTCGGCGGCGGGCACCCGGCCCCTGGCCACCGCCCGGGCCATGAGGTCCTCCAGGGGCCGGCGCACGTACATGAGGTCCTGGAGGTCCGAGATCGTCACCTCGGGGACATAGGCACTGCGGTTGCGCTCCCGCCTGAGCAGTCCCTCGTGCACCAGGGCGGCCAGCGCCTCGCGCACGGTCGGCCTGGCCACGCCGTACGACACGGCGATCTCCTGCTCGGGCAGCGGCGTCCCCGGCGTGATCTCGCCGGAGAGCACCCTGCTGCGCAGGGCGTCGGCGAGCGCGCCGACGGTGGAGACGGGTTTGAGGGGCAACATCACGGCTGTGATGCTAGTGCCGTTTCCCGTACGCGTTCGGGCACGGCCACCGCCACCAGGCTGAGCACCAGCATCACGAGCCCGGCGACGGACAGCGGGGCCAGCCGCTCGCCCAGCACCAGCAGGCCGAGCAGCGCGGCGACGGCCGGTTCGGTCAGGGCCAGCGTCGCGGCCGTGGCGACGGGGGTCGTACGCAGGCCGCGCCCGTACAGGAAGTAGGACAGCGCGGTGGTGCCGATCCCCAGGTAGAGCACGGCGAGCAGCCCGCGCGGCTCCCCCAGCCACCCCACCCCGTTGATCAGCAGCACCGGCAGCATGACGACGGCGGCGCCGCCGAACAACACCCCCATCACGGCGCCGGACTCGGACCCGGTCTCGATGGCCCTGGCCGCCGAGACCGCGTAGAAGGCGTAGAGCAGCCCGCCGAGCAGCGCGAACAGCACGCCCGACACCATCTGCCCGCCCGCCTGCGCGCCGCCGCCGACGATCAGCGCCGCGCACCCGCAGACCGCCGCCGTGGTCGCCAGCGCCCACCGCCCGCTCGGCCGCCGCCCGTGCAGCGCCCACGACAACACGCCCGTGAACACCGGCCCGCTGCCGATCGCGACCACCGTGCCGATGGCCACCCCGGTGCGCCCGACCGCCGCGAAGAAGCACAACTGGTACGCCGCCACCGCCAGGGCGGCCAGCAGCAGCCCCGGCCGCAACGCCCGCCTGAGCCCGGCCCCGGCGCACACCCCGAGCACCGCGCCGCCGATGACCAGCCGCGCGGCGGCCAGGGCGACCGAGTCGGCCGAGACGAGCAGTCCGGCGGTGCCCGCCGTGCCCCAGAGCGCGGAGGCGCCCACGACGGCGAGAGGTCCCTTCTTCATGGCTACATTGTCAGACAATTAGACAATTTCGTCCAGCAGTCCGTCCAGCATGCGGTCAGCGGGGGCGGCGAGGTCGCCCATGTAGTCGTCCAGGACGGCGAGCGCGTCGTGCACGCTCGGCAGGCTGCGGCGCGGGAGCTCCAGCAGCGGCTCGCCCTCGGCGGTGATCCCGCCCTCCACGTGGAAGGCGCTGTCGGAGGTGGTGAGGGAGAGCTCGAAGCGCACCTCGCGGCCGTCGGGCAGGACGAACGCGGCGCCGGTGCACACGCCCGACGGCGGGACGAAGTAGGTGAAGGGGGTGTTGCGCACGAAGGGGTGGCGTAAGCCGGCGAGGATCTCGGCCGCTCTGCTCAGGGCCGCCAGCAGCCCGGCCGCGGCCCGCAGCTCGCTGTCCACGCGGGCAAGATTAGTTCACCCCGCCACCCCGTGACCAGGCAGCCCGATCACCACAAGCCCGCACGCGCCCAGTCGCCGCACGCGACCCGCGTCAGTCGGTCGCCAGGCGGGCGTGGCGTTCGACGTCGTGGCGGACGCCCTCGTAGCAGAGCTTGCCGCGCTCGACGCCCTCGGGCCGGAACCCCGCCTTGGTCGCCACCCGGCACGACGCCGGGTTGTCCGTGCGGTGCCCCAGCTCCAGCCGGAAGAGCCCGCGCTCGTCGAACGCCCACCGCGCCAGCTTCTCGGTGGCCGCCGTCGCGACCCCCCGCCCCCGGTACGCGGGCAACACCCAGTAGGACACCCACCCGTTGTCGTGCACGTCGATCCCGGCCACCGCCACGTTCCCCACCACCGTGCCGCCCTCGGCCACCACGGCGAACGCGTGACCGACACCCGTCCAGGCCGCGATCCAGCCCACGGCGTCCTTGAGCGTGACGATGGGGAAGGGCGCCTGTCTGCGCAGGTCAGGCGTCTGGAACGCGCCCAGCACGGCCGGCGCGTCGTCCTCGTGCCACTCGCGCAGCCGGATGTCGATGGAGGTCACGCTGCCCGAGATTACCGCCGGCTCACGACGGGCCGATCTGGTGTGCCGCCTCGAAGGCGGTGACCAGCTGCCGGGGCGCGGTCAGGCACCACGCCTCGGCCATCAGCTCGAACAGCTCGTCGTGGTCGATCTTGCCGAGGTGGACCACGACCCACCCGAAGCGCCCCGCCGTGAACTGCACCTCGAACACGTCGGGCCGCTCGGCCACCATCGCGAGCTGCTCCTCGACGGTGGCCTTGACGCCGACGGTCTCGGTCTTCTCCCACAGGTAGCCGAAGCCCTTGCCACGGACCTTGAAACCGACCCACTCCGCGCTGGGGTGCTCGGTCACCTCCGGCAACCCGCGCACCAGGTCGAGGAACTCGTCGACGCTCACACCCATGCCGACTGTCTACCAAACCCGACCGACAATCCCGCCCGGTCAGCGGTAGTAGCGCACCTCGATGACGTTGCCGTCGAGGTCGGGGAAGTAGATGGTCTCGGGGGCGATGCCCTGGGCGCCGAAGGAGTTGGAGCCGCTGCCGGTGATCGCGGTCCCGTGGTCCTTCAGCCGGACCTGGAGGGCGTCGAAGTCCTCGCGGCTCACGGACAGGCAGAAGTGGTTGATCTGGTGCCCGGCGCTGCCGGTCACGCCCGTCCCCTCCTCCACGCCGTTCGACACGTCGTGCGCCATCAGGTCGATGATCGTCTCGGCTGAGATCCGTACGCTCGGGAACCCCGCCTTCCCCTCGCGGAACTCCTCCCCCCGGACTCCCGGAAGGCCCACCACCTGCTCGTAGAAGTGGAGGGCGGCGAGTTGGTCGGAAACCCAGCAGACGAGATGGTCCAGACGCGCATCCATGTGATAGATCCTCCCATTCCCGTCAAATATCCTTTGCGCGCCTGCCCCTGTCCACCTGAGGCCCGCCGGGACGGACGATCGTCGCCTGATCGAAAGGCACGATTCACGCGAGGTTTCTCTGTCCCGCCGGACGTCGGCTGCTCCTGCCGCCGTCCTGGCGCTGGTTCTCGCGGCCGAACCACCTCGACTGATCACGCATCCAAAGGCGTATGGAGGAACTCTTACCGGACGATCCGCAGCGAATAGCCGACTACTGGCTGGCGGGACGGCTGGGCAGCGGCGGGCAGGGTGTGGTCTACGAGGCGTACGACGCCGCCGGCACCCGGGTCGCGCTCAAGGTGCTGCGATCGGGTGACCTGCGCGGCCGGTGGGCCAAGGAGGTCGCCGTGGCCCAGCGGGTCGCCTCCTTCTGCACCGCCAAGATCCTCGGCGCCCGCCTGGACGGCGAACGGCCGTACATCGTCAGCGAGTACGTCGAGGGCCCCAGCCTCAGGCGCGCGGTACGGGAGTCGGGCGCGTTCTCCGGGGACGCCCTCTACCGGCTGGCCATCGCCATGGCCACCGCGCTCGCCGCGATCCACGAGGCCGGGGTCGTGCACCGGGATCTCAAGCCCGACAACGTGCTGCTCGGCCCGGACGGCCCGAGAGTGATCGACTTCGGCATCGCCAGGGCCACGGAGATGACACTCACCTCCACGACGTCGGCCGCCGGCACGCCGACGTACATGGCGCCCGAGGTCATCAGCGGAGGACGCGCCGAGACCTCCGCCGACCTGTTCGCCTGGGGCGCGGTCATCCTGTTCGCGGCGACCGGCCAGGACCCGTTCCGCGCCGGGAACGACAACCCCTACGCCCACATGCAGCGGGTGTTGTCCGCGCAGCCAGACCTCGGTGCGCTGGCCGATCCGCTGCGCCCGCTGGTGGCCGCGGCCCTGGCCAAGACACCCGCCGAGCGGCCGACGGCGCGCGAGCTGCTGCTCGCGCTGATCGGCGGGAACGGGAACGTCGCGCTGCTGAGCGAGGGGTCGCGGGAGGGAGGCGGGGTCGCGCCGCCGCACGCCGACCCCGACCCGGCCCTGGGAGAGCGCGCCGAGCGCCTCTACCAGGAGCTCTCCCCCGAGATCAGGGAGCTCGTGCCGGGGATGCTGCTGCGGCTGGTGGCGATCGACGACGAAGGGCGGGAGACACTGCGCCGCACGCCGGCCGGCGAGTTGCCGCAAGCCGCGGTCACCGCGTTCTCCGACCTGCTCTCCGTGACCGGGGAGTGGGTACGTCTGGCCCATCCGGCCCTGGTCAAGGCGTGGCCGCGGCTGCGCGGCTGGTACGCGGCCGAGCGCGACGGGCTGCCGACGCATCGCCGGCTGGCCGAGGACGCCTGGGAGTGGGACGCGGGCGGCCGGCAGGACGCCGATCTGCCGCACGGCAGCCTGCTGGAATCACTGCGCGACTGGACGGAGACCCGCCCGCGGCTGCTCACCCTGACACCCGTGGAACGGGCGTACGTGGCGGGCGGGGTGCGGCTGGCGAGCCGGCGCAGGCTGCGGCGGCGGTGGTTCACCGGCGTCCTCGTCGTCCTGCTCGGCGTGGCGGTCACCGCCTCGGTCCTGGCCGACCAGCAACGGCGGCTCGTGAGCGGCCAGCGTGACCGGGCGCTGTCGGAATCGCTGGCCGCGCAGGCGGTGGCGCTACGGCGTACCGACCCGAAGGAGGGCATGCTGCTGGCGGTGGCGGCCTACCGCGTCGCGCCCACCGTGGCCGCGCGCGGCGCGATGTACGGCGCGTTGACGCAGGTGGAGAACGAGGTCTTCGTGCCGCCCGAGCGGCCGGCCGGCCGGTACGCGCTCAACCACGACGGCAGCCTGCTCGCCGGTACGGACGGGACGACGGCCGCCGTCTGGCGCGTGGACACCCGCGAACAGGTCCGGTCCGTGTCCGGTCTGGAGCCGCGCGCCGAAGGGATCGCACTGAGCCCTGACGGCGGCAGGCTGGCCCTGCAGTACGCCGACCATCTGACGATCAGGGACCTGGCCACCGGGCAGACCTGGACGAGCGGGAAGGACGACTCCTGGGACGCCGTGGTGGCGGCCGAGATGGACTTCAGCCCGGACGGCAGGTTCCTGAGCCTGCCCAACGAGAGCGGCACCCAGCTCGACCTGACCACGAAGACCCCGGTCAGGACGCCCTCCGGCGACGCCGAGGCAGTGAGCCCTGACGGCCGCCTGGCCCTGCTCACCACCATGGACGACCAGAACCGCATGCATGCCGAAGGCTGGAACCCGGTCACGCGCGAACGTGCCGCCCCCTGGCTGAAGACCATGACCCACGCCGTCTTCAGCGACGACGGCTCCCTCGTGGCGATCAGCGACGTCACCCGCGTGCGGGTGCGCAAATCCGCGACCGGCGAGCAGGTGGGCACGCTGAAGCCCACAGGGATGGACATCGCCGCGTTCGGCCCCGATCACACGATGATCGCCGTCCTGTCGAACCGGCGGCTCACGCTGTCCGCCGTCGACGGCCGCCGCCTGCTGACCTACGACACCCGCGGCCAGCAGCTCGTCGAGCACGTCCCGCGGTTCAGCCGGGACGGCCGCGTGCTGCGACTGCTCTCCTCGGACGGCACCGTGACCTCGCTCGACCTGACCCGCTACCGCGAGAACCGGCCGACCGGCGACGACGTGCCCATGTCGCCCGTCCACGCTGGCGACGGCCGCTACCTGCTGTCGGACGCGGGCGGCGGCCGGGTCATGGTGTGGCGTCCCGACGGGCGGCTCTTCCGTACGGTACGGGCCGGACGGTTGGAGCCGACCGACTTCACCACCCGGTTCACCATGGACCGTACGGGCCGCGTCCTGGCCACGTCGTCGAGCGAACGTCCCCGCGAGATCCAGCTCTGGGACGTCGCCACCGGGGCGAAGCGCGCCAAGCTCACGACCTCCGGCTTCTCGGTCACCGACCTGAGCTTCGGGCCCGACGGCCGTGTGCTCGCCGCCGGGCTGGCCGCGTACGACGAGGGCCGGCGCGGACTGCTGCTGTGGGACACGGTCGCCGGGACCGCCAGGACCGTACCCGGCGTCGAGAACTCAGGCGTGCCGCTCGTCTTCACCCCGGACGGCCGCCGCCTCGTCGTCACCGGCGATCCCCCCTCCTTGGTGGACGTCGCCACGGCCCGGCCGCTGCCGCTGCCCGACGCCCTGCGCGAGGTGAGCACGATCGCCTTCGGCCCGTCCCTGGCCGCCGTCGCGGACTTCGACGGCATCGTCCGGATCTGGGACGGCGGGCTGACCCGGCTGATCGGCCGCTTCGAGACGGGCAAGGGCGTGGGCTCTCTCGCCGTCTCCCCCGACGGCGCGACCGTGGCCGCCGTGACCGACGCCGGTCTGATGTTCTGGGACGTCCCCACCAGGACCCGGGTGGGCGGCGCGCAGCCGCTGTATCTGACCGAGGACGGCGAGCGGCCCGTTGACCTGCGGTTCGACGGTCCCGGCCTGCACGTCCTGCTCGACGCGGGGACCGGCAGGGACGTGCCGGTCGACGGCGGCCTGCTGGCGTCCCGGGTGTGCGCCAGGGCCGCGGGCGCGCGGCTGAGCGCCCAGCGCTGGGACCAGTACGCCCCGGGCGTGGCTCCTGTCACGATCTGCTGACCCGCGACCGCTCTTGACAGGGACGGGCGAGGGTCGTCCATGATCGGGCATGAACGCGTTGATCCGGGCCGCGCTCGTGGGGGCCGTGGTGGGCCTGGCACAGGTGGTCATCGTCCTGCGCGGGCCGCAGAACGACGCGGCCAACCTGGTGCTGATGTTGTTCGCGCCCCTGCCCCTGGGGATGCTGCTCTCCTGGTACGCCATGCTGCGCAACTGGTGGCTCGTGTCGCTGCTGGGCCAGTTCGCCGTCATCGCGCTGTACGCCGGCCTGACCATGACCGCGCCCGTCTCCGCCCTCGTCGGCTTCGGCGACTGGCGCCTCGGCCTGATCGTCATGACCGCCGGAGCGTGCGGCTACGCCCTGGGGGCCGGGCTGGCCATGCCGGCCGCCACACCCCTGCGCGTCTCGGCGGTCGGCGTGGCCGCGTCCCTGTTCCTGGCGGCGTGGTCGAACCAGGAGGTGATCGCGCTCGCCGCCCAGGAGCAGGCCATGGCCGACCGGAACATCCCGCACGTCGCGCCTGACCTGCCCGGTTTCCGCCTGACCGAGACGACCGTCGAAGGTCCGGAGCTCTTCCTCCAGTACCAGCGCCCCGGCGCCGACATCCTGTTCGAGATCCGGCAGGGGACCATGACCCCGGAACAGGCCTGCGAGGACGAGCTCGACCTCCAGAACGACGAGACCTGCGTGGAGGTGTCGCAGGACGTCTGGGCCCTGCGCACCGAGTACGGCAGCTCCATGTTCGCCGCCTTCGGGGACGCCATGATGGAGATCGGCAGCGGGGCCGTGCCGGAGAAGCGGTTGCTCGCCGCCCTGGGGACCATCCGCCCCATCAGCATCTGGGAACTGGCCGCGCCCGTCTACGAGTGACCGTGCCGCGGTCAGGGTGTGACGTCGCGGGCGGTTCCGGTGGCGACGGCGCGGAGCTTGTCCGGGTTGGCGACGTTGTGGACGGCGGTGATGCGTCCCTCCGCGTCGAAGTCGAAGGTCACGGTGGCGACGACGCGCCCGTGACCGCTGAACACCAGACCGGGGCCGCCGTTGATCTCGGCCGGCTCGGCCCTCATGTCGGCGGGCTCGACGCCCTGGTAGGTGACCGTGCCGATCGCGGCGAACCACGCGGCCACCGTCTGCGCGCCCACGACCGGACGCAGGGCCTGACGTACCTTCCCGCCCCCGTCGGTCCACAGGGTGACGTCGGGGGACAGCAGTTCCATCAGGGTGTTGATGTCGCCGCCGGTCGCGGCGGCGAGGAAACGCCGCGTGACGTCGCGCTGCCGCGACCGGTCCGCCTGGAAGCGCGGCCGCCGGGCCTGTACGTGCTCCCGCGCGCGATGGGCGGCCTGCCGCACCGCGGCCTCGGAACGTTCCACCGCCTCGGCGATCTCGGCGTGGCTGAAGCCGAAGACCTCCTTCAGCACGAACACCGCCCGTTCGAGCGGGCTCAGCGTCTCCAGGACCACCAGCATCGCCGTCGAGACCGAGTCGGCGGCCGTGACGTCGTCGGCGGTGTCGCCGCTGGTCAGGATGGGCTCCGGCAACCACGGCCCGACGTACGTCTCGCGCTGGTACCGGGCCGAGCGCAGCCGTTCCAACGCCAGGTTCGACACGATCCGCGCCAGGTACGCCTTGGGATCGGCCACCTGCGAACGGTCGTCGGCCGACCACTTGATCCAGGCGTCCTGGACCGCGTCCTCGGCGTCGGCCGCGGTGCCGAGGACGCGGTAGGCCACCGAGAACAGCAGGTTGCGATGCTGGTTGAAGACCTGCTGGTCCCGCTCGGAGTACGGACGGCTCATCCCGCCGCCCCCACGCGGGTGAACCGGCCGCCGCGCGGCCAGAACGCGCCCGAAGCGGGCATCTTCTTCATACGGCCGTAGGTCGGCCAGGGCGAGGCGGTCACCGTCTCCTTATACCGTGCGGCCAACCGGCCCGTGAGATACACCCTGCGGGGGCTGTCGTCCGGGTGGGTGAACTGCACGACGCCGTCGTTCCGTCCCAGGCTGACCGGGGTGTGGTAGTAGCCGAAGCGGAACGGCCTGGGCTCCTTGCCGGCCAGCACCCGCAGGATCGACAGCGCGGCGTGCACGCCGGTCGGCATGCCGCCCTGGCAGGTGCCGTGCATGACGCCGTAGCCCTGGCGGATCGCGGCGGCGTCGCCGAGGGCGTACACGTCCGGGTGCGACACCGACCGCAGGGCGGCGTCGGTGACGATACGGCCGCGCTCGTCGACGGTCAGACCGGCGGCGGCCGCCAGCGGCGACACCCGCGTGCCGCTCGTCCACAGCACGACGTCGGCGGGCACGCTCTCCCCGTCCGCCAGCTCGACCGAGCCGGGCAGCACCTTCACCACCTCGGCCCCGCCGCGCGCCTGAACACCCAGCCGCGCGAGCGCGGCCCGCAGGTACGCCCTCGGCCTGGCGGCCATGGCCGCGCCGGGCTCCTGCCGTCCCAGCAGCACGACGTCGAGCTCGGGGTGGCGCTCGGCGATCTCGGCGGCCGACTCGACGCCGGTCAGGCCGCTGCCGCCGACGACGACCGTGCCGCGCCCCTGGCGGGCCAGCCGGGCCAGCCGGTCGGCCAGCGCCTCGGCGTCCTGGACGCCGTCCAGCGTGTACGCGTGCTCCCCCACGCCGGGCACCGTCACCGTGTCGGCCACGCTGCCCAGCCCGTACACCAGGGTGTCGTAGTGCAGGACCCGGTCGTCGTCGATCCGTACGGTCCGCGCGTCCGCGTCCACGGCCGTGACCCAGCCGCGTACGAACCGCGCGCCGGTGCCCTCCAGCAGCTCCGGAATGCTCAGCTCGGCGACCTGCTGCCCGGTCGCCGCGACGTGCAGCCGAAGCCGCTCGGTGAACCGCTCCCGCGGGTTGACCAGGGTCACCCGCACGTCCGCACGCCCCTTGGTCCGCGCCGCGAGCTGGATCGCCGCGGCCATGCCCGCGTACCCCGCGCCCAGGATCAGGATGTGGTGGGGAGTTGTGCCGGTTTCGTGCTGCGTGGTCATCGCCGTACCTTTCGTTCGATGCGTACGACCACGTGATGGAAGCACCCCACCCGTCCGTGACATCCAGCCGATGTGACCTCCGCCACACCGATTCAGGGGCAGCCGTGGCGGCGAACGTACGGCCCGAAGGTCGAGCCGCTGCACGGCAGCCGCATTCCCGTGGCGATCAGAGCGTCCACGATGTTTCCCGCGGCCACCTCGTTGAGCTTCCCGTCCTGGCTCGCCCGCGCGAGCAACCACACGGTGCCGTGCACCTCCAGGCCGTGCGCCCTTCCGACGGCCACCGCCTCACGGTCGTCGGTGACGGCGATCCCCCGCGACAACTCGGCCGCGGAGAACACACTGGCCTCACCCAGGTTGCGCCCCGAGGAGCCGATGCGCTGCGCCCACTTCGCGAAACACCTGATCTCGTCAAGAGAGTCGAGCCGCGCCAGCCCCAGCCAGTCCGCATCCAGCACCGTGTGGAGGAGCGGATAGGTCTCCACCCCCGCGCGTATCTCTTCCCGGACCACATGAGTCGTCAGGCACACTGTGCCGGCCAGGAGATCGCGCAGCACGTCCAGACGCTCGGCGCGAGCGAAGTGGTTCAGGCACATCGCGTCGAACACCAGGACGGGGTCCGGGCCGACGTCGCTCACAGCTCGCAATCCGTATCGTCGCGCACCGGCAGGTCAGCTGCCGCGATCTGACCGCGCATGAGTTCGACCGCACGGGACCCCGTGATGAGCGACCTCTTGAACGATTCCAGCACCGCGTGCGCGAAACTCGGAGGCACTCGAACCGTTTCCAGATCCGGCTGCGGCGCCCACCCGACCGCTTCCATCAACTCCGCTCTGGTCGGGTTTCTCCGGCGCATGTCTTTCGCGACGCCTCTGGCGATGGCTCCGGCTTCCACCGCCTGCCGCACGGTCAAAGACCAGGAGGTCCTGTACCGCGCCGCGAGAATCACCAGATGCTCGCGCCTGGCCCGTTCACCGGTACGAACCCCACGGTGAAAGGCTTCGGCCGGTAGCAGCAGTTCCGCGGCGAACGCGTCGATGATGGCTTCTCTGTCGTCACGAGAGGCATGGACGCCTATGTCGGTGGAGTACTCGTCTCCGACGATCAGGTGTCCCAGCTCGTGAGCCGCGGTCGCCCGGCGGCGGCCGGGATCGCCGTGTTTGCCGACGACCGCCACGGCCACGTCGTCCTCGACCAGGGAAGCGCCTTCGCCGGGCACCTCGACCACCGCGACCAGCTGCCCGAGCTTTTCACACACGCTCATGAGGGAATCGATGGGCTCCAGGCCGTGCCCCGAGCACTCGCGCACCCAAAGAGCCGCACGGCGGGCGCTCGATGCGTCCTGAACCGGTTCCGGACAGTGCTCGATCGCAGGCGGAGTGAACACTCCTGCGCCCACGAGCTGCCTGATGTCCGCCAGCCAAGTGGAGAGCGCGACCGCCAATCGATGGGATTGACGTGAGGCGTCGGTGACCGTGTCGTCAGCCAGCTCCGTACGCCGGGACACGACCAGAGGTGGCGGATCGAGGAAATAACTCAGGGGAACCTGGAGAACCGCCGACAATCTGGCGAGTTCGAGGGCGTCAACCCGGCGAACGCCTCTTTCGATCTTCGCGATCATCGTCCGGTCGAGCTTCAGCTCAGATGCCAGCTCTTCCTGGGACATGTCGGCTGCCATGCGGCACTCACGTACACGCTCGCCGATGTCCAGCCACTCTCCCGGCTCCTTCATAGTGCGATAATCGCACAGGGGTGGACGGAGTTGCGAGGTCGGCAAGTCGAATTCCGGCAATCATCGCCTCAATAAACTTTCGTCCTCTTAATCGCACTTTTGGCCCGGCACCCCTGCGGAGAACCCGTCCGGAGCCCTACGTGCCGCCGCTCGCTCGTCGTGACATCGCGCGGTCCAGGAGGATGGGGACGAGTGTGGCCGCGGCCAGTCCCGCGGCGATCCACGGTACGGCGGTGAGCCCCGCCCCGGCGTCCAGCGCGGCCGCGGCCAGTACGGGAACGAGGCTGATGCCCAGCTGGAAGGCCGAGACGGTGGTGGCCCCGGCCAGCGTCGGCGCCCCGGACGCGATGGCGAACACGCGCCCGTAAATCGCCGGGTTGAGCACGAACCCGGCGACCCCGAGCAGCAACACCAGCGGTACGACGGCCGGCGCGTGCCGTGCGAGCACGGCGAGCAGGACGGAACAGACCCCGATCCCCAGTGCCCCGGCCAGCAGCGCGTGCGTGGGCAGCCGGTCGGCGATCCGGCCCCCGACCGACAGCCCGGCGAACGCCCCGACCCCGAACAGGGTCAGGATCACCGGCACCCAGACCCCGGGCACACCGGTGACGTCGGTCAGGAACGCCGCCAGGTAGTTGTAGGAGATCATGTAGGCGGCGGTGCTCAGCAGGGTGACGGCGTACACCACCCAGAGTTGCGGCCGTCGCATCGTGCGCAGTTCGCTGCGCACGCTCGCCCGGACGGGACCGCCGGCGGCGGGCAGCGCGACGAGCGTCAGCACGGCGCCCGCCACGGTGAGGGCGGTCACCGCCCAGAACCCGCCACGCCACCCGGTGAAGTAGCTGATCATCGCCCCGGCCGGCCCACCGGCGATCATCGCCAGGCTCAGCCCGCTGACGACCACGCCGGACGCGCGGGCCGTACGGTCCGCCGGGACCAGGCCGATCGCGGTGACCGCGGCGACCGCCCAGAACCCCGCGTACGCCAGCCCGCAGAGAAAGCGGGTGACCAGGAGCACCGGGTAGCTGTCGGTGAGCATGCCGACCGCCACGCAGGCGGCGAAGGCCGCCTGGGCGGCCACCAGCGTGGTCCGCCGCGGCCAGCGCAGGGTCATGATGGCCAGCGGCGGCCCGCCGATGACCACCCCCGCCGCGAACGCCGAGATCAGCCCACCGGCCGAGGACAACGTGATCCGCAGGTCCGCGGCGACCGCCGGCAGGACCCCGGCCAGCAGGAACTCGGCGCTGCCCATCGAGAACAGGCTGAAGGACAGCAGGTAGACGCCCAGAGGCAGCCTGCCGCGGGCGGCCGCCGCCCGCGGGGCCGCCGCGGCCTCGGCGCTCACCGGCCCGTCCCCGCCGCGCGCAGGGCCGCGTCGAGGTACTGGTCCAGTACGTGCCGGGGAGCCGCGCCCGTCCACGAGCCGGCGGGGTTGCCGCCGGCGTACACGACGAAGGCGGGGACGGCGGTGACGCCGTGCCGGGTGGCCAGGCCGGGCTCCTCGTCCAGGTCGACCTTGACGACGTCCACCTCGCCGGCGCGGTCGGCGGCCAGGCTCTCCACGACGGGGGTGACCATCTGGCACGGACGGCACCAAGTCGCCCAGAACTGGACCAGGACCGGCCGTTCCGCCTGGACGACGTGTTCTGCGAAGGTCTGCTCGGTGACGCTGCGCACCGAGCCCGGAGCATGCGCGGGCATGTCGAAGTCTCCTTGCATGTGTGGGGCTAGCGGGTCGGGGCGGACGCGGCGCGGTGGCGTTCGACGGCGGTTCGTACGTCCTCGTCCAGCAGGTCTGCGTTGAGGGCGAACGCGGCGGACGAGCCCATCCCGGCCGCCGTGACGACCTGGGCGCGCGGGTCCACGACGTTCCCGGCCGCCCAGACGCCCGGCACGCTCGTACGTCCGGTGCGGTCGGTGCCGACCAGGCCCGCGTCGTCCTTGGCGCAGCCCAGCCGGGTGAGGAGCTGGTCGTGCGGCACCATGCGCGGGAACAGGAACACCGCGGCCCTCGGGAGCACCCGCCCGTCGGCCAGTTCGACGCCGCGCAGCCGCCCTTCCTCGACGACGAGATGGTCGATCTTCCCCTCGACGACGCGCAGGCCGCGGGCGTCCAGGCGTTCGCGGTCCTCGGCCGTCAGGTCGAGGGTGTGCGGGAGGAACACGACGTCGTCGCTCCACTGCCGCAGGAGCAGGGCCTGGTGCACCGCGCCCGGATGCGTGCCGAGCACCGCGAGCGGCTGGTCGGCGACCTCGTAGCCGTGGCAGTAGGGGCAGTGCAGCACGTCCTTGCCCCACTGCTCGCGTACGCCGACGATGGCGGGCAGCTCGTCGTACAGGCCGGTGGCGACCAGGACGCGGCGGGCGCCGATCACCGGGCCGCCCTCCAGCCGTACGGAGAAGCCGTGCTCGATCTCCTCCACGCGCCCGCGGACGAGACGCACGCCGTACCGGGCGATCTCGGCCCGTCCGAGCTCCAGCAGGGTCGACGGCGGCAGGCCGTCGCGGGACAGGAAGCCGTGCATGTGCGCGGCAGGGGCGTTGCGCGGCCCGCCCGCGTCGACCACGAGCACCTTGCGCCGCGCGCGTCCGAGAAGCAGGGCGGCGTTCAGCCCGGCCGCTCCCGCGCCGACCACCACCACGTCGTACTCGGCGTTTTCGCTGTTCATCGCCTTGATCATGACGATCACCTCCGGCCCCGATGGTGCGTCCGGTCGGGCCAGGATGACAACTTCTGTTGCCATTTCTGGAACAGCGGAGGTGAAATGGACCCATGGAGCAGCAATCCCGGATAGACATCACGCTGGCTCAGGTCGGCGCCCGCCTCAGACGGGTCCGCACCCAGCGCGGCGTGACCCTCGCGGCCCTGGCCGAGGCCACCGGCATCTCCAAGAGCACGCTCTCCCGGCTGGAGTCGGGCCAGCGCCGCCCCAGCCTGGAGCTGCTGCTGCCGATCGCGGAGGCGCACCAGGTGCCGCTGGACGAGCTGGTCGGCGCGCCGGAGGTCGGCGACCCGCGCATCCGCCTCAAGCCGGTGGTCCGCAACGGGCGGACCGTGCTGCCCCTGACCGCCCACCCGGGCCCTCTGCAGGCGTGGAAGTCGATCATCCCCGCCGACCAGAACCAGCCGCAGCCGGTCACCCACGAAGGCTACGAGTGGATGTACGTGCTCTCCGGCCGCGTCCGACTCGTCGTGGCCGACCACGACCTGGTCATGGGGCCAGGCGAGGCCGCCGAGTTCGACACCCACCTGCCCCACTGGTTCGGCCCGGCGGGCGACCATCCCGTGGAGGTGCTCAACCTGTTCGGGCGGCAGGGGGAACGCATGCACATGCGTGCCCGGCCGAGTTCCTGAGCGCCCGGCCCGCCGTCACTGGCTGGTGCAGCGGGTGGGCCGTACCACGATGACGACCCGGCGCTCGGCGTCGCCGACCGGGCGGTCGTACTCCAGGCCGTACCGTCTGGCCAGCAGGTCGAAGCCGTCGCCCTGGGGGTCGGGCTCGACCCGCTCGACGGTCCCGCGCACCTCCAGATAGCGGTACGGCCGGTCGGGGTCGTTGATCGAGATGGCCACGTACGGGCGGGCGCTCGCGTTGCGGCCCTTCTGGCGGTCGGTCGTGGTGGTGAAGCGCAGGAACTCGCCGTCCCAGACCGTCCAGACCGGCGTCACCTGCGGGGTGCCGTCGGGCATCAACGTGGCCAGATGGGCGTACAAGGGACGGGTCAGCAGGTCGAGGTGGCTCTCGGGAATCACAGACATGGCGGCACAGTATCAAAGCTTTGATACATGTAAGTGTTTTTAGGACGGGATGACTTGTAGGCTCCCTGCATGGACATGCCCCCGGAGGAACGGCTCGGCCTCGCCGTGAAGCGCGCCGAGCAGCGACTCATGGCGGCCAAGCACGCGGCCGTGAAGGCCGCCGGGGTGACCGTCCCCCAGTACGCCGCCCTGCTCGCCCTCCACGCCAACCCGGGCATCTCCGCCGCCGCCCTGGCCAGGGAGTGCCTGGTCACGCCGCAGGCCATGAACGTCGTACTGAAGAACCTGCTGGAACACGGCCTGATCGAACGTTCCCCCCACCAGTGGCACCGCACGATGCTGGAGACCCACCTCACGGACGCGGGCCGCGAGGCGCTACGGGTGGCGGACGAGGCCGCCGTCATCATCGAACGCCGGATCGCCGCCGCCTTCACCCCCGAGGAACGCGCCTCCCTCCAGGCCCTCCTCACCCGCTTCGCCCAGGCGATCGAAGGAGCACACTGATCTCGGTTCGCGGAAATCCGGCGGACGGCGCCGGGCCACGGCTACGCGATCGACCTGGAGGTTCTCACTTCTCCGCCTCGAACGCCTGGGCGACGGCCAGGCTGTCCTCGTAGACGTGGTGCCGGGTGACAAGGCCGTCCTCGACGGTGAGGTGCAGGGCGAACCGCGCCCGATAGGAACGTCCGGTGGACCGGGCGGTCTGACGGATCTCGCCGAGCACGACCGCGTCGCCTCCGTCGACGAGGATGCGCTCGACCTCGGTCGCCACCAGTTCCGGCACGTGGTGATCGGCGATCTCGCGATAGTGGGCGGCCGCGTCGGCCCGGGTGGACCGGTGACGGATCCACGGCGTGGCAGTACGGCCGTGCTCGGCCTCCGGCCAGTCAAGTTTCCAGTCGCCCGGCTCGGCGTACAGTTCGGCGATGCGTTCGGGGTCGCCCTCGCCGATCCTGCGCAGCAACTCCTCAACCACCGTACGCGTGTCCTTAGGTGCGGTCATGGACATGGCTGACCTTCCGTCCTGATTGGCGTCGTCCGACAAGAAGATCATCAATCCTGTCAGCACGGGCGCACCAAGACGATTACCTCCGAAGTAAAGCAAGCAGCCTACCAAGATCCACTTTCGAGCCACACCCCCTGGCCCGCCACACTTCCCTCGCAAGATCAAGCCGAGGACGACGACCTGCCAGACGCCCGCTCGTCGGCGGTTCTTCTGTCGAGGAGCAGGTCGGCCATTCGCAACAGCCGGTCCACGTACACCCTTGCCTCCCGGCCGCGCGAACCATGACATGTACCACCGAAGGCCCACGGAACGCCAGGGTCACCGGGGGGCGTTCAGCAGGCGGATGCCGACGATCGCCAGGCCGGCCGCCTGCAGTACGGCGCCCGCGACCTCGAACCACTCGCTCCCCGTGACCAGCCCGATCACGTGAAGCGGAGGCCAGGCGAGGACCGCGGCGGCCGCCCCGAGCGGGACCACGCGGCTGCGTAACAGGGCCACGCCGAGCAGCAGCGTCCCGACCAGATTGCCCAGCGCGAAGAGCAGGAACACCCACAGCGCCGCCACGTCGCCCTGACGACCGTCCAGTACGGCCGCGTAATCCGCGACGGGACCGCCACGCTCGGCCATGGCGAGCTCGGTGATCCCGGTGAAGGCGATCGCGAAGTAGCGCCCGCCGCCTCTGGCCGACCGGCCGTACGGTGGAGACCCACGTCAGCTCCATCCTGGCCAAACTCGGCCTGCCCCACTCAGAGGAGGACCACCGCCGCGTCCAAGCCGTCCTCCTCTACCTCAACCACCCTTGACCCAGCCGTCCGTACGCCGCACGAGAAGACTCACCTGCTCCCCGTACTCCCGGAACCCGAGAGCACGAGCCACCCGTCGCGACGGCTCCGGACGCGCCCTCCACTGCGGCAGCAACCCTTGGGCCAGCGCATCGTCCACCGCCGCCGACGCCACCGCCCGAGCCAGTCCCCGCCCGCGACACCTCTCAGCGGTCAACACCGACAAATGCGCCGCCGAATCCAGCCACGGCCGATACCCAGCGGCAGCGACCACATCCCCACCACCATCGCGAACCACCCAGACCGCCGAACCGACCTCCCCCAGCCCACTCTCCTCGGCATCTTTCCCGTCCGCCGCCTCCAGCAGCCCCTCGACATCGCGATCACCCGCGGGCACCCGTTCGACACCGCCCCCCTCATGGACGGGAACGAAATCCTCGACATCGAGGTAAGCCAACGTCGCCGGCCCCAGAACCTCGCTGACCCCCAGCCGCCCGGCAAGCCCCGCAACACCGGCGGCCCCGTCGAGCGCGTCCCCCAAAACCCCACGCAACGGCTCGACCAGCCCACCGTCCGGCACCGTGACCAGCGCCGCACCCCCCAACACGACAACCCCCGTCCACCCCGCCGGACACAACCACGACCCGGGCGAAACAACCACGCTCACCCGACCCCGAGCAGGAAACTTCACCGGAACCCGAGCCAAGCTCTCCCACAACCGACAAGCACGCCCCAACGCCCTCCGCGACATCCCTCCATGATCCCGCCAACCACCCCGGATCAGAAACGTCAGGCTTCCACCTCGACCACCTACGGCCCCAAGTGCCGCTCCGCCGAAGGCATGAAGGACCTCTCACCCATGCCCCGCTCGTTCGTAGACCTTGAACGACGGTTCGGGCACACTTGTCCTCCCCCTATTCGGAGGATCAGATGTTGGCGATCGGACCAGCTGAGGCCCTGGTTCTGTTGATGATCTGGGTCGTTCCAGCAGTGGTGCTCTTCTTCCTCATCTATTGGGCGGTACGGCTGGCCATCAGGCACGAAAGGCAACGGATGCCGAGTCTGCACGAACGTGTGACGACGGAACGCGAAGCTCAGCGCCGCGAATGGGCGGAACGCGAGGCTCGACGGAACAGGGAAGCGCCCGACGAGCTGTAGTCAGGCGGCCTCGTCGCCTGAATGGGGCCGCGATGCGACGCGGAGCGCCGCAGGCCACGCCCATGCCGCCGCTTCCGCAACAGCCGTCGGGGACTCGGTACGCCTCTTCAGGCACGCGGGCAATCGCCTCCGGTCGAGCGTTCGGGAAATCCCACTCTTCCGCCTTCAACGGAGATGGGATTTTCCCGAACACCGAGGAGGCTGGGGAAGACTGAGGGAGGCCAGACCACAGCCTCACGTCTGAGCCCTCCGAAAACCACGCAGAGGGCCCGACCTCAACTCCCAGACCCGGCGCTCTGCGCCGACGAGGCCGAATTCCACCAAGGGACTGATCTACTCGCCGGCCGGCAGGGTGCGCCGCGCCCATCCCCACGAGGGTGTATGACCCATGCGCAGGCCCGCGATTCTCAGTCCTCACCGGGACGGATGAGTCCGCTCTCGTACGCGAACGCGATGGCCTGTGACCGGTCGCGCAGCCCGAGTTTGTCCAGCACCCTGCCCAGATGCGTCTTCACGGTGGTCTCCCCGAGGTAGAGCCGAGCGGCGATCTCCGAGTTCGACAACCCCCTGCCGACGAGGGCGAACACCTCGGCCTCCCGGCCGGTGAGCCGGTCCAGCGCCGGGTGCCGGGGCTGCGGCTCCGGTGCCCGCGTGTACCTGCCGATCACCGACGGGACCACCGCCGGATCGAGCAGACCGCGCCCGGCCGCCACCTCGCGCAGCGCCTCCAGCAACTGCTCGGGAGGTGACACCTTGAGCAGGAAGCCCGCGACACCGGCGCGCAGCGCCCCGTCCACGATGGTCTCCTCGTCGAACGTGGTCAGCACCAGCACCTTGATCTCGGGATGCGTCCCGGCGAGCGCGCGGGCGGCCGAGATGCCGTCGAGGCGCGGCATACGGGCGTCCATGAGCACCACGTCGGGCCCGATCTCGGCGGCCAACCGCACCGCCTCGTTGCCGTCGGCCGCCTCCCCGACGACGTCCATGTCCGGCTCGTCGGAGATCAGCATGCGCAGTCCGGCCCGCATGATCGCCTCGTCGTCGGCCAGCAGCACCCGGATCATCGTGTCCCCTCTGCGAGCGGGAAACGTGCATACACCTCGAAGCCGCCCTCGGCACGCGGCCCGGCCCGCAACTCCCCGCCGAACATGCCCACCCGTTCGCGCATTCCCACCAGGCCGTGCCCGCCGCCCGGCCCCGGACCGGGCGCGGTGGTGCCCCGTCCGTCGTCCACGATCCGTACGCTCACTCCGGCCGCCTCGTACGTCACGGTCTCCGTCTCGGCCACCGCCTGCGCGTGACGCAACACGTTCGTCAACGCCTCCTGCACGATCCGGTACGCGGACATGTCGACACCCAGCGGCACCGAGAACGGCGTACCGGACACCGTGGACATGGCCTGGAGCCCGGCCGAACATACCTCCTGGACGAGGTCGTCGATCCGCCGCAGAGACGGAGGCGGCGCCAGCCGGTCGGCCTCGTCAGGACGCAGGAGGGCGACCACCTGGCGCAACTCGGTGACCGAACGCCGGCCGAGCTCCTCCACCTGCGTCAGCGCGTCGTGTTCGACCGGCCGGTCGGCCAACCGGCGCCGTACCACCCCGGCCTGCATGGTCATCACGCTGACCGTGTGCGCCACCGCGTCGTGCAGCTCACGCGAGATGCGGGCACGCTCCTCGGCCACCGCCGCCCGCGCCCGCGCCTCCCGCTCGGCGGCCAGCTCGGCGGCGAGCGCGGCCAGCTGGCGAGAGCGCGACTGCTCCCGCCGCAACAACGTACCGAGAACCCAGGCGGCCCCCACCAACGCGCCGAAGAAGACGAACTCCCAAACCCCCTCGCCACCCCAGACGAGCGCGACCGCCGGAACCACGGCGGCACACACCGACGCGGCGAGGGAACGACGAGGTTCGGTCCGGTAAGCCGCATGAACCACGAGCACCAGCTCGGCGATGAGCTGGGCCCCGCCCACTCCTTCCGCACCGGTCAGCATCGCGTACGGGAACGACAACATCGCCACGGACATCGCGACGATCGGGTGACGCGCCGCGAGCGGGAAGCAGAGCGCCAACACCAGGCTGAGCCCGACAACGGCGAGCCGGTCGCCGGCGCCGCGCGGGTCGCCGTACACCTCGATCGACGCGAGGACGGCGAACAACACACCGGCCACGGCGCCCGCGAGCAGCCATCTCCGGCGGCTCCATGGTGTGCCCACGCTCACTCCCCTCGTCGTCGGCACACCGACGGTAACGAAGGGGTTCGACCCGCGGATCAGACCCGGGAAGGACGGCAGAGGGTCGCGGGTCGTACCCGGAGAGGACCCTGCGGCCGATCGAGTGACTCGGAATCGCATCTCGGACGGCCCGCTTGGCCGATCCGGCCGGCTGGTGCGCGCTCATAGCGTTACGGCAGCTCAAGAGACATCCGAAAGGACACCTCATGGACGCCACGTCCGCCGCCTCCGCTCCGCTGCGCCGCCTCTCCGGCGTCGCGCTCGTACTCGCCCCCGTCCTGATGTTCGGCGGCATGCTCACCTCGCCGCCGCAGGCGGACGACTCGTCCGCAGGGTATCTGGCCTCGTTGGCCGCCGACCACGAACTGTCACTGCTGTCGGCGAACCTGCTCCACTACGCCTGGGTGCTCATCGCGCTCGGCGTACCGGCGACCCTGACGCTGCTGCGCGGCCGGAGGGGACGGAGCCTGACGGCGACCGGCGTGGCACTGTCCATGTTCGGCGCCATCCAGATGTCCGGCATGCTGCTGTCCGACTGGTTCACCACCGTCATGCCGAACGCGGTGCCGCTCGCCGACGCGGTGAAGGTGTTCGACACCGTCACGGCCGACCCGACCCTCGCCGTGTGGCGGCTCACCGGAATCCTGTGCGGCGTCGCCATGCTCCCGCTGCTTCTGGCCGGGCTCGCCCGAGCGGGAGTGGTCGGTTGGTGGACGGTGCCGGTGATCCTGCTGCCGTTCGTGGCGGCCGCGACGCTGCCTGCGTTCGTGGGTGCTGTGGTGGCCCTGGCCTGCTACGCGCCGCTGGTCCTCGTGGGGGTACGCCTCCTGCGCCGCTCAGCCGAGGACGTGCTCCGCGCGGAGGCCCTGGCCACATCGACCCCGGCCACGTGACCCCTCGTTCCCTCTGTCCAGTTGAACGCCAATTGCACGACGATCAGCTGACGACCAGGGACTTCACACCTCGCGTCAGGACTCGCCTTCTCGGAAAGCTCCCAGGTGTCCGCCTTGACCCACTTCGTACGCCTCGCGGAGCCAGCCGGCGAATTCCTCATCAAGCTCGGCGAGATCAGAGATCCGGAAGGCATGAACGTACAGCCGCTTCGTGTACGGAGCCACGCTGGTGATGCGAGCGTCGTCGCCGATCGTGCGCTGGATGTCGAAGTACCCTCGAAGCCCCCGCGCGTCCGGCTTTGCTCCGGCGAATCCTCGACGTGTCCCCTTGACGGTGATCATGCTCTTGGACACCGCATACGTGAAGGCTCCGCACCCCTCAACCAGCCTGACGAACTCGTGGTACAGGGCCACCGACGTGTCGGGCTTGCCTTCAAGGTGATCGTCGATCGTCCACGTCTCCTGGTTCATGAACCGAGAAAGTAGCAGGCGGCAACGACGGTTTTCGGGCCACGAACCCGTACGCCTTCCGGCCGCACACCCGGCCGGCGGGCGGAGGGCCGGGGGCGCGGCGGCGCCTTCTGGGCGCTCAAGGGCCAGGATCTAGCTATTTCTGCAGGTCTACGCCTCGCCGGATGGTCGCACTTCAGCTCAAGCATCAAATGCCTCCCACTCGGGCGCTCACCACGGAGACCGCCCTCTGGACGGCTCCGGTGGGTCCTGTGGTGTAAGACTGAAGCGGACGGCACTCTTGACAGTGCCTTCGTGGAGGTTGAAGCGACATTTGGGCACTTCGTTCCCCCCTCCCCCTCCTGCGGTCGCGCCAAGCCGGACGGTTCCCTCTGCAACACCTCGCTGCGCGTCACCCACTGCAAGGACTGCGTCCAGCACATCGATCAGACTCGGGGACATTCGACAGGCCCGCGCCGACTTCCGCGCCGAGCAAACCCGGCTGGTCACCGGCACTCCGCCTCCCGATCCAGAGAAGACCGTGACGGTAGGCGAATGGCACCATGCCGGAAGCCGCCACCGCCACGGAGAGGCTTTCTGGGCCGAGGTAGCACGCCCACGGATCGCCACCGCTCGCAAGATCGCACGGCAGCAAGTAGGCGAGAAGCGATAGAACCCTGCGCCTCTAGACCTAGAGAGATCACCTCTAGGTCTAGAGGCACACCTAGAGGCTTATCAGCCTCCTGACCAGGCACCTAGCGTCTAGAGGCTCCTAATCTCGCCGTGCACTATCAGGCCAGATCACCCGAACGGGCACCTCCCGCCGCCGCGCCTCGGCCACCACGTCAGCGGTGCCGCCATAGCCTCGGGCCGGCTGCCCGTCCCAGACGGCGAACAACACATCAGCGTCCTCCAGCATCCGCGCACTGGCTGTCATGTGCGACTCCGAGGTGGACTCCCCAAACCGCAGCCGGTGAGTCCGGACCGCCCGGCCCAGCAACTCGTCGTATGCTGCCCGACATTCGCCCGGCAGCCCGTCCCGATACTCCTCGGCCGGGATCACAACCTCCAGCACGCCACCGAGATCGAGTACCGCGCGAGCGAAGATCTGATCAGCCCCGTCCGCCAGACAGGACAACCCGGTGACGCCAGGACCGTACTCCTCGAGCGCCTGGCGTACCGCCCCCTCGATCAGTACGACAGTCTCCTCCGGCAAACCCCGATGACCGGACACAGCGATGCGAACCATGATCCCCCCAGCTCAAAGTGGCATGAAGACGCGCATCGAACCAGCGCAAAGCACCGGACGGCCCGGCATACGATCGGCGGAAGTTCTTGACCCGGTGCAGGAACGCTCCGAGCCAAAGGTCTTCGACACAGTGAGCGCATTGGACGCCAGACACCTCACGAGGGGGGCGGGACCACGCTCGATATTCGCCCCCACCTGGTACTACGGTCCCCTCGGTTCCGGGGCCGTCCGGGCCTGTTGTCACCCAGTTAGTCACCCAGGATCGGGCCTGCGGGCTGGGGCTGCTGCCACACGTCGCGGCCGTTGCCCCACAGCTCAGAGGCATGGTAAGCAAACCGATCGAACAGGCCGTCATCCTGAAACCGCCGCAAGTGCAACATGGGCGAGTCGTGACCAACGAGCTTCGCCAAGTGCGGCGTGACGAGCATTTCCGAATCGAACCGGAACACGCTCATGGCGATGTGCTCGTCACCGAACCGGGCCTCGACACTGGCAACGTCGCGTAGCTGCTCGATCTCCGACAGAGTGATCCGGATGCGCGTGGAGACGGTCAGCGGAACGTTCTCCACGTCCTCACGGTGGCGCGTTACCTCACTCTCCGGATCGCCGACGAGGAACCGAATCTTGCAGCCCTGCTGCGCCTTCCGCTTGAGCACCTTCGCGAGATTGGGGTGTTCCAGCCACAGGAAGTAGTTGGTGTAACCGGCGAACACGATCTCGTTGCGCGCCGAGCTGATGAGATTGCGCCAGATTGATTTCGGACATGCGGAGCGATACGGATAGACGGTCAAGACTTCCTTATCCGGCCCAGTTTTCACCGTCTTGCGAATTGCATCCGGCCATAGCACGGCTGTCTCAACTCCTAGTGCCTCTGCGGCTGCCCATTGGTGTCGCATGTGCGGAACGCGCGTTTCGTCTTGCAGCCAGCGTTCCACCGTCTTGACGTCCACGCCACATCGGTCAGCCAAATGCTGGTTCGTGACCTGGGCGTTCAGCATGGCGCTGCGTAGGGGGACGTTGGCCACGGCACACCCTCGAACTGGAGGACGTCAGGGACGTTCGGAGCGTAACGCTGTAACGTCCTGGACGTCTTGATAACGCGGTGGGTTTGTCACGCTCAGGTAAGCACGCTGATCGCATGTCCACTCCAGTGATTCTCGAAGACCTCCAAGCGGCATTTCCCGGCTGGTGCATTTGGCGTAGTTCTGCGGGCCGTCTCTGGGCCACCCGGAACGGTCGTCGCCTGTCCCCGCGCGAAGTGGATCACGGACTGTCCCAGACGGTCGACGCGGACGACATCGTCAATCTCGCCGAGCAGTTGAAGGAGCAGGAGACAGCAGAGGAGGCGTTGTGAGCCGCCCTTCGCTCGCACCAGAGACCCACGCCGCCGCTGCCCTGGCCAACGCCCTCGCCACTCGGGGAGTCTCCGCAGACGTGCACGATGGCTACGGCCTGGCGCTGGTGTCCGTCTGGGTCGGATTGGTCGTCTGGTGTCACGGCGGGCGCTACTGGTGGCGATCGGCATGGGATGCGAGACGACAGCGAGTCATCTACGCCTGGCACCCCTCCACGGAACCCGCTCGGGCCGCTCACCGAGTCGCTCTCTGCTACGCCCAACTACGGGAATCTCAGCCGATCTGTACGCCGGTCGCCGGAGTGCACCCGTGCCCATGACCTTGGCGAAGCTGATCGCCCAGTACCCGGCATGGCAGGTTCAGGACATGGCCGCAGGCTGGGTGGCCGTTCGGAAGCAGCCCGTTCCCTGTGCAAGCGGGCTGTCCAACGTTCGTTGCGGGGGGACGTTGGATGAACTGGCTGTGAATCTGCAGGCGGACACCAGACAGGGGAGGAGGGAGCAAAGGTCCCTTCGAAGCGTCTGAAACGGCCCCTCAATACGCCAGCCTCCACCACAGGGAGCAATCTGGGTAAATCGATGGCAACCCGACCCGGAGCTCAGGGCCTCCAGGCCCGAGCACCGGACGCGGGGCGGCAGAAACTTGAAGCTCATCGTCGGGGCCGCCGGCCCGCGTGCGGTGGCGGGCGCGAACGGCCCCCAGGCCGCACGCGCAAGCCCGCCAGACCGCTAAAGGCGGGCCAGCGGCACCGTGGCGAGCGCAGCGAGCCCTTGGACCTGTAAGGAAGGTTGTCGCCGAAAACGGCTCTGGCCCATGATCGATGCCGGACGTGCCGGGCGACCATGGGCCAGGATCTAGCTATCTCCGCAGGTCTACGCCTCGCCGGAGGTCAGGCCCACCGGACAGGCCACACCGGTGCCGCCGATGCCGCAGTACCCGTTGGGGACTTTGTATAGATATTGCTGGTGGTAGTCCTCGGCGTAGTAGAAAGGTGGGGCTTGGGTGACTTCGGTGGTTATGGTGCCGTAGCCGGCCTGGGTGAGGACCTGCTGGTACGCCTCCCGCGACGCCTCCGCCGCCTTCTCCTGCTCCGGCGAGTGGTGATAGATCGCCGACCGGTACTGCGTGCCGGTGTCGTTGCCCTGGCGCATGCCCTGGGTCGGGTCGTGGGCCTCCCAGAAGACCTTCAGCAGCTCCTCGTACGACACCTGGGCCGGGTCGAACACGACCCGTACGACCTCGGTGTGTCCGGTGAGGCCGCTGCAGACCTCCTCGTACGTCGGGTTGGGGGTGTACCCGCCCTGGTACCCGACGGCCGTCGTCACGACCCCGTGCGTCTGCCAGAACTTGCGCTCGGCCCCCCAGAAGCAGCCCAGGCCGAAGTCGGCTACCTCCAGGCCCGAGGGGTACGGCGGGGCGAGCGGCGCGTGCAGGACGGCGTGCCGCGCGGGTACGGGCATCGCCTCCGAGCGGCCCGGCAGAGCGTCCTCGGGACGGACCATCGATGTCTTGTTACCGCCGAACAGCCAGCCCATCGTGCCACCTCCATCAGGTGTCTCTACCTTACGCAGCGCCGCGGGCGGCGGCGTGGCGTGGGTAGCGGGATTACGCCTACACAACGCCCGAACACTTAAGGATGACTAAACATTCCCGTATAGTGACACACATTTGTATTTAAGCTAGTAAGGCCCGAAAATTAGGTTCATGCCTGACCTTCGGCGCGGTGTACTGTTCGGGATCGCCGCCTACACCATGTGGGGACTGTTCCCCCTGTACTGGCCGCTGCTCAAACCGTCCGGAGCCGTGGAGATCCTGGCCCATCGGATGGTCTGGTCACTGGTGGCCGTCGTCGCGGTGCTCGCCGTACGGCGGCATTGGAGCTGGTTCCGTGAGCTGCTCCGGCAGCCGCGCAAGCTCGCCCTGCTCACCGTCGCCGCCCTCGTCATCACCGTCAACTGGGGCACCTACATCTACGGGGTCAACAGCGGCCACGTCGTCGAGAGCGCGCTCGGGTACTTCATCAACCCCCTGGTCAGCGTGCTGTTCGGGGTGCTGGTGCTGCGGGAGCGGCTGCGTCCGCTGCAGTGGGTGGCCGTGGGGTTCGCGGCGCTGGCGGTGATCGTGCTGACCCTCGACTACGGGCGGCTGCCGTGGATCGCGCTGACGCTGGCCGTGAGCTTCGGCGTCTACGGCCTGGCCAAGAAGCAGGCGAACGTGGCGGCCACCGAGAGCCTGGCCGTCGAGACGCTGGTCCTGCTGGTGCCGGCGTTCGGATACCTGGTCTACCTGCAGTTCGCGGGGCAGGCGACGTTCGGGCAGCAGGGCGTCGGGCACTCGCTGCTGCTGGTGGGGGCCGGGATCATCACGGCCGTGCCGCTCATCTGCTTCGGCGCGGCGGCGATCCGGGTGCCGCTGAGCACCGTCGGGGTGCTGCAGTACATCGCGCCGATCCTGCAGTTCGTGGTGGGGGTGACGATCGCCGGGGAGGTCATGCCGCCCAGCCGGTGGATCGGGTTCTCGATCGTGTGGCTGGCCCTGGCGATCTTCACGTACGACAGCTTCCGGGCGGCGCGGACGGCCGCCCGGGTCAGGCGATCAGCCCGAACGCTCGACCACGTAGTCGCAGAGCGCTAGGAAGGCCGCCCTGGCCGGGATGTCGGGCAGGGCGGAGAGGTCCACGCGGGCCCGGTCCACCCACGCCGTCAGCTCTGCGCGGGCCCGCGCCATCGCGGGGTGGGCGCGCAGCAGGGTCAGGGCCTCCTCGACGTCCTCCTCGGCCACCGGGCCCGACAGCAGCTCGGTCATGCGGGACTGCTCGCCGCTGGTGAGCGCGTAGAGGACCGGGAGGGTAGGAACGCCCTCGCGCAGGTCGGTGCCGGGCGTCTTGCCCGACTGGGCGCCCGAGGAGGCGACGTCGAGCAGGTCGTCACCGAGCTGCCAGGCCACGCCGACGGCCTCACAGGCGCGGCTGAGGCGCTCCTCGACGTCGGCGGGCGCGCCGGACAGCAGTGCGCCGAAACGGCCGGAGGCGGCGATGAGCGAGCCCGTCTTGTCGGACAGGACGCTCAGGTAGTGGCCCACCGGGTCCTCGCCGTCGCGCGGGCCGACCGTCTCGCGGATCTGCCCCTGGACGAGGCGGGAGAACGTCTGGGCCTGGATGCGGATCATCTCGGGGCCGAGGTCGGCCAGGAGGTCCGAGGCCTGGGCGAACAGGTAGTCGCCGGTGAGGATCGCCACGGTGTTGTCCCACCGGGCGTTGGCCGAGGGCGAGCCCCGGCGCACCGGGGCCTCGTCCATGACGTCGTCGTGGTACAGGGAGCCCAGGTGGGTCAGCTCGATCACCACCGCGCCGGGCACGACACCCGGCGCGGATGGGTCGCCGAACTGGGCCGCGAGCAGCACCATCAGCGTACGGAACCGCTTGCCGCCCGCCTCGATGAGGTGCTTGGACGCCTCCGTGACGAAGGCGTCCTCGCTCTCCACCGACGAGCGCAGGAGCTTCTCGACCGCGGCCAATCCGGTGGCCACGTCCTGCGCCAACCGTTCGTCCTCAATGGGAAGGTCAACCACGGGAGGCGCAGACATACGGGATCCCCTTATCTAATGAACAGTGCCGAAGCGGCGTCGTTGGCGACACCGAGGATGGACTCCGGGTAGAGCCCCACTCCTACGGTAACCAGCAGGGAGACGGCGATGACGGCCACGGTCCCCATACTGGGCACCGCGATCGCCGGGCCGTCGGCCGCGGGCTCGCTGAAGAACATCAGCACGATCACGCGGACGTAGAAGAACGCGGCGATGGCCGAGGCCACCACGCCCACCACGACCAGGCCGGCCATCCAGCCGCCCATGGAGTCGCCGGGCTGCGTGCCGCTGCTGAGCGCGGCCGCGAACACGGCGTACTTGCCGAAGAAGCCGCTGGTCAGCGGGATTCCGGCGAAGGCGAGCAGGAAGAAGGCGAACACCCCGGCGAGGATCGGCGAACGCTTGCCGAGCCCGGCCCAGCGGGACAGGTGTCCAGCCTCGCCGCCCGGATCGCGTATCAGCGTGACCACCGCGAACGCGCCGACCGTGGTGATGCCGTAGACCGCCAGGTAGAACAGGATCGCCTTGAGCGACTGGGCGTTCTGCCCGGCCGCGCCGAACGTCGCCATCACGCCGACGAGCAGGAAGCCCGCGTGCGCGATGGAGGAGTAGGCCAGCATGCGCTTGATGTTGGTCTGCGTGATCGCCAGGATCGAGCCGACGATCATCGTCAGGGCCGCGACGCCCCAGATGACCGGACGCCAGTTCCAGTCGAGGTTGCCCAGACCGACCCAGAACACCCGCAGCACGGCGCCGAAGGCCGCGACGAGCGTGCCGGAGGCCATGAGCGCGGTGATGGGGGTCGGGGCGCCCTGGTAGACGTCGGGCTTCCAGGACTGGAAGGGCGCGGCGCCGATCTTGAACAGCAGGCCGACACCGAGCAGCGCGAGCCCGATCATGAGCAGCGGGTCGAGCAGCGCGCCCTTGGCCAGGGCGGCGTTGATCCCGGGCAGCGAGACGGTGCCCGCGTAGCCGTAGATCATGGCGGTGCCGTACAGGAAGAACGCCGAGGAGAACGCGCCGAGCAGGAAGTACTTCATCGACGCCTCCTGCGACAGCAGGCGGCGACGGCGGGCCAGGCCGCACAGCAGGTACAGCGGGAGCGACATGACCTCAAGGGCCACGAACATCGTCAGCAGGTCGTGCGAGGCCGGGAAGAGCAGCATGCCGCCGACCGCGAACAACACCAACGGGTAGACCTCGGTCTGCCCGGTGCCGTTGTCGGCCGCCTCGGCCTCCTCCTCGTCGGCGCTGCCCGGTACGGCCGCCGCCGAGGCCACGAAGTGGCCCTCGTCGTTGATCAGCAGCACGGACACGAACGACAGGACGATGATCACGCCCCAGATGAACAGCGCGGGACCGTCCACCGCGACCGCGCCCATGGCGACGGCCTGCGTCGGCACGCCGCGCATGACCTGCACGATCACCAGGGCGAACGCGCCGATCAGGCTGAGCAGCGTGAGCGGGACGTGGATGGACTTGCGCAGGTAGCGCGGCGCGAACGCCTCGACGAGCACGCCGATGCAGGCCGCGCCAAAGATGATCAGCAACGGCGCCAGCGTGCCGTACTCGATCGTCGGCGCTTGGATGACGTCGTTCACTGACCTGTCCCCTTCTCAGCGATGGTGGCAGTGGGTACCTGCACGTTGGTCAGCGTCTGCTGGACGGACGGGTTGATCACGTCGAGCAGCGGCTTGGGGAAGAAGCCGAACCCGATGATCAGTGCGACCAGCGGCGCGAGTACCCAGATCTCCCGGGCGTTCAGGTCCTTGAACGCCTTGACCGGCTCGGCGGTCGGGCCGTTCAGGGTGCGCTGCACCATCCACAGGATGTAGACGGCGGCGAGGATCACGGCCACCGCGGAGATGATCGCGGCCACCGTCAGCGCGCCGGAACCGTGCGCCACGCTGGAGTACGTGCCGATCATCACCATGAACTCGCTGACGAAGGACGACAGTCCGGGCAGCGAGAGACCGGCCAGACCGGCGACCAGGAAGAAGCCCGCGAGAACCGGGGCGACCTTCTGCACGCCTCCGTAGTCGGCGATGAACGGCGAGCCGCGGCGGGCGATGAGGAACCCGGCCGCGAGGAACAGCGCGCCCGTGGCGAAGCCGTGGTTGACCATGTAGAGGGCCGCGCCGGACTGGGCGACCGACGACATGGCGAACACGCCGAGCACGATGAAGCCGAAGTGCGAGATCGACGTGTAGGCGATGAGCCGCTTCATGTCGGTCTGGCCGATGGCCACGATCGCGCCGTAGATGATGCTGATGACCGCCAGGACGACGATCGGCATCGTGAACGCCTTGGCCGCGTCCGGGAACAGCTCCAGGCAGAAGCGCAGCATGCCGAACGTGCCGACCTTGTCGAGCACGCCCACGAGCAGCACGGCGGCGCCGGCCGGGGCCTCGCCGGCGCCGTCGGGCAGCCAGGTGTGCACCGGCCAGAGCGGCGCCTTGATGGCGAAGGCGATGAAGAAGCCGCCGAACAGCCACTTCTGCGTCGTCGGATCCTTGATGGCCCCGACGAGCGGCTCGAACATGAACGTGCCCTTGTTCGCCAGCACGTACAGGCCGATGACCGCGACCAGCATGAGCAGGCCGCCGAAGAGCGAGTACAGCAGGAACTTGACGGCCGCGTAGGACCGCTGGGCGCCGCCGTACGACCCGATCATGAAGTACATCGGGATCAGCATGGCTTCGAAGAAGACGTAGAAGAGGAAGACGTCGGTCGCCGCGAAGACGCCGATCATCATCGTCTCCAGGACGAGCAGCAGCGAGAAGTACGTCTTGACCGACCGCTTGGGCGTGATCAGCGTGCCGTCGGAGGTCCGGACGCCGTCGGCGTCGTGCCAGGAGGCCAGGACGACGATCGGCACCAGCACGACCGACAGGGCGATCAGCACCAGGGCGACGCCGTCCACGCCGACCCCGAACTTCACGCCGAAGCTCGGGATCCAGTCGTACTCCGCCTTGAACTGGAAGCGCTCACCGCCGGGCTTGAACCCGGCGGCCATGACGCCCGTCAGCACCATCGTCAGCAGCGAGACCGCCAGCGTGACCTGCTTGGCCAGCTTGTCGCCGCCCTTGGGAAGCAGGGCCACCACGATGGCGCCCACTACGGGCACCGCCATGATTATCGGGAGCCAGGGTGACATCAGATGTTCCCAACGAGGAGCAGGGCGCCGGTCAGCAGGGCGGCACCGATCAGGATGGACAGCGCGTACGTTCGCGCGAAGCCCGTCTGGAGCCTGCGCAGGCGCCCCGAGCTCCCGCCGATGCCTGCCGCCAGACCGTTGACGAGCCCGTCGACGCCGCGGTTGTCGAAGAACACCGCGATGCGGGTCAGCCACTGGCCGGGGCGCATGAGCAGGGACTCGTTGATGGCGTCGCCGTACAGGTCACGGCGGGCGAACGTGGTGAGGAAGGAGCCGCGCGGCTGCACCGACGGCACCTCTGCCCGGCCGTACTTCATCCAGGCGATGACCACACCGACGGCGACGAGCGCGAGGGTGGCCAGACCGGGCGTGCTGGCGAACTGGAAGCTCGGCGCCTCCGCCTCGCCGCCCGCGGCGGGCCGCAGGAAGTCGTACAGCCTGCCGCCCAGCACCAGGTAGGCACCGAGGCCGAGCGCGCCCAGCGACAGGATCATCAGCGGGACGGTCATGACCAGCGGCGACTCGTGCGGGTGCGCGTCGTCGGCCCAGCGCTTCTGGCCGAAGAAGGTCATGAAGACCATCCGCGACATGTAGAAGCCCGTGATGCCCGCGCCGAGCACGGCCAGCCAGCCCAGGATCGGCTGGTGGTGGACCGCGGTCTCGATGATGCCGTCCTTGGTGAAGTAGCCGGACAGCAGCGGGAACCCGATGATCGCCAGGTAGCCGATGAAGAACGTGACGAAGGTGATCGGCATGAACTTGCGCAGGCCGCCGTACTTCCTCATGTTCACCTCGTCGTTCATGCCGTGCATGACCGAACCGGCGCCGAGGAACATGTCGGCCTTGAAGAAGCCGTGCGTGATCAGGTGGCCGATCGCGAAGGCGTAGCCCGCGGGGCCGAGGCCCGCGCCGAGCATCATGTAGCCGATCTGCGACATCGTCGAGCCGGCCAGGCCCTTCTTGATGTCGTCCTTCGCACAACCGATGATCGCACCGGCGAGCAGCGTGGCCGCGCCGACGATGGCGACGGCGAGCGCCGCCCCCGAGCCCTCGGGGAAGAAGAACGCGCCCGAGCGCACGACCAGGTAGACGCCGGCGGTGACCATGGTCGCCGCGTGGATCAGGGCCGAGACGGGCGTCGGGCCCTCCATGGCGTCGAGCAGCCAGGACTGCAGCGGGAGCTGCGCCGACTTGCCGCAGGCGCCGAGGAGCAGCAGCAGGCCGATGGCCAGCATCGTGCCGTCGGAGGCGCCACTGGCGCCGATCTTCGCGCCGAGGTCCTTGAAGGCCAGCGTGCCGAACGACGTCCAGATGATGAACATGCCGACCAGCAGGCCGAAGTCACCGACGCGGTTGACGACGAACGCCTTCTTCGCCGCGACCGCCGCGGACGGCTTGAACTGCCAGAACCCGATCAGCAGGTACGAGGCCAGGCCCACGCCCTCCCAGCCGATGAACAGGCCCACGTAGTTGTCGGACAGCACCAGCA
The DNA here is from genome assembly GCF_003947315.1 of Nonomuraea sp. WAC 01424. Taxonomy (NCBI): domain Bacteria; kingdom Bacillati; phylum Actinomycetota; class Actinomycetes; order Streptosporangiales; family Streptosporangiaceae; genus Nonomuraea; species Nonomuraea sp. WAC 01424. The sequence continues at coordinate 76,928 of NZ_QHHZ01000017.1, forward strand.
GGAGCATCGCGGCGACGAACAGGTTCAGGTACGCGAAGAACCTGCGCCGGTGTTCGTCGTGCGACATGTACCCGATGGAGTAGATGTGGATCAACGATCCGACACCCGTGATGAGCAGCGCGAAGCTGATCGACAGCGGGTCGATCAGCAGCCCCATGTCGACCATGCCGGGGATGAACTCGTAGAGGTGCACCGCCCGGCGGCGCTCCTCGTCCCCGAACCCGATGAGCTCGAAGAACGCGAGCACCGCCACCACGAACGAGGCCAGCGACATGACCACGCCCAGCAGGTGACCCCAGCGGTTCGTGAACTTGTTGAACACCAGCAGGATGAACGCCCCCACGAGCGGAAGAGCGATCATCAGCCAGGCGTTCCCGATCACACCGCCGACATGAGGGGTGATCTGAGCGATTTCAGATTGCATCAGTCACCTCTTAGTACTTCAGCAGGTTGACGTCGTCGACGGACGCGGACCTGCGGGTTCGGAAGATCGTCACGATGATGGCCAGGCCGACGACGACCTCGGCCGCGGCCACCACCATCACGAAGAACGCGATGATCTGGCCCTCCAGGTTGCCGTTCTGCCTGGCGAAGGTGACGAACGCGAGGTTGCAGGCGTTGAGCATGAGCTCGACGCACATGAACACCACGATCGCGTTGCGCCTGATCAGTACGCCCAGCGCGCCGATCGCGAACAGCACACCCGACAGGATCAGGTAGTGGGTCGTCACTTGGTCACCTCGTTGGTCGTCTCCTCGGCGGCGTCATCCTCGGCCGTGTGCTTGATGGCCTCGGCGAGCTTCGCGTCCTCGGGGAGGTGGCCGTGCTCGACGTCGTAACGGGCGATGTAGCGGTTGACCGACGACGGCGCGACCGAACCGTCGGGCAGCAGCGCCGGCATGTCGATGGCGTTGCTCCTGGCGTACGTGCCGGGGCCGGGCAGGGCCGAGGGGTTGTCGCTCAGGAACCTGGCGCGCGAGAGGTCCTTCTGCGTGACCTTCTCGGTGACCCTCTCGCGGTGGGCGAGGACCATCGCGCCCAGGGCGGCGGTGATCAGCAGGGCCGAGGTGACCTCGAACGCGAAGACGTACTTGGTGAACAGCAGCAGCGCGATCGAGCGGACATAGCCGCCCTGCGCCGTGGCCTGAGCCAGGCCCGCCTCACCGGAGAAGATCGCGTTGCCCACCGCCAGGATGATCAGGACGGCGAAGCCGAGGGCCGCGAGGGCGCCCCAGAAGCGCTGACCCTTCAGCGTCTCCACGAAGGAGTCGGAGGAGTCGACGCCCACCAGCATGAGCACGAACAGGAACAGCATCATGATGGCGCCGGTGTAGACGATGATCTGCACCGCGGCGAGGAAGGGCGCGTCCTGGACGGCGTACAGCACCGCGAGGCTGAGCATCACGGTGCCGAGCATCAGCGCTGAGTAGACGGCCTTCCTATTGAAGACCATGCCGAGCGCCGCGCCGACGGATACGACGGCGAGAACCCAGAATGTGATGGTCTCACCCATTGGTTCGTCCCAGCCGGTAGTAGTCCTCTTCGGTCTCGCCGAGACGCATCGGGTGGGGCGGCTGCTCCATGCCCGGCGTCAGGTCCGCGAGGAGCATCTCCTTGGTGTAGATGAGGCTCTCGCGGCTGCTGTCAGCGAGCTCGTACTCGTTGGTCATGGTGAGCGCGCGGGTCGGGCAGGCCTCGATGCACAGGCCGCACAGGATGCACCGCAGATAGTTGATCTGGTACGTGCGTCCGTACCGCTCACCCGGCGAGAAACGTTCCTCGTCGGTGTTGTCCGCGCCCTCGACGTAGATCGCGTCCGCCGGACACGCCCACGCGCACAGCTCACACCCGATGCACTTCTCCAGCCCGTCCGGCCAGCGGTTGAGCTGGTGACGACCGTGGAAGCGAGGAGCCGTCGGCTTCTTGACCTCCGGGTAGTTCGTCGTGACGGGCTTCTTGAACATCGTGTGGAAGGTGACCCCGAAGCCCTTGACGGGGTTCAGCCAATCAGTTAGTCCCACTGGGAATCTCCTTGTGCTGCACCCCGTGGTAGTGCGGCAGATCGAGCGGCGGCACAGGGAAGCCGCCGGCCGTCGGCTCGTCGGACAGTTGCTCGAACTCGGCCTCCACCTCGGCCTTGCGCGCCTCCTTGCGCCGCTGGTTGACGGTGTCGAACCGCATCCAGATGGCCAGCGCGCCGACCACGATGACCGCGCCGATCACGATGCCGACCGTCTTGTTGCCCTCGTTGACGACCACGTTGCGAGCCGCGGCGACGAGCAGGATCCAGGCCAGGTTCACCGGGATCAGCACCTTCCAGCCCAGGGACATGAGCTGGTCGTAGCGCACGCGCGGCAGCGAGGCACGCACCCACACGATGAAGCTGAAGGTCAGCACGAACTTGATGAAGAACCACAACACCGGCCACCAGCCCGTGTTGGCGCCGTCCCACATGGAGATCGGCCACGGCGCCCGCCAGCCGCCCAGGAACAGGGTGACCGCGATGCCCGAGGCGGTGAAGGTGTGCAGGTACTCGCCCATCATGATGAGGGCGAACTTCAGGGACGAGGAGTACTCGGTCTGGAAGCCGCCGACCAGCTCGCCCTCGCCCTCGGGCAGGTCGAACGGGATACGGGCGGCCTCGCCGAACATGCAGATCACGTAGATCACGAACGACGGGATCAGCAGGAAGACGAACCAGCCCTGCTCACCCTGCGCCTTGACGATCTCGGACGTGGACAGCGTCCCGGCGAACAGGAAGATCGCCACGAACGACAGGCCCATCGCGATCTCGTACGAGACCACCTGCGCCGCCGACCGCAGACCGCCCAGCAGCGCGTACGGCGAGCGCGACGACCAGCCGGCCAGCACCACGCCGTAGACCGAGACGGCGCCCATGGCCAGCATGAACAGCACCGCCACCGGCAGGTCCACGAGCTGCAGCGGCGTCTGCACGCCGAACAGGTTGACCATCGGCGCGAACGGCACGATCGAGAAGGCCAGGAACGCCGGGACCACCATGATCAGGGGAGCCAGCAGGTAGAGCACCTTGTCCACGGTCCGCGGAGTGAGGTCCTCCTTCAGGCCCATCTTGATGCCGTCGGCCACGGACTGCAGCAGACCGAACTTGCCGGCCCGGTTGGGGCCGTAGCGGTGCTGCATCCGCGAGATGAGCTTGCGCTCGTACCAGACGCCGAACAGAACGCCCAGCATCAGGAAGACGAACAGCATCACGGCCTTGATGATGGTGATCCACAGCGGGTCCTTGCCGAAGTCGGCAAGGGTGGGATCGGCCGCGAGAACGTGGGTCATGAGGCGCTCCCGATCGTGACGATGTCGCCGGCCAGCGCGCGCAGGTCGCGCGTGACCGAGCAGCCGCCGGAGTTCGCCGGCACCCAGACCACCCGGTCGGGCAGGTCCGCGACGCGGACCGGCAGCGTGACCGCGTTGGGGCCGGGGCCGCCGACGACGAGCTTGTCGCCGTCGATGACGCCGATCTCGGCCGCCGTGCTCGCCGACACCAGCGCCTCGGTGGCGCGGGCGGTGCCGGCCAGGTACGGCTCGCCGTCCTGGAGCCTGCCCTCGTCGAGCAGCAGGTGCCAGGTCGCCAGCAGCGCCTCGCCGGCCGCCGGGGCGACCTGGGGCCGGGTGGGGGTGCTCGGGGCGGCGACGCGGGCGCCACGCCAGGCGCCGAGGCTGCCCAGCTCGCGCCGGACGGCCTTGGCGTCCGGCAGGCCGAAGTGCACGTCCATGCGGTCGGCGAGGTTGCCGATGACGGCCAGGTCGCTCTGGATGCCGGGCACGCGCAGCGGCGCCTCGAACGAGCGGCCCCTGCCCTCCCAGTTGACGAACGTGCCGCTCTTCTCCTGCACCGCGGCGACCGGCAGCACCACGTCGGCGCGGTCGGTGACGGCGCTGGCGCGGATCTCCAGGCTGACGATGAACGGTGTGTTCTCCAGCGCCTCCAGCGCGGCGGCGGGGTCTGCCAGGTCGTACGGGTCGACGCCGGCCACGACCAGCGCGTCGATCTCACCGGTACGGGCGGCGGCGAGGATGCCGTCGGTGTCGCGGCCGGGCGTGGCGGGCAGCGAGCCCACGTTCCACACCCTGGCGACCTCGGCCCTGGCGGCCTCGTCGTCCACGGGACGGCCGATCGGCAGCAGGTTGGGCAGCGCGCCGGCTTCGAGCGCGCCGCGCTCACCGGCCCTGCGCGGCACCCAGGCCAGCCGGACGCCGGAACCGGCGCCGAGGCGGACGAGGGCCGACAGCGCGCCTGGCACGGTGGCCAGCCGCTCGCCGGCGAGCACGATCGTGCCCTCGGCCAGCGTGCCGACCAGCTCGCCGATCGCGTCGGCCTCGGTGCCGGGCGCGGCCGTGATGAGCGTGCCGCCCATCTTGGCCAGGCCGGCGGAGGCGAACGGCGCGATCGCGGTGACCTTCAGGCCCTTCTTCTGCCACGCCTTGCGCAGGCGCAGGAAGACGATCGGCGACTCCTCCTCGGGCTCGAACCCGACGAGCAGCACGGCCGGGGCGTTCTCAAGGTCGGCGTAGCTGATCTCGATGCCCTTGCCCGCGACCGCGTGCGCGAGGAACTGCGCCTCCTCGGCGGAGTGCGGGCGGGCGCGGAAGTCGATGTCGTTGCTGCCCAGGGCGACCCGGGCGAACTTGCTGTAGGCGTAGGCGTCCTCGACCGTCACCCGGCCGCCGACCAGAACGCCGGCCTTGCCGCGGGCGGCGGCCAGGCCCTTGGCCGCGACCTCCAGCGCCTCCGGCCACGAGGCGGGCACGAGCACGCCTTCCTCGTTGCGCACCAGAGGCGTCTTGAGCCGGTCGGGCTGGGTGGCGTAGGAGAAGGCCCAGCGGCCCTTGTCGCAGTTCCACTCCTCGTTCACCAGCGGGTCGTTGCCCGCCAGGCGGCGGGTGACCCGGCCGCGGCGGTGGTCGGTGCGCATGGAGCAGCCCGACGCGCAGTGCTCGCACGCGCTCGGCGTGGACACCAGGTCGAACGGCCGCGCCCGGAACCGGTAGGCCGCGCCGGTCAGCGCGCCGACCGGGCAGATCTGCACCGTGTTGCCGGAGAAGTAGGAGTTGAACGGCTTGCCGTCGGCGACCCGTACCTGCTCCTTGGCGCCGCGCTCGAAGAACTCGATGAGCGGGTCGCCGGCGATCTGGTCGGAGAAGCGGATGCACCGGGCGCACTGGACGCAGCGCTCACGGTCGAGCAGCACCTGCGTGGACAGCGGCAGCGGCTTGGGGAACGTACGCTTCTGCTCCTGGAACCGCGACTCGCCCTGGCCGTTCGACATGGCCTGGTTCTGCAGGGGGCACTCGCCGCCCTTGTCGCAGACCGGGCAGTCGAGCGGGTGGTTCATCAGCAGCAGCTCCATGGCCCCGCGCTGTGCCTTCTCGGCGACCGGCGAGGTGAGCTGGGTCTGCACGACCATGCCCTCGGCGACCTCGATCGCGCAGGACGGCTGCGGCTTGGGGAAGCCGCGGCCGTTGCCCGCGTCGGGGATGTCGACCAGGCACTGGCGGCAGTTGGCCGCCGGGTCGAGCAGCGGGTGGTCGCAGAACCGGGGGATCTGGATGCCCAGCAGCTCGGCGGCCCTGATGATCAGGGTGCCCTTGGGGACACTGACCTGGAACCCGTCGATGGTGAGGGTAACCAGGGTGATTTCTGTTTCTACGACGGTCACTGCTCACCCCAGAGAGTGGACTTCTTCGGGTCGAACGGGCAGCCGCCGATCTCGAAGTGCTTGAGGTACTCCTCGCGGAAGTACTTCACCGAGGAGTGGATCGGGCTGGTCGCACCGTCGCCGAGGGCGCAGAACGAGCGGCCGAGGATGTTGTCCGCGATGTCGGTGATCGTGGCCAGGTCCTCCTCGGTGCCCTGGCCCTTGTCCAGGCGCTTGAGCACCTGCTTGAGCCAGTACGTGCCCTCGCGGCACGGCGTGCACTTGCCGCACGACTCGTGGGCGTAGAACTCGGTCCAGCGCAGCACTGTGCGGACCACGCAGGTGGTCTCGTCGAAGATCTGGAGCGCGCGGGTGCCGAGCATGGAGCCCTTGGCGCCGACGGCCTCGAAGTCGAGCGGCACGTCGAGGTGCTCGTCGGTGAAGATCGGCGTGGAGGAGCCGCCCGGGGTCCAGAACTTGATCTGGTGCCCCTCGCGGATGCCGCCGGCCATGTCGAGCAGCTCGCGCAGGGTGATGCCGAGCGGGGCCTCGTACTGGCCGGGCCTGGTGACGTGGCCGCTGAGGGAGAAGATGCCGAAGCCCTTGGACTTCTCGGTGCCCATCGAGGCAAACCAGTCGGCGCCGTTGCTGATGATCGAGGGAACACTGGCGATCGACTCTACGTTGTTCACGACAGTCGGCGAGGCATAGAGGCCCGCCACGGCCGGGAACGGGGGCTTGAGTCGCGGTTGACCCCTGAAGCCCTCCAGCGAGTCGAGCAGCGCCGTCTCCTCGCCGCAGATGTACGCGCCCGCGCCGCTGTGCACGACGAGTTCCAGGTCGTAGCCCGACCCGAAGACGTCCTTGCCCAGGAAGCCCTTCTCGTACGCCTCGCGCACGGCCGCGTGCAGCCGCCGGATGACGTGCAGCACCTCGCCGCGCACGTAGATGAAGGCGTAGTTGGCCCTGATCGCGAACGCGGTGATGATGACGCCCTCGACCAGCGAGTGCGGGTTGGCCATCATCAGCGGGATGTCCTTGCAGGTGCCCGGCTCCGACTCGTCGGCGTTGACGACGAGGTAGTGGGGCTTGCCGTCACCCTGAGGGATGAAGCCCCACTTCATGCCGGTGGGGAAGCCGGCGCCGCCGCGGCCGCGCAGGCCGGAGTCCTTGACCGCCTGGATGACGGCGTCGGGGTCCATGCCCAGCGCCTTCCTGGCCGCCTGGTAGTCACCGCCGTAGCCGTCGAGGGTGAAGGAGTCGGCCTGGTCCCAGTTGGCCGTCAGGACCGGGGTCAGTGTGGTGCTCATGCCTCGGGGGCCTTCCATCCGTTGGCCTTGGCCACCTTCAGGCCCTCGAGCGAGGGGCCGGCGGCCGACGGGCCGTCGCCCGCCTGGTCGTCGGGCAGGCCCGCGAGCACGCGCGAGGCCTCCTTGAAGGTGCAGAGCTTCTTCGGTCCGCGCGTCGGCCGCACGTCCTTGCCGTCACGCAGGTCGTCGACGAGTTGCTTGGCCGAGGCGGGCGTCTGGTTGTCGAAGAACTCCCAGTTGACCATCATGACCGGGGCGAAGTCGCAGGCCGCGTTGCACTCGAGGCGCTCCAGCGAGATCTTGCCGTCGCCGGTGGTCTCCTCGTGGCCGACGCCGACGTGCTCGGACAGCTCGTCCCAGATCTCGTCGCCGCCCATGACGGCGCACAGCGCGTTGATGCAGACGCCCACGTGGTAGTCGCCGGCCGGCTTGCGCTTGTACATCGTGTAGAAGGTCGCGACGCCGGTGACCTCGGCCTTGCTCAGGCCCAGCATCTCGGCGCAGAACTCCTTGCCGTCGTCGGAGACGTAGCCGTCTGCCGACTGCACGAGGTGGAGCAGCGGCAACAGGGCGGACCGCGTCTTGGGGTAGCGGCCGATGATCTCCTTGGCGTCCTGTTCGAGACGCTCCCGGACTTCCGGTGAAAAAGTCACCGGTCCACACCTCCCATGACGGGGTCGATAGAAGCCACCGCGGCGATCACGTCGGCGACCTGGCCGCCCTCCGCCATCGCGGGGAAGCCCTGCAGGTTGCAGAAGGAAGGCTCGCGGAAGTGCACGCGGTACGGGCGGGTGCCCCCGTCGCTGACGACGTGCGCGCCGAGCTCGCCCTTGGGCGACTCGATGCTCGCGTACGCCTGCCCGGCCGGGACCCGGAAGCCCTCGGTCACCAGCTTGAAGTGGTGGATCAGGGCCTCCATCGAGCTGCCCATGATGTGCGCGATGTGGTCGGGCGAGTTGCCGAAGCCGTCAGGGCCGAGCGCGAGCTGCGCGGGCCAGCCGATCTTCTTGTCCTCGATCATCACCGGGTCGCCCTTGAGCGGGCCGGCGATGCGGTCGAGAGCCTGCTCGATGATCTTGAGCGACTCCTCCATCTCCCGCATGCGCACGAGGTAACGCGAGTAGACGTCGCAACCGCGCTCGGTGGCGACCTCGAACTCGTACGTCTCGTAGCCGCTGTAGGGCTGCGACTTGCGCAGGTCCCAGGGCAGGCCGGCGGCGCGCAGGATCGGGCCGGTGATGCCCAGCGCCATGCAGCCGGTCAGGTCGAGGTAGCCGACGTCCCTGGTGCGGCGCACGTAGACGGGGTTCTCGTCGAGCAGCTTGCGGATGTCCTTGATCCGCTTGGGCATCTCCTTGAGGAACTCGCCCACCTTGTCGACCGCGCCCGCGGGCAGGTCGACGCTCACGCCGCCCGGCCTGACGTAGGCGTGGTTCATGCGCAGACCCGTGATGTACTCGAACAGGTCCATGATCATTTCACGGTCGCGGTAGCCGAAGAGGAACGGCGTGGTCGCGCCCAGCTCCATGCCGAACGTGCCCATCGCGACCAGGTGCGAGGCGATGCGGTTGAGCTCCATCATCATCACGCGGATGGCCTGCGCCCGCTCGGGCACGCGGTCGGTGATGCCGAGCAGCTTCTCCACGCCCATGCAGTACGCGGTCTCGTTGAAGATCGGCGAGAGGTAGTCCATGCGCGTCACGAACGTGGTCCCCTGGGTCCACGTCCGGAACTCCATGTTCTTCTCGATGCCGGTGTGCAGGTAGCCGATGACGCTGCGCGCCTCGGTGACCGTCTCACCGTCGAGCGTCAGGACCAGCCGGAGCACGCCGTGCGTGGACGGGTGCTGCGGGCCCATGTTGACGACCAGGCGCTCTTCCTCGGTGTCGCGGGCTTCGCCGACGACCTCGTCCCAGTCTCCGCCGGTGACCGAGTAGACCTTGCCCTCTGTCGCCTCGTCATAGCCGGTGCTCATGAGTAAGACCTCCTCTGGTCCGGCGAGGGGATGGTGGCGCCCCGGTACTCGACCGGGATGCCGCCGAGCGGGTAGTCCTTGCGCTGCGGGTGGCCGTCCCAGTCATCCGGCATCATGATCCGGGTGAGTGCCGGATGGCCGTCGAAGACGATTCCGAAGAAGTCGTACGTCTCCCGCTCATGCCAGTCATGACCAGGGTAAACGCCCACAGTCGATGGAATGTGCGGGTCGGTGTCCGGTGCGCTCACCTCCAGGCGTACACGCCTGTTGTGGGTGATCGAGCACAGGTGGTAGACGGCGCGCAGCTCCTCGCCCTTCAGGTGCGGGTAGTGCACCCCGGAGACGCCGAGCGACAACTCGAAACGCAGGGCCGGGTCGTCGCGCAGCTTCTGGCAGACCTCCACCAGCCGCTCCCGGCGGACGTGCAGGGTCAGCTCGCCGCGGTCGACGACGACGCGCTCGATGGCGTCGTCGAGGCCGAGGGTGTCGACGAGCTCGTCGAGGGCGCCGCCGTACGGGCGGGGCGTGGCCAGCTGCGGCGCCCGGCGGACGACGAGGCCGCCGTAGCCGGAGGTGTCACCGGAGTCGTGCGCGCCGAACATTCCGTGACGGGCGACGGGCGCCTCGGGGACGGCCGGGACCGAGGCGGCCTCGGGGGCCTCCCCGCTCTCCGGGCTTCCGGGAAGGTGGTCGGGCGAGGTCACTTTCCGCTCCCCTGGTCGATCAGCGGCAGCGTGCGCAACGCCTGCAGTTCGAGGTCCTCGATCTGCTTGGCGCGGTGGGCGCCGAACTTCATGTTCTGGATCTTGTCGTGCAGCTTCACGATCGCGTCGATCAGCATCTCCGGCCGCGGCGGGCAGCCCGGCAGGTAGATGTCGACCGGCACGACGTGGTCGACGCCCTGCACGATGGCGTAGTTGTTGAACATGCCGCCGCTGGAGGCGCACACGCCCATGGAGATGACCCACTTGGGCTCGGCCATCTGGTCGTAGATCTGCCGCAGGACGGGCGCCATCTTCTGCGACACGCGACCGGCGACGATCATGAGGTCGGCCTGGCGGGGAGACGCCGAAGCGCGCTCCATGCCGAAGCGCGCCAGGTCGTAGTGGGGGCCACCGGTGGCCATCAGCTCGATGGCGCAACACGCGAGACCGAACGTGGCCGGCCACACGGAGCTCTTACGCGCCCATCCGGCGGCCGCTTCGACCGTGCTGAGGATGAACCCGCTGGGGAGTTTCTCTTCAAGTCCCATTTTCAGTCCCAGTCCAGACCCTTGCGGCGCCACACGTACGCGTAGGCGACGAGCACGGTGACGATGAACAGCAGCATCTCGACCAGCGCGAACAGCCCGAGGCCGGACGCGATGGTGTCGCCCGCGTCGTTCTTCAGCGGCGCGAAGGAGACCGCCCACGGGTAGAGGAAGATGATCTCGATGTCGAACACGATGAAGAGCATCGCGGTGATCATGTATTTGAGCGGGAACCGTCCGCCACCGACCGGCTGGGGCGTCGGCTCGATGCCGCATTCATAGGCGTCAAGCTTGGCGCGGTTCCAGCGCTTGGGGCCGGTGAAGGGAGCGATGGCGACCGAGAAGATCGCGAAGCCCCCCGCGAGAACGGCGAGCACCAGGATGGGCACGTAAAGGTCCATCGCTACGCCTCCTCTGGAGTCGCCGCGCGCGCGGGCGCGCAGCTTGATGTGTCTGTCGTGGGAATCATGCTGGTGGGGCGACCTTCGAGAGTGCGTTGATGATCATGTCGGACGCATCGCCTCGCCGGTCGGTGAGATTACCAAGGAGTTTGAGCGCGAAGCGCATCAGCCTCGGGTGAGGCAGGCCGTGCCTGGTCCCGAAGCGCATCACACCCGGTTTCCCAATCGCCTCGACGAACAACCTCCCTAGGGTGAAGTAGCCGCCGTAGGCGTCCTTCATCACTTGGGGGTAGGTCCTCAGGATCCGCTCCCGCTGGGCGGCGGTGGTGTCCCTGAGGGCCTTCGCGATGATCTCGGCGGCGATCTCGCCGGTCTCCATGGCGTAGGCGATGCCCTCGCCGTTGAACGGGTTGATTGACCCGCCGGAGTCACCCACGAGGATAAGACCCCGCGTGTAGTGCGGTTGCCTGTTGAAGGCCATCGGGAGAGCGGCGCCGCGGATGGGGGCCGTCATGTTCTCCTCGGTGAAGCCCCAGTCGGCCGGCATGGCCTTGCACCAGCGCTTCAACAGGTCGCGGTAGTCGATGTTGCCGAACTGGGCGCTGGTGTTGAGCAGCCCGAGCCCGACGTTGGCGGTGCCGTCGCCGACGCCGAACACCCAGCCGTAGCCGGGCAGCAGCGTGTCGCCGTCCCACAGCTCCAGCCAGGTCTCCAGGTAGTCGTCGTCGTGGCGGGGGCTCTCGAAGTAGGTGCGGACGGCCACGCCCATGGGCCGGTCCTCCCGCTTGTGCAGGCCCATGCCGATCGCGAGGCGGGTGCTGTTGCCGTCGGCCGCCACGACCACCCGGCTGCGGTACGTCGCGCCGTCCTTGGTCCGTACGCCCACGATGTGGCCGCTGCGGTCGTCGAGCACCGGCCCGGTCACGGTGACGCCCTCCATGAGGCGTACGCCGTTCTTGACCGCGTTGGCCGCGACGATCTGGTCGAAGTCCTGGCGGGTGCGTACGAGCCCGAAGTCGGGGAAGCGCTCCAGCTGCGGCCAGTCGAGCTCGAAGCGGTGGCCGCCGCCGACGACGCGCAGACCCTTGTTCCTGATCCAGCCGGGCGCGTCGATGTCGACACCCATGTTGAGCAACTGCTTGACGGCACGCGGCGTCAGGCCGTCGCCGCAGACCTTCTCGCGGGGGAACCTGGTCTTCTCCAGGAGCAGCACGTCGAGACCGGCCTGAGCGAGGTAAAAGGCGGTTGCGGAACCGGCGGGACCGGCGCCGACGACGATGACGTCAGCGTCAGCCTGTATGGCTGGTGGCACGGTCACTGGACTGTCCTGTCCTGTCCTACACGATCGAAGGCCTCGGGGTCTTGCGCCTTCGTTCCTTTGTGAACCCCTTCACAAACTTGTCGGCCCGCAGTCTACTGCTTTTCCTGTACATAGTGGCAGTCGGGGTACGGTTCCCGGACACAAGAAGGCCCTCCGTCGTCAACGAAGGGCCTGGCACTGGAGCGTCAGACTTCGAACTCGGCGTTGCGCACTCCACCGATGAACGCCCGCCACTCCCCGGGCGTGAAGGTGAGGACCGGACCACGGGGATCTTTGGAGTCACGCAACAACACGTCACCGGTCGCGCTCCGGGCAAACTCTACGCACTCGCCGGCGGCCGCGCTGAGACTGCTCTTGCGCCATCCGTCCGGCGAGACAGTGAGGCCGCTCATCGGACGGACTACCTCCCCAGTCTCATTGGTCTCGACCAATGACGGTAGCCAACTGAAGATCGGCCGGGCCTTCAAGACACGCCGCGATAACCATGTCATTACAATTGATCTGCCAACGAGGTGATGAAATCGCGTGATTCCTCCTCGTCCATGGCGGCGTCCTCCAGCAGGTCGAACACGAGTGAATACTGGAAGGCCGTCTCCTCGTCCTCGGTGAGGGTGAACGACGGGAAGTTCTCGTAGTAGACGACCTCCCCCGAGACGCTGCCGAGCACGGGCATCGCGGGGAAGCTGAGCAACATGAAGTTGGTGATGTCGGTGGGGTGCGGCCGGGCCAGCCTGAGCACCCTGACGGTGATGTTCGGCAGGTCGCCCAGCTCGGCCAGATGGCGGAGCTGGTCGCGCATCAGCTTGGCGTCCCCGTCGCCGAAGCGGCGGCGCAGCACGGCCTCGTCGAGCACGGCCGAGTAGCGCAGCGGCGGCTCCTTGCGCAGCAGGTGCTGGCGGCGCATCCTGGCCCGGATCCGGCGTTCGATCTTGCCCGGCGGCACCAGTTCGACCGCGCGGTGGAGCAGGCCGATCTGGGTGGCGTACTCGCGGGTCTGGAGCAGGCCGGGGAGCGAGAAGGTGTGCCAGGCCCTGACCCGGCTGGCGCCGTCCTCCAGGCCGAACAGTTCCAGCACTGGCTCGGTCACGACGTCGGAGTAGGACTCCCACCAGCCCTTGGCGCCGTCGTTGCCGGCCAGCGCGAGCAGCAGGTCGCCGCGCTCGCCGTCGATCCCGTAGTGGCGCAGCAGCTCGGCCACGTCCTTGGCGGACGGCGCCACCTGGCCGTTCTCCATCCTGGAGATCTTGGACGTCGACCAGCGGAGCGACCTGGCCACCTGTACGCCGTTGAGCCCCGCGTCCTCGCGTAACCGGCGCAGCTCGGCGGCGAGCTTCCGGCGACGGAGTGTGGGATTGATTTCTCCGATCATCCGGGCTCCTTCCGAAAATTCGAGGACATATGCGCGGAATGCGCGATGGGCAATCCTCGCCGGGAAGACCTGGTTTAGTCCCGGAAAGAGTCCCTGCGGTCATCCCAGCGGGAATTGCACAGGGCCTCCCCCCGACACATCCTCACAGTAGTCCGCGAAGCCCGAATCGAGCAGAAAGGCGGAAGGCGAATCCTGGAACTTTCGCCACCCGTCCACGATCGAGGCACTCAGGCGGGCTTGAAGCCCCTGTGTACGGCGACGATGCCCAGTGACAGGTTGCGCCAGGCGACCCGCTCCCAGCCGGCGTCGAGGATCGTCCGGGCCAGCGTCGGCTGGTCGGGCCAGTCCCTGATCGACTCCGCGAGGTAGTCGTAGGAGTCGTCGTTGGAGCCGAACACCTTGGCCACCTTGGGCAGGGCCTTTATCAGGTATTCGCGGTAGACCAGGTCGAACGGCGCGAACGTGACGTGCGAGAACTCCAGGATCACCAGCCGCCCGCCGGGCCTGGTCACCCGGAGCATCTCGCGCAGCGCCAGCCCGGTGTCCTGCACGTTGCGCAGCGCCACGGAGATCGTCACCGCGTCGAAGGCGTCGTCGGCGAACGGCAGCCGCATCGCGTCACCGGCCACGAACGGGATGCCGGCCCCGGTCAGCGAATTGCCGCCGTGGCGTTGCACGCCCGTGCGCAACATGCCGAGGGAGAAGTCGGAGGCGATCGCGCGGGCGCCGAGGGCGGTGAAGCTGTCGGTGGAGGTGCCGGTGCCCGCCCCGAGGTCGAGCACGACCTCACCGGGACCCGCGTCGCCGGCCGTGGCCACGGCCTTGCGCCAGAGCCTGACCTGCCACAGCGAGGCCACGTCGTTGACCAGGTCGTAGCGCCGGGCGGTGCGATCGAACATCGCGGCGACCTCGTCCGGCTGCTTGTCCAACTGAGCGCGCGTCATGCGGACAAGAGTACCCAGGCGATCTGCGGTGGCGGCGCCGGGCATTACGGCCTTTGACCAGCTATGACGGATCGGGCCCGGACCGGCGGGCAGGCTCGCGGAGAGCCAGACCCTTGCGGCAATCAACACAAAGTAACGGCACCGCTACCGAACGTCTGCTAGTTGTTGGTGAATGCTTGCCCGTGTCGCCCTTGCGGCGATCATCGCTTCGGCCCCCGTCGCCCATCCCCGCGTGGTCTCGGCCGACCCGGTCGACAACACCCCCCACGTCCTCGACGGCATCGTCAACGCCATCGCGCTGGTCGGCGGCACCGTCGTCGTCGGCGGCTCGTTCAGCGAGGTCGGCGATGCCGCGCGGACGTACACGCTGCGCCGCGCCAACCTGTTCGCCTACGACCTGGCGACCGGCCGCATCCTGCGCGACTTCGCGCCGTCCGTCGCCGGGCCGGTCTACGCGCTGGCCGCCGGCGACCACGACACGGTCTACGTGGGCGGCGCCTTCCCGGGCATCGACAACACCCGTGCCCGCGCCCTGGCCCGGATCGGCGTCCCCGACGGGCGGCTGGTCGGCGGCTTCTCCCCCGGCATCGAGGGCGGCATGGTCACGTCCCTGGTCAGGAACGGTACAAAGCTCTACGCCGGCGGCGACTTCATCCGGCCGCGGGTCGCCCTGGCCGGGCTGGACGCCACGACGGGGGCGGCCGACCGGGGGTTCGCCGTCACGCCGGGCGAGCCGCTGACAGCCCGGGTGAAGGTGCAGTCCCTCGCCTGGTCGGGCGGGCGGCTGGCGGTCGACGGCTCGTTCACCACGCTCGACGGGAAGTCCAGGCCGCAGCTCGGGCTGATCGACGTCAGCGGGACGGTGGCGAGGGTCGCCGACTGGCGCACCGCGACGTACGAGCCGCGCTGCGCGCAGGCGTTCCCCTCCTATGTGCGCGGGCTGGACTTCGCCCCCGACGGCCGCTCCTTCGTGGTCGTCACGACCGGCGGCCCCAAGGGCCGCATGTGCGACACGGCCGCCCGGTTCGAGACGTACGCGAGGGGGGTGGACATCCGGCCCACCTGGGTAAACGCCACCGGCGGCGACTCGCTCTACGCGGTCGCCGTGACCGGCTCAGCGGTCTACGTCGGCGGTCACCAGCGATGGCTGAACAACCCGCAGGGCCGCGACTCCGCCGGCCCGGGGGCGGTGCCCCGGGAGGGCATCGGCGCCATTCATCCGATCACGGGAAAGGCGCTCGCCTGGAATCCCGGCCGCGAGCGCGGCATCGGCGTGAAGGCATTTCTGGCGCACAAGACAGGTCTACTTGTCGGTAGTGACACAACGCGACTCGGACGGGAGTACCATGCCCGGATTGGCATGTTCCCCCTGCCCTAGTCGTCCTCCGGCTTCGGTCGGCCGATCCTGTCGCTGAGGCGTGAGCTGACGGCGTCACGCTGCCGAGACAGCAGCACGTAGCTGGCCACGCCGCTGATCACGAAAGCGGCTGCGAGCAGGATCAGTGGGTTTTGCAGGCCGACGAGGTAGAGAACACCCAGGGTCACGACAAACAGGCCGATCCGCGACGCGGTGTAAACGAGAACAGGATGCACAGGTTCGAGGTTACTCGTCCCTGCGTAGCGGTCGCTCTTCGCATCGGACGCGAGCGCTGCTACTGTTCCCAGTTAGGGTGTTTCGTAAAGAAACACCCACGAGAGCCCCAAAGAGGCTCTATCATATAACAATCGGGCAGTCAGCTGATAACAACCCGTGATCTTTGTAGAAAACCACGGATAAATCAGGCTTCGCTCGACACACTGGTTACCTGTCCGCCCGCTGGCAGGAAGCGGGATGCGAGGGGGAGAGATTGGTGGAGAGTAGCAGCGAGCGTCTGCTGACCCCAGGAGAGGTTGCCGCCCTCTTCCGGGTAGACCCAAAGACGGTTACGCGCTGGGCAGCGGCAGGCCGCATCAGCAGTATCCGCACCCCCGGAGGGCACCGGCGCTTCCGCGAGTCGGAAGTGCACGCCCTTCTTCGAGGCGAGGACGTTCTCACGGCCGACAGGCCAGCAGGTGAGTCCCCGCGCGTCTGACGTTCCGTCTAGTCGGTGATCCTGCGATCCGCCAGGATCACCGCTGGCGGGACCTCATGCCGCCGCACCATGCGTCTCACCGTGCGTGAGGCGACAGCACACGCGTGCTTCCCGGCGCACACTTCCGGACGGCAGGCTCGGGCGGCGCCAACCGCCGACCGTGGCTGGCGCCTGTCCTCCTCAAGCGTCCTCCTGGCTGGCCTTGAACGCCAGGAACTCGCGTTCCAGATCGTCGTTCTCCTCTTCCCAGCGACGACGGCGCTCGGCCGCCTCCTCCTCGGTCAGCGACTCGGGCAGCCATTTGTCGTAGTCGGGATCGCCGGGCTGCACGTCCACGTACGCGTTGCCGATCAGACGCCCGTCTTCGCTGGTCAGGCTCTGCGGCACGCGCAGGGTCCCGTCAGCGAGCCGGATGACGTACATGGCTGATCACCTAGATTCCGTAGCGCCGGTTGAAGAAGAGCATGACGTCGAGCGCCATCCGCGTGTCACCGCCGAGCATGTCCACCAGGGCGGGACGCTGGCGGGCGGCGATGGCGGCGAAGGCGTCGGCGAAGAACTCCTTGCGGCCCAGGCCGTTGCCCTGGCGGTGGAAGGTCGAGGCCAGCTTGGGGAACGCGTTCTCGTAGAGCCGGACGAACTCCGGCGAGTCCGACACCCATTCGCCGTGGAAGGAGTCGAGGTCGTCGATGGCGTGGCCGACCTCATGCATCATCACGTCCGGCGTGGGCGAGGGCCGGTCGCCGACCACGATCTTGCGGTCGCCGTACGCGCCGGCGCAGATGTCCCAGGTGGCGCGGCCCGACGGGAGCGGGGCGCCGCGTAAGTAGCCCATGTCGTCGAGGTCGGGTACGCCGCCGCTGCCGACGTAGATGCCTTCGAGGCCGGTGGCCAGCAGTTCCTTGAGCCGGTCGGGCAGCCGGGCCAGGCTCTCCACCGCGCGTACGGCGTCCTTGGAGGGCGGGCCGTGCCGGGCGTCCCACTGGCGGTGGAGGACCTTCTCCAGCTTGCCGCAGTGGCGCAGGCCGTCGCCGATGGAGGGGGCCTCCGGCCTGTTGGGCTGGGCCCTGGGTGGCGTGTCGTCGAGCTCGAAGTCGTACCAGGTGTAGCGGGGGCGTTCGGCGACGGCGGCGGGCAGACGTTCCCCGCGCTCGCGCAGCGAGACGCCGTCCCACGTCACCTCGCGCCGCTGGGGGCCGCCGGGGCGGGCGAACAGTTCGGGCCGCCGCTCACCAAGCCGCTCACCAAGCCGCTCGCCGCGCCGCTCCGCGCCGTTGAGCGGCCCGCTCGGGACCTCGGGGCGGCTCTCCCTCGGCCGGGACCAGAAGGAACGGTCCGCGTCCGGAGGAGCCTCGTCACGCCGCGAGAACAGGTACGACCCGCGCCGCCACCAACGCCCGCGCCGATGTCGGCCCTTGTCGTGAGAAAAGGCCATCGCACCCCTTCACGCCGCGTCTACGCCGAACCGGGTTCCACGGTACGACGCCGATCTTCCCGAGTCATCCGAAACGGGACATCGCCCGGCACGATCACGTCGCGAATGGCTTACAGTTCGGGTCATGGCAGGTGTTCTGATCGGCCTGGCGTTGCTGGCCTTCTGGCTCTTCTCGCTCTTCGACGTCATCACCGCACCGGAAGAAGAGGTCCGGAACGTACCAAAGGCCCTGTGGGTCCTCATCGTGGTGCTGATCCCGCTGCTCGGCGGCCTGATCTGGATGCTGCGCGGCCGGCCGAAGGTCGTACGCGACCCGTGGCCGGTGCCTCCGGGCCCGGGCATGCCGAAGGGCCCGGACGACGACCCCGACTTCCTGAGAGATCTCGACCGGCGGATGCGCGGCGAGGACTAACCGCTGACGTCTGCGTAGCTGTGCAGGCCGGAGATGAAGATGTTGACGCCGATCAGGTTGAACATCAGACACCCGAACGCCAGCAGCTGCACGATCATGGCGGCCCTGCCCCGCCAGCCGACCGTCACCCTGGCGTGCAGGTAGGCCGCGTACGCCACCCAGGTGATGAACGACCAGACCTCCTTGGGGTCCCAGCCCCAGTAGCGGCCCCAGGCGCGGTCGGCCCAGAGCGCGCCGGCGATGACCGCGAACGTCCACAGCGGGAAGGACAACACGATCGCGCGGTGGGCCACCCGCTCCAGGTCGTCGCGGCTCGGCAGGCGCGAGAGCCCGTCGCCGCGCACCAGGAAGAGCACACCCGACACGCCGGCCAGCGTGAACAGCCCGCTGGCCAGGATCGCCGCGCTGACGTGGATCGCGATCCAGTACGAGTTCAGCGCCGGCACCACGGGCCCGGCCGCCGTGTAGAGCACCTTGACCGCGAACCCGAGCCCGAGGGTGGCCGCGACCATGACGAACGCGCCCAGGAAACGCACGTTCTGGCGCACCTGGGTGAACAGGAACGCGGTCACGGCGGCGAAGCAGATGGCCACCACGAACTCGTACATGTTGCCCCAGGGCCACCGGTCGACGGCGAGGCCGCGAGTGATGATGGCGCCCAGGTTGCCGACCCAGCCGATCCAGGCCAGCACGAGCGCGATCCGGCCCGCGAGGGCCGCGACACCCCCATTGACCGGCTCGGGGACGGCGACGGCCTCTTCAGCCTCGGGCTCGGCGTCGCCGCCCGAGGGAGCGCCGGCCATGACGGGCTGCCGGGCGGCCCGTTTCGCGGCGGCCTTGCCCAGAACGGCCCTGCCGAAGGCCAGCTCCATCGCGAAGCCCACCATGGCGATGATGTAGAGCAGGACGGTGGCGACGACGAAATTGTCGCTCAACCCGGCGAGTTGCTCAGCGGACATCCTGTTCTCCTGCTGATAGAGCCTTGACGATGTCGGCGAACTCCTCGGTGAAGCCCGCCGCGGAGCCCTCGGTACGGGTCAGGCCGCCCACGTCGACCCGGCCTTCCTTGACCCGCACCCAGACACGGCGGCGGCGGATCGTCAGCGACAGCGCGATGGCGATGACCGCGACCGCGGCCGCGACCAGCGCGGGCACGCGCCCGGGGTCGTAGGCGGTCTGGAGGGTGATCCATTCCTTGACCCCGGTGAACTCCAGCTTCCCGGCCCCGCCGGGCAACTCGACCGACCCGCCCACCGAGATCGGCTTGGCCGAGAACGATCCCCGCACCACCGGGACGATCTTGTCCTTGAGCTCGCTCGGGATGATCTCGTAGACCGACTGCGGCTTGCCCGAGCGCATGCCGAGGTCGCCCGCGTAGCCGCCGATGAGCTGCACCTGCGGCTGGAGCTCGGCAGGGAAGGCCGAGGCGTAGGTGCCGTCGGTGAGCGGCACGCTGGTCGGCAGGAAGCGCAGCAGGAACCCGAGCTGGGACGGCTGCGCGTCGGGCACCTTGACGGCGCACGACGAGGTCAATGTGGCCTTCTGGTCGATCAGGCAGGCCACGGCCCCCTCGTAGGCGACCTGTCCCTTGCCGTCGGTGACCTTGAAGATCGGCGCGTAGCCGTGGCCGAGCAGGTACGTCTGCGTGCCGTCGACCTCCAGCGGCTCGTTGACCTTGAGCTCGTAGTCGCGGCCCGGCGCGCCCGGCTCGTCGTGCACCTTCAGGAAGGCGGAGTAGTCGAGCTCCTGGCCCTTCTTGTCGCCCGCGACCTGGTAGGTGACCTTGAAGTCGGACAACTCGAAGGAGAACGGCTGGAGCGACTCGGCCGAGACCCGGCTGCCGGGGATGAACCTGTCGTAGGCGGCCACGGTGTTGGCGAAGCCGTCGCCCTCGACGACCAGGACGTTGCCGCGGTAGCCGTACAGCGAGCCGAAGCCGACCGCGAGCAGGATGCCGAGCAGCGCGATGTGGAAGAACAGGTTGCCGGTCTCGCGCAGGTAGCCCTTCTCGGCGGCCACCCAGCCGTCGCCGGTGACGACGCGGAAGCGCAGCTTGCGCAGCCGCCTGGCGGCCTCCTCCGTGGTCAGGTCGCCGTCGAAGGAGTCGGAGTGAGGCAGGCGGGACAGGTTCTTGGGGGCGGCCGGCGGCTTGCGGCGCAGCTCGCGCAGGTAGGTCGTGGTGCGCGGGATGATGCAGCCGACGAGCGAGGCGAACAGCAGCAGGTAGACCGCGGCGAACCAGACCGAGGTGAAGACCTCGAAGAGCTGGAAGCGCTCGTACCACTCGGCCAGGGTCGGGCTCTGCTGGTAGATCAGCGCCACTTTGTCGGGCTCGACGCCGCGCTGGGGGATCAGCGAGCCCGGGATCGAGCCGAGCGCGAGCAGGAAGAGCAGGATGAGCGCGGTCTTCATCGAGGTGAGAGTGCGCCAGCCCCATCTGACCCAGCCGACCGGCCCCAGCCGGATCTGCTTGGGCTCGTGGTTCTCGCGTACCAGCTCGTCGACGCTCATCAGATCACCGGCTCGAATCCGCCGATGAGCCCCTGCATGGCCGCGATCATGGCTCCCCAGAGCCCGGTCACGAGCAGCAGCCCGACGGCCACCATCATTCCCCCGCCGATCCTGGTGATCAGCCGGCTGTGCTTGCGTACGGCCTGGAACGTGCGCAGGGCCTTGCTGTAGGCCAGGGCGGCGGCCACGAAGGGCAGGCCGAGGCCGAGCGCGTACGCGACGGCGAGCAGCGCGCCGCGCGAGGCGCTGCCCTCGTTGAGCCCGAGCGTGAGCACGACGGCCAGCGTGGGGCCGATGCACGGCGTCCAGCCGAGCCCGAACACCACGCCGAGCAGCGGCGCGCCGGGCAGGCCCGCGGCCGGCAGCTTGTGGATGCGCACGTCGCGCATCAGGCCGGGCAGCACACCCAGGAAGGCCAGCCCGAGCAGGATGGTCAGGACGCCCAGCACCCGCGTGATGATCTCCGCGTTGCCCATCATGACCGACCCGAGCCCGCCGAACAGCGCGCCGCCGAGCACGAACACCAGCGCGAACCCGGCCACGAACAACACCGTGCCGAGCACCAGCCGCCCCCGCTTGGGATCGGCGCTCATGCCCGTCACGTACGACAGATAACCCGGAACCAGCGGCAACACGCACGGCGACAGGAACGACACCACCCCGGCCAGCACCGCGATCGGCACCGCGAGCAGCAGCGAGCCCGAGGCGACGACGTCACTCATCGCGCACCTTGGTCACCGTGTCCATCAGGTCGGTGTACTTGACCGCGCCGAGCGCCCTGGCCGCGACGCGCCCCTGCCTGTCGATGATCAGCGTGGACGGGATCGCCGCGGGCGGCACGGTGCCCTGGAAGGACAGCGCGACCTTGCCCGGCTGGTCGAAGATGTGGGAGTAGCCCGTCTGCTCGGTGCGCTCGAAGGCGATGGCGTCGGCCTTGCGGTCCTTGAAGTCGATGCCGATGAACTGCACGTCGCCCTTGGTCTTGCCGGCGACCTCCTTCAGCACCGGCGCCTCGGCCCGGCACGGGCCGCACCACGACGCCCAGAAGTTGAGCACCACGACCTTGCCCTTGTGGGCGGCCAGCGAGGCGGTGCCGCCGTCGAGCGTGGGGCCCTCCACCGGCGGGGCCGGTTTACGGTCGGCGGCCTCGAAGATCTGGATCTTGCCGTCGCCCGCGACGAACCGGGTGTCACCGACCTGGGGTTGCCCGCTCTGGTTGCCCGCGCAACCCGCGGCCAGCGCGGCCAGAAGAACGAGGGAGATGGACGTCGCGCGCACGGAGGAAAGATCTCCTTGTACTACAACCGGTAGAGCTTGCAACTCTACCGGCGGGGCCGGATGGCCCCGACATCAGGCCCCGGGTATGGAAGGCCCCGAACTGAGCGATCCGGCCGGTTCGCTGTAGCCGACGCTGACCAGGCGATCGCCCTCGAAGGTGAACGTGGTGAGGCTGGCCAGCGCGCACTGCCTGCGGCGCGGGTCGTGCCACAACCGGCGGCCCTCGGCGGCCATCCTGATGGTCCAGATGGGGAGCTGGTGGCTGACCAGCACGGTCTCGTGCCCGCGCGCGCCCGCCCTGGCGTCGTCGATCACCGACTTCATGCGCGTCACGATCGCCGGGTACGCCTCCCCCCACGACGGGCGCAGCGGGTTCCAGAAATAGCGGTAGTTGCGCGGGTTGCGGAGGATGGCCAGCCCCTGGCCGACCTGGCGGCCCTGCAGCATGTTCGCCGCTTCGAGCAGGCGGTCGTCCTCGATCACGTCGAGGCCGAGCTTGTCGGCGAGCGGGGCCGCGGTCTCCAGCGCGCGTTCGAGCGGCGAGCTGTGGAGGGCGACGATGTCGCGGCCCTCGACGGCCTTCGCGACCGTCTCGGCCATGAGCCTGCCGGTGTCGGACAGGTGGTAGCCGGGCAGCCTGCCGTACAGGACGCCTCCGGGGTTGTGCACCTCACCGTGGCGCAAAAGGTGGACGACGGTCGTTTCAGCCATGGTGTGGCACAGCCTATCCGTTTCGATGCCGGGCATAGTCAGGGCCCGCCTGGTCCGGCATTTCGCGTAAAGGTAAAGTCGAACTGACTGCGCCTAGGGTTCCGCGTCCGGCTCGCCTCCCCCACCCCACAACCAGAGCCGGAGGACAGGTCCGAGCGGCGCCGCGGCCTGCCGGGCCGTACAGCTGACGGGACAAAAGCCTGGAGGCTCCTCTCCGCTCTGTCTGGAAGGAGTCGCCCGGATGAGTCCTTGGGCGCTGGCCCTCATCCTCGTCGCCGCCGTCGCGCACGCCACCTGGAACCTGCTGAGCAAGAAGGCGTCCCAGGCCGACGGCATCGTCTTCCTCTGGCTGATCGGGGTCGTGGCCACGGTGGTGTGGAGCCCATTGTTCGCCGGGTTCCTGGTGGTCACCGGCACCCGCCTGACGTGGGGCGACCTCGCCGTGATCAGTGGCAGCACGGCGCTGCACCTGGGCTACTTCGTCCTGCTCCAGCGCGGGTACGGCACCGGCGACCTGTCGCTCGTCTACCCGGTCGCCCGCGGTACGGGACCGATGCTGGCCAGCCTGGTCGCCGTGTTGTTCCTGGGCGAGCATCCGGCGCCGGCCGGCGTGGCCGGGATCGTGCTCGTCGGGGTCGGGGTGTTCATGATGAGCGGCGGCGCGGCCGGGAGCGGCGACCTGCGGGGGCTGCTGTCCGGGCTGGTCGTGGGGCTGTTCATCGCCGGGTACACGGTGTGGGACTCGCAGGTGGTCAGCGCGTTCGCGGTGGCGCCGATCATGCTCAACTACCTCGGGGAGGTCGGCCGGGCGCTGGCGCTCACGCCGTTCGTCGTCGGGCGCAGGCGGCGGCTGATCGGGGCCGTGTGGCGGGAGCACCGGTCGCGGGTGGTGGGCGCGGCGTTCCTGATCTTCCTGTCGTACCTGCTGGTGCTGGTCGCGTTCACGATGGCGCCGGTGAGCGTGGTGGCGCCGGCGCGGGAGGTGAGCGTGCTGATCGCGGTGGTGCTCGGCGGGCGACTGCTGGCCGAGGGCGACCTGCGGCGCAGGCTGCTGGCGGCGGGCGTGATCCTCGGCGGCGTGGTGGCGATCGCCCTCAGTTGAGCCCCGTTGGCGGCGTGGTGGCGATCGCGCTCAGTTGAGCCCCGTTGGCGGCGTGGTGGCGATCGCGCTCAGTTGAGCGCCCAGGCGTTCTCCTTCTGGCGGCTGACGCCGAGCAGGGCCTCGACCGTGGCCCTGATCGCGGGCCGGCGGGCCGCGTCGGTCCGCCACACGGCGTAGAGGCGGCGCGACTGGCGCGGCGCGATCGGGATCAGCCGCACCCCGTCGGGCACGCAGTCACGGCCCAGGCGCGGCACGATCGCGCAGCCGAGCCCGGCGGCGACCAGCGCGAGCTGGGTCGGGTACTCGTCGGCCATGCACGCGATCTCCGGCTCCAGCGAGGCGTTGCGCAGCGTGAAGACCAGCCAGTCGTGGCAGACGGTGCCGGGCGAGGAGCTGATCCACCGCTCGCCGTGCAGCTCGGCCAGCCCCAGCTCCATGCGTCCGGCCAGCGGGTGGTCGGCCGGGATCGCGACGTCGGCCACGTCGTCGAGCAGCGTGGCCCTGGTCAGGCCCTCGGGCATGGCCATGGGCCGGTTGAGCCAGTCCTGGATCACGCCCAGGTCCAGCTCGCCCCTGGACACTTCGCGCAGCACCCGTTCCGGCTCCCGTTCGAAGAGCTGGACGTGCAGGTCGGGGTGGCGTTTCTTGAGGGAGACGATCGCGCCGGGCATCAGGCCGCGGGTGGCGGTGGCGAAGGAGGCGATGTTCAGCCGGCCGACGACCTCGCCGCGCAGGGCCTCGAAGTCCGCCTCCGCGGTCTCGACCAGGGCGAGGATGCGTTCGGCGTGCTCGGCGAGCAGGCCGGCGGCGTCGGTCAGCCGTACGCCGCGGCCGCTGCGTTCCATGAGCCGGGCGCCGGTCTCCCGTTCCAGCTTGGCGATCTGCTGGCTGACGGCCGAGGGCGTGACCATGAGTGCGTCGGCCGCCGCCCCGACGGACCCGTAGACGTGCACGGCGTGAAGTGCCTTGAGCCGGTTCAGGTCCAACATGTAAGCCAGACTAAAGGGTTTAGCGTAGAAAGTCTCGCTTGTCCCTGTATCTGAAGCAGATGAAAATATATGCATGCGAATCATTAAGAGCAGGAAGCCCGAGACCCGTTCCACCTCGTACCTGAAGGTGCTGGCCGAGCAGGCCCGCGAGCAGCGCAACCGGTACCAGAAGACCCGCTCTGCGTGAGCCCCCGCCACCTCGCCCTCGCCGTCGGCCTCGCGGCCGTGTGGGGCTTCAACTTCGTCGTCATGCAGGTCGGCCTGAAGTACTTCCCTCCCCTGCTCTACGCGGGGATCAGGTTCACCCTGGCGGCGTTCCCCGCCCTGCTGCTCGCGGGGCGGCCCGGAGTCCCGTGGCGCTGGGTCGCCGGGGTGGCGGCCACCATCGGAGTGGGCCAGTTCGGCCTGTTGCTCGTGGGCATGCGAGCGGGCATGCCGGCCGGGCTGACCTCCCTCGTCCTGCAGATGCAGGCGTTGTTCACCGTGCTGTTCGCGGTGACGCTGCTCGGTGAGCGGCTCACCGCCCGCCGCGTCCTGGGTCTGGCGGTCGCCTTCAGCGGCCTGGCCCTGGTCGCGTTCGACTTCGGGGTGTCGGGGCCGCTGGGCGCCTTCGCCCTGTGCGTGGCCGCCGCGGCCGCCTGGGGACTCGGCAACGTGGTGCAGCGCAGGGCCGCGCCGCCGGACTCGCTGCGGTTCATGGTCTGGGTGAGCGCCTTCTCCGCGCCGCCGCTGTTGCTGCTGTCGCTGCTGCTCGAAGGGCCGCCCGTGCTGGCCGCGCCCGCCGAGGGGTGGTTGTCGCTGGCCTACGTGGCCTTCGTCTCGACGCTCGGCGGGTTCGGCGTGTGGGGCTGGCTGCTGCGCCGGTACGACGCCTCGACCGTGGCGCCGTACACGCTGCTCGTGCCGGTGTTCGGCATGTCGTCGGCCGCCCTCGTGACCGGCGAGTCGCTCGCCTGGACCGAGATCCTGGCCGCGGCCCTCATCGTCTCCGGCGTGCTCTACGCCGGCTCCAGACCGCGCCGGGCTACGACACCGCCGCTGCCGCCTTCGCCGCTGCCGGCAGGGCGTCGGCGATCCGGTTGAGCGCCTCGTCGTCGTGGGAGGCCGACAGGAACCACGCCTCGTACGCCGACGGCGGCAGATAGACCCCCTGGTCGAGCATCGCGTGGAAGAACGCGGTGAACGCCGCGGTGTTCTGGCTCCTCGCCTGGTCGAAGTCGCGCACCTCCGCGTCGGTGAAGAAGATCGAGAACAGGCTGCCCGCCCGCTGCAACCGGTGGGGCACGCCCGCCTTCGCCAGCGCCTCGGCCGCCGCGTCGCCCACCGCGAGCGCGGCGGCGTCGACGCGCGCGTAGGCGTCGGCGTCGAGGGCACGCAGGGTGGCCAGACCGGCGGCGCACGCCAGCGGATTGCCGGACAGGGTGCCCGCCTGGTAGACCGGGCCCTCCGGGGCCAGATAGGCCATCACGTCGGCCCGGCCGCCGAACGCCGCGGCCGGCAGGCCGCCGCCCATGACCTTGCCGAACGTCATGAGGTCGGCGTCGACCGGGTCGAGGCCGTACCAGCCGGCGGGTGAGACGCGGAAACCGGTCAGCACCTCGTCGACGATGAGCAGCGCGCCGTTGGCCGTGCACAACTCGCGCAGGCGGGCGTTGAAACCGTCGAGCGGCGGGACGACACCCATGTTGGCCGGGCACGCCTCGGTGATCACGCAGGCCACGTCGGCCGCGGCGAACGCCTCCGCCACCGCCTGGATGTCGTTGTACGGCAACACGATCGTGTCGGCGGCCGACGCCCCGGTCACCCCCGGCGTGTCCGGCAGCCCGAACGTCACCACACCCGACCCGGCCGAGGCCAGCAGGGCGTCGACGTGCCCGTGGTAGCAGCCGGCGAACTTGATCACCTTGGACCGCCCGGTGAAGCCGCGCGCCAGGCGTACCGCGCTCATCGTCGCCTCGGTGCCGGAGCTGACCAGGCGCACCTTCTCGACCGGCGCCATCCGGGAGACGATCTCTTCAGCCAGCTCGACCTCGCCGGGCGTGGCCGTGCCGTAGGAGAAACCGTGGGCGACCGCGCCGGTGACGGCCTCGACGACCGCGGGCGCACGGTGGCCGAGGATCATCGGCCCCCAGGAGCAGACCAGGTCGACGTAGCGGTTGCCGTCGACGTCGGTGATGTAGGGCCCCTGGCCCGAGGCCATGAAACGCGGAGTGCCGCCCACCGCGCCGAACGCGCGCACGGGCGAGTTGACGCCGCCGGGCACCACCTCTCGGGCGCGGGCGAACAGGTCCTCGGAGTTCTGTGTACGGCTCACCCGACCCAGGTTAGCCCCGGTCACCCGTGCCCTCGCAGCAGGGCGTGGTCAGTCGGCCAGCCACTCCAGGATGCGCAGCGGGTCGGGCAGCGGACGGCCGTCCGGCGGCCGGAGCCAGGAGACCTGCTGGCCCGAGGGCAGCGTCGAGGGCGGCGCGAGCACGTAGCTGTCGCGGCAGTGCCAGCGCAGGCCCGGTGTGTCGTCGATGGTGGCCGGGTCGCAGTCGAGCTGGCAGGACCACCATTCGTCCTCGTCCTCGGGGTTGCCGCGGGTGGCCACATAAAACAAGACCCGGTCGCCTTGAGCGGCGACCGGGCCTGAGTGGGCTCCTGCGGCGTCAATCCTCGTGAGGGCGGACAGGCCGGCGGCGAGCGGTACGTCGAACACGTCGAACACGCGTCCGGTGGGCAAAATCACGTTGGCCTCGGGCTCGCTCTCCCACCAGCGGGTCAGCAGCGCCGTGTCCGTCGTGGCCTGCATGTGCCAGGCGGGCGAGAGCGGATGGGCACCGGGATCGGGACAGCCGATCCGGTCGCACGAACACGCGCGGGGCCCCTGACGCAGCGGAAAGGCACCCGGTACGACGGGCCAGCCCAGCGAGGCGTACTCCAGCACAGAATCGATGCGCGTCGGGCGCGACCGCTTTTTGGTACGCCGAGCCAGTGGTACCCCCACCATGGTGTCTCCCGTCGAAGTCCAGCGCCTGAGGAGGTCCCGGCTCCGGGCCGTTCGCACACGCGGGACACACCAGCACTTGTTATCGCACTCTAACGCACAGGCCACAGGAGTTGACGGGAAACCCCTTGGTTAGAGCCCTCGTGCCACTTCCGTGGCCCAGTAGGTGAGGATCAGGTCGGCGCCGGCGCGCTTGATGGCGACCAGCGATTCCATGATCACCCGGTCGCGGTCGATCCAGCCGTTGGCCGCGGCGGCCTCGACCATCGCGTACTCGCCGCTCACCTGGTACGCCGCCACCGGAACGTCCACGGCGTCGCGTACGCGGGTGATGACGTCGAGGTAGGCCAGCGCCGGC
The DNA here is from genome assembly GCF_003947315.1 of Nonomuraea sp. WAC 01424. Classification (NCBI taxonomy): domain Bacteria; kingdom Bacillati; phylum Actinomycetota; class Actinomycetes; order Streptosporangiales; family Streptosporangiaceae; genus Nonomuraea; species Nonomuraea sp. WAC 01424. Next base: position 105,029 of record NZ_QHHZ01000017.1, read on the forward strand.
TTGACCATGACGGCGTCGGCGCCCTCGGCCAGGTCGAGCCTGACCTCGCGCAGCGCCTCCTCCGGCAGACCGGCCGGGTCCTGCTGGTAGGTGCTGCGGTCGCCGAACTGCGGCGCGCACTCGGCCGCGTCGCGGAACGGGCCGTAGAAGGCGGAGGCGTACTTGACGGAGTAGGCCAGGATCGGGATGTCGCCGAAACCGGCGCCGTCGAGCGCGGCGCGGATGGCGCCGACCTGGCCGTCCATCATGCCGCTCGGCGCGATCATCTGCGCGCCGGCGGTGGCCTGGGCCACCGCGACCGAGGCGTAGCGCTCCAGCGTGGCGTCGTTGTCGACGTCGCCGGACGGGGTGAGGATCCCGCAGTGACCGTTGTCGGTGAACTCGTCGAGGCAGGTGTCGGCGATGACCACGAGGGCGTCGCCGACCTCGGCGTTCACCTCGCGCAGCGCGACCTGGAGGATGCCGTCGGGGTCGTCGGCCGCCGATCCGGCGGCGTCCTTCACCTCCGGGACGCCGAACAGGATCAGCCCGCCCACGCCCGCCTCGGCCGCGTCGTGCGCGGCCTTGCGCAGCGAGTCGCGGGTGTGCTGGAACACGCCCGGCATGGAGGCCACCGGCCGCGGCTCGTCGATGCCCTCCTTGACGAACATCGGCAGGATCAGGTCAGCGGCGTGCAGCCGGGTGTCCGACACCATCCGCCGCAGCGCCGGGCTGCGGCGCAGGCGCCGGGGACGAGCGATGGGGTACTGGGCGCTCACTTGGCTCTCCTCCTGGCGCCACGGCGGTTCTGGGAGGGCTTGCGCGGGCTGTCACCCGCGGCCACGGCCGCCTGACGCTGCTTGGCACCGAACTCGGCCAGCGCTGCGGCCAAGGCGGATGCGGATGGCTTGTCGGACATGACGTCGACCCGGAGCCCGAACTCCTCGGCCGTCTTGGCCGTCTGCGGCCCGATCACCGCGATCACGGTGACGTTGTGGGGCTTGCCGGCGATGCCCACGAGGTTGCGCACGGTGGAGGACGAGGTGAACAGCACGGCGTCGAACCCGCCGCCCTTGATCGCCTCGCGGATGGGCGCGGGCGGCGGCGCGGCGCGCACCGTCCGGTACGCCGTCACGTCGTCGCACTCCCAGCCCAGCTCGGTCAGCCCGGCCACCAGCGTGTCGGTCGAGATGTCGGCCCGCGGCAGCAGCACCCGGTTGATCGGGTCGAGCATCGAGTCGTACGGCGGCCACTCGGCCACCAGCCCCTCGGAGGACTGCTCGCCCGAGGGCAGCAGGTCGGGCTTGACGCCGAACTCGACCAGGGCCTGCGAGGTGGCCTCGCCCACGGCGGCCACCTTGAGGCCGGCGAAGGCCCGCGCGTCGAGGCCGTACTCCTCGAACTTCTCGCGTACGGCTTTGACGGCGTTGGCGCTGGTGAAGGCCACCCACTCGTAGCGGCCGGTGACCAGGCCCTTGATGGCGCGGTCCATCTGCTGCGGCGTGCGCGGCGGCTCGACCGAGATGGTCGGGACCTCCTCGGGCACCGCGCCGTAGGCCGTGAGCTGCTCGGACAGGCTGCGCGACTGCTCCTTGGTACGGGGAACCAGCACCCGCCAGCCGAACAGCGGCTTGGTCTCGAACCACGACAGCCTGTCGCGCTGCCCGACGGCCTCGCCGACCACGATCAGCGCGGGCTCGGTGAACCCGGCATGCTTCAGGTCGGCCTGGAGCCGGCCGAGCGAGGACACGACGGTGTACTGCTCGGTGGTCGTGCCGCCGCTGCTCACCGCCACCGGCGTGGTGTCGGGCTTGCCGCCCGCGATCAGCGCCTTGCCGATGGCGACGGCCTCGGTGATGCCGTTGTAGATCACCAGCGTGCCGCGGGTGGCGGCGTGGGACGTCCAGTCCTGCTCCTGCGCGGCGTCGACGACGCGGAACTCGGGCACGGCGGTGGCCGCCGGGATGCCGGCGTAGGTGAGCACCGCGGTCGCGGGCGGCACGCCCGGCACGATCTCGAAGTCCACCTCCGCCGCCACGCAGGCCGCGACCTCGTCGTCGATCGAGGAGAACAACATGGGGTCGCCCGCGCACAGGCGCACCACGAGCTGCCCGGCCTTGGCCCGCTGGACGTAGTCGCCCTCGGCGACCTCGACGCCCTCGCGGCAGTACTTGAGCAGCGGGCCGAACTGCTCGTCGTCGAGCACGACGGCGTCCGCCTTGCCGAGAAGTTCGGCGGCGCGGAGCGTCAGCAGGTTGGGGTCACCGGGACCCGCCCCCACGAAGGCGACGAAACCGGAGGTTGGACTATCGGAGCTCAATGGGATTGCTCCCCCATCAATCTGTCGGCCCCTTCGGCGATCATCTCGGCCGCCAGGAGGCGGCCCAGCTGTGCAGCCTCCGAAGGAGAGCCGGCGGCGGACTTGCGGACCGCTTCGCGGCCGTCGACGGAGACGACCACGGCGGTCAGGTTCAGAGTGTGCCCGTCATCGGCGGCGAAAGCACCCACCGGAGCGGCGCAGCCGGCCTCAAGAGCGGACAGAACGGCACGTTCGGCGGTCACCGCGCTGCGGGTGCGCGGGTCGTCGAGGACGCCGAGGAGCTCGACCAGGTCGGTACGCCCGGCCAGGCACTCCACGGCGAGGGCGCCCTGGCCGGGGGCCGGCAGCAGCTCCTCGACCTCGAAGATCTGGGCGATCTCGCCGCTGCGGCCGAGCCTGGTCAGCCCGGCGGTGGCCAGCACGACCGCGTCGAGCTCGCCGGCGGCGATCTTGCCGATGCGCGTGTCGGCGTTGCCGCGGATCGGGACGTACTCAAGGTCGGGACGGAGTGCGCTCAGCATGGCGACGCGGCGCGGCGAGCCCGTGCCGACCCTGGCCCCGGGGGGCAGGTCGGCGAACTTGTGCGGCCCGACCAGCGCGTCGCGGTGGTCGTGGCGCTCGGGGAGCGCGGCCAGCGTGAAGCGCGGATCCTGCTTGGTCGGCAGGTCCTTCAGCGAGTGGACGGCGAAGTCGATCTCGCCCTCGACGAGCTTGTCGCGCAGCGCGCTGACGAACACGCCCGTGCCGCCGAGCTGCGCCAGGTGCGCCTTCGTGACGTCGCCGAAGGTCGTCACGCCCACCAGCTCGACCGTACGCCCGGTGCGCTCGGTGCAGGCGTCGGCCACCATCTGGGACTGCGTGGTCGCCAGGGTGCTGCGGCGGGTGCCCAACCGCAGGTTCACAGCTCCACCTCCCTCACGGCCGCGGGCATCTTCGGATCCAGATTGAACAACTCACGCAGGGCTTCCGCATAATGATCGCCCCCTGGACCTGCGGCGAGCTGCTTGACACGCACAGTCGGCTCGTGAAGCAGTTTGTCAACGACCCTCTGCACGGTCATGGCGACTTCGTCCCTGGCCTTGTCGTCGAGATCGGGCATACGCATCATCAGGCGGCCGAGCTCGGACTCGACCACACCCGCCGCCTTGCTGCGCAACGCCACCACCGTCGGGGTGACGCGGGCTGCGCGCGCGGCGTCGAGGCAGGCGTTGAGCTCCTCGGCGACGAGCGCGCGTACGGACTCGACGGCGTCGCCGCCGCGCGAGCCGATGCCGGACTCCTGGATCGTCTCCAGGTCGACCAGCGTGACACCGGGCACCTGGCGCACGGCCGGGTCGATGTCGTGCGGCAGCGCCAGGTCCAGCAGGAACGCGGGCCCGCCCAGCATATCCGGGGTGATGACGTGCCGTCCCGCGCCGGTGCAGGTGATCACGATGTCGGCGCCGGCCAGTTCCTCGCGTACGGCGGAGAACCCGACCGCGCGCCCGCCGACGGACGCGTGCAGCCGCGCCCCCCGCTCGTACGTGCGGTTGGCAACGACGATGTCGGTGACCCCGGCGCGCTGGAGCGTGACGGCGGCCAGCGAGCTCATCGAGCCCGCGCCCACCACCAGCGCCCGCCGCCCGGCCAGCTCGCCGGCCAGCGCGAGGCCCGCCGAGACGAGCGAGGCGCCGGCCTGGTCGATGCCGGTGTCGGTGTGGGCGCGCTTGCCGACGCGCAGCGCCTGCTGCGTCAGCTCGTTGAGGGTCGCGCCGACCGTGCCGTGCTTCTGGGCGAGCTTGAGCGCCTGGCGCACCTGGCCCAGGATCTGGCCCTCGCCGACGACCATGGAGTCGAGGCCGCACACCATCGAGAACAGGTGCTCGACGGCCCGCTCCTCGTAGTGCAGGTAGAGATGCGGGGTCAGCTCGTCGACCGGCACGCCGGAGTGAACGGCCAGCAGCCCGCTGATCGAGGTGACCGCGGCGTGGAAGCGGTCGACCGTGACGTAGATCTCGACCCTGTTGCAGGTCGAGATCACCATGGCCTCCGCGACGCTGGCGTCCTGCTGCACGTCGTGCAGCAGCTTGACGAGTGCGTCACCGGTCACCGAGACACGTTCTAGAAGAGCCACTGGAGCGGTCCGGTGGCTGAGTCCGATCGCCAGAACACTCATTGACCGTCCACCGCCATGAGTGGCCCCCCAGCTTTGCGTTGCTCGTGGAACGCGAGAATCTGCAGTTCGATTGAAAGGTCGACCTTCCGGACGTCGACCGTGTCCGGAACGGAGAGGACGACTGGGGCGAAGTTCAGGATGCTGGTCACGCCCACGGCGACAACACGATCGCACACTTCCTGTGCCGCTGCCGCCGGTGTCGCCAGAACCACGATCGAGACTCCACGCCGCTTGATGACGGCTTCCAGTTCGTCGATGTGCTCAACATTCAACCCCGCAATGGTGTCGCCCACGACTTCGGGGTCGGCATCCACGAGGGCGGCCACGCGAAAGCCCCTGGAGACGAAACCGCCGTAGTTGGCGAGGGCGCGGCCGAGGTTGCCGACTCCGACGATCGCGACCGCCCAGTCCTGGGTCAGGCCGAGTTCGCGGGAGATCTGGTAGACGAGGTACTCCACCTCGTAGCCTACGCCGCGGGTGCCGTACGAGCCGAGGTGCGAAAGGTCCTTGCGGAGCTTGGCCGAGTTCACGCCGGCGGCCACGGCCAGGTCCTCCGAGCTCACGGTCGCGATGCCGCGCTCCGCCATCCCGTGCAGCGCCCGCAGGTACAACGGAAGCCTGGCGACCGTCGCCTCGGGGATGCCGCGGTCACGGGACTGGGACGGGCTCTTCACGTGCCGGAGCTCCAGGGAACGGGCGGCTTGGGGGCCGCGTGAACGGATTAGAACCGTCTTTCAGGTTAATCCCTTTGTGAACCGATGCACAAAGTAGGGGGCGCTACCGTGGGGGGTATGCATCGCATCACCTTGCTCGGCAAGCCCGGCTGCCACCTCTGCGACGACGCCCGTACGGTCATCGCCCGGGTGGCCGGAGAGCTGGGGGTGCCGTGGGAGGAGCTCAGCATCGACTCCTCCGAGGAGCTCAAGGAGAAGTACTGGGAGATGATCCCGGTGACGCTGATCAACGGCGTGCAGCACGACTTCTGGCGGGTCGACGAGACCCGCCTGCGCGCCGCGCTGGCCTCCTAGAACATCACCGTGGGCAGGGGCACCACCTTCGCGGCGTTGACGTTGAGCTCGATGACGTTGGTGGCCAGGACCATCGCCTGACGCTCGTTGAGGAAACGTTCGACGTGCGGCTGGCGCTGGTGGTCGCGGTAGGCCACCTCGTCCCGGTAGAGCTCGTAGACGATGCGCTGCAGGGGGGCCGACTTGACGGCGTGGCAGGCGTAGACGAGCGTGTCGGGCTCGCCGCGGCGCACGGCCTCGACCGTGGCCTCGGCCAGGCGGTCGAACGCCTCGCCCGCGCCGTCCATGATCGTGAAGACGGTGAGCAGGCCGTAGATGTTGGGTGAGGGCCTGCCGCCGGCCTGCTGCGGCTGGGACGGGCTGAACAGCTCGGCGCCCGGGTAGGCCACGCCGGTGCCGGGCATCGAGTAGTCGGGCCGCTGGGGCGCGGCCTCCATGCGCGGGGAGGTGTCCATGCGCGGGGGCGGGGCGCCGTTCATGATGTAGCCGGTCGCGGGGCCGGACTCGGGCGGGCCCGTCATGCGGGCGGCGTAGTCGACCTGCTGGTCGCCCGCCCGGTACTCGGCCACCAGATCGCCCAGGCCGGGCGAGCGGCGCGGCGGCGCCACGGGAGGCGGCTCGGCGGCCGGTACGGGCTCAGGCGCGGCCCTGCGCCCCGGCCGGCGCTCCCGGTCCTCCTCCGGCGCCTCCATCTCGTCCTCGTCGTCGTCCTCGTACGGCGCCAGCGGGCGCAGCACGGTGTACCAGATCGCCGCCGCCGCCACCGCGAGCAGCGCCGTGGTGAACAGCGGCGGCACCGCGAACCGCATGGCGCCCACCAGGGCGACGCTCGACGGCGCGATGACGAGGACCGCGTGCAGGTTGTCGGTGTCGTACTCGTCGCCGCTGCGCCACTTCAGCGCGGCCACCACCACGCACGCCAGCAGGACGAGCACGTCGATCGCGTGCACGCCGATCAGCAGGTAGTCGGGGATGAGCCCCCAGAGGGCGGACCCGGACGGCAGCGTCTTGCCCAGGTCGGTGGACCTGAGCGGGTCGAAGAACAGGATCGCGCCGGAGACGATGGTGAGCGCGATGCCGAACAACCATGCGAGGAACCTCGGCGGCACCTTGTCCGCCAGGAGCTGGACCAGGCCCACGGCCAGCCAGAGCGGCGCGAGCAGCGATCCGGTCACCTGGTAGATCCGGAACGTGACCGGCCCGAAGCCCAGGAAGTGGCCGATGCCGATCACGACCAGCGACAGGCACAGCGCCCCTGCTGAAACGGTCCAGGCGATCAACCACCCCTCTGGCTCGTCGCGCAGGCGCCGGATCAGGGCGCCGGTCGCGACGGCGGCGAGGAGCGCACCGGCAAGAGCTATGACAGCAACGAGGATCTCCATGGTGACTCCAATGCTGCCGGACGATGCCTCCCGGCCGGTAGCCGAAGAGAAAACAGGCGCTCCACGAGGGGCTTCGCCGCAGGCTGTGGGGTATGCGCCTATACGGTATAGGGCGATTACTCGTAGCCATGCCAGCAGGCTGCGGATTGTGAAAATTCGAGTTGATTTCTAGAGTATTCGAGCACGCCGCACCCCTTACCCCTAGGGATACCGGATGCCTGATTCGTGGCCGTTCGCCGGGCTGCTTGCTCCAGCGGTCGCTGGACCTGCCCGGACGGGCGAGCTTGCCGTGCGCGAAGAAGTGCCGGACGACATCCGTACGCTGGTGCTGCACGCCAAGAACGGATGCACGGACTCCTTTGGCACGCTCTATGACCGTTATGTGGATCTGGTCTACCGCTACATCTACTTCCGCGTCGGCTCCCACCAGCTCGCCGAGGACCTCACCAGCGAGACCTTCCTGCGCGCCCTGCGCCGGATCGGCGACTTCACCTGGCAGGGCCGCGACTTCGGCGCCTGGCTCGTCACCATCGCCCGGAACCTGGTCGCCGACCACTTCAAGTCCGGCCGCTACCGTTTGGAGGTCCCGACGGGAGAGCTGATCGACGTTCCGCTCGAAGGCTCGCACATCCCCGAGAACGCGGTGGTCACGGCCATCATCAACGACCGGGTGCTGCGCGCCGTCCGCGATCTCAATCCCGACCAGCAGGAATGCGTGGTGCTGCGCTTCCTGCACGGCCTCTCGCTCGCGGAAACCGCGTTGATCATGGGGAAGAAGAGTGGAGCGATCAAAGCGCTGCAGTTTCGGGCCATTCGAACGCTCGCCAGGGCGCTCAAGCACGACCTGGCGTAACCTCCCCCATCCGCACCTCGTTAGGCCAGTTGTCACGTGTGGATCCCTCAGGGAGCTGTCATGAGTAGGGCGCGCAGGCGGCGAGAGCTCGTCATCGAGCGTCTCACGGAGCTGCGGAGCCTGCCCATGGGCCGCGGCCCCGAGCCGGCCTTCCGCGAGCGCCTGCGCGAGGACCTCGTCTCCGGCCGCCTGCTGCTGGAGGCCCCCGACGAGCAGGAGAGCGCGCCGCGGCACGCCCGGCCCGCCGTACGCCGCCGTCGCCGTCCGCTGCTGTCCCAGCTCGCCACGCTCGGGCTGGCGGGGGCCATGATGATCTCGGCCTTCGCCACCTACCGGGCGGTCCCGGGCGACACGCTGTACCCGCTCAAGCGGGCCGCGGAGAGCACCCTCGTGCACCTGAGCACCGACGACGCCGAACGCGGCGAGCGCGAGCTGGCCTCGGCCGAGACACGCGCCAAGGAGGTCGCCAGCCTGCTGGGCTCGTCCACGGACAGCCCGCTGGTCAGCGAGACGCTCAAGGACATGGAGGACTCCACCCGCTCCGGCATCAGCCGGCTGACCCGTACGCAGCCCCGCTCCTCGAAGATCAAGAAGTTCGCCCAGAAGCAGCGGGACGTGGTCGAGCCGATGTTGGAACAGCTCAACGAGGCCCAGAAGGGACAGGCCGCCGGCTACCTCGACTACATCGAAGGGCTCGTGGCACCGGGCTAGGTAAGCTGAGGCGCATGTGGCGGCTAATGCGACGACGACACGGGATTGAGGCCGAGGCCGCCGGCGAGGCCGCGGCGCGGGCGGCGGCCACCGTCGCGCCGGTCGAGCCGGATCCGGAGGCGGCGGCCTTCTTCGACGTCGACAACACCATGATGCGCGGCGCGTCCATCTACCACTTCGCCAGGGGCCTGGCCACGCGCGGCATGTTCACCACGTCCGACCTGCTGAAGTTCGCCGTGGGCCAGGCCGTGTTCCGGCTGCGCGGCAACGAGAACCCCGAGCACATCGCGGTGGCCAGGGAGACCGCGCTCGCCTTCGTCGCGGGCGCCAAGGTCGACGACGTCGTACGCCTCGGCGAGGAGATCTACGACGAGGTGATGGCCGACCGCATCTGGGGCGGCACGCGCGCGCTCGCGCAGAGCCACCTCGACGCCGGCCAGCGGGTCTGGCTCGTCACCGCCACGCCCGTCGAGCTGGCCCGGGTCATCGCCCAGCGGCTCGGCCTCACCGGCGCGCTCGGCACGGTCGCCGAGACCGCCGAGGGCGTCTACACCGGCCACCTGGTGGGCGACCTGCTCCACGGCCCGGCCAAGGCCGAGGCCGTGCGCGCGTTGGCCCGTCGCGAGGGGCTCGACCTGACCCGCTGCACGGCCTACAGCGACTCGGCCAACGACCTGCCGATGTTGTCGCTGGTCGGGCAGGCGGTGGCGATCAACCCCGACAGCGAGCTGCGTGAGCACGCCAGGAAACACGACTGGCCGATCAAGGACTTCCGTACCGGCCGCAAGGCCACGATGACGGCCCTGCCGATCGCGGCCGGGGTCGGCGCGATCGCGGGCGGCGTCGCCGCGGGCATCGCCCTGCGCAGGCACTACCGCTCCCAATGAGCCCTACGCCTGCGCCACCGGGTCACGGTACGGCGCGGCGGAGCAGGCCGAGCAGTTCGCGGTTGACCGTCTCCGGGCGTTCCAGGCCGATCATGTGACCGGCTCCCGGGATCACCACGAGCCGGGCCCCCGGCAGCGCCCCGGCGATCCTGCGGGCGTGCGCCACCGGTATGAGCCGGTCGCGCGCCCCCACCAGCACCACCGTCTCCACCTCGCGCAACGCCTCCAGCGCGGCGAGCTTGTCGTGGGCCATCATGCCGTGGAAGAAGCCGGCCATCACCTCGGCCGGCGTGGCGGCGACCATCGCGTTGACGAAGCGCACGTGGTCCGCCGGCGCCGCCCGGGCCCTCAGTCGGTCCAGCACCAGCGGCGTGACCCTGGGCACGGCCCGCCCGAGTGCCCCCGGCAACCCGAACGTGCCCTCCGCCAGCCGCCCCGCCGACGTGCCGAGCAGCGCGACGCCCGCGATCCTCGTGCCGAACAGCTCGGGCCTGGACGCGGCCAGCGCCATCACCGTCATGCCGCCCATCGAATGCCCGGCGAGCACCACGGGCAGGCCGGGCGGCACGGCGGCCTCGATGACGGCGTGCAGGTCCGCGCCGAGCCGGTCGATCGTGCACGCGGCGTACGGCCCGGCTGTGGAGGCACCGTGGCCGCGCTGGTCATAGGCGACCACCAGGGCCTCCCCGCTCAGGGCGGCCCGCTGGTAGTGCCAGGAATGCCGGTTGAGCACCCATCCGTGCGCGAGGACGACGGCCAGGGAGGCGGCGCACGGTGGCCACCCAGGCGCTCGACGGACTGCACCCCGCCCTCAGCCCTGCCCTCAGCCCCGCGCCCGGCGACCCGCGCCCGGCGCCTGGCCAGCCCGGCGGCGGCCCCGGCGAGCAGGCCGAGCGCGAACGCATGACGACGTGAGCCCATGCCGCCGACTATAGGACGAATCGTCCAATAGTGCTATCGCAGGCGTTCGAACAACTTCCGGGCCTCCGGCTGCTTCCAGGTGAGCCGGTTCGGATCCTCCCGGTCCGGCTGCCACGGCACGGTGACGAACGACACCCGCGTCTTGGACATGCCGACGGCCAGCTCGACCATCGACTCCAGACTCAGGTCCGTCTTGACCGACGCGCTGACCGCGCGGAGGAAGCCGCGTACCTTGACCGGGTCGGCGGCGACGCTCTTCGCCTTCTTCAGCATGGCCATCAGCAGGATCTGCTGCCGCTTGATCCGCTGGACGTCCGAGCCGTCGCCGTAGCGGCGCAGGCGCGCGTAGCCGAGGGCGCTCTCGCCGTTGAGCATGCTCTTGCCCGCAGGCAGCTTCAGCTTCGACTTCTCGTCGTTCACGGGCGTCCTGAGCGTGATCTCCACGCCGCCGAGCGCGTCCACCATGCCCTTGAAGCCGGCGAAGTCGACCTCGACCGTGTGGTCGATGCGTACGTCGGTCAGCTTCTCCAGCGTCTTCCGCAGGCAGGACGCGCCCCCGGTGTTGTACGCCGAGTTGATCATGTCCTGTCTCGCCGGGGACGACCCGCACGACGGGATCTCCACGAGCGAGTCGCGCGGCACGCTGACTCCGACGGCCTGGCCGCGGTCGGCCGGGACGTGCACGAGCAAGATGGTGTCGGACCGCTTGCCGCCCTTGTCGGCGCTCCTGGCCGTGGCGGGGCCGTACCGGGCGTTCCCGGGGCCGCCGCGGGTGTCCGAGCCGATCACCAGGATGTTGCGGGCGCCGCTCATGTCGACCGGCCGGGCGCCCGCCGACGGTGCGGCAACGGTGTTGCCGTTGACCAGCAGAGTCGGTACGGCGACGGCCGCGGCCGTGCCCACGGCGACCAGGCCGGCCATCCACCAGCCCGTCCACCTGCGGCGCGGGCGGTCCCGCAGCAGGCGCTCGCGCTGACGGACGAGCGTCGCGGGCGGCTCGTGCTCCAGTGCCCCGCCGAGGTCGCGGAGCATCCTCAGGTCGTCCATGGTCACTCCTCCTCCAGCATGGGGTTGGTGTCGCCGAGCGCGGCCCGTACTTTCCGCCTGCCCCTGTTGAGGCGGGAGCGCACGGTTCCGATCGGGATGCCGAGTGCCTGGGCGACCTCTTCGTACGTGAGGTCGCCCCAGGCGATCAGCAGCAGGACGTCCCGGTCCTTGGCGGGCAGCGCGGCCAGGGCGCCCGCCAGCCGGGGACGGGCGGCCTGCGCGGTGACCCCGGCCGCCAGCCGGTCGGCGGGCGACTCCACGTCATGGTCGACGGGGGCACGCAGGAGCGCCCGGTAACGCGCCGCCTCCTTGCGGTGGTGGCGGGAGATGAGCTTGGTGAGAATGCCGAAGAGCCACGGCCTGGCGTCAGGGTAGGCCAGGTCGTAGCTCTTCCTGCGGGAGAAGGCGACGAGGAACGTCTCGCCCACGAGGTCCTCGGCGGGCTCGGGGCCGAGGCGCTTGGAGACGTACCTGTAGAGCATGGCGGAGTAGCGGTCGAACAGCACGGCGAACGCCTCCGGATCCGTCCAGGAGGCGTTCACCAGCTCCGAGTCCGCGCCCCTGGTGGCGGGTTGCGTGATCATCTCCGCCCTTCTGTGGAGAATCGGTCACGGATGTCTTGCCACAACCCGCCGGGAGGGTTCAGATCTCCTTGAGGAAGCCTCCGTCAACGGCGATGTCGGCACCGGTCGTGCTGCCGGAGCGCGGCGAGACCAGCAGGGCGACCATGTCGGCGATCTCCTGCGGGTCGACCAGGCGGCCGGTGGCAAGCTTCATCATGCCGGGCGCGACCTGGGCGATGACGTCCGCCTTCGACGCCCCGGCCATCCCGGCGATGACGTCGGCGGCGCCGCCGTCCTTGGTCCACCAGTCGGTGAGCACCGGGCCGGGCGAGATCGTGTTCACCCGGACGCCCTGTGGGCCGTACTCCTCGGAGACGGCCTTGCTCACGTGGTTCATGGCGGCCTTGGCGGCGCCGTAGTCGACGTTCATGGCGCCGGGCTGGCGGGCCGAGCCCGAGGAGATGTTCACGATCGAGCCGCCGCCGCGTCCCAGCATGACGGGCACCGCCGCGCGGATCATCCGTACGGCCGCGAACAGGTTGAACTCGAACATGGCCTGCCAGTCGTCGTCGCCAGGGGCCATGAACCCGACCCGCGGCAGCGTCACCCCGGGCGGCGGGCCGCCGGCGTTGTTGACCAGGATGTCCACTCCGCCGAACTCCTCGACGGCGCGGGCGATCACCCGTTCGGGCGCCTGCGGGTCCATCAGGTCGACCGCGACGTGCGTCACCTTGGCGTCCGGCGCGGTACGCGAGGCCGCCACGACGTGCGCGCCCTCCTCCGCCAGGGTGCGCGCGACGGCCAGGCCGATGCCCTTGGACGCGCCGGTGACGACCGCCACGCGGCCGGAAAGCTGGAGATCCATCGAAGAGGTTCCTCTCGGGTGTTCAGTGATGACACCCGGAGAACACCGGCCCCGCCCACCCGGTTGCACTCACAGGAACGGCGGGAACGCCGGCCCCCTGCGCAGCCGCAACTCGTTGAGCATCTGCTGGATGACCTCGCGCACGTGGTCGGTCAGGTTGAACACCAGCATGGGGTCGTCGGCCGCCGAGGGCTCGTACTCGTCGGTGCGGATCGGCTCGCCGAACTCGATCATCCACTTGGACGGCAGCGGCACCAGCCCGAGCGGCCCGAGCAGCGGGAAGAACGGCGTGATCGGCAGGTAGGGGACACCGAGGATGCGGGCCAGGAACTTCAGGTCGCCGATCTTCGGATAGATCTCCTCGGCCCCGACGATGGCCGTGGGCACGATCGGCACACCCGCGCGGATCGCGGAGGCCACGAACCCGCCCCGGCCGAACCGCTGGAGCTTGTAGCGCTCGGAGAACGGCTTGCCGACGCCCTTGAACCCCTCGGGGAACACGCCGACCAGCTCGCCCTTGCGCAGCAGCCGGTCTGCGTCCTCGGGGCAGGCCAGCGTGTGGCCGGTCTTGCGGGACAGGTGGCCGAGCAGCGGAAGCTGGTAGACCAGGTCGGCCCCGCCGCGGCGGACGGCCCGGCCCGCCTCGTCGTGCAGCGCGACCTGCATCATGAGCGCGTCGATCGGCAGGGTGCCGGAGTGGTTGGCCACCACCAGCGCGCCGCCGTCGGCGGGCACGTTCTTCAGCTCGGCCGTCTCCACCCTGAACCAGCGGTGGTAGAGCGGCCTGATCAACTCAAGGAGCACCTTGTCGGTCAGCTCGGGGTCGTAGCCGAACTCGTCGACCTCGTAGTCGCCGGTGATGCGCCGGCGGACGAAGGCCAGCAGCCGGGCCAGCGGGTCGGGCTCCTCGTACGAGGGCGCGGCGCTGATGGGGATCACCCGGCCCTCCTCCTCTTCATACGGGACGCTCATGGACGCGTACCTCCGAGAGGGTGCATACCCCGCGCACGCAGGAAGTCGTCGAAGGCCGCCGCGGTGGTGAACTTGGGTTTCCAGCCGAGCTCGGCCTCCAGCCTGCCGGTGTCGACGACCCGGCCGTGGCTCATCAGCCGCAGCTGCTCGGGTGAGTACTCGACGAGACCGGCGCGGCGCACGGTGTTGCCGAGCGCGCGGAAGACCGGCGAGAACAGCGGCAGCGACGCCCGACCGGCCCGGCGCGCGCACTGCGAGAGCAGCAACACGCCTGCCCCGGCCACGTTGAACGTGCCGGGGTGGTCTTCGGTCGCCATCCTGCGCAACACCTCGACCGCGTCGTCCTCGTGGACGAACTGCAGCCGCGGGTCGAAGCCGAACACGGTCGGCAGGACGGGCTGGATGAAGTATCGGGTGAGCGGCGAGTCGACGCCCGGACCCATGAAGTTGGCGAAGCGCAGCAGCGACACCGTCACGTCGGGCCGGCGGCGCGCGAAACCACGCACATAGCCCTCGACCTCGGCCGCGTCCTTGGCGTAGCCGTGGCTGGGGCCCTCGTGCGCCTCCAGGTCCTCGGTGAACACCGCGGGATCGCGTGCGGACGAGCCGTAGACGGCGGTGGTGGAGCGCACCACCACGCGCCGCACGGTCGCCGACCGCTGGCAGGCACCGAGCAGTTGCATGGTGCCTATGACGTTGTGCTCCTTCATGGCAGCCCTGCCGTCGCTCTTGGACGGAGCGCTGACCAGACTCATGTGCACAACGGTGTCGATGTCCGCAGCCGCGATCACCTCGGCGATGTCGGGACTGCGCAGATCGACCCGGACGAACTCCGTCCGGCCCAGAGTGATGCCGCCGTCCCGCGTCATCGAGGGGGGCGGCACGGTGTCCACTCCAATGACGCGGCTGATCTCCGGGTCAGCCGCGAGGACGCTCGCCAGCCGGGCGCCTATGTGGCGCGAGACCCCGGTGACAAGCACGGTGTGGGTCATCAGCGCCTCGCAGCTGCGTCGGTTACTTCTTGTTGCGCCGCTGGATGCGCGTCTTCTTGAGCAGCTTGCGGTGCTTCTTCTTGGCCATCCGCTTGCGGCGCTTCTTGATCACAGAGCCCACGGGACCCCCAGGTACTGATAGCAAGTCTGAATCGATGTGCGAGCGCACACCGGGTGACAGACTACCGGCGATCCGAGGTAGATCGCCCCTTGGGGGGTGAGAGCCCGGCCGTTTGGTGCGCCGGCCGGGCATCTCCCGCGACTGAATTCACGGCGCGTTCGGGCGCGCCGCTACTTCAACCTGCCTCGATGTAGGCCTCCCGCAGATAGTCGTGGACCGCCTGCTCGGGCACTCTGAACGACCGGCCTACTCGGATGGCCGGCAGCTCACCTGAGTGGACGAGCCGGTACACCGTCATCTTGGACACCCTCATGACCGTCGCCACTTCGGCCACGGTCAGGAACTTCACCTCGCTGAGAGGTCTTTCGCCTGCACCCATCGGACGCCTCTTCCGCACGTGTTTCCGGGTTATCCCCACTGGTGCCATTGCTCACGCACGTGTACTGCCGTCAGCGTAAGTCGGGACTCCGGGTGCGCAAACCCCCTATTTTCTCAGTCCGCGGAGCCACCTGTCAGCCGAACCAACGAAATCGCTGGTTAGCAGCCGGGCTGAGCACCTCGCCTGGACGTTGGAACTGTCCAAGTTGCCACACATAAGAGTCGCCCAAGCCCAGTCAAAAGTTGGCAAAGGGACAGCGAGCCCCTTGGAATGCAGGCGCGAAAAGACGGTATGCGGAGGGCCGTATTCGACTCAAAGGGCTCGTGAGACCAGAGTGACCAAACGCTCGGTGAGCGGAGCGTAATAGCGGGGTAGCACATTGTCGTCCAATGGCACGACCACGTCGATCTTTCCTTCGGCCTCGCCGAGGAACAGCCCGGGGTCGTTGCTGTCGGCGAAAGCCACCGTCGGCACGCCGGCCTCGCCCGCCGCTCCCGCCCAGCCGTGGTCGGCGACCACGAGGTCGGGCAGGCCGCCGTCGGCCTCGTCGAGCTCGTCGAGCATGTGCCGCATCGGGGCCGGGTCGTGGGTGTGCACGAAACCGCCGCGGTCGTCGAGCATGGCGACGTCCTGGAGGTAGCGGACGCGGCGCGGGCGGCCGAAGCCCGATCCGGCGTACGTCCAGCCCTCGGCCGGGGTGAGCAGGGTCGCGCCGCGCTCGACGGCGAACCTGGCCAGCGGCAGGTGCACGGCGAGCAGTCCGGTCGGGTGCCCGGTGGCGAACAACACACGCGGGGCCGGCCGCGACAACACGGCCGCGACGCGCTCGGCCATGGCGTCGATCGCGTCGATGGTCAGGTCGGGGTCGATGGTGTCCTGGCCCCGGCGGTGGCCGGGGTCTGCGACCACGCCCGCCGACTTGGCCATCAGGTCGAGGACGTCCCGGTACGACCACGGCTGCTCGAACGTCAGGCCGAGCATGTAGTGGGGGTCGCGGTTGGCCAGCGAGCTGTAGTGGTCGAGGTTGTTCTCGCGGGAGGTCGCGACGTCACCGGCGATGCGGGTCTGGATCAGGTGTCGGCGGAGTTCGTCACGGCTCAGCACAGGTCTTCCTCATCAGGGGCGTGGAGGACGGCAAGCGTCGTCAGGGCATGGGATCGAGGCCGTGGAGGGGGAACACCGCGTTCCGGGTCGCCATGATCGCACGGTCGATGGGATCCGCTGGGTCATAACCGCCGGAGATGTCGCGAAATTCCGGATTGCGGCCGTCGGTCATGGTCAGCGGGGGCGCCTCGCCCGTACGTTCCCTGACGTACTGGCGCCAGCCTTCGGGGGTGGGTGTGGCCGGGTCGACGGGATGGCCGGAGAGCTCGGCGATGAGGTGCGTCCAGATGCGCGGCACGACCTGGACCAGCTCGTAACCGCCGCCGCCGGTCGCGATCCACCGGCCGCCCGCCGTCTCGTGCGCGAGCTCGTGCAGGGCGGCGTACGCGGTGCGCTGGCCGTCGATGCTGAGCATCAGGTTGGCGAGCGGGTCGAGCGCGTGGCTGTCGCAGCCGTGCTGGGTGACCAGGATCTCCGGGTCGAACTCGCGCAGCAGCGGCGGCACGACCGCGTGGAAGGCGCGCAGCCAGCCGGAGTCGCCGCAGCCGGCCGGCAGCGCCACGTTGACGGCCGTGCCCTCGGCGCCGGTCTCGTGCGGGAAGCCGGTGCCGGGGAACAACGTGCGCGGGCTCTCGTGCAGGCTGATCGTCAGCACGCGGGGGTCGTCGTAGAAGACGGCCTGCACGCCGTCGCCGTGGTGCACGTCGACGTCCACGTACGCCACCCGCCGGGCCCCCTGCTCCAGCAGCCAGGCGATGGCCAGGGCGGGGTCGTTGTAGACGCAGAAGCCGCTGGCCGCGGCCGGCATGGCGTGGTGGAGCCCGCCCGCGACGTTGACCGCGTGCTCGGCCGCGCCCTCCCAGACCGCGCGCGCCGCCGCCAGGGACGCCCCGGCGATCAGCGCGGACGCCTCGTGCACGCCCTTGAAGGCGGGATTGTCGGTGGTGCCGAGCCCGGCCCGCAGATCGGGGGCCCCGGCGACCGAGACGCCCTTGACCGCCTCGATGTAGCCGCGGTCGTGCACCAAGGCCAGCTCGTCGTCGCCGGCGGGCGCGCAGCCGGTCAGCTCGACCGCGTCGAGCACGCCGAGCGCGCGGGCGAGCGCGATGGTCAGCTCGACCCTGATGGGCGCCAGTGGGTGACTTGGGCCGAAATTGTAGGAGGTGAGAGCGTCGTCCCAGATGACCCGTGCCGTTCGGCTCATGCCCCGCCCTCCGCGCGCTCCCTCACCTTGCGCCGACGTTACCGCAGCGCCCTCGTCCGGCTGTAGCCCGGGTGATCGACACGGCGGTCTCGACCATTTCAGAATTTTCGTGACTTAGTGTTTTAGCGTGCGCTTGGCGCGACCCTTTCGCAGACTCTGGCATTTCTTCCGACGCCCCCGGGTTTTCGACACCACGATCGTCGTCGTGCTCGCCCTGTTCTCGGCCCTCGGAATGGTCCTGACGTTCCTCCAGACCGGGGTCTCCGATGCGCTGGGCTCCGCGCATTTCCTGCTGACCAGTTCGCTGCTGCTGGTCCGCAGGAGTCGGCCGCTGCTCGTGGCCGGGGCCGTCATGGTGCTCGACGTGGCCGGCATCGCGGCCGGCCTTGTGACATCGCCCACTCTCCCGGAGGCCATCGCCTTCTACAGCCTGATCCGCTACTCCTCCGGCCGTCCCACGCTGTTCATGGCGGTCGCCGGGATCGCCGCCTACGGCACGGTCATGGAGTTCACCGGGCCGGGCTACGGCCAGTTCCTGGCCGGCGGGTTCGTCGTGGCGGTTCCCGTGGGGGTCGGCGCGCTGGTCAAGGCCAGGGCCGAGCTGAACGAACGCGGCAGGCGCGAGGCCGCCGACGCCGCCGTACAGGCCGAGCGGCGGCGCATCGCGCGGGAGCTGCACGACGTCGTCGCACACCACATCACGGTGATCAACGCCCTGGTCGGCGGCGCGCGGGCCACGCTCGCGCCCGAGCAGGAGGTCCCCCGCGAGGCATTGGAGAGCGCCCAGCAGACCGCCCGCCAGGCGATGTCGGAGATGCGCCGGCTGCTGCACGTGCTGCGGGCCGACGGCAACGACGGCCCGGACGCGGCGACCGGCGTGGGGGCCGACCGGCTGCCCGCGCTCATCGGCGAGGCCAGGAGCGCCGGGCTGCCCGCCGGCCTGACCGTGACGGGCGAGCCCGTGCCGCTGCCCTCGGCCGTGGACCACGCCGTCTACCGGATCGTGCAGGAGGCGCTCACCAACACCCGCAAGCACGCGGCCGGCGCCCGCGCCAGCGTGCGCCTGGCCTACGAGCCCGAGGCGGTCGAGGTCGAGGTGCTCGACGACGGGGTGCCGCAGCCGGGAGGCGCGCCCGGGTTCGGGCTGGGCGGCATGGCCGAACGGGTCGCGCTGTGCGGCGGCCAGCTTTCGACCGGCCCGCGTCCCGGGGGAGGATTCCGGGTGCACGCCCGCATCCCCTTGGAGGCATCATGATCACAGTGCTGCTGGTCGACGACCACGAGCTGGTGCGCAAGGGGTTCAGGCTGATGCTCGACGCGCAGCCCGACCTGTCGGTGGTGGGCGAGGCCGCCGACGGCGAGCAGGCCGTCGAGCTGAGCCGGCGGCTGCGGCCCGACGTGGTGCTGATGGACCTGCACATGCCGGGGCTCGACGGCGTACGGGCGACCGAGCTGATCACCTCGGAGCTGCCGGGTGTGCGGGTGCTCGCGTTGAGCACGTTCGACCTGGACGAGAACGTGGTCGCGGCGCTCAGGGCGGGCGCCGACGGTTTCCTGCCCAAGGATGTCTCCCCCGAGGAGCTGATCGAGGGCGTACGTGTCGTGCACCGGGGCGAGTCGGCGGTCGCGCCGCGCCTGCTGACCCGGCTGATCGGCACGTTCGTCCGCGCCGCGAGGCCCCCGGCCGCGCCCGCGCCGCCTGTGCTGGACGCGCTGACCGAGCGCGAGCGGGAGATCCTCGTGCTGATCGCCAGAGGCCGGTCGAACACCGAGATCGCCGGCGAGCTGACCGTCTCCCCCTCGACCGTGAAGAACCACGTGACCAGCCTGTTCGCCAAGATCGGCGTCCGGGACCGGGCGCAGGCGGTGATCGTCGCGTACGAGGCGGCGCTGATCAAACCTGGAGACTAGGACCACGCTCCCAGGCCGCGTCCGGCAAGAACGTCCTCATGGCCGAAGAGAACGCGGCCCCCCGACGGCACGCTTGAGTGCATGACGGCGATTCGCGCAACCAACCTGAGCAAGCGCTACGGCGAGACCCATGCCGTCGCGGACCTGTCGTTCGACGTCCTTCCCGGTCAGGTGACGGGGTTCCTCGGGCCCAACGGCGCCGGCAAGTCCACGACCATGCGAATGATCCTCGGGCTCGACCGGCCCTCCGGCGGGTCCGTGGTGGTGGACGGGCGGCCGTACCGGGAGCATCGGCACCCGCTGCGCAAGGTGGGCGCGCTGCTGGACGCCAAGGCCGTGCACGGCGGCCGCAGCGCCCGCAACCACCTGCTGGCCATCGCCCAGAGCAACGGCATCCCGTCGAGCCGGGTGAACGAGGTGCTGGAGGCCGTCGGCCTGCGGGAGGTGGCCCGGCGGCGGGTCGGCGGTTTCTCGCTCGGCATGTCGCAGCGTCTCGGCATCGCGGCCGCGCTGCTCGGCGACCCCGAGATCCTGCTCTTCGACGAGCCGGTCAACGGGCTCGACCCCGAAGGGATCCTGTGGATCCGTACGTTCATGCGCAAACTGGCCGCCGAGGGGCGCACGGTGTTCGTCTCCAGCCACCTCATGAGCGAGATGGCGCAGACGGCCGACCACCTGATCGTGATCGGCAGGGGACGGCTGATCGCCGACACGAGTGTGCAGGAGTTCATCGGGCGCAGCTCGCAGGGCTACGTACGAGTGCGCTCGCCGCGCCTGGCCGAGGTCGCCGACCTGGTCAAGGTGGGCGACCTGCTGGATGACCACCTGCGGGTCACCGCGATGAGCACGCTGGAGATCGGCACCCTGACCGCGCGGGCCGGGATCCCCCTGGAGGAGCTGACGTTCGTGCAGCCCTCGCTGGAGGCGGCGTACATGGAGCTCACCAAGGACAGTGTGGAGTACTCGTCATGACAGACATCCTGAGGTCCGAGTGGACCAAGATCCGTTCGGTGCGTTCGACGGTGTGGACGCTGACCATCACCTTCCTGCTCATGGTCGGCCTCGGCGGTGCCATCTCGGCCGCGTCCAAGGCCACGGCCGACGGGCAGCCCATTCCCGGTGACGACGCCGTCATGACCAGCCTCACCGGCATGATGCTCGCCTCGTTGTCCATCGCCACGCTGGGCGTACTGGTGATCTCCAGCGAGTACCGCACCGGCGGCATCCGTACCTCGCTGATGGCGGTGCCGCGGCGGATGAGCCTGCTCGCCGGCAAGATCGTGGTGTTCACCGTGACGGCGCTGGTCGCCTGCACGGTCGCCGCGGCCGCCGCCGTGGCCGTCGGCCTGGCGATCCTCCGGCCGGCCTCGGTCGACATGGGCGGGGCGGTCCAGTCGGTGCTCGGGGCCGGGCTCTACCTCACCGTCTGCGGCCTGTTCGGGCTGGGGCTCGGCACCCTCGTACGGCACACGCCCGGCGCGCTCGTCTCGGCCATCGCGCTGATGCTGGTGCTGCCGCAGCTCACCGGCGTGCTGCCCGGCCAGTGGGGCAAGACCATCGCCGACCACTTCACCACCAACGCCGGCATGGAAGTCGTACTGGACCAGCCCGGCAACCCGCTGGGACCGTGGAGCGGGCTCGGTGTCTACGCGCTCTGGGTCGCCGTCGCGGTGGTCGCGGGCGGCGTGCTCATGCAGCGGCGGGACGCCTGACCCCTCACTCGGCGCGGAGCGCGACGACCGGATCGAGCCGGCCCGCCCTCCGCGCCGGCGCCACGCCGAAGAACACCCCGACCGCCGCCGACACCCCGAAGGCCAGCACGATCGACCACCACGTGATCGAGGCGGGCACCTGCGTGAACGTCCTGATGGCGAGCGCGCCGCCCACCCCGAGCACGATGCCGGCCACCCCGCCGACCGTGGTCAGCAACACCGCCTCGATGAGGAACTGCGCCAGGACGTCCCGCTGCCTGGCGCCCAGCGCCTTGCGCAGCCCGATCTCGCGGGTGCGCTCGCGCACGCTGACCAGCATGATGTTCGACACACCGACGCCGCCGACCAGCAGCGAGATGCCCGCGATGGCGGCCAGCACGCCGGTGAGCATGCCCAGCACGTTCCCGATCGTGCCGAGCAGCGCGGTCTGGGTGACGCCGGAGAACTGCTCGCCCGGGTACCTGTCCCGCAGCGCGGCCGTCACCTTGTCCGACAGCGCGTCGATCTCGTCGGGGCCGGACGCGCCGATCGCGAGCCCGTTGATCCGCTCGATGCCCAGCAGGCGCTGGGCCGTCGTGACCGGGATGTGCACCTCCTGGTCGCGGGAGAGCCCGAACGTCTGGCCGAGCGTGCCGTAGACGCCCACCACCCGGAACCTGGCGCCGGAGATCGTCACCTGCCGCCCGATGGGGTCGAGGTCGCCGAACAGCTTGTCGGCCACCTCCGAGCCCAGGACGGCCACCCGGCGGCGGGTGACCACGTCGGTCTCGCTGAGCGGGCGGCCCTTCTCCAGAGGGCGGTCGAAGATGTTGACCAGGTTCTGGTCGGTGCCCACGACGGTGACGAACGACTCCACCCGGCCCACCCGTACGGTCTCGCCCGACTGGAGCGAGACGGTCACCCTGCCGGGGTCGCCGACGACGCGGCGTACGTAGGCGACGTCGTCGAGGCCGAGCTTGCTCTGCGTCGGGGCCGCGCCCAGGCTGAGCCGGCCGGGGACGACCAGGATGATGTTCGTGCCGAGGCCGGAGATCTCCTTCTCCACCGCGTCCTTGGCGCCCGTGCCGACCGCCACCAGGATGACCACGGCCAGCACGCCGATGATCACGCCAAGCATGGTCAGCACACTCCGCATCCGGTTGACCCGCAACGCGTCGATCGCCATCCACAACGCCTCGACCGTGTTCATGGCCTCGCTCCGCGAGGCGGCTCGGTCGCCAGACGCCGCCACTCCGTCGCGTTCATGGCTTCGACACCGTGTCCTGTTCGATGAGGCCGTCGCGGACGTGGATCTGGCGGCGGGCGTGGGCGGCGATCTCCGGTTCGTGGGTGACCAGGACGACGGCGACCCCGCGCTCCTCGTTGAGCCGGTCGAGCATGGCCATGACCTCGACCCCGTTGCGGGTGTCGAGGTTGCCCGTGGGCTCGTCGGCCAGCAGCACCTCGGGCTCCCCCACGAGCGCCCTGGCGATGGCCACCCGCTGCTGCTCGCCGCCCGACATCTGGGAGGGCCGGTGCCGCATGCGGTGGCCGAGCCCCACCGACTCCAGCGCGGCGGCGGCCCGTGAACGCCGCTCGGCCCGGCCGACGCCGCGGTAGACCAGCGGCAGCGCCACGTTGTCCAGCGCCGACGTACGTCCCATCAGGTGGAAGGACTGGAAGACGAACCCGATGGTCCGGTTCCGCAGCCCGGCCAGCTCCGACTCCGACAACCGCGACACCTCCACGCCGCCCACCCTGAGCACGCCGGAGGTCGGCCGGTCGAGGCAGCCCAGCAGGTGCATGAGGGTGGACTTGCCCGACCCCGACGGCCCGACGACGGCGGCGAACTCGCCGTGCTCGATCCGCAGCGACACGCCGCGCAGCGCCTCCACGGCCACGCCGTCGAGCTGGTAGCGCCGTACGACGTCCACGGCCTCGACGGCGGCCGTCACGTGAGGCGTCGTGGGGGCCGTCATGGGAGTGACTGCCCAGGCCGTACGGCGTCGGCGCCCTTGACGACGATGCGGTCGCCGACGGACAGCCCGTTCAGCACCTCCACCACCGTGTCGCCCTGCGCGCCGAGCTTGACCGTACGGCGCTCGGCGACGCCGTTCCTGACCAGCCAGACCACGCTGTCGCGCCCGCTGGTGACGATGGCCGAGGCGGGGGCCGCGACGGCGGAGGGCGACTCGCGCACGGTCAGCCTGGTCACGGCGCTCATGCCCGGCTTGGGAGTGGGCGCCGCGGAGCCGTCGTCGAAGGCGCCGGGACCCAGCGTGAGGCTCACCGGGTAGCTGACGCCGCCCGTGCCGGCCTCCATGGGCGTGACGCCGACGCCCGTCACCCGGGCCGTGTACGTCGCCCCCGGCACCGCGTCCAGCTCGACCGCGGCCTTGGTGCCCTTCTCGACCAGGAGCACGTCCGTCTCGTCCACGTCGGCGGAGAGGGTCAGCTCGGAGACGTCGGTGACGGTGACGATCGAGTCGCCCGCCGACACCGGCACACCCTTCGCCACCGGCCCGCCCGCACCCGACCCCGCCGACGGCACCGACGGCTGCTGCTGGGCCCCTCCGGGCAACTGGCTGAGCAGGCCGCCGAGCCCGCCCGTGCCGCCGCCGCCCCCGGACGCCCTGCCCAGCGTGACCACGCCGCCGAACGGCGCCTTGATGGTGAGGGAGTCGACCGTGCCCTTCGCGGCTCTGACCGCCGCCCTGGCCTGGGTCCGCGAGGCCGCCTGGAGCGAGGCCATGGACGTGGACAACCCGTTCGTCATGCCCGACAGCACGCCGGTGATCGAGCGGTTGAGCTGGGCGGTGATCGAGGCCAGGGCCCTGGACTGCGCCCGGTGCTGGGCCTCTGCGAGGTCGATGGCGTTCAGCAGTTGTCTGCGGGCGGTGGCGTCCTTGACCTTGCGCGCCTCCTTGCGCGCCTTGGCGAAGTGGGCGGCCACCTGGCGGTCGAACACCCCGGTGTCCAGGGAGGGCAGGCGTACGGGGGCGAGGCTCGCGGGCCGGATGCCCTTGGCCGCCTTGCGGGCCTGGTCGAGCTGGTCCTCGGCCTGCGGGGAGCTGATCCTTGCCAGTGTCTCGCCCTTGCGCACGCGGTCGCCGTCGCGTACGTAGAGTCTGGCGATCGTGCCCTGGGCGGGCGAGCGCAGTGTCGCCGTCGCCCGCGCGCCGATCGTGGCGGGGGCCTCGACGACCTCGGTGACCGGGGCCCGCCGGACCTCACCGAGCTGGACGTTCGCCGGCTCCTCCGACGAGCAGCCGGCCAGGGCTAAGAGGACGAGCAGCGGGGGGATGCCACGACGGATCGTCACCCGACCCATCGTAGGAGCAGGGCCTCCCGGTCCGCCGGTCAACCCGACGCGAGCTCGCGCCCCCGGTCGCGGGCGGCCTCGATGGCGGCCAGGAACGCGGCGCGCACGCTGTGGCGCTCCAGCTCGGCGATGGCCGCGATCGTGGTGCCGCCCGGCGAGGTGACGGCCTCGCGCAGGATCACCGGGTGCTCGCCGGAGTCGCGCAGCATCACGGCCGCGCCGACGATCGACTGGGTGACCATGTCGAGCGCGGCGGCCCGCGGCATGCCGAGCAGGATGCCCGCGTCGACCATGGCCTCGACCAGGTAGAAGAAGTAGGCGGGACCGCTGCCGGACAGCGCGGTCGCGGCGTCCTGCTGGGACTCCGGGATGCGCAGCACCTTGCCGACCGGCTTGAGCAGGCCCTCGGTGTGCTTCAGGTGCTCCTCGCCGGCGTGCGCGCCCGCCGAGATCACGCTCATCGCCTCGTCGAACCTGATCGGCGTGTTGGACATGACCCGGACCACGGGCACGTCGGCCCCGAGCCGCTGCTCCACGAACGCGGTGGTGATGCCGGCCGCCGCCGTGATGACCAGGCGGTCGGCCGGGACGTAGGGGGCGATCTCGGCCAGCAGGGCCGCCATGTCCTGGGGCTTGACGGCCAGGATCAGGGTGTCGGCCGCCTTGGCCGCCTCGGCGTTGGTGACCGTGCGCACGCCGTAGGTCTCGCGCAGCGCCTGGGCCCGCTCGGGCCGGCGGCTGGTCGCCATGATGTCGCCCGGTTTGAACCCGGCGCGCAGCAGCCCGGACAGCAGGGCCTCGCCCATCTTGCCGGTGCCCAGGATCGCGATCATCTCGGCCTCTCGAAACCTCTCGCAGGGGAACGGACGCCGGCCCAGCCTACTAGCCTCTCGACAGCAGCGATCTGAGGAAGAAGGCCAGGTTGCGCGGGCGTTCGGCCAGGCGGCGCATGAGGTAGGCGTACCAGTCGGCGCCGTACGGGACGTACACGCGCACCTGGCCGCCGAGACCGGCCAGGCGGTGCTGCTCGCCGGGGCGCACGCCGTACAACATCTGGTACTCGAAGCCGTTGACGTCGCGGCCGTCGAGCACGGCCAGAGTGGAGGCGATCTGGATCAGCCTGGGGTCGTGCGTGGCGATCATGGGGTAGCCGGTGCCCGCCATGAGGATCCTGAGGCAGCGGACGAACGAGCGGTCGATGTCGGCCGGCCTGGTGTACGCGCCGGGGGCGGTGTAGGCGCCCTTGCAGAGCCGTACGCGGGCGCCGACCAGCTTCTCGCAGCGTTCGATCGCGTCGGGGAGGTAGGCCTGGACCACGATCCCGACGTCGGGATGCTCCTTGCGCAGCGTGGCGTGCACGAAGTGCAGCCCGCCGATCGTGTCGTGCTCCTCGGCGTCGAGCGTGACCGTGAGCCCCCGGACGGCGGCCGCCTCGCAGATGGTGGCCGCGTTGTCCAGCGCGGTCTGCTCCGACAGCCGCAGGCCGAGCGCGGTCAGCTTGACCGATGCGTCGCCGCCGGGCGGCAGCCGGTCGAGGAGCGCCAGGTACTCGCGTACGGCCCTCTCGGCCTGCGCCCTGTCGGTCACCTCCTCGCCGAGGTGGTCGACGGTCACGAGCAGGCCCTCGCGGGTCAGCCCGTCGATGACGCCGACGACGTCGTCGGCGACGTATCGCTTGACCACGTCTCTGGTCAGCGGCGATGTGGTGATGACGCGTTCGGCGCGTTCGCTCTTGGAGACGGCGAGCATTGCCTGACGGAGCACGTGAACCACACTAACCGCCCGCTTCCTGGGTATATCAATGAACCGCGGACCTGCCCTTTTCGTCTTATGGATATGCGCACAATGACGACAGCGACTCTGCTCGCCGGATCTCTGGTGCTCGCCACGAGTTGTGCCACATCGCCGCCGGCCGCCCGGCCGGCGCCGCAGGCGCCCGCCGAGCAAGCCGTGACGCCGGTCACCACCGCCCCCACCACCGGCCCCTCCAAGGGCCCCGAGCCGGTCAAGCCCACGGGCGACGCCATCAACGTGCACAAGGTCCGCTGGACCAAGGCCACGCCCGTCGCGCGCGGCAAGCAGGTCAGACTCACGTGGTGGTCGGGCGTGGCGCCGTGCACGGTGCTGGACAAGGTCAAGGTCAAGGAGACCGCCAAGAAGGTCACGATCACCCTGTACGAGGGCGCCTCCCCCAAGGCCAGGAACGTCTCCTGCATCCTGCTGGCCGTGGAGAAGACCACGACCGTCAAGCTCAAGCACGCCCTCGGCAAGCGCAAGCTCGTGGACGGCGCCAAGCCCTAGCCGTCACACCGGCGTACCGGAACCCATGGCCGGTCGCCCCCGTTACGCCTGTTGTGTGGAATCACGCAGGTTCTTGCCCGATTGCCGGGAATGCTGCCGCACTCATAGGGGTTGAGTCGAGTAGGCTCAAGTCGTTTGACAAAGACGACACGAATCCGTAGCTTGAGTCCAACCGACTCAACTTTGACTACAAGGACGTACTCATGGCACGTGCGGTAGGTATCGACCTTGGGACGACCAACTCCGTCGTCTCGATCCTCGAGGGCGGTGAGCCCACCGTCATCGCCAACGCGCAGGGCTCGCGGACCACGCCGTCCGTGGTCGCCTTCGCGAAGAACGGCGAGGTCCTGGTGGGCGAGGTCGCCAAGCGGCAGGCCGTCACCAACGTGGACCGGACGATCCGCTCGGTCAAGCGCGAGATGGGCACCAACTGGTCCCAGGAGATCGACGGCAAGAAGTTCTCCCCCCAGCAGATCAGCGCCTTCGTGCTGCAGAAGCTGAAGCAGGACGCCGAGGCGTACCTGGGCGAGAAGATCACCGACGCGGTGGTCACCGTCCCGGCCTACTTCAACGACGCCCAGCGCCAGGCCACCAAGGAGGCCGGCACGGTCGCGGGCCTCAACGTTCTGCGCATCATCAACGAGCCGACCGCCGCGGCCCTCGCGTACGGGCTCGACAAGGAGCAGGACCAGACGATCCTGGTCTTCGACCTCGGCGGCGGCACCTTCGACGTGTCGCTGCTCGACGTCGGCCAGGAGGACGGCCACGGCTTCGTCGAGGTCAAGGCCACCTCCGGTGACAACCACCTCGGTGGCGACGACTGGGACCAGCGCGTGGTCGACGAGCTCGTCAAGCGCTTCCAGAACGCCCACGGCGTCGACCTCGCCAAGGACAAGATGGCCCTCCAGCGCCTGCGTGAGGCCGCGGAGAAGGCCAAGATCGAGCTGTCCAGCCAGGCCGAGACCAACATCAACCTGCCCTACATCACCGCTTCCTCCGAGGGCCCTCTGCACCTCGACGAGAAGCTGACCAGGGCCGAGTTCCAGCGCCTGACGGCCGATCTGCTCGAGCGGACCAAGGGCCCGTTCCACCAGGTCATCAAGGACGCCGGCATCAAGGTCTCCGACATCGCCCACGTGGTGCTCGTCGGCGGCTCGACCCGCATGCCCGCCGTCACCGAGCTCGTCCGCGAGCTGACCGGCGGCAAGGAGCCCAACAAGGGCGTCAACCCCGACGAGGTCGTCGCCATCGGCGCCGCCCTCCAGGCCGGCGTGCTCAAGGGTGAGGTCAAGGACGTCCTGCTGCTCGACGTGACCCCGCTGTCGCTGGGCATCGAGACCAAGGGCGGCATCTTCACCAAGATCATCGAGCGCAACACGACGATCCCGACCAAGCGCTCCGAGGTCTTCACCACGGCCGAGGACAACCAGCCGTCGGTGCAGATCCAGGTCTACCAGGGCGAGCGCGAGATCGCCTCGTACAACAAGAAGCTGGCCACCTTCGAGCTGACCGGCATCGCGCCGGCGCCGCGCGGCATCCCGCAGATCGAGGTCACCTTCGACATCGACGCCAACGGCATCGTCAACGTCTCCGCCAAGGACCTGGGCACGGGCAAGGAGCAGACGATGACGATCACCGGCGGCTCCGCGCTGCCGAAGGACGACATCCAGCGCATGATGCGCGAGGCGGAGTCGTACGCCGAGGAGGACAAGAAGCGCCGCGAGGAGGCCGAGGTCCGCAACAACGCGGACGGTCTGGCCTACCAGACGGAGAAGTTCCTCCGCGAGAACGACGACAAGGTCCCCGGCGACATCAAGACCGAGGTCAACGACGCCCTGTCCGAGCTGAAGAAGGCTCTTGAGGGCACCGACACCGACGTCATCCGCACCTCTGCGGAGAAGCTCGCCACCGTCAGCCAGAAGATGGGCTCGGCGATCTACGCCGCGAGCCAGGGCCAGCAGGCCGGTCCCGAGGGCGCTCCGCAGGACGCCTCCGCCGGTCAGGGCGCCAAGGCCGACGACGACGTGGTCGAAGCCGAGATCGTCGACGAAGACCAGCCGAAGAAGGACCAGTGATGCCGGCGCGTGACAACGGGCATGAGGAGCCGGTGATCCGCGACAAGCGCAAGATCGACCCGGAGACGGGTGAGGTTCGGGAGCCCTCGGGCGAGCAGTCCGAGGCGCCCGCCGAGCAGACGCCGACGGTGACGGCCCACGACGGCGAGCTGGCGGCCCAGCTCGCCGAGCGGACCGCCGACCTCCAGCGTCTCCAGGCGGAGTACACGAACTACCGCAGAAGGGTCGAGCGTGACCGGATCGCGGTTCGCGAGCAGGCTGTCGCCGGCGCGCTGACCGAGCTGCTCCCCGTGCTCGACGACATCGGAAGAGCCCGTGACCACGGCGAGCTGACCGGTGGCTTCGCGAAGGTGGCGGAGTCCCTGGAGTCCGCGCTCACCAAGCTGGGCCTCAGCCCCTACGGTCAGAAGGGCGACCCGTTCGACCCGACGATCCACGAGGCGCTGATGCACAGCTACTCGCCCGACGTCACCGAGCCCACCGCGGTCGAGGTGTTCCAGCCCGGCTACCGGATGGGTGAGCGGGTGCTGCGCCCCGCGCTGGTGGCGGTGGCCGAGCCCGAGGACGCTCCTCCCGCGTCCAATGACGACGAAGCAAACTGACAAAGGACGAAGGGCCGTAGATGAGCACCAAGGACTACCTGGAAAAGGACTACTACGCCGTCCTTGGTGTGCCCAAGACCGCCACCCCCGATGAGATCAAGAAGGCGTACCGGAAGCTGGCCAGGCAGTACCACCCGGACACCAACCAGGGCGACGCCGCCAAGGAGACCAAGTTCAAGGAGGTCTCGGAGGCGTACGACGTCCTGTCCGACAGCAAGCGCCGCAAGGAGTACGACGAGGCGCGCACGCTGTTCGGGTCCGGGGTGGGCGGTCAGCGCCCCGGCGGTGGCGGTTTCCCGTTCGACTTCGGCGACCTGTTCGGCGGCACCGCCGGCCAGCAGGACAGCGGGGGCGCGGGCGAGCGGCTCGGCGACCTGTTCGGCGGGCTGTTCAACCGTGGCGGGGGCGGCGGCGGCACCACCCGCACGACGAGCGCGACCAGGCCGCGCCGCGGCCAGGACGTCGAGTCCGAGGTCACGCTCTCGTTCACCGAGGCCGTCGAGGGCACCACGGTGTCGCTCAGGCTGACCAGCTCGGCGGCCTGCGCCGCGTGCACCGGCACCGGCGCGAAGGCGGGCACGACCCCCAGGGTCTGTCCCACCTGCGAGGGCACCGGCGCGGCCAGCCGCAACCTGGGCAACTTCGCCTTCTCCGAGCCCTGCCGCGACTGCAAGGGCCGCGGGCTGATCGTGGACGACCCCTGCCCCGTGTGCGAGGGCAGTGGCCGGGCCAAGAGCACCCGTACGATCCAGGCCAGGATCCCCGCCGGCGTGGCCGACGGGCAGCGGGTCAAGCTCAAGGCCAAGGGCGCGCCGGGCGAGAACGGCGGCCCGGCCGGCGACCTGTACATCCTGACGCACGTCAAGCCGCACGCCGTGTTCGGCCGGACGGGCGAAAACCTCACGATCACGGTTCCGGTGACGTTCACGGAGGCCGCACTGGGCGCCGAGATCAAGGTGCCGATCCTCAAGGGCATGCCGGTGACGCTGCGCATCCCGGCGGGCACGCCCAACGGCCGCACGTTCCGCGTCCGCGGCAGGGGCGTCACCCGCAAGGACGGCACCAAGGGCGACCTGCTCGCCAGCGTCGAGGTGGTCGTGCCGCAGACGCTCGACGACAAGTCGCGCGAGCTCCTCACCGAGTTCAACACCGCGACCGCGGGCGACGACCCGCGCGCTGATCTCATTCAGCGAGCCAGAAGCGAGTAGCCGATGGACGCCAACTATTTCGACCTGTCCGACGACACGCCTGTTTATGTGATTTCGGTGGCCGCGCAGCTCTCCGGGCTCCACCCGCAGACGCTGCGCCAGTACGACCGGCTCGGCCTGGTCAGCCCGGGCCGCACCGCCGGGCGCGGCCGCCTCTACTCCACAAGGGACATCATCCAGCTCCGCGAGGTCCAGCGGCTCTCCCAGGAGGAGGGCATCAACCTCGCGGGCATCAAGCGGATCCTTGAGCTCGAGAACGAAGCACTGCGGCTGCGTGAGGAGGTTCACCGCCTGCGCGCCGAGATGCGGATGGTCAGGGCGCTGATCCGCTACGAGCTGCCACCGGGGGCCTGAAGGTTATGGACTACAAGCTCACCCAGAAGAGCCAGGAAGCTCTCTCGGGTGCCATGCGGCGTGCCGCCGCGGAGGGCAACCCGGAGATCGCGCCGGCCCATCTGCTCTCCACGCTGCTCTCCCAGACGGGCGGCACGGCCGTGCCGCTGCTCGAAGCGGTCGGCGCCGACTGGCGCACGCTGCGGGCGCGCGTCGAGGAGCAGCTCGCCGCGCTGCCGAAGGCCCAGGGCGCGACCGTGGGCGCGCCTTCGAGCTCCCGGCAGCTCCTCACCGTCATGCACACCGCCGCCCAGCACGCCAACCGCCTCGAAGACCTCTACGTCTCGACCGAGCACCTGCTCGTCGGCCTGGCGGCCGACGGCGGCCCGATGGCCGAGCTGCTGAAGTCGCAGGGGGCGACTTCGCAGGCGCTGCTCGACGCCTTCGAGAAGGTACGCGGCCACGCCCGCGTCACCAGCGAGACCCCTGAGGACACCTACCAGGCGCTGGAGAAGTACGGCGTCGACCTGACCGAGCGGGCCCGCGGCGGCGGCCTCGACCCGGTGATCGGCCGCGACTCGGAGATCCGCCGCGTGGTCCAGGTGCTCAGCCGCCGTACCAAGAACAACCCGGTGCTGATCGGCGAGCCCGGCGTCGGCAAGACCGCCGTCGTCGAGGGCCTGGCCCAGCGCATCGTGGCCGGTGACGTGCCCGAGTCGCTGCGCAACAAGCGGCTGATCTCGCTCGACCTGGGCGCGATGGTGGCCGGCGCGAAGTACCGCGGCGAGTTCGAGGAACGCCTCAAGGCCGTGCTCTCCGAGATCAAGGAGAGCAACGGGCAGATCGTGACGTTCATCGACGAGCTGCACACCGTCGTCGGCGCGGGGGCCGCCGAGGGCGCCATGGACGCGGGCAACATGCTCAAGCCCATGCTGGCCCGCGGCGAGCTGCGCATGATCGGCGCGACCACGCTCGACGAATACCGCGAGCGCATCGAGAAGGACCCTGCCCTGGAGCGCCGCTTCCAGCAGGTCTACGTGGGCGAGCCCACGGTCGAGGACACGATCGCGATCCTGCGCGGGCTCAAGGGCCGCTACGAGGCCCACCACCAGGTGCAGATCGCCGACGGCGCCCTGGTCGCCGCCGCCGCCCTGTCCGACCGCTACATCACCAACCGCTTCCTCCCCGACAAGGCCATCGACCTGGTCGACGAGGCCGCCTCGCGGCTGCGCATGGAGATCGACTCCCGTCCCGTGGAGATCGACCAGCTCCAGCGGAACGTCGACCGCATGAAGATGGAGGAGCTGGCCCTGACGAAGGAGACCGACGAGGCGTCGGTCCAGCGGCTCGAACGCCTGCGCAAGGAGCTGGCCGACCATCAGGAGGAGCTCAACGCCCTCGTCGGCCGCTGGGAGCACGAGAAGGCCGGGCTCAACAAGGTCGGCGAGCTGAAGAAGCAGCTCGACGAGGCCAGGAGCGCCGCCGAGCGGGCCCAGCGCGACGGCGACTTCGAGGCCGCCTCCCGGCTCATGTACGCCGACGTGCCCCGCCTGGAGCAGGCGCTCCAGGTCGCCTCCGACGCCGCACCGCCGGAGAACGCCATGGTCAAGGAGGAGGTCGGCGCCGACGACATCGCCGAGGTCATCTCCTCCTGGACGGGCATCCCCGCCGGGCGCCTGCTCGAGGCTGAGACGGCCAAGCTGCTGCGGATGGAGCAGGACCTGGGCCGGCGGCTCATCGGCCAGCAGCAGGCCGTACAGGCCGTCTCGGACGCCGTACGCCGGAGCCGGGCCGGCATCGCCGACCCCGACCGTCCCACGGGCTCGTTCCTGTTCCTCGGGCCCACGGGTGTGGGCAAGACCGAGCTGGCCAAGGCGCTGGCGGAGTTCCTGTTCGACGACGAGCGGGCGATGACCCGCATCGACATGAGCGAGTACTCCGAGAAGCACAGCGTGGCCAGGCTCGTCGGAGCGCCTCCCGGCTACGTCGGCTACGAGGAGGGCGGCCAGCTCACCGAGGCCGTCAGGCGACGGCCGTACACGGTGGTGCTGCTGGACGAGGTGGAGAAGGCGCACCCGGAGGTGTTCGACATCCTCCTCCAGGTGCTCGACGACGGACGGCTGACCGACGGCCAGGGCCGCACGGTCGACTTCCGCAACACGATCCTGATCCTGACCTCCAACATGGGCTCGCAGTTCCTGGTCGATCCCAAGCTGGACAACGGCGCCAAGCGCGAGGCCGTCATGGGCGCGGTACGGGCCGCGTTCAAGCCGGAGTTCCTCAACCGGCTCGACGACGTCATCCTGTTCGACGCGCTCGGCTCCGAGGAGCTGGCCCAGATCGTCGACCTCCAGGTCGACCGCCTGGCCCGCCGCCTGGCCGACCGCCGGCTGACGCTGGAGGTCACCCCGGCCGCCCGCGAATGGCTGGCGCTGACCGGCTACGACCCCATGTACGGCGCCCGCCCGCTGCGCCGCCTGGTCCAGTCGGCCATCGGCGACAAGCTGGCCAAGGCCGTGCTGTCCGGCGAGATCGTCGACGGCGACAAGGTCAGGGTGGAGCTCGGCGACGACGAGCTGGTCATCCAGCGCGGCTGACGCCGCCGTACACACAGGGCCCGGAGATCCACGCGGATCTCCGGGCCTCGGCGTGTCATGGCAGGGTCATCTCCCTCCGTGCGGCGGTAAGGTTCCCGCCACCCTTCGGACAAGCCGCGCACCACCGGCCGATCGCGTGACTAGCTTCGGCGTTCGTCAGATCACCGAATCCGATCAGGGGAACGTACGGTGTCGCAGAAGATCCGAAGAATCCTCGCGGTGGCCACTCTGACCGCGGCCGTCACCTGGCCGGTCGCCGGCCCGTCGACGGCCGACACCTGCCGGGCGCAGAACGAGTCGGTGGCCTCGTACTGCAACGGCAAGACCATGCTGCGCCTCAACGAAGGCAAGACGAACGGCCACCGGGTCGTCACCGAAGAGATCAGCAAGCTGGCGGTCGCCGCCGGCGACATGGCGAGGAGGCTCGGCCTGACCGGCCTGACGACCGCCAGGTCCGCCATGGGCCCGCTGGCCGACCTCGGCGGGGTGGGTGCCACGTGGGGCATGCCCTCGCTGACCAGCGCGTCGCCCGCGCTGTTCCCGATGGTCCCGGGCGACAGGGGGATGCGGGACCTCGCGACGACGCTCCAGGTGCCCGCGCTGCCCGCTCTCCCCGCGTTGCCGCAGACGCCCATCATGGCCCGCGTGCCCGCCGAGACGGCGGTCGGCGGGAAGCCGACCTCCCCCGCGAAGGGTCAGTCCGCGCAGGCGCCGATGGACCTGCGGCAGCCGGTGCACGAGCTCGGCGGCCGGCTCCTGGCGAATCTGCTGCCCAAGGCCGTGCAGAGCGTCGAGGGCGCCTCGACGTTGCCCGGCGGCCCGCAGGCCGTCGACGGCTTCAGCCGCCTGCTGCCCGGTCTCGGCCTGGGCTGAGCCGAAGACGTCCGGGCGCGGGTCGTGCCTGCCGCGCCCGGGCTTCCGCAGCCGGAGGGGCCGTGATCGCGCACTGACGCGGCTCCTCCGGCCCGGTTTCGCGGGCGCGCGACAAGCAGGGCCTCGCGCAGGGTCAGCCGGTCCGGCCCCGGCGGCTAGGAGACGAGCTCGTCGAGCTCGTCCTCCGGAAGGCCGAGGTCGACCCTGATCCGGTAGCGCGTCCGCAGCAGCGCCACCTGTTCGGGGTCGCCCTCATCACAGCCCAGAACGGCCTGCGTGGCCCATTCGAGACCGCCCCGGAGATCGCCGTAGGCGACCAGGGTCTCCGCGATGGTGTGGGCCGTCGCCGTGGAGACGTCGCCCTCGGCGCGGATGGTCTCGATCACCTCCCGGGCCTCGTTGGGCCGTTCGAGCTCGAAGAGGGTGTCGGCGATGCCGGCCCGCGGGTCGAAACCCGCGTCGCCACCGTCTTCTACGGCGCGCTGGAAACACTCCATCGCGCGTGCGGGCTGGCCCGCAGCTCGCCATTCCTCGGCGGCGAGGACCAGGATGGACGCCCTGGAGACGTCGCCGGAGGAATAGTCGAGCGCGACGTCGTAAAGCCGACTGGCCAAGGAACTGTGGTCGTCGGCCAGCAGGGCCTGCTCTAGCAGACGATCAAGGTGCTCACGGGTCACATGCGCCACACCGCGAGACTACCGAGCCGTACGGCGGTTTGCCCGGTCAATGCGCATGGCCGGTCACATGCAAATTCGGCAACGTCTTGTTCAAGGCTGGTTACGCTCCGCGTGTCTGTGCAGGCCGGCGGGCATGTACCCCTTGCTTTGCGTCCTGCGAGCGGAGGGGGCTGTAATGGGCTTGTCCAGGCAGATGACCTTCACGCTGGCTTGTGCGGTCGTTCTCTCGGCTCTCGGGCCCGGCGTGGCCGGGTATCTGTCGGGGCGGCTGGAGGCCATCGAGACGGCGGAGCGCAACCTGCGGGCGCTGGAGACCAGGCTCGACGTCAGGCAGGCCAGGGATGCCCGCCCGGTGTCGTATCCCATGCCCTGCCTGCGCACTCCCCCGACGCCGCACATCCAGCAGGTGCCGGCGGCGGCGCTGGGCGACCGGCGGCTCGCCAGGTGGCGGCACCGGGAGCCGGCGTCCGCGCCGCCCGAGCTCCGGCAGCCGATCGTGCCGGGTGGTCAGCGGCCGGTCATGGCCGGGACCGCCCGGTGATCCGGTCGAGCACCTGCGTGTAGAGGTCGTTCCGTACCTTCTGGACCTGCTCCATGAGCGCTTCCAGCGGTGAGCGCGCCGGGCTGGCGACCCTGCGGGCCGCCGCCCGCGCTCGCGCCTGGGCTCGGGCTTGCGCTCGGGCCTGGGTTCGGGCTCGGGCCGCTGCTTTCGCGGCCGCCGAGGTCGCGGTCCGGGCCGCCGCCGGGATCACGGCCGCCCGGGTGACGACGCGGCGCGCGGGCCGGGCGGCCGTCCTCAGGTGGGCCCGCTTCCGGTGGGCGCGCGCCTCGACCTTGGCGACCGTACGGGCCGTCGACTCCGCCGCCCTGTTCTGCGGTACGGTCACCGCCGCCCCCTGAGGCACGGCCACCGGGTCCGGCTCGGGCGGGACGGCGTGACAGGCGACGACCGGCCGCACGGTCAGCGGCGCCACCACCTCCGTGTCGTCGGCCGCGTACCCCGCCGAGTAGCCGATCATCCCGCTCGCGCCCACGGCCAGGACGAGCCCCAGCGTCGCGTAGACCGGGCCGCGCCTGCGGCGGGGATCGGAGGGGGCGCTGCGAAGGAAGGCGGACGGTGGAAGATCGGACATCTTCACCTCCCGAGACCTGTGACGGACAGTGAACGGGCGATCGCTCACTGCTGTCATTCCCAGATCTCGGTCAGCGTCCCACGTCACCCTCGGTCAGTACGTGCGGCGACCACGATTTCAGCTGGCGCGACAGGAACCCCCGCACCAGGTGCTTGGCGGCCTCGATGATGTCGGGCGCGCCGTCGGGGTCACGGCGGAAGGCCAGCTTGAGCACCGCGTCGCCGGCCTCGACCCCGTCGAGCACGGCCAGGTCGAGCGTCTCGCTGTCGGCCAGCCCGAACTCCTTCAGCAGCAGGCCGCGCAGCCTGCCCGCGATCACCGTGTTGTTCTCGGAGTCGGAGTCGAGCAGGTTGAGGTCGACGACGTCGCCGAAGTGCAGGCTCCTGAAGCCGGGGACGGTGCGATGCATGTCGACGTACTCGTCGATGATCGCGTCCACGGCCTCCCACCAGCCTCGGTACTCCTCCTCCATGAACCGGCGGCCCACCCGCGCCACGAACTGCTCGACGTTGCGCCGGGTGAGCTCCTGGGTGATGGCCCGTTTGTCGGGGAAGAACTGGTAGACCGAGCCGATCGCGACGCCCGCCCGTTCGGCGATGCGGGTGGTGGACAGGGCCTCGTAGCCGGTCTCGTCGAGGAGTTCGGCGCAGGCGTCGAGCATGCGCTCGACGCGCCGCGCGCTGCGGCGTTGGGCCGGCTGCCGCCGGAGAGCTTTGGGGTGGACGCAGTCATCATCCATTTGCGGCGAGGACACGGATTCATCTTCTCTCGTCGGCGCGATCGTTACCTACTAATTTGCGGATTTCTCAGGCCCACACCCATCCTGTTCGGCGCGCGGATCGTTCGGGGCGAAATGACGGCCTGATTCAGATGTACGGCACGCAGAATGCGGGCGGCCACCCGTTCGGGCGGGCAACCCCGCCGCGCCCGGCCCGCGGCCGACGTGGACACCGGCCCCGGGAAGATCGTGCTGACCCCGATCCCGTACCCGGCCAACTCGGCGCGCAGGCCGTCGCCGAGCGCCCGTACGGCTGCCTTCGAGATCGAATACGCAGGTGACAGGTGGGAGGGTACGGAGGCGGCGGGCGTGACGACGTTCACGAGGTGGCCGCCCTCGCCGCGGGCCGCCATGGCCGCGCCGAACAGGCGGCAGCCGTTGATCACGGCCTGCAGGCCGGCGTCCAGGGTCGTGCGCCAGTCGCCGACGGTGTGTTCGAGAAATGGCCCGGCGGCCGCGATCTCCGTATTGTTCAGCACAATGTCCGGGACGCCATATTGGGCGATGATATTTCGCGAGAAATCTTCGAATTTATTGATATCCGATACATCGACCTGCGCCGGATGCGCCGTACCGCCGAGATCCTTCGCGATGGCCGCGGCCGCCCGCGCGGCGGCGGCCGGGTCGAGGTCCGCGCACACCACCTCGGCCCCGTGCGCCGCGAACGCCCGCGCGGCGGCGAGTCCGACGCCGGATCCCGCGCCCGTCACCAGCACCAGCCGGTCACCGAACGCCTTGCGCCGCTCCCCGGCCCGCGCCCGCCGCAGGCCCCTGCTCGCGGGGCCGCCCTCCATGTGCGTGACGAAGTCCGCGATCATTTCGGCGACCGTCGCGGGACGGCCGCGCTGGGCCCAGTGACCCGCCTCGATCCGGCGGTGCCACAGGCGGTCGGCCCATCGGCCGGTCGAGGCCAGCAGCGCGGGCGTGACGAACCGGTCCCCGCGCGCCTCGACGAGCTGCACGGGCACCCCCACACGCGGCTCACCCCCACGCCCGGCAAGGCCGCCACCACCGGCGAAGCCGCCACCCCTCATGAGGCCGCCACCACCGGCGGAGCCGTCGTCGCCGGTGAGCATGTTGCGCCGGTAGAGCTCCAGCCCGTTGCGCGCGTCCTTGACCAGGGTGTCCGCCGGATGTCCCGGCCGCGGCTCGACGCCCTCGCCGTTCCGCAGCGTGCGCCGAAGGAGGCGCGGCACGACCGTACGCCAGGCCAGCTCGGGCAGCACCGGCACCTGGAACGCGCCGATGTACCAGGAACGGGCGAGCTGCCTGAGCACGTCACGCCGCCGCCCGTGCCGCATGAACTGAGCCGCCTGCCGCAGCCCGGGGCCGCCGAGGCTGGTGAAGGAGGCCAGCCGGTCCCGCAGGCCGGGCCTGGCGGCGGCCTCCCACCCCTGCAACGAACCCCAGTCGTGGCCGGCGAGGTGCACCCGCGGCTTCCCGACGGAGTCGATCACCGCGGCCAGGTCGGCCATGAGGTGGTCGAAGGCGTAGTGCCGGCGGTCGCGCGGGGCGGAGGAGGCCCCGGCGCCGCGCACGTCGTACCGGACCAGGTGGAAGCGGTCGCGCAGGAGCGCGGCCACCTCGTCCCACACGCGGTGGGTGTCCGGGTAGCCGTGCAGCAACACGATCGTGGGGGCCGCCGGGTCGCCCTCCTCGAAGACCGCCAGTCGTACGTCGCCGGACTCGACCCACCGCATGGCGGCCCCCTACTGGACGATTTGTCCAGAGAATAGAACGATCAAGGCCGCGCGGCCAGCCCCGAGCACGAGCGCAGGGCCTTCCAGTCGGTCACGGCCTGGGTCCTGGACGCGCCCGTCATGGGGATCGGGATGCCGCCCTGGATCGTGGCCGGGGTCCACTGGTCCTTGAGCACCTTGCGGCCGTTGATCGTCAGTGTCAGCACGCCGGTCCGGCCCGTGGTGCCCGGGGTGGAGTTGTAGAAGACGAAGTTGCCCATGCCGTAGCTGACGTAGGCGTCGTCCAGGTATCCGGCGCCGAGCAGGATGTGCGCGTGCCCGCCGACCACCACGTCGGCGCCCGCCTTGACCAGCTTGGGGGCGAGCG
Organism: Nonomuraea sp. WAC 01424; assembly: GCF_003947315.1. NCBI lineage: Bacteria > Bacillati > Actinomycetota > Actinomycetes > Streptosporangiales > Streptosporangiaceae > Nonomuraea > Nonomuraea sp. WAC 01424. The sequence goes on from NZ_QHHZ01000017.1 coordinate 144,080, forward strand.
AGAGTTGTGCCTCGTTGGGGCACTTCTGCATCTCGGTGCCCCAGTGCAGGTGCACGATCACGGTGTCGGAGTTCTTGCGCGCCTGGCGTACGGCCCGCAGCAGGCTCGCCTCGTCCTTGGCCGAGGCCAGCCCGCCCTTGTCGGCCGTGGCCGTCCACGACTGGATGAACTCGGCGTCGAGCACCTGCGTCGCGCCGATGATCGACACCCGGTTCCCGTTCACCGTCCGGCGGAACGGTTTGTACGCCTCCGCCGCGTTCCCCCCGATCCCCACGATCGGGAACTTGCTGCGCTTGATGGCCGCCAGCGAGTCGGTCAGGCCGCTCTCCATGTAGTCCATGCCGTGGTTGTTGGCCATGGAGGCGACGTCCACGCCGGCCGCCTTGAGCGCGGCGAACGCGGTCGCCGGCGCGCGGAAGGTGAACTGCTTGCCCGGCGCGGGCGTCCCGGCCGTCGTGATCGCGGTCTCCAGGTTGACCATCGACAGGTCGGCCTTGCGCAACACGTTCGCGATGGGTCCGAGGGCGGTGCGCGGGTCGGCCAGCCGGTTGCGCAGGCCGCCCTCGAAGTGCACGTCGCCGCCGAAGGAGATGGTGAAGGGCCGCCGTTGCGGCTTCGGCTTCGCGCTCGGCGACTCGATCGCCTTCTGGTCGGCCTGCTTGCTCAGGGGTTCCTTGTCGGGTGCCGACGAACATGCCGCGAGGGAGGCGGCGACGGCCAGCACCGGTAGGACACGGGGGAGTCTCATCTACCGCCATTTCCGCTCGATCCAGACTCTTACGGATCGAGCATTCTATTGGCGGTGGATTAGGACTTGGTATCACCAGCTCCCATCAACCAGGTCAAAGCGGACCTAGTGGCGTCGTCCTGGGGGGTATAGACGATCAGCCGCATCTCGGGGGCGGCGGCGACGTTCAGGCTGGTCGTGCTGAAGCGGAGGGCGCCGGCGACCTCGTGCTTGAAGACCTTCACGCGGGGGCCCGGCTCGGCCACGTCCTGCCTGGCCCACATGCGGGCGAACTCGGCGCTCTCCGCGCACAGCCGCCGGACGAAGTCCTGCCAGCAGGGATCGTCGGCGTGCCTGCTGTAGGCGCCCCTGAAGACGGCGACGGCCCTCGGCAGCTCCGACTCGCGGTTGACCAGGCTGACCTCGGCCTCCGCGCTGACGAACGTCTGCCACAGCGTGTTCCGCTCGCCCGCCGGGGCCTCGACGATGTGCGGGAACAGCGTGGCGTAGGAGGAGTTCCAGGCCAGCAGGTCCGCGAGACCGTTGCAGACGACCGCGGGCAGCTCGCGGAGCTGGTCGAGGATGTCCTGGAGCTCGTGCGGCATGCGGCTGACGTCGGCGAGGGCGGGAGCCTCGGCACGGCCGGTGAGCCGGTAGAGGTGTTGCCGCTCGGCGTTGTCGAGCATGAGCGTACGGGCGACGGCGTCGAGCACCTGGCCGCTGACGTTGATCGGACGGCCCTGCTCCAGCCACGTGTACCAGGTGACGCCCACCCCGGCGAGCTGGGCGACCTCCTCGCGGCGCAACCCCGGCGTACGCCGTCGCGGCCCCGGCGCGAGGTCCACCATCTCCGGGGTGATACGCGCCCGCCGGGTGCGGAGGAACGCCGCCAGATCCGTACGTCTAGGCTCAGTCATGGTCACACCTCCACTATGGGTGCGTTCGCCGACACTTATCCAGGTGCCGTTAATACCAGGATAAAGGGACTCTCGTTACTGGTATCGGGTTCGCACGATAATGAAACACATGACCGAATCCGCCACTGTTTCCACTCCTGTCCAAGTAACCCCACCGGACAGGGCCAAGGCCAACGGTCTGCTCCTCGCAGTGATCCTCGTCGGGCAGTTCCTGGCCATCCTCAACGTCAACATCGTCAACGTGGCCACCCCGACCATCGAGTCGGACCTGCACTCCTCCGGCGCGGGGCTGCAGATGATCGTCGCCGGTTACACCATCGTCTATGCCGTCCTCTTGATCACCGGCGCTCGGATCGGCGACCTCTTCGGTTACCGCAACGCCTTTCTCGGCGGGCTGGCCGTGTTCACCGTCACCACGCTCGGCGCCGGGCTCGCGCCCTCGACGGGCTGGCTGATCGGCTTCCGCCTCGCCCAGGGTGCGGGCGCGGCGATGATGATGCCGCAGGTCCTGACCTTGATCCAGCGCAACTACCAGGGCGCGGCGCGAGGCCGGGCGATCGGCCTGTGGTCGCTGGTGATCAGCGGCGGCATCGTCGTGGGCCAGGCGCTCGGCGGCATCATGCTCGGTTTCGGCGCCGGGTGGCGGGTGGTGTTCCTGGTGCTCGTACCGGTCGCCGTCGTGTTGCTGGTCGTCGGGTTCCGCACGTTGCCCGCCGACGAGGGCGGCGGCAGGACCGGGCTCGACCCCTGGGGTCTGGTGACCCTGTCGGCGGCCGTGTTGTTGTTCGTGGTGCCCCTGGTGCTCGGGCGTGACCTGGGCTGGCCCGTCTGGGGCTGGGTCTCCATGGGGCTCAGCGTGGTGATGTTCGTGGTGTTCGTCCGCGTCGAGCGCTGGGTGACCGGTCGTGGCGGGCGTCCGCTGGTGGACGCCAAGGTGCTGGCCGCGCCGGGCATGCGTCCCGGTCTGGCGATCCTGCTGTTCGGGCCGGCGACCTGGGGGGCGTTCCTGTTCACCTCGGCGCTGCACCTCCAGGGCGATCTGCACCTCACCCCGTTCGCCTCGGGCATGATGATGGTCCCGTGCGCGCTCGCCTTCGGCGTGGTGGGCCTGTTGTGGCCGCGCCTGCCCGCCGGGTTGCAGCGCCCGCTCGTACCGGTCGGCTACGTCGTCGCCGCGCCCGCCTACCTCGGCCTCGGCCTCGCCGCCGGCGGCGGCGTCCTGTACGCGGTCATGAGCGCCCTCATCGGCGCCGGGCTCGGCGTGCAGGTCGCGGTGACCAACATGGCGACCGAGCAGGTGGACGGCGCGTACGCGGCGGACGCGAGCGGCGCGCTGCTCACCGTGATGCAGCTCGGCCAGGTCATCGGCGTCTCGACCGTGGGCACGCTGTTCATCTCGCTGAGCCAGGGCCACGGCACCGTCTCGGCCTCCCTCATGGCCTCCGTCGCGATGGCCGGTCTGGCCGTGCTCGCCGGCCTCAGCAGCCTCTTCCTGGTACGCCACCGTTGACCTGAATGCCTCATAAAGTTGAATCGTTCAGGTTTAGTGCATATGGTGGTATATGCGACCTGAGCTGTTGACGACCTCGGAGGATGACGCGATGACGACCAGGCCACGTACCACCGACGACGCGGGCATCCCCGCCCCGAGCGACGAGCACTCGCTCTCCGTCGGCCCGAACGGTCCCCTGCTCCTGCAGGATCACTACCTGATCCAGAAGATGGCCCACTTCAACCGGGAGCGGGTCCCCGAGCGCGTCGTGCACGCCAAGGGCGGCGGCGCCCACGGCATCCTCCGGATCACCGAGGACGTCAGCCAGTTCACCAAGGCCAAGCTGTTCCAGAAAGGCACGGAGACCCCGCTCTTCCTGCGCTTCTCCACCGTGGCCGGCGAGCTGGGCAGCGCGGACACCGCGCGCGACCCGCGCGGTTTCGCGATCAAGTTCTACACCGAAGAGGGCAACTACGACATCGTCGGCAACAACACGCCGATCTTCTTCATCCGCGACCCGCAGAAGTTCTCCGACTTCATCCACAGCCAGAAGCGGCGTGCCGACAACCACCTGCACGACCACAACATGCAGTGGGACTTCTGGACGCTCTCACCGGAGTCGGCCCACCAGGTCACCTTCCTGATGACCGATCGGGGCACCCCCGCGAGCTGGCGGCACATGCACGGCTTCGGCTCGCACACCTTCCTCTGGTACAGCGCCTCGGGCGAGAAGTTCTGGGTCAAGTACCACTTCAAGACCGACCAGGGCATCCAGAACTACACGGCCGCCGAGGGCGCCGCCCTCCAGGCCACCGACCCCGACCACCACACCCGCGACCTGTACGAGGCCATCAGGCGCGGCGATCACCCGTCCTGGACGGTGAACGTGCAGATCATGCCGTTCGAGGCCGCCGCCGACTACCGGTTCAACCCGTTCGACCTGACCAAGGTGTGGCCGCACAGCGACTACCCCGAGATCACGATCGGCACGTTCACCCTGAACAGGAACCCCGGCAACTACTTCGCCGAGGTCGAGCAGGCCGGCTTCGAGCCGTCGAACCTGGTGCCCGGCATCGGCGCCTCACCCGACAAGATGCTCCAGGGCCGCCTGTTCTCCTACCCCGACGCCCACCGCTACCGCATCGGCCCGAACTACCTGCAACTCCCGATCAACGCGCCGAAGTCGCCGGTCAACTCCTACAACGCCGACGGCCCGATGGCCTTCAGGAACACGCAGGACCCGGTCTACGCGCCCAACTCGGCCGCCGGACCCGCCGCCGACCCCTCCCTGTACGAGGGCGAGCACTACCACGTCACCGGCGAGATCCTGCGCTCGGCGTACACCCGGCACGCCGAGGACGACGACTACGCGCAGCCGCGCGCCCTGTGGGAGAACGTGTTGTCCGGCACCGACCGCGCGCACCTGGTCTCCAACATCGTCGGCCATGCCTCGGCCCCCGAGGTCACGTCCGACATGCGGAAGCGGGTCGTGGAGTACTGGGAGAACGTCCACAAGGACCTCGGCCGGGGCGTCGCCGAGGGGCTGGGCGTCGGCGACTGATCCGCGCTTCGAGCCCTTTGGGGAGGGTGGCCCTGGTTGCCTCGTCGATGAGGGGCCAGGGCCGTTCTTCACCTCGGATGGGTACGGACCTTGATCACCCGGGTGGTCGTCGTGCGATGATGTGCAAGTCTTCACTGCTCACAAGCTGAGCGACCGAAGTACGGTCGTGGCCGCGCCGGCCTCGTCCCGAGCGGCCCTGATAGGTTGTGCCACCAACTCGCCAGGGCCGCTTTTCACGCGCTGGCGGCCAGAGAGTCCAGGTCGAACTCCCCGTCGCGCACGCCGGCCGTGAATGCGGCCCATTCGGACGGCGTGAAGACGAGCACCGGGCCGTCCTGCACCTTGCTGTCCCGCAGGGCGACGTTGCCGTCACCCAGAGGGGCAACCTCGACGCAAGAAGACGCTCCGTTGCAGAAGCTGCTCTTCCGCCAGGCCCGGACCGTAGTGGTGGTGTGCATTTTCTCCCCAAAAGGTATAGGCAGGCCCCTTTGCCCGCCTACTGGGACCGCGTACTCAGCGTCGCCACAACATGGCTTTGCGTTGGATGAGCACGCGGGATTCGTCCTCGTCGAGGGCTTCTGTCCACATATGGTCAAAAGCGTTCTCGTAACCGGCGACTCGCTCAAGGTCCTCTACGAAGTGAGCAGTGTACAAGTGCTCCAGATAGACGACATCGTCGAACCCGGTGAACTTCAAATGAATGAACGCCCCGGTATTGACCGGATGGAGAGACTCCAGCGGCAACACCCGGACGTTGACATGCGGCAACAGGGAGACCTCGATGAGATGCTCCATCTGCTCCCGCATGACCGAGGGCTCGCCGAAGCGCCGCATCAGCGCCGCCTCGTCGAGCACCACGTTCAGGCGGCAGGGGTCCGGTCGCTGCAGAACCCGTTGCTGCCGGTCGAGGCGGGCCTCGACGCGGCTGCGCACGCCGCTGTGCGTGATGCGTACGATTCCGCGCACGGAGAGGATGACCTCTCGCGCGTAGTCCTCGGTCTGGAGGAGACCGGACACCAACTGGGGTTCCCAGTTGCGCTGAACCGTCGCCTCCGCCTCCAGCCCGAGAAGCCTGATGTACTCCTCGGGCAGGGAGTCTTCATAATCTTCCCACCACCCACGCTGCTCCGCATCTCGCAGAAGGCCGAAGAGTTCATCAAGTCTGTGGCCGTCGAGATGATAGAGCTCGCCCAGCGCCTTGATGTCGTCGGCGCTCGGCATGGTCTTCGCGGCTTCGATACGGCTGACCTTGCTGGCCGACCAGCCGAGCTCTCTGGCCGCCCTGGCCCCGGTGAACTTCCGTCGTTCGCGAAGGAGGCGCAACTCCTGACCGAGGCGGAGCCTGCGCACTGTCGGACTGCCCTGTTGCGATGGCACCGTCCACTCTCCTTGTCGGGAATGAAGGTGTGGCGGGAACGGTTCGTTTGGCAACCCGGTTTGTGGGCCGTTCACACAATCTTACACTGCAACTTGCACGAACACTGCCGCATGGGGTTGCCCGAAGGCTTTCACGGGGAGAGCGTGGGAGCAAGACAAGGATTCCTGTAGGTATCGAGGTTGGACGGCGAATCTCCGGCTCTTCCGCCGTCCTGGAACCTCGAAAGATCGCGTGCAACTTGCACGGCAACTCCAACAGCAATCTGCGAAGAAACTTAAATCTTCCCTTGCTCGATGTATTGCAGCATCAAGACTCACGGAGGACGATCGATCCAGGAGGGTTCTCGACCGACGAGGGGAGGCCGCGATGACGACACGGCCTCGCGCGTCGGGCTCTCCGCTCACGATCGGGCGCCCGTACGAGGGCCGCCTCACCGGCAACGAAGCCGTCCCGGATACGAATGTCCGCTTCAGGGAGGCCGATTGCCGGAAGGACCGCCCCATCGCCTGAACAACGTCGCAACAGTCGCTCATCGGAGCACAAGAAAAATGCCGGGCCGAGACCGAATCCGCGTTCGCCGCATATGGGCTGCCACCCTGCGGCGGAACGGGACCCGGACCTGCGGCCCGGCGAAGAAGCCACCTCTGGAAATGCCGCGAAAGGGGTCTTCTATGTACTCACAAGGTACCAAGGGGATCGGCCGAATCAAGTCCCGTATCCGGGAACTGGTCTCGTGGGCAGACCGCGAGATCTGCATGGAGCCGGACGAGTTCGCCATCTACCGGGGCTGGACCGTCGCCAGGGCGGGATTCGGCGCCCGCACGTACCGCGACCCACGCTTCGACCAGCTCACGCTGACGTCACGGGTGCCGGAGGAGGTGTCCTGACGTGTCGAGGAACCCACGCAACCAGATCTACCCGGCCAACGAGGACCTCCCGGGCGCGGGCGGCGGCGGGCCGCTGGTCCGGCTCTGGCGCGTCCGCAGCGAGCTCATGGTGCTGGCCCTGCTCGCGCTGGTCGGCCTGGCCCTGCTGGGCGCCACGCGGGAGGGGCACTGGGTGCCGTTCGTCCTGCTGAGCAGCGCCGTCTCCGTACCCGCCGCCACCAGGACCGGCCGTAACTGGGCGGTGTCCCACTTCTGGTGCGTCGTCTCCAGACACCGCCTGCAGCGGGTCTGCCTGGAGACCACCATGCACACGAGGGCGGGCCGGATCCCGCTGGTGCTCTGGATCACGCCGTCGGCCAAGGGCGAGAAGGCGCTGGTCATGACCCGGGCGGGCATCTCCGCCGAGGAGTTCGAGGCGTACGCCGAGGAGATCGCGGCGGCCTGCTGGGCCAGGAGCGCCACCGTCCACAGACACCGCAGGCGGGCCCATCTGCTGCTCGTGGAGATCGTCCGGCGGGACGAGCTGCCCGGCGTCACCGCTCCCGGGCTGGAGCGCCTGTACGGCCGCCGCTCCTGGATGCCGCTCAGGCACGACCTTGAGGAGCCGCCCGATCTGCGCACGCCGCTGCTGCTGCCGCAGATCGGCTGAAGACCTAGGGGAAACGGCACATCTCCCCTAGGAGCACGCCCCGGGGACCGCGGGGGCTCCCGGGGCTTCCCCATGCCGCCGGGACGGTCCAAGATGAGTTCAGTCGACGAACTCAGGAGTCGTGATGACGGCGACCGTCCACCGCACCTGTCCCCTCTGCGAGGCCGTCTGCGGCCTGACCCTCACGCTCGACGAGGGCGGCCACGTGACCGGCGTGCGCGGCGACAAGGACGACCCGTTCAGCAAGGGGTTCATCTGCCCCAAGGGCGCCAGCCTGGGCCGGCTCGACGAGGACCCCGACCGCCTGCGCAGGCCGCTGATCCGGGAGGGCGACCTGTGGCGCGAGGCCGGCTGGGACGAGGCGTTCGCGGCCGTCGAGCGCGGCCTCGGCCGCGTCACCGAGCGGTACGGGCGCCAGGCGGTCGCGATCTACCTGGGCAACCCCAACGCCCACACCATGGCGGGCGCGCTGTACGCCGCGCCGCTGATCAAGGCACTCGGCACCCGGAACGTCTTCACCGCCGCCACCGCCGACCAGATGCCCAAGCACGTCGCCAGCGGCCTGATGTTCGGCCACCCGCTTGCCGTCCCGGTCCCCGACCTGGACCGGACCGACTTCCTGCTGATGCTGGGAGCCAACCCGCTGGAGTCGAACGGCTCGCTGTGTACCGCCCCTGATTTCCCCGGCCGCCTGAAGGCCCTGCGCGGGCGCGGCGGCAAGGTCGTCGTGGTGGACCCGCGCAGGACCAGGACGGCCGCGCTGGCCGACGAGCACGTCTTCGTCCGGCCGGGCACCGATGCCTACCTGCTGTTCGCGATGGTCCACACGCTGTTCGCCGAGGACCTGGCCCGGCCCTGGCACGAGGTCAACGGGCTGGCCGAGGTGCGCGAGGCGGCCAAGCACTTCCCGCCCGAGGCCGTCGCCCGGCGCACCGGCGTACCGGCCGGGACGATCGTCCGGCTGGCCAGGGAGCTGGCCGGCGCGCGTACGGCCGCCGTGTACGCCAGGATCGGCACGTGCACGACCGAGTTCGGCACGCTGGCCCAATGGCTCGTGGACGTGCTCAACGTGCTCACCGGCAACCTCGACCGGCCGGGCGGTGCCATGTTCCCCAAGCCGGCGACCGAGTTCGGGGCGCGGCGCCGGCCGTACACGGTGGGCCGGTGGCGCAGCCGGGTCAGGGGGCTGCCCGAGGCCAACGGGGAGCTGCCCGTGGCCACGCTGGCCGACGAGATCGAGACGCCGGGCGAGGGCCAGGTCAGGATGCTGGTCACGGTCGCGGGCAACCCTGTGTTGTCGGCGCCCCACGGTGACCGGCTGGACGCGGCCTTCGGCGGGCTCGACTTCATGGTGAGCGTCGACCCGTACCTGAACGAGACCACCCGGCACGCCGACGTCGTCCTGCCGCCGCCGCGCGTCCTCCAGTCGGGCCACTACGACTTCGCGCTGCTCGGGTTCGCCGTACGCAACTACACCCGCTACTCGCGTCCCGCGCTGCCGCTGGACGGGCGGCCCAGCGAGGCCCAGATCCTCGCCAGGCTGGCCATGATCGCTTCCGGGCTGGAAGGGGACCTGGACGAGTTCCTGATCGGCGAGATGCTGCGCAAGGCCGCGCAGACCCCCGGCTCCGGCGTCGAGGGGCAGGACGTGGCCGAGCTGCGGGCCGGGCTGGAGGGCGAGACGGGCGGCGAGCGCAGGCTCGACCTCATGCTGCGGCTCGGCCCGTACGGCGAGTGGGCCGGCAAGGGCGACCTGTCGCTGCGCAAGCTGCTCGACCACCCGCACGGCCTCGACCTCGGCGCGCTGGAGCCCCGGCTGCCCGAGGTGCTGAAGACCGCCTCGGGCCTGATCGAGCTGGCCCCGCCGCAGCTCGTCGAGGACGTGGAACGCCTGCGCGGGCGGCTGGAGGAGGAGCCGCCGGAGATCGTCCTGATCGGGCGGCGGCACCTGCGTTCCAACAACAGCTGGCTGCACAACGTCGGCCCGCTGGTCGGCGGCAGCAACACCTGCACGCTGCAGATCAACCCCGCCGACGTGGACCGGCTGGGCCTGACCGGCCAGGCCGTGGTCACCTCGGCCACGGGCACGCTCACGGTGACGCTGGAGCCCACCGACACGATCATGCCCGGCGTGGTCAGCCTGCCGCACGGCTGGGGGCACGAGGGCAGCACACAGCAGGTCGCGGCCGAACACGCCGGGGTCAACGCGAACGTGCTGACGGACGAATCCGCCCTGGATATCCCAAGTGGTAACGCAGTGTTCAACGGAGTTCCGGTCACGATTTCACCAACCGGGGTGATCACCGCACATTAGGGTGTCGCGCGTGACTATCGCGCCAGAAGAGGACCGCCTGAACGCCCAGATCGCCTTCGCCGTCGAGATCGACAAGTTGAAGCGGGTCATCCGCCGCAACCATCTCATCGACGGTTCGCGGCGGGAGAACACCGCCGAGCACTCCTGGTACGTGGGCACGCTGGCGATGATCCTCGGCGAGCACGCCCCACCGGGTACGGACCTCCAGCGGGTGGTGGCCATGTTGCTCGTGCACGACCTGGTCGAGATCGACGCCGGCGACACCTTCGTCTACGACCAGGTGGCGGTCGCCGCGCAGGCCGCCGCCGAGACCGCCGCGGCCGACCGCATCTTCGGCCTGCTCCCGGGCGAGCAGGGCGCCGGGCTCCGGGAGCTCTGGGACGAGTTCGAGGCCCGCGTGACGCCGGAGGCGAGGTTCGCCAAGGCGCTCGACCGGTTCGCGCCGATCCTGGCCAACCACCACACCGAGGGTGGCACCTGGCCGCTGTTCAAGGTGACGGCCGGCGAGGTACGGGAGAAGGTGCGGATCATCGAGGAAGGGTCGCCCTCGCTCGGCGCGTACGCGTTGGAGCTGGTAGAACTCTCCGTGGCCAGGGGACACCTCGCCGAGTGATCCCATGAAGGCCGGGGTAGGGGACTTGTCGTGAAAGAGACAGTGCGAGCGAGACGTCGGCAATTGCGGGGTTTCGTCGGTCCGGTTGACCTGGCCGATCGGCTTGAGAAGTCGAAGGCCATGGACAGGCCGATCCGCGGGCTGGCCAGGTTCGTACGGCAGCGCCTGCGCCAGGGCGCCGTACGCGACCTGCTGCACGGCGTGCCCACGGGCAAACCGCTGCACCCGCCGCTGGCCACGGTCACCCTCGGCTGCTGGTTGTCGGCCGCCGTGCTCGACCTGGCCAGGGCCGATCCCCGGGCGACCCGGCTGCTGCTGGCCACGGGCATCGGCAACGCGCTGCCCACCGCCGCGGCCGGGCTGACCGACTGGTCCTCGCTGCACCGCGAGCAGCAGCGCGTGGGTTTCGTTCACATGGCTGCGAACGTGGCCGCCCTGGGCCTGATGTCCGCCTCGCTGGTGGCCCGGCTGCGCGGCGCCGAGCGGGCCGGGCGGGTGTTGTCGTACGCGGGGCTCGGGCTGGGGACGCTCGGCGGCTATCTCGGCGGGCACATGGCCTACCGCCAGGCCGCGGGGGCCAACCACGCGCCGCAGGTCGCCCATCTCGTACCGCTGGGCTGGCACGACCTGTGCCCGCTCAAGGACCTGCCCGACGGCAGACCGGTCGCCCGCCGGCTCGGCTACATCCAGCTCTTCGTGCTGCGCCAGGGCGACGCGGTCACCGTGCTGGCCGACCGCTGCCCGCACCTCGCGGGCCCGCTGCACCAGGGCCGGCTGGTCATGGAGGACGGCGAGGCGTGCGTGGTCTGCCCCTGGCACAGCAGCACGTTCAGGCTGGCGGACGGCTCGGTGAAACACGGCCCCGCGACCGCTCCCGCGCCCATGTTCGAGACCCGCGTCCGCCGCGACGGCACGATCCAGGTACGTCCGGGGTTGACCTGAACTTAACTTGAGGTCCTACCGTCGGGCCCATGAGCAAAATTCTGGTGACCGGCGCGACCGGGAACGTCGGCAGGCATGTGGTCTCCCAGCTCGCGGAGGCGGGCCTGGAGGTGCGAGCGCTGGTCAGGAACCCCCGTACGGCCCGGCTGCCCGACGGCGTCGAGGCGGCGCGCGGCGACCTGACCGTGCCCGAGTCTCTTGAACCGGCCCTGCGGGACGTCGAGAGCGTCTTTCTGTTGTGGCCCGGCTACTCGGAGGCGGCCACCGCGGCCGCCGTGACGGCCGTCGCCAGGCACGCCCGCCGTGTGGTCTACCTGTCGGCCGACGTCGAGGATCTGGCCGACGGCGAGGAGCCGACGCTGTTCCACCAGAGCGTCGAGCGGTTTATCCGGCATTCCGGGCTCTCCTGGACGTTCCTGCGGCCCGGGGGCTTCGCGGCCAACACGCTGGGCTGGGCCGACCAGATCAGGCAGGGCGTCGTACGCTGGCCGTTCGGGCAGGCGGTCAGGTCGCTGATCCACGAGAAGGACATCGCCGCGGTGGCGGTGCACGTGCTCACCTCCGCCGGGCACTCGGGCGGCCGGTACGTGCTCTCCGGCCCCGAGCAGCTCACCCAGGCCGAGCAGGTACGGATCATCGGCGAGGTGGCCGGGCACGAGGTGCGCTGGGAGGAGCAGCCGCTCGACGAGGCCCGCGAGCACCTGACGGCCCTCTGGGGCGACCCGGGGTTCGTGGAGACCGCGCTGAAGAGCTGGGGGGCGGCGGTGGACAGTCCCGAGCGGATGACCGACACCGTGCGCAGGCTGCTCGGCCGGCCCCCGCTGACCTTCCGCCAGTGGGCCGAGGACCACGTGGCGGACTTCCGTTAGTCGGCGGACTTCCGTTAGTCGGCGGACCTCCGTCAGTCGGCGGACCTCCGTCAGTCGTCCGGGCCCGACTCGTCCGCCGGGTGCTCCACGAGGGCGAGGATCCGGCTGGACATGAAGCGGGCCGTGCGTACGGGCGTGCCGCTTCGGGTGACCTCGCTGACCTCCACGAGCCCGCGCCGGTTGGCCACCTCGACCCGGCGGCCCGCGCGGGTGGCCGTGACCTCGTAGGTTCGCGGGGTGCCGCCCGCGTCGATGACGATCTCCACCCGATCACCCTTCATGTACTGATTTATACCCACATAGTCGGGTATTTATCCGCACACGTGTTTGAGTCTTACCCTTCGCGGTCCTTCGGGCCGGGCGGGGCGAACAGCCCGCCCAGGCCCTCCAGCACCTTGCCCATCTCCGAGGGCACGATCCAGAGCTTGTTGGCGTCGCCCTTGGCGATCTCCGGCAGGGTCTGGAGGTACTGGTAGGCCAGCAGCCGCTGGTCGGGATTGCCGTCGTGGATGGCCTTGAACACCATGCCGATCGCGTCCGCCTGGCCCTTGGCGCGCATCGCCTGGGCCTCGGCGTCGGCCTGCGCCCGCAGCACGGCGGCCTCGGCCTCGCCCCTCGCGCGCAGCACGGCCGCCTGCTTGTCGCCCTCGGCCGCCAGGATCGCCGCCTGACGCTGCCCCTCGGCGGTCAGCACGGCGGCGCGTTTGTCCCGGTCGGCACGCATCTGCTTCTCCATCGAGTCCTGGATGGAGGCGGGTGGGTCGATGGCCTTCAGTTCGACCCTGTTGACCCGGATGCCCCACTTGCCGGTGGCCTCGTCGAGGCTCCCGCGCAACTCGGTGTTGATCTCCTCGCGAGAGGTCAGCGTACGTTCCAGGTCCATGCCGCCGACCACGTTGCGCAGCGTGGTGACCGTGAGCTGCTCGACGCCGATCAGGAAGTTCGCGATCTCGTACGTGGCCGCCTTCGGGTTCGTGACCTGGAAGTAGATCACGGTGTCGATGGACACGACCAGGTTGTCGGACGTGATCACCGGCTGCGGCGGGAACGAGACCACCTGTTCCCGCAGGTCGATCAGGTCCTTGATGCGGTCGATGAACGGCACCACCAGGTTGAGGCCGGGCTTCAGCGTGCGGTGGTAGCGGCCCAGTCGTTCGATGATCGCGGCCGTGGCCTGCGGGATGATGCGGATGCTGCGGGCCACCACGAGGCCCACCGCCGCGACCACGACGAGGGCGACGACGAGCTGCTCGGTCGACATGGCGAAGCTCCGGAGTCGAGGGGACCGACTCGGTGCATGATATTTCGTTTCACCATCAGGCGACCGATATCCGCATAAATGGCGATCTGACGAGGTCAGTGCGCCCTGGCGTACCAGCGTCCTTCGGCACTCCTGTCGAGCGTCAGCGGCACCCCGAACGTCTGGGAGAGGTTGTCGGCCGTCATCACGTGTTCGAGCGGCCCCTGAGCCACCACGGAACCGTGGCGCAGCAGCAGCCCGTGGGTGAACCCGCTCGGCACCTCCTCGACGTGGTGCGTCACCAGCACCAGCGTCGGCGAGCGGTAGTCGCCCGCCAGCGACGACAGACGGCGCACGAGGTCTTCCCGGCCGCCCAGGTCGAGGCCGGCGGCCGGCTCGTCGAGCAGGAGCATCTCGGGGTCGGGCATGAGCGCGCGGGCGATCTGCACCCGTTTGCGCTCGCCCTCCGACAGCGTGCCGAACCGCCGCCTGATCAGGTGGGCCGCGCCCATCATGTCGATCAACTCGACGGCCCTGGTCACGTCGTTGGAGTCGTACTCCTCGGTCCAGCGGCCCATGATGGCGTACGAGGCGGTGAGGACGAGGTCGATGACCTTCTCCTCCGGCGGGATGCGCTCGGCCAGCGCGGCGCTCGCCAGCCCGATACGCGGGCGCAGGTCGAACACGTCGGTCTGCCCCAGCCGCTCCCCCAGCACCTCGACCACGCCCTCGGTCGGATAGAGCAACGTGGCCGCGACCTGCAACAACGTGGTCTTACCCGCACCGTTGGGACCGATGACGACCCAACGCTCGTCCTCGTTGACCGTCCAGTCGATGCCGCGCAGCAGGGCCGCTCCGTCGCGCCTGACGGCGACGTCCTGGAGCCGCAGCACCTGACCACCCATCCCCGATCCCTCCTTTGGGAGTCACCCTCGGGACAAACCTATTGCAGGGCGAGCGCTTATCGTGGATCGGTGCGCCCTGAATCATCTGTCTGCCCCTCACTGGTCGCCTGGGGCAACGCGTGGCTCTCGGGTCATGTCGGCCTCGACGAGGCGGCTGACCACGTGGAAGCCGTCGCCGGACCCGTCGTGGCCGGTGACGTCCCGCTGCGTAAATACCTCGCAAACCTCCGTTCCGACGGTCTGCACGAGTTCCGGCTCGCCCTTCCCGCGCCCGGCGACCCGCTGGGCTTGTCGGGGCCCGCGACGTTCAACTCCTCCGCGGTCGACGCCGGGCAGGCCGCCGTCGCCGTGCTCCGCGACCGGCGGCTCGGGCTGGTGCCCTTCCCCGACCGGCGCGGGTCGTCGTACGTGGGGATCCGGCTGGAGGTGCACGACGCCGGTCCCGTACGCCAGGACCTGCCGTCGCTGGCCGAGGCCGAGCACGAGTTGTCGGGCGCGATGCGCGCGGCCACGGAGGCGCTGACCGGCGTCGAGGGCCCGGCGCAGTCGCGCCCCGGCCGTCCGGCCGAGCACGGGGGCGAGCTGGCCCCCGGCTATCCGGCGCGCGCCCACCGCGTCTCCACGCTGGCCACCCGCCTGGCCGCCGTCCTCGCCCTGGCCGACGACCGCGGGCTCACCTCGCCCCAGGTCGCGGCCAGGGCCGCGGCGCTGCGCGACCTCGACCGGGCCGTCCGCCGCGCGCTCGTGGCCGCCCACCACGCCATCTTCGAGCCGGTACGCCACCCGTAGGCGTCACTCCACCGGCTTCCAGACGCGGATGACCTTGTCCTTTCCGGCCGAGACGATGGCCGTCCCGCCGCCCAAGGGGACGATCCCGACCGCGTACACGCCGCGTTTGTGGGCCTTGACCGGTTTGCCCAGGGGCTTGCGGCTCTCCGGGTCCCAGAGGCGGATGGTGCCGTCGGTCGAGCCGGACAGCAGGACCGCCCGGCCGTCCACCGTGCCGAAGGACAGGGAGTAGATGATGTTCTTGTGACCCGACAGGGGTGAGCCGACGGCCTTGCCGGTCTTCGGGTCCCAGATGCGGATCTTCCGGTCCTTGCCGCCGGACGCGACGACGATCCGGTCGCCGATCCTGCCGACCGCGACCGCGTACACGCCCTTCGAGTGCCCCTTGTACGCCTTCCCGTACGCCTTGTGCCGGGCCACGTCCCACATCCGCAAGGTGGAGTCCTCGCTGGCCGAGACGACGATCGCGCGGTCACCGATGCGGGTGGCGTTGAGCCAGTTCACCGACCTGCTGTGGGCCTTGACGATCCTGCCGGTCGCCTTGCGCTTCTTCAGGTCCCAGAACCGCAGCCAGCCCTTGGCGTCCCCGGTCACGGCGATCCACTTGCCGCCCACCTTCGTCAGCGCGACCGAGTAGACGGCGTCGCCGTGCCAGCCGAGCACCTTGCCCTTGTGGGTCTTGAGGTTCCACAGGCGCACGCTGCCGTCGTAGCCGCCGGACACCGCCATGGGGGTCTTGCCGACCATGACGGCGGCCACGGCGTACACCTCTTCGCTGTGGCCCTTCATGGTGGCCAGCGGCTTGTGCTTGCCGAGGTCCCACAGGCGTACGCGGCCGTCCTGGCCGCCGGAGACCAGCCAGGTCCGGCCGTCGCCCATGGGCAGGGCCGAGATCGTCTGGACGCCCTTGGCGTGGCCCTTGAGCGACTTGCCGTCCTGCTTGCCGAGCGCGGTGACGGTCCGCACCGGCGGGACCGTCTGGGTGGGCGTGGGAGTGGGAGTGGGGGTGACCGTGACCGTGGGGGTGGGGGTGGGGGTGGGCGTGGGGGTCGGGGCGATCGACGAGGTCGCCTCGGCCACGTTCCGGCTCGGCGGGGGCTCGGCGGCGAACATCTTCGGGCCCAGGAACAACACGCCGCCCGCCAGCGCCAGTGCCGCGACGAGCGTGCCGGACACCATGATCGCGCGTCTGCGCCTGGCCCTGGCCTCGGCGGCCGGCTCGACGGCGGGGGCGTGCCTGAAGAACGCGTCGTTGCCGTTGCCGGGGGCGGCGGGCGGCGGGCCCATGGGGTAGGGCGGCGGCAACTGCTGATGCGGCGCGTAGGGCGCGGCGGGGGGTTGCCGCACGTACCGCGTGGGTCCCTCCGGCGCGTGCTGCCCGGCCTGCGGCGGCCGTACGTCCGGCGAAGGCGCCCGGAAGCCCTCGGCCGGCGGGCGCGGGACGGGCGGTTGGACGGGCGGCGGCGGGGCGTAGGACACGCCCGAGGGGTTGGCCCATCCGGTCGGCGGCCGGGCGGCCTGCGGCGTCCCACCCTCGGGCCTGTCACCGGCGGCGGAGCCGAGAGGCGCGGGACCGGAGGCCGCCGGCCCGGGAACGGGACGCTCGGGGGCCGCCGGCCCGGGAACGGGACGGTCGGCGGCGGGAACGGGGTGGTCGGCGGCGAGCTGGGAGCCGGTGTTGAGTGCGACCTCGTCGTCCAGCTCGGACCCGGCCCCCTGGTTCTCCAGCAGCGCGAACAGCGCCTGCGCCGCCGTCGGCCGCTCCTCGGCCCGCTTGCTCAGGCACGACTGCACCAGCGGCCGCAGTTCGTCGGGCAGCGCCGACAGGTCCGGCTCCTCGTTCATCACCCGGTAGATGACCGCGGGCAGGCTGTCCTGGCCGAACGCGGGCCGGCCGGTGGCGGCGTACAACATGGTGAGCGCCCAGCTGAACATGTCGCTGGGCGGCCCCACGCGCTCGGCCGAGATCTGCTCCGGCGACATGTACGCCGGCGTCCCCACCACCCCGCTGCTGATCGTCATCGCCGAGTCCAGCGCCCTGGCGATGCCGAAGTCGATCACCCGCGGCCCGTCGTTCCCCAGCAGCACGTTGCTCGGCTTGAAGTCCCTGTGGACGATCCCGGCCCGGTGGATGGCGGCCAGCGCGGTGACCGTGCCGACGGCCAGCCGGTACAGCGCCCCGCCCTGCCGCGGCCCCTCCCGCTGCACCACGACCTGGAGCGACACCCCGTCGACCAGCTCGCTCACGATGTACGGCTGCTCGCCGTCCATGTTCGCCCCCAGCACCTGCGCGGTGCAGAACTGGGCGACCCGGCGCGCGGCGGCCACCTCGCGCAGGAAACGTTCCCCGTCGAGCCCCGGCTTGTCGAGCAGCGTGTTCAGCAGCTTGATCGCGACGAGCCGCCCGTCGGGCCCCTCCGCCTTGAAGACGATCCCCTGGGCCCCCTTGCCGAGGCGCTCCAGCAGCCGGTACGCACCCAGTGACCGCGGGTCACCGGGCTGTAATGGGTGCGTCTCAGGCACCTGTCCTCCCCTTGCGCCAAGACCCCCGATCGCAAGCGTGATGAGCCCGTGCGAACACGCGCAAGCCACCCCAAGTCACGAAAGATCATCGTTCTTTGCGAAAAATTTGCCCTACGCAATAATCACGGAGAAGATCGGGGATTTCCAGCACCGTACGGGGAGCCGTCTCATGCGCAAGAGCTTCAGCCTGTTCTTAGTCGGCGGTCTGGCCGCAGTGCCCTTGGTGGCCCCGGCCCAGGCGAACGCCACCACGACCACCGCCACGACCACGGCCGCGACCACCTCCGTGGTGACGACGCGGGCCGTCGCGACACAGGCCAAGCCGTTCTCAAGCTTCAAGATCTCGGTCAAGTACAACAATCGCACCCGCCGCGGCGGGAAGATCACGTACTACCTCAAGGCGAAGAACCTGGGGCCGTACTACGCCGACTATTACTGGATCGGCGGCCAGGTGCCGAAGGGCACCGTGCCGACGCTGCGCTGGGGGGCGCCGAAGGGCACGAAGTGCACCTGGGAGGGCCGCTGGTTCTGGTGCTGGGGCAAGTACGTCCTGCAGAAGGGCAAGACCGACTGGCTCAACTTCCAGGTCACCATGAAGAAGGGCACCAAGGGCGTGGCCGTCGCCAAGCTCGGCGTCATCGCGTACGACGTCGACCAGGGCATGGAGAACATCGACAAGGAAGAGCTCAAGCGCCTCGGCGTCAAGGGCTACTACTGGCTCAAGAGCGCCAAGACGACGATCGTGACCCCGCCGCGCAAGCCCACCAAGCGCTGGACGCCGCCGCCGCCCGTCAAGGAGTACAACCCGCCGGCCAGCCACGAGGAGTCGAACAAGAAGAAGGACACCTGATCGGCTGATCAGGCCAGGCCGTGCCGTACGGCGTACAGCGCGGCCTGGGTCCGGTCCTGGACGCCCAGCTTCATCAGCACGTTCGAGACGTGGGTCTTGACCGTCTTCTCCGCGACGGCGAGGCTGCGCGCGATCTCCCTGTTGGACCGCCCGGCCGCGATCAGCGCGAGCACCTCGCGCTCGCGCTCGGGCAGCGGCGCCGGCCCCGGCACGACGCCCGCCGGCGCGGGGGCGGACAACATCGCCTCGGCCGCCTCCGGCGCGAGCAGCACCTGGCCGTTGTGCACCGCGCGCACGGCCTGGACCAGCGCGGACGGGTCGACGTCCTTGTAGAGGAACCCCGAGGCGCCCGCCCGCATCGCCGGGCCGACGTCGGAGCGGTCGCTCACCGACGTCAGCACGACCACCCGCGTGGCCGCCCCCGTCAGGCGCTCCAGCGCGCCGAGCCCGTCGAGCACCGGCATCTTCAGGTCGAGCAGCAGCACGTCGGGCGTCAGCTCGCCGACCAGCTCGACGGCCTGCGCGCCGTCGGCCGCCTCGCCGACGACCGTGATGTCGTCCTGGAGATCGAGGAACGTCCGCAGGCCCTGCCGGACCACCGGATGGTCGTCGGCGATCAGCACCCGGATCACAGGCCCACCTCCACACGTACGGTGGTCCCCTGGCCGGGCGCCGAGGAGACCGTCATGACACCGCCGACCGACTCCGCCCGGTCCCGCATCGACACCAGGCCGAGGCCGCGCGACTCGCCCTGCTCGAAGCCGTCGCCGTCGTCGTGGACGGTCAGCGCCAGCCGCCCGCCCTCGAAGACCAGGCGTACGGAGACCCGCTCGGCCCCCGAGTGGCGCAGCGCGTTGTGCAACGCCTCCTGGGCCACCCGCAACACGGCCACCTCCACGGCCGAGTCGAGCGGCGGCAGCTCGTCGCACTCGAACGTGACCAGCGAGGGATGCAGCCGGTCGAGCATGCGTACGTGCTTGCGCAGCGTCTCGGCGAGCCCGTGGTGGTCGAGCTCGGCCGGGCGCAGCTCGACGATCACCGCACGCAGCTCCGACAGCGCCTCCCCGGCCAGGCGCTGGACGCGCTCCAACTCGGCGCGCGCCTTCTCGGGCGCCTTGTCCAGCATGGCCGCGGCCTCCTCGGCGGTCAGCCGGAGCGAGAACAACTTCTGGGTCACCGCGTCGTGCAGCTCGCGGGCCACCCGGTTGCGCTCTTCGAGCATGGCCAGCTCGCGCCCGCGCTCGTAGAGCCTGGCGTTGGTGAGGGCGATGGCGGCATGCGCGGCGAACAGCGTCAGCAGGTCCTGGTCCTCCTGCGTGAACCCGCCGGGCGTGCGCTTGTTGGCCAGGAAGATGATGCCGATCACCTGGTCGGCGTCGCGGATCGGGACGCCGAGGAAGTCCTTCATCACCGGGTGGGCCTTCGGCCACCACTCGAACCGCGGGTCCTCGCGCAGATCGGGCAGGCGGGCCGGGGTGCCCTCGCGCAACATCGCGCCGAGCATGCCGTGCTGCCTGGGCAGCGGGCCGATGGCGTCCCACTGCTTGTCGGTGATGCCCTCGGCGACGAACTCGGCGAACGAGCCGTCGTCGGCGGGCACGCCCAGGGCGGCGTAGCGGGCGTCGAGGAGGCGTTGCGCCGACCGTACGATGACCTGGAGCACCTCGCGCACCGACAGGTGGCGGGTGACCGCGAGCACGGCGGAGCTCACCGCCTGAAGGATCTCGTCTCGGTCCGGAGAGCTCACGGACCTACTCTAGGGTCCCGGTCCTAGGACGATGTGCCCAGGCCGGAGCGGGCCCTGCGCCCGATGCCCGCGCGACGCGGCGATCCTAGCGTCGATGTCATGACGAACACCGCTCTCATCACCGGCGCCTCCCGCGGCCTCGGCCTCGCTCTGGCGAGGTCCCTGGCGGAAGCGGGCTGGAACCTCGTGCTCACCGCCCGCGGCGCGCAGGAACTGCGACAGGCCGCGGACGAGCTGGGCGCCACCGCGATCCCCGGCGACGTGACCGACCCCGCGCACGTCGCCCGGCTGGCACGGGCCGTGCCCGAGCTGGACCTCCTGGTCAACAACGCCAGCGACCTCGGGGTGACGCCGCTGCCGCCGCTGGCGGGCTACCCGCTGGAGGCGTTCAGGGTCCTGCTGGAGACGAACGTGACCGCGCCGCTCGCGCTGGTCCAGGCCACGCTGCCCGCCCTGCGCGCGGCCGGCGGGGCGGTGGTCAACATCACCTCCGACGCCGCGACCGGCGCGTACGAGGGCTGGGGCGGCTACGGCGCGACCAAGGCCGCCCTGGAGCAGCTCTCGAACGTGTTGTCCGCCGAGGAGCCCGCCGTACGGGTCTGGTGGGCCGATCCGGGCGAGATGAACACCCGCATGCTCGCCGACGCCGTCGGCGCCGAGGAGGCGTCGTCGGCGGCAGATCCCGCCAAGGTGGCCGCGGCCCTGCGCGACCTGGTCCGGTCCCGGCCGGCCAGCGGGAAGGTGAGTCTGCAATGACGGCGCTGCTGGACTTCGCGCTGCCCGCCGACCTGTCGGCCCACGAGCCGCCGGAGGCGCGGGGGCTGGCCAGGGACGCGGTGCGCCTGATGGTCTCGCGGGGCGCGGCCGAGCCCGCCCACCACCGGTTCGGCGATCTGCCGGGCCTGCTCGACCCCGGCGACCTGATCGTGGTCAACAACTCCGCGACGCTGCCCGCGGCCGTCCGGCTCGACCGGCTCGCGGTGCACTTCTCGACCGCCCGCGAGGACGGCACCTGGCTGGTCGAGCTGCGCCGCAGGACCGCCAAGGCGTCCGAGCCCTACGGGGGCGGCGAGCCGGGCGAATGGCTGCCGTTGCCGGGCCGGGCCACCCTGCGGCTGATCGAGCGGGAGACGCCGCGGTTGTGGCGGGCCCGGCTCGACCGGGACGTGGTGCCGTACCTGCGCGCGCACGGCCGGCCGATCCGTTACTCGTACGTGCCGGCCGACTGGCCCATCGACGCCTATCAGACCGTGTTCGCCACCGTGCCGGGCAGCGCGGAGATGCCGAGCGCGGCCCGGCCGTTCACCCCGGAGCTGGTCACCGCGCTGGTCTCGCGGGGCGTGGCGATCGCGCCGATCACGCTGCACACCGGCGTGGCCTCGCCGGAGAAGGACGAGCCGCCCTACGCCGAACGCTACGACGTGCCCGCCGCCACCGCCCGCCTGGTGAACCTGGCCAGGGAGAACGGCAACCGGGTCATCGCCGCCGGCACGACCGTCGTACGCGCCCTGGAGACCGCGGTCACCCCGGACGGCCAGGTCACGGCGTCGGCCGGCTGGACCTCGCACGTCGTCACCCCGGCCGCCGGCGTACGGGCCGTGACCGGGCTCATCACCGGTTTGCACGAACCGCGTTCCAGTCATCTGCTCATGCTGACGGCCCTCGCCGGCGAGAAAGCGCTGGGACGCGCGTACGAAGAGGCGCTGCGGAAGGGATATCTGTGGCACGAGTTTGGCGACACGCACTTGATTCTGGATAAATAAGCTTTACACGGATTTTGCCCTCGTGATAGGAACAGCCGACATTTACGGGGGCTTGTTCGTGTACGTCCCCGTGCCACTTCCTCACCGGAGACGTAATGCGCAACTCCCTCACCAAGGTCGCCTCGCTGGCTTTGCTGGCCGGTGCATTGATTGTTCCGGCGGTGCCCGCCTCCGCCACGACGACGACCGCCGCCCACACGGCCAAGGTCGCCGACGACCCGTTCGCGGTCTTCAAGATCAACCTGAAGGCGTCCAAGACGGCCAAGGCCGGTGGACACATCAAGTACAGCCTCACGGCGACCAACACGGGCCCGTACTCCGCGGACGCCTGGTTCGTGGGCGGCCAGTTCCCGAAGGGCGTGGACCTCAGGAAGATCCGCTACAGCGCCCCCAAGGGCACCATCTGCGCCCTCGACGGCCGCGCCCTGTACTGCAGCGTGCCCTACGTCCTGGAGAAGGACGACTGGGTCCGTCTCGTGTTCGACGCGAAGCTGAAGAAGAACGCCAAGGGCGCGCAGAAGGCGACCCTCGGCGTGATCACCTACGACGTCCAGCAGGGCATGTGGGACCAGGAGAAGGGCAACTGGTCGCTGGCGCAGGAGGAGCTTGAGCGCCTCGGCATCCCCGAGCACGGCTACGCCAAGTCCGCGACGACCCGGATCGTCCGCTAGCCCGCAGACCGCTGCGCCCGTGTCCGAATGGCGAGCCTGCTGCGCGGGCACCGGACCGGGCGCAGTACCGTGGCTGGATGTGGACCAGCGCACCCTCCTGATCACTCTGACCGGCCCCGACCGGCCCGGTGTCACCTCCAGGCTCTTCTCCGTGCTGTCCGGGTTCCCGGTGACGGTCGCGGACATCGAGCAGGTCGTCATCCGAGGCAGGCTCACGCTCGGCGTGCTCGTCGCGTACGCCGGCGGCCCTTCCACCGGCACGGGCACCACCCTCGGCGCGATGTGGACCGCCGTCGAACGCGTGGCCGAAGACCTCGGCATGGAGGTCGAGCTCTCGACCGGCTCCCAGGCCAAGGAACAGCGCCGCCGAGGCCGCCTGTCGGTCAGCGTTCTGGGCGCCACCCTCCAGCCCGCCGCCATCGCGGGCATCGCCGGCCGCATCGCCGCCGCCGGCGCCAACATCGACCGCATCGAACGCCTCGCCCAGTGGCCCGTCACCTGCATCGAGCTGTCCGTCTCCGGCGCCAACCCGACCGCCCTGCGCATCGAGCTGCCCGCCGAGGCCGCCGCCCAGGAGGTCGACGTCGCCGTCCAGCGCACCGGCCTGTCGCGCCGGGCCAAGCGGCTCATCGTCATGGACGTCGACTCCACCCTGATCCAGGGCGAGGTCATCGAGCTGCTGGCCGCGCACGCCGGCTGCCTCGACGAGGTGGCCACGGTCACCGAGCAGGCCATGCGCGGCGAGCTCGGCTTCGCCGAGTCGCTGCGCCGCCGGGTGGCCCTCCTCGAAGGGCTGCCCGCCGAGGTCTTCGAGCAGGTACGCCAGGAGGTCGTCCTCACCCCCGGCGCCCGCACCCTCGTCCGTACGCTCAAGCGGCTCGACTACCGCTTCGCCATCGTCAGCGGCGGCTTCACCCAGATCACCGACACCCTGGTCGAGGAGCTCGGCATCGACTACTCGGCGGCCAACGTGCTGGAGGTCATCGACGGCAAGCTGACCGGCCGCGTCGTCGGTGAGATCGTCGACCGGCCGGGCAAGGCCCGCGCGCTGGAGCGGTTCGCCAAGGAGGCCAGGCTGCCCATCTCCCAGACGGTGGCCATCGGCGACGGCGCCAACGACCTCGACATGATCGCCGCGGCCGGGCTCGGCATCGCCTTCAACGCCAAGCCGGTCGTCCGGCAGGCCGCCGACACCGCGGTCAACACGCCCTACCTCGACTCGATCCTCTACCTGCTGGGCATCTCCAGGGACGAGGTCGAGGCCGCCGACGCCGAGGACGGCGTCCTCACGTCCTGAACCGCGCGGTGACCTGGGCGGCCAGGTCGAGTGCGTCCTTGCAGAGCGACCGGAGCGCCGGGTGCGCGGTCACCGCGTGCCGCAGCCTCCGGCGTACCGCCGTGCCCTCGCCCGCCGCCGCCTCCTCCATCAGCGAGCTGACCTCCCGCGCCACCTCGTCCAGCTCCGACTCGAACGCGTCGGCCTCGGGCGGCCGCTCACCCTCCCGTACGGCCTGCCCCACGGCGGCCAGCCGGTCGGCCACCGCGTCGAGCACGGCCACCGTGGCGTCCGAACCCGGCTCGGCACCGCGCATCACGGCGCCGAGCAGGATCGTGTCGTCCCTGAGCTTCCTGGCCGACGTCACCGCGGCGCGCAGCTCGTCCGGCGCGCGGCCGCCCGGCTCCTTGTCCAGCTTGTCCAGCGACTGGCCCAGCCGCTCGGCCGCCGTCCCGGCCGACTCCGTACGGTCCGGCAGCCGGTCCAGGTCGCGTTCGGCGAGCGTACGGATGAGGTCGGCGTGCTCGCGCAGCAGCTCGGCGGCCAGGCCGCGCAGCCGTCCCGCCTGGCCGCGCGGCCACAGCAGCCGCACCGCCACCAGCGCCAGCACGCCGCCGCCCACGGTGAGCGCCAGCCTGATCCCCGCCGCCTCCCAGTCGAGCCGGGTCGAGAAGTCGGTGAGCGTCATGGCCAGCGGCGTCGCGAAGATCGACCAGTAGCCGTAGCTCACCTCGCGCAGCGCGAACCCGAGCGTGGCGAAGACCAGCACCGTCCCCACGATCGTGTACGGCCCCGGCACCGCCGCCAGGATCAGCGCCGCCCCCGCCGCCCCCAGCACGGTGCCCGCCACCCGCAGCACCACCCGCTCGACCGTGTCCCCGTACGTGGGCCGCACCGCCAGCAGCACGGTGAACACGAACCATTTGCCGTACTGCTCGTGCACCCCCAGCATCAGCGCCAGCGCGACGGCGGCGGCGAGCCCGAGCCGACCGGCGTGCTCGGGCCCGGCGCCCTTCGGCGGCGGCTTCCACGGCAGCCGCGGCAACAACCGCGGGCCCGCCGGAGGAACGTGCTCGGCGGACAGCAGGCCCACCGTGCGCACCCCGACCGCGATCCGGTCGAGACAGCGCCGGGCCTGCCCGAGCACCGCGCCGCTGCGCAGCGCCGCGAGACCGTCGCCCGGCTCGCGCGCATCGAGGCGTTCGGCGTAGTCGGCGGTGACGGCCAGCGCCTCCACCACCCCGGCCCGGTGCCCGGCCGCGGCCACGCGCAGGTCCGCGGCCAGCGTCACGGCCACCTCGTCGATCCCGTCCTGCTCGTCCGGGGCCGCGGCGCGCAGGCCGCGCAGCGCCACCGTCTCGTGGAAGATCCGGACCAGCGCCTGCACGTACGCGTCGGCGGAACCGCCGGTCGCGTCCATGTTCCGGAACGCCGCCGAGGCTGTGGCGGCGGCGCCCAGGGCCTTCGACGCGCGTTCCCGGCGGCCGGCCCAGTCGTCGCCGGCCGGCCCGTCGAGCAGCGCGGCCGTGGCGTGTACGGCCTCGTCGAGCGCGGTGGCGAGCGGGTCGAACCGGCGCAGCGGCCACAGGGACAGGGCGGCCACGGCGTACAGGAGGCCGCCGAGAACCATCAGCTCGGGCGGCCCGAAACCCGCGGGAACCGCCAGGTAGAAGCCGGTGACCAGGGCGAACGCGGGCGGCGTGCCCACGGTCCGCCACCGGCCGCCCGCCGCCGCGACCAGCCCCAGCGCCAGTACGGCCAACCAGGGCCGGTGCGCCAGGAACAGGCCCAGCCAGCACCCGGCGGCGATGAGCACGATCTTGACCGCCATGAACCTGGCCCGCGACGCGTACGGCTGCCCGTACGTGTCCCCGAACGCCGTCAGGTACGCCCCCAGAGCCAGGAACGCGCCCGACTGCGGCCGGCCCGCCAGCACCCCGGCCAGCAGCGGCCCGGCCACCGCGAACCCGCACAGCAGCCCGTAGCCCCAGGGCGGCCGGGCGGGCAGCGAGAAGCCGTCACGCAGCGCTCTGGCGGCCCCCCGCATAGGCGTCGTCCCCGGTCAGTGCTCCTTGGGATCCCAGTGCGCGACCAGGCGTCCCTCTCCCGGCGACAGGTCTACCCACGCGGCCTCCACCTGGATCACCGCGTACGCCCCCGGCCGGAACCCGTAGTCGCCACCGCCCAGCTCCAGGGCCAGTTCGTGCACCGCGGGATTGTGCCCGCACAACACGACCGTGCTCAGCTCCGGATCGGTCCTGCGGAGCAGTTCGAGCAGTTCATCCGGATACGCCTGGTAGATGTCGCGTTCGTAGCTGATCTCCGTACCGGGGAAGGCCAGCTCGGCGGTACGCCTGGTCCGCAGCGCCGGGGAGCAGAGCACCACGTCGGGACTCAGCCCGGCCGTCCTGATCTCGTCGCCGGCCCGCGCGGCGTCCCGTTCGCCGCGGTCGGTCAGCGGACGTTCGTGATCGGCCAGGCCGGGCACCTGCGCGGCCTTGGCATGGCGGAGCAGTATCAGGGTGCGCATCGCCTCATCCCCTCGACGCCCAGATCCCGAGCCCCACGATCACGCCCAGGATGACCAGCATCGCCAGCAGAATCAGGCCCAGCGTCTTCCCACCCGAGGGCCGGTTGTCGTCTTCCACCCGCCCAGTTTCCCATCACCACCCCGCCCTCCCACGTCCGCCCGCCCCCGGACACGAAGACGCCCGCCCCTGGCCGGGGCGGGCGTCTCGCGGAGCGCTTGTTACGACGCCACGGGCTCGTGCTCGCGGTCGTTGTTGCTGGCCGGCTCGCTGGTCACCGACCTCCGCTTGGAGACGACGATGGCCACGACCACGACCGCCACGGCCAGCACCGTGATGCCGATCCGCAGGGTCGCGTTGCCCGCGTACATGACGACGGCCGGGGCGACCAGCAGCGCCACCAGGTTCATCACCTTGATCAGCGGGTTGATGGCCGGCCCCGCGGTGTCCTTGAACGGGTCGCCGACCGTGTCGCCGATGACCGTCGCCGCGTGCGCCTCGGAGCCCTTGCCGCCGTAGTGGCCGTCCTCGACCAGCTTCTTGGCGTTGTCCCATGCGCCACCGGAGTTGGCCAGGAAGACGGCCATCAGGGTGCCGCAGGCGATCGCGCCGGCCAGGAAGGCGCCCAGCGGCGCGTAGCCGAGCGCGAACCCGACCGCGATCGGGGTCATCACCGCCAGCAGGCCGGGCGTGGCCAGCTCGCGGAGCGAGTCGCGGGTGCAGATGTCCACGACGCGGCCGTACTCGGGCTTCTCGGTGCCGTCCATGATGCCCGGCTTGTTGCGGAACTGGTCACGTACCTCGAAGACCACCCGCATGGCCGCGCGCCCGACCGCCGAGATCGCGAGGCCGGAGAACAGGAACACCACCGCCGCGCCGACGATCAGGCCGACGAGGACGTTGGGCTGGTCGATGCCGAGGCTGAAGGTGGAGAAGACGCCCAGCGCCGCCTTGATGTCCGGCCCGGCCTTGGAGAGCTGGTCCTCCACCGCCGTACGGAACGCGCCGAACAGCGCCGTGGCCGCGAGCACGGCCGTGGCGATGGCGATGCCCTTGGTGATGGCCTTGGTGGTGTTGCCGACGGCGTCGAGGCTGGTCAGCACCCGCGCGCCCTCGCCCTCGACGTCGCCCGACATCTCGGCGATGCCCTGGGCGTTGTCGGAGACCGGGCCGAAGGTGTCCATGGAGACGATGACGCCGACCGTGGTCAGCAGGCCGGTGCCGGCCAGGGCCACCGCGAACAGCGCGATCGTCACGTTCCCGAACCCGAGCAGGAACGCGCCGTAGACCGCGCCACCGATGATCAGCGCCGAGTAGACGGCCGATTCGAGGCCGACGCTGATGCCGGCCAGGATGACGGTCGCCGGGCCGGTCGCCGAGCTCTCGCCGATCTCGCGCACTGGGCGGCGGTTGGTCTCGGTGAAGTAGCCGGTCAGCAACTGGATCGCGCTGGCCAGCACCAGGCCGATGAGCACCGCGCCCACCGCGATCAGGCGCGGGTCGGCGTCGGAGCTGACCGTCGAGCCCGACAGTCCGCTGAAGCTGCTCGGCAGGTACCAGAAGGCCGCTCCGGCGACCAGTACCGCGGAGATCCCGGCCGAGATGAAGAAGCTGCGGTTGATCGCCGACATGCCGTTGCGGTCGCGGTCGCGCAGCCCGGTGACGAAGATGCCGATGATCGCGGTGAGCACGCCGATCATGGGCACGATCAGCGGGAAGATCAGCCCCTGCTCGCCGAAGGCCACCTTGCCCAGGATGAGGCTGGCGACCAGCATGACCGCGTACGACTCGAACAGGTCGGCCGCCATGCCCGCGCAGTCGCCGACGTTGTCGCCCACGTTGTCGGCGATCGTCGCGGCGTTGCGCGGGTCGTCCTCGGGGATGCCCTGCTCGACCTTGCCCACCAGGTCGGCGCCGACGTCGGCGGCCTTGGTGAAGATGCCGCCGCCGACTCGCATGAACATCGCCAGCAGCGCCGCCCCGAACCCGAACCCTTCGAGTACGTGCGGCGCCTCGCCCTGGTAGATGAAGACGACCACGGCCGCACCGAACAGCCCGAGGCCGACGGTGAACATGCCGGCGACGCCGCCGGTGCGGAACGCGACGCGCATGGCGCGCTTCTCGCCCGCCTCGTTGGCCGCGGCGGCGACGCGTACGTTGCCGCGTACCGCCAGCCACATGCCCATGAAACCGGTCAATGCGGAGAACACCGCACCGACCACGAAGAAGATCGAGCGACCGACGACAACGTCTGTTTCGCCCGGTAGCAAAAGCAACAGGAAGGGAATGACGACCACGAAGATCGCCAATGTGCGGAATTGGCGCGCGAGATAGGCGGCTGCGCCTTCTTGTACGGCTCGCGCGATGTTCTGCATGCGTTCGGTGCCCTGGCCGGCGGACAGCACCTCGCGTACGAGGCCGCCGGCGACGGCTAGCGCGATCAGCGCGACCGCGGCGACCACGATCACGATGGTGAGGTTGTTACCGCTCAGGGACAGATTGGGCGCTGGCTCCAATGCCAGCATGTGCCTGCTCATCGTTCTCCTCGGCAAGACCGGTCGTCTGCCCGAACGGTGCTGCGGATCTCTCGGCGGGCGGTGCGGCACCATCCGGGTTGTGGGTGCCGCTTCCGGTTGAATCCGCGGTTCCGCCGGATCACCTTGGCCGGTGCCGGGAGTCTACGCAGGCACTGAACGGATATGAAGGCTCTCGGGGCGGCTATTTGCGGGGGCGTCCAGTAATCCCCTGACAGCAGGCCGGTTTGGGATCTGACAGGCGAAATTTCCTCGCGTTTACGGGCATGACAAGCCCACAAATCGGACCGACCGAAACCAACTTTTAATCCCGCACGACACGCCGCCCCGAGCCCACCCATCCCAAGGTCCAGCTCCGGCCTTGCCTCGACCCACCGCCGCGCCACCGCTCCGCGGCCCGCCTGCAATCGCGCCCGGCACACCAACCCCTACGCCCCACCGGAGCAACCCCGACCTTCCGGCCCCTGCCGCCTATGGTCCTTCCGGAGCGCGCATCCGCAGCCCTTCCCGCAAGGGCAAGGACGCAGCTGCACGGCCCTTCCAGGGGGCATCCGCCACCCCGCCGCACGTCCAGGGCCGCCACCCCAGGACCGTCCCCTAGGACCGCCACATCCCCAGGACCGCGCGCCGGCGGGCCGCTTGCCGTCAGCCGTCCATCCCCCGCTCATCCACAGCCTGTGGACAACGCCTGGGGGTCACCTTCCACAGGAGCCGGCATCATCACCGGGGCAAGCGAGACAGCGCACCCCACAACCGACACCCCGCCCTGGAACACACCTACGCCCCCGGAACACCGAAGTTCGGAGCCTGCGCGCGCGTCAACAGCCCACAACACCCCGACGCCACCTCGGCGGTCAGGAATCCGGTACGACGCCGACGCCGTAACCCCGGACCATCGCGCCCAACCTCCGCCACGCGCGCCCCAAAGGCCGCACAAACCTCAAGGCACGCAAAAAGCAAGACCCGGCCCGCCCTGACAGAGACGAAGGCATGCCACACCCCAGGCACACCCTCATCCCCATCTCAAAGACGCCCGACCACACCAGAACACCCTGAAACGGCCCCTCAGAGAGTGAGGGACCGATCCAAGAGCAGTCCGATCAGGAGACCGCCGCGTTCGAGGCGGGCCAGCTCATCCGGATGTTCGTCCCCTTGGGGCTGGGGAAGACCTCGACGTCATCGGCCAGGCCCGAGATGACGGCGATGCCGAAGCCTGACATGAACGAGTCAGAGAGCATGCCCAGGTCGAGCGGCTGCTCCTGCTTGATCTCGTCGCTGGGGGCCAGATCGCTGACCGTGACCTCGAAACGTCCGGAGTCGTCACGTAGCTCGATGCGGATGGGCTCGCCCGGGCAGTGAAGTCGATGCGCCTCGACCGCCCGGGAGCATGCCTCACCCACGGCGAGCCTGACTTCGTCCAGCAGCGATTCCTCCACGCCGGTACGACGGGCGATCGCCGTGGCCACGAGCCGGGCGGTCCGCACATGCGCGGGGAGGGCGCTGAACGTCAGCTCGACGGTAGCCATGCTACTTGTCTTTGCCGTGAGCTTCCTTGGCCTCGTCGACGGAAGCGTAGATCCCGAAGACCTTGGTCAGACCAGTGATGCGGAAGATCTTGAGGATGCGCTCCTGGGTGCACACCAGCTCGAGCGAGCCGTCATGCGCCCGGACCCTCTTGAGCCCGCCGACGAGCACTCCCAACCCCGTGGAGTCGAGGAAGTCGACCTTCTCCATGTTCACCAGAAGGTGGAAGTTGCCCTTGTTCACCAGGTCGATGAGGAGCTCACGCAATCTCGGCGCCGTGTAGACATCGATCTCACCCTCGACCTCCACGATGGTGAGTCGGTCTTCGGTGCGGTGATCCAACTTCAGATCCACAGATCCTCCAGCGCCTCGCCTGCGAAAGTACTCTTGCGGGCCTGGCAATCTGGAGCGTGGCCCCAGACTGTCCGACCCTGACGCGCGGCATTCAACCACGCGTCCGGCTTGTGTCTATACGAAATCACGATTCCCGGCGACTTTGCCCATCGATGCAAGACTGGAAACAGTGACTTCCTCGGCATCCTCCCCACAACAGGCAGGTCCACTCCTCGCCCACCTGCTCGGAGTTCCCGCACGTCACGAGCGTGTCACCCATGTGGAGCATGTTCCAGCACGTCAGCCGGGTCAGGCCCGCTGGCCCGAATGGGCTCCGGACGTGCTCGTTACGCGCTTGGCGAACCGCGGGGTTACAGGACTCTGGCCTCACCAGTACGAAGCCGCCGACCTGGCATTCCGTGGCCGAAACGTGATCATCAGCACGGGCACGGCGTCCGGCAAGTCCCTGGCGTACCTGACTCCGGCGGTCGCCTCCTGCCTCGACGGCGGCACGGTCCTGTACCTGACGCCGACCAAGGCGCTGGCCGCCGACCAGCTCCGCGGGCTGCGCGAGTTGCGCATCACGCAGGTGCGCGCCGCCTGCTTCGACGGCGACACTCCTTTCGAGGAACGTACGTGGGTCCGCCAGCACGCCAACTACGTCCTGACCAATCCGGACATGCTGCATCGCGGCGTCCTGCCCCGCCACGCCCAATGGTCCTCGTTCTTCCGCCGGCTCCGCATGGTGGTCGTCGACGAGTGCCATGGATACCGCGGCGTCTTCGGCTCGCACGTGGCCCAGATCCTGCGCCGCCTGCGCCGCGTCTGCGCCCGGTACGGCTCGCGCCCCACGTTCGTGCTCGCTTCGGCCACGGCGAGCGAGCCCGGCGTGTTCGCCATGAGGCTGACGGGGCTTGA
This sequence comes from Nonomuraea sp. WAC 01424, assembly GCF_003947315.1. Taxonomy (NCBI): domain Bacteria; kingdom Bacillati; phylum Actinomycetota; class Actinomycetes; order Streptosporangiales; family Streptosporangiaceae; genus Nonomuraea; species Nonomuraea sp. WAC 01424. Next base: position 176,030 of record NZ_QHHZ01000017.1, read on the forward strand.
GATGGCCGAGGTGACTACAGATACCTCTCCGAAGGGTTCGACCACCGTTGCCCTCTGGGAGCCGCCCCTGACGGATCTGCGGGGCGAGGGCGGGGCTCCTGTACGCCGCACGGCGACCGCAGAGGCGGCGGACCTCCTGGCGGATCTGGTCCTGGCGAACGTACGGACGCTCGCGTTCGTACGTTCGCGGCGCGGCGCGGAGACGGTCGCCCTGACCGCCCGCGCCAAACTGGCCGACGTGGCCTTCTCCGTCTCCGCCCCCTGGCCACCGGACCAGGACCCGGCGACCACCGAGGCCACCGACCCGGAACCCGACACGTCGAGCCCCCTCGCCTGGGCCATCCCCGACCACGCCGAGGACCTGGCCACCCTCCCCGACAAGGTCGCCGCCTACCGCGCCGGCTACCTCGCCGAGGACCGCCGCCTCCTGGAGAAGGCCCTGCGCGCCGGCACCCTCATGGGCCTGGCCACCACGAACGCCCTCGAACTCGGCGTGGACGTCTCGGGCCTCGACGCCGTACTGATCGCCGGATGGCCGGGCACCCGCGCCTCCCTCTGGCAGCAGGCCGGACGGGCGGGCCGCGACGGCCAGGACGCCCTCGCCGTGCTCATCGCCCGGGACGACCCCCTGGACACCTACCTGGTCCACCACCCGCAGGCCCTCTTCGGCCAGCCGGTGGAGGCGATCGTCCTCGATCCCGACAACCCGTACGTCCTGGGCCCCCATCTGTGCGCCGCGGCCGCCGAGATCCCGCTGACCGACGACGATCTGCCCGTCTTCGGCGCCACCGCCCCTGACGTCCTGGAAGACCTGGTAGCCCGCAACCTCCTGCGACGCCGTCCGGCCGGCTGGTTCTGGACCCGGCGCGAACGCGCCACCGACCTCGCCGACATCAGAGGCGGCGGGGGCGCCCCGATCCAGGTCGTCGAGTCGTCGACCGGCCGCCTGCTCGGCAGCGTGGACGAGCCGTCCGCCCACACCACCGTCCACACCGGCGCGGTCTACCTCCACCAGGGCGAGACGTTCCTGGTGGAGGCCCTCGACCTGGACTCCGGAGTCGCGCTGGTCGAGGCCGCCACCCCCGACTATTCGACGTTCGCCCGCGACATCACGGACATCTCCATCCTCGGCACCCAGCGTTCCCGCCCGTTCGGCCCGGGAACGCTGCACTTCGGCGAGGTGGAGGTGACCCGGCAGGTGGTCTCGTACCTCAAAAGGCGGATGCAGTCAGGCGAGATGCTCGGCGACGAACCCCTCGACCTGCCACCCCGCACCCTCCGCACCCGCGCGGTCGGGTGGACCCTCCCCGCCTCCGCGCTGGCCCCGCTCGCGGCGGCGGACATCGACCTCGGCGGCGCGGCCCACGCCGCCGAGCACGCCTCGATCGGCCTGCTCCCGCTGTTCGCCACCTGCGACCGCTGGGACATCGGCGGCGTCTCCACCGAACTGCACGCCGACACGGGCCTGCTCACCGTCTTCGTGTACGACGGCCACGAAGGCGGCGCGGGCTTCGCCGAACGCGGCTACGGCCGGGCCACCGACTGGCTGACGGCCACACGCGAGGCGATCGCCTCCTGCGAGTGCGATCGCGGGTGCCCGTCCTGCATCCAGTCCCCGAAGTGCGGCAACGGGAACGAGCCCCTGCACAAACGCGGCGCACTCCAACTCCTGGACATCCTCCTCACCCCTGACCCGGCCCGCCCTCCGGACTAGCTGTCGCCCTCCTTCGGACGGCGGCCCGCAAAGGCTCGCTCGCTGTCTTCTTCGTTGTGGTCGGGGGCCCAGAAGTCGTCCGCGCCGGGCTGGGGGCGTTCCCAGAAGCCGCTGTCCTCCATGGACCTGGGGGACGGGGGGAGGTAGTCGTCCCAGCGGTCCTCGATGCGGGTGGCGGGTGGGACGGCGGGGGGCGCGGGCTGGTGGGGGACGTCGGTGACGGCCGAGCTGGGCAGGGTGATGCGTACGGGCTCTGGGCGGGCCTCCTGGGCCGCGCGCAGGTCATGCACGCCTAAGTGCATCGGCAGAGCGGCCGGAACGTGCGCCGACCCCGCCCCCAGCGCTTGCCCATTCGTCTGCCCAGTCGTCTGTCCGGTCGCCTGTCCGGTCGCCTGAGCGTTCGCCTGAGCGTTCATCTGCGTGTTCAAGTGGGCGTTCGGCTGCGTGGGCTGGGGTGTTCTCGGCTGGTCCTGCGGGGGCTCCGGCATGCGGGTCCTGGCGACGGCGAGCACCACGGCTGGCCGACGGCGGGCCGTCCCACCAGTCGGAACGTTGCCCGCGCCCGACCGAACCGACGTATCCCCACCGCTTCCCATCGGCGCGGCTGCGGTGGCGGTGGTGTGCACCGCAGCGCGACTGCCTACGCCGCCGCCGCTGCCGCTGCCGCTGCCATTGGCCGCGGCGGCGAGGGCGCGTCGCCGTGCCCATGCCCCGGCCTGTGCGGCGAGCAGGAGCAGCAGCAGGCCGATCACGACGTAAATCCCGTACTGTCCGATGTCCCCCATCGTCGACTCGTCCGACTGCGCCTCGACCCCGCCGGCCCGGACCGGAACGGCTTCGGTGTCACCTTTCGCACCCTTGTCTGTCCCGGACGCCCGGTGTCCGTCCGTCCCGCCGTCGTCCTCAGCCGTGCCGTCGGCCGTGGTCGGGATCGGAAGGTTGCCCTTGGTGTCCGCCTCGGGCAGCGGGGGCAGGGCGGAGGTCTTCCTGTGGCTCGCCGTCGGCTTGCGGGTGGGTACGGTCGTGGGCCTGACCTGCTTCTTTGCGGGCAGGGTCGGCAGCGCTTCGACACCCTTCCTGCCGTCCGTCTTCGGCGCCTGACGCGTGCCGGTCTTCTGCTTCTTGGCCTGGGACGTGGCCGCCGCGGGAACCGTGACGTACGCGGCGCCCGATTTGCCGGACCCGACCGAACCGCCGTCCCCATCACCCCGGAACGCCTTGACCATGATGCCCACCCGCTGCCCCGCCGCCTTGGCGGGCACGGCCAGCACGGCCTTGCACGAGGAGCCCGAGCAGGCGCTGTCCGCGGGCAACCGGCCCACGACGCCGGACTGACTGGTGGAAACCTCGTAGGACTGCAGGTCAGGCTCCGAGCCCTTGCTCCAGGTCACCTCGATCTTGCCGGTGCCCTCCAGCCGCGCGTTCACGTTCCCCGGCGCCTCGGGGGGCCGCCGCAGTTTGAAGGTGGTGCTCGCGTACTTGGATCCGGTGATCTCGCCCTTGAGCGTCACGGTGAAGGTGCCGTTGGGCGCGCTGCCGGCGTCGAACGTACCGGAGATTGTCTGGTTCGCTCCGCCTCCGGCGACCCGCAGGCTCGGCGTGGACGGGCCCTCGACGTACAGACCCATCTTGAGCTGCATCAACCCGGTACGAGCGGAAACCGTGACGGACGACCCCGTGACCACCTGACCGTCGGAAGGCGAGGTGATCTCTCCGGCGGATCCGGCCTGCCGTGTCACCACGGCCGCCTGCGCCGACCCGCCGATCACGATCGAACCCGCCACGACCGCCACAGCGGCCACCACCCTGCCAACCACCGTCACGACGCTTCCCTCCATAGAGAGCCTCGCGCCGCATGACCGTCCAGAGGGCGCTCACGCGACGACCGGAAGTGCGGTCCGCCCGGCCGACGCGGTCACCCGACCGCCCCGAAGTCCGTCCTTCAGAAGGCGATTGAAGACGACATGAACCGAGGGTAAGCGGAACCTTATGCGACGTAGCCGACTCTTGGACACCGCGTCCAAGAAGTCGTGACTCGATCGCGACATTGCCCCCACAAGCCCACCAGCTCGCGCCAACCCCCAGAAAATCTCCTACCGCTGGGCCCATGCCGGCGTCCAGGCTTCGCCGTCGGAGAGGCCGACCCGCCTGGAACCGAGGAAGTCGCAAAGTGCGGCGAGGGCGGGGTGCGGGTTGTCGCGGTAGCAGATCAGTGAGTACGGGTGTACGGGCATCGGGTCACGCAGGGCGATACGCCTGAGGCCATGGTCGGCGGGCCAGCCAAGACGGGTCTGCTCCCCGATGAAGGTCACCAACGACCGGGATCCGGCGATGGTCTCCAACAGGGGCTCAGTACCGAAGTCCGGGCTGTTGATCTCAATGGTGAGCCCGAACGCGGCAGCGAGATCGTCGTAATAGGCGGCCCACTCGGTCCCTGGGACGAGACCGGGCAGCCAGATCCGATGCCCGGCGAGCTGCGCAGGCGCGACCGTACGAGCACCGGCGAGCTCGTGATCCACCCCGACGAGAAGCTGCACGGGCTCATCAAGGACCCGGACAACCCCGACATCCGGAAGCTGCCCTCCAGGCGCGGTGACGGCGCGAACGGCCGCGTCGATCGTCCCGGAACGAACGGCGTCGATGGCCGCGCCCGCGTCGAGCAGGGTCACGACATCCAGCTCGAACTCGGGATGCGCACGGTGGAAGTCCCCCAGCAGCGCGGCCGGGGCGAGCTTCCGCCCGACCACGTCGACGCGCAGCGCACGACGGCCGGGCCGGACACTGGCGATCGCGCGCTCCTCGGCACGGAGGAGTTCGCGAGCATGGACCAGGAACGCCTGCCCGTCGATCGTGAGCTGCGTCCCGCGCGCGGTACGCGTGAACAGTCTCACCCCCAGGTTCCCTTCCAGAGTGGCGATGCGCTTGGACACCGCCTGCTGGCTGATCGACAACTCCGCGGCGACATCCTGGAACCGCCCCACCTCCACGGCGACCACGAAGGTGCGCACAGCATCGAGATCCACGCCGGGGATGTTAACCGCAAAACCGCTGGTCGTGCGCATCTCCGGCTTGGTCGGCGAACAGGAGGTCGGCTGGCCGTGGACGAGCAGGCAAACGTCAGGTCAGCGATTCGGACGGCCATCTCGACCGATCCGCCACTCGCCCTTTCCGGGGACGAGGTTCCGCCCTCGCGACGCCATGCCTGAACTCCCGTCCAGCCCTGCTGGCGGCACATCGAAGTGCAGCAGACCAACCGCTGACAGACACCTACTGACAGACCACCTGCTGATTGACCACCTGCTACCTCCCCGCACTGCGCACATCGTGCTCAGCGAAGGCGTGCATCAAGGTACGGCCTCCCCGCAACGCCCGCGCTCCGAGGGCCCGTCACCTGCGTCGCCCCGGTGGTGGTGCATCGAAAAGAGCAAGTTCGTCAGCATCGGGGGCCTGAAAGAGCTTCGTGTACTCCTCCAGCAACTCACGACTGATCGAGACTGTTCCTGGTTCTCCCTTCGCGTGACGGGCTTCGAGCCGACGACAGAGCTCGTCGATCGGCGCGGCAAGGTAGTGCAGTTCGACAGGAACGCCGAGTGCGCGCGCTCTGACACGTTTCTCCTCGCGTTCCGACAGCGCCCAGAAGCCGAACTCCAAGATCACGGTCTGTCCCAACCTCAACAACTCCTGCGCGTGCTTCCAAAAGCGCCTCTCAAGCCGGTCGCGCGTCGGTTCGTCGAACAGGTCGATGCCCAGATCAGCCATCCATTCATCCGGGCACAGCCGTACCGCTGGGATCTCGCGTGCCAGGCGCTTGGCCAGCGTCGTCTTTCCTGCCCCGGGCAGCCCGCACAGCAAGATCAATCTGGGCTTGACGATCGAATCCATCAGATGCCTCCACGACACCGCGGCAAAGTCACTCCGGCATGCTCGCCCAGCGCCTACAGCTGATGGAAATGGTTTCTTGCCGCGAGAGAAGACGCGAGCCGGCGACTGCCCTCCGATTACGGATGTCACGATGCGCCCCCGCCTTCCAGCTCGTTGTCAGCAGACAGGGCTTCTAGCCGTTCTTGCCGGGTGACAACATGGCCGGACCCGCACGAGCCCTGCCCAGGAGAGTGTGTGCGCCCGCGATTGGCAAGGTGATCGATAAGGAGGTTCGGACGTCGGCGACCGCCCCTGTGATCTCACATGCGACCAGCCTGACGCCATTCTTCCCGGCCAGTGTGGACGCTCTGTCGCAGGCGCCCTCGGGATCGAGAATCGCCAGCTTGGCGGCGGCCAGAGCGCTCAGATCGGCCGCGCTGTTGACGCGATGGCGGGCCACACGAACCGCGCCCACAATGGCCAGCCCTGTGGCGATCGCCAGCAGAAGTCCCATGAGAGCCACGCCCCACAAGGACGCCGACCCTCGCTCCCTGCAATTGATCATCGTCGTCCCTGAAGAAGAGTGAATGACTGACGAAGTGTCGTGAGAGCCGACGATTCGCTCAATGACACCGATCGCTCAATGACACCGACGGGCACCGCATGCCTCGGATTCTTGGCAAGGGGCAGCCAATCCTGCGCGGGCGGCGGCCTCCCAAAGGATCTTCGTCTCGCTGCTCCGACGCTTGCCTGTTTCCAGGCACTTCAAGCCCGCGCGAACCCTTCGCACCCTTCGCACGTCCACATGAGGTTCCTGCCCGACTTGGGCCTCTGTCGTGAAGTGTTCACTGTCCGTAACAGAGAGCTTCGACGGAGGGCAAGAATCTTTCGCCTCCTCGTGGCACGCCTTCTTTCAAGGCTCTGGCCCTTCCTGCTGCACAAAGTGGTCGATACACCTTGAGGGTTGGACAGTGTTCGTTCTGCTTTGCCTGGCTTCTCGGCTGTACCGCCACGTCCTGGTTGGGCGGCCGTGGACGCTTCCCGCCCTCGACTTCTCCACTCTCCGTGCTGGGTTGCGGCGTCGTCGTCTCTTCTTGTGGGTAGGAGTCGGCGTAGGGGTTGGAGATTTCGCCCCCCGGCTGCCAGGAGGACACGAGGGCTCATGTCCTCCTGGCAGATCTCCTCTCCTCTCCCCGCAGGTGTCCGCGACGTCATGGTTCTGTGGCGGCCGAAGCCGAGGCCGATACGCGGACGGCCGGTAATGAGGAACCCCAAGCTGGTCGTACATCTACTGCGATCTCTACGTTCGAGGTTTCCGCGTCACGGGCGATCTTTACGTGTGCGTCTGGGCGGGTGGCTGAGCGGGCGAGGTCGCGGACCTGGTCCAGCGGCTCGCCTCGGGCTGCGGCGCGCGCTGCCGCGCTGGCTGCGTCTACGCATTCCAGTTGGACGTTCACCGCTTGTACGGCCCAGAGCGCGGCTGCCAGGACGATCATCAGCGCCGGCAGCATGGCGGCGGTCTCGGCCGTCACCGAGCCTCGCGATGCTGACCGTCGCCTGACCGTGGCGATCCGCCTCTGGAGAAGGGTCATCCGGTCGTCTTGAGCGCTCGGTCGATGAGGGACTTGAGCATTTCCTGAACTTCTGGGCTGCTGACGACTTTGAAGAGAATTGCGGCGAAGGCGCAGGCTGCGATGGTTCCTACTGCGTACTCGGCTGTGGACATGCCTCGCTCTCGGTTGGCGACAGCGCAGGTGATCCACCTACTGAGGTGCCATCGGGTGTTGCGTGGGCTCGGCCTGGTCGGGACACCTGGGGCTGAGGCGAGGGTTGTCGTCAGGGGCTGGTTCGTTTCGGGGAGTGGGGCTTTGGCGGCAGTCGGGATGAAGGCTTTGGTCGCAGCTCGGTTCAAGGGGGTGGTGGTGGCTGTGTCGGAAGGTGGCGCGAGGGCGACTGGTGTCGGCATCGGGACGGCTTGTTCGGCTGAGGTGTTGTTGTAGGTGCTGGGCCGGGGCGAGGTGGCATATGGGCTGGTGTCCGGGGTCGGCCTGATGGTGCCTGGCATGGTGGCGGGACTTTGCATCGTGCCTCCAGGTGCTCGGAGCCGGGTCTTGTCCGGCGGGAGTCCAAGATTCGCCGAGAAGGCGCAGCCACCGTCAGGCCGAACGGCGTTCTGGGGACGTCATCGAAGCCGATCCTCAGGCTGTGGATAAGTCCCTCGGCTCGTCTCGTCCCTGTGATCGTCTGTTGAGGAGGCGTCGCGCAGGTCGCTGAGGGGTGAGTGTCCGCATGAGCCCGCGTTGAGTGCGGAAGGGTCGGCTGAGGGCGAAGGCGTTAGGCGGGCGGTGTCGTTCAGGCCCATGGAGGTCCAGGACGGGCGTGGGTCATGGCAGGACGATGGTGGAGGCGAGGCCGGCGATCACCGGGATGATGCCCAGGAGGACGAACGCCGGGAGGAAGCACAGGCCCAGAGGGGCCACTGCTTTGACGCCCACAGTACGGGCGGCGGCGAGTGAGGCGGCTCTGGCTGTGTCTCTTGCGTCGTCGGCCAGGCGGGTCAGGACGTCTGCCAGCGGCGCGCCGCTCTGCGCGGCTCGGCTCATCGCTCTCGACAGTTGGCTCAGGGCGGGGTCTCTGGCCAGGGTTGCCCAGGTGGGCTCCGGATCGGCGCCGAGGCGGAGCTGGCTGCTCACCCATGCCAGACGCTGACCGAGAGGGCCGCCGATCGTGGTCGCGGCAAGGTCTGTGGCGGCGCCCGCCGGTTGTCCGGCGAGGAGGCAGGCGGTCATCAGGTCGGCGGCGAAGGGGAGGTCGGCGGTGATCTGTTCGCGTTCCTGCCGGGAGTGAAGAGGTTCCTTTCTGTGCAGGAACAGGCCGACCGCGGGGGTCAGCAGGAGGGCCGCCGCGATTCCTGCGGGGCCGCCGAGCAGGAGGGCGATGATCAGGCCGGCGCCCACGGCGGTGGCGACGGTCTTGCTGGTCGGGCGGCGTTGGGGGGTGTCCTTCTTGTTGAGCCAGTCCGGCTGGGTGGGGGCGTCGTTCGAAGGGGCGGACGTGGTGGGAGCCGGCGGGAGGAGGTGGGTGAGGCGGTCTGCGGGGGTGCGTGGGGACGGCCACAGCCAGGTGGCGAGGGCGGCGCAAAGGGCGGCGAGCAAGGGGAGCATCGGGCGGTATCCCGTGGGGAGTGGGAGTGAGGGCGAGAGTGGGCGGGGGCTGGCCCGATCGGGTGGGGGTGGGATCGGGGGGACGCCAGGTGGCGGGATCGGGTGAGCGGTGGGTGGCGGGATCGGGCGGGAGGTGCCAGGCGAGGTGACGGGCAGTGGTGGGGTCAGGATTGGGCTTTGGTGGCCATGCGGTGGGTCCACCACAGGCCGCAGGCGTCCAGGGCTGTGCCGGACAGGAGGCAGAGCAGGCCGGGGAACGTGCCGAACAGGAAACTCAGCGGGTGCATGTTGAGTGCTCCGGCCATGAGGAGGCCGAGGGCCGGGAGGGCGGCGAGCATTCGGGCTGTGGTGCGGGGGCCGGCCAGCTGGGCGGCGACCTCCTGGCGGTGGGTCTGGGCGGCACGTAATGTGCCGGCGACTCGTTCGACCAGGGCTGACATGCCTGCGCCTACGGTGACGCTGACGTCCCAGCAGGCCGCGAGGCGGCGCAGGCCCTCGCCGCCCTGGGCGGGGGCCGCTGCTATGAGGGCCGCGGAGACGTCGCCGCCGTCTCTTGCCGCGGCCAGGGCGGGACGCAGGGCTTCGGGGTCGGGGAAGTCGACTGCCGTGATGGCCCGGGTCAGGGCTTCGCCGGGGGTGCGGCCTGCGGCGAGTTCGGCCGAGAGCGACTGGCACAGCTCTATGCAGGCGCGTCGCCAGGCCTCGGCGCGGCGGGTGGAGCTGGGGCGGGTGAGGGACGTACGGAGGAGGTGGTGCCATGGGAGCCGGCGCTGGGTGGCGGTCAGGAGGGTGTGCAGGCGGATCGCGGGCGTGCTCGGGCCTGTCCACAGCCAGATGGCGCAGGCTGTGGACAGGGCTGCGATGAGTGCGGCGGTCATCGTGGGGCCTTCAGGACGTTCTTCGCAGGAGGGTTTCGTAGCCGGGGCCGGCGTGGGAGGTGCCGTTCGGGGCGAAGGTGAGGGCGGGGACCGATTCGACGAGGCCGCTCGGGGTGCGCGAGAGCAGGCAGATCTCGGCGACCCGCCTTCGGCCGTCGGCGCGGGCGCGGGTCAGGTGGACGACCACGTCGAGGGCCGCCGCGAGCTGGCTGTGCACGGCCTCCCGGCTCAGGCCGGCCGCGCAGCCCAGGGCCTCCAGCCGGGGCGGTACGTCGGCCGCGGCATTGGCGTGCAAGGTGCCGCAACCGCCTTCGTGGCCGGTGTTCAGGGCGGCGAGCAGGTCGACGACCTCCGCTCCCCTGACCTCGCCCACCACCAGGCGGTCGGGACGCATGCGCAGCGCCTGGCGTACCAGGTCGCGCAGGCCCACTCCGCCCGCGCCCTCCAGGTTGGCCGGTCGGGTCTCCAGACGGACGACGTGTGGATGCAGCGGGCGTAGCTCGGCGGAGTCCTCCACCAGGAGGAGGCGTTCGGCGGGGTCGGCCTGCGACAGGAGCGCCGACAGGAGGGTGGTCTTGCCGGTGCCGGTGCCTCCCGTGACGAGGAAGGCGAGCCTGGCCTCGACCATCGCCGTCAGCACCGTGACGGCCGCCGGGGCGATCGTGCCGGCCGACACCAGGTCGGACAGGGTGAAGGTGCGGCGCGGCGGCAGGCGGAGCGACACGCACGTGCCGCCGGACGCGATCGGCGGCAGTACGGCGTGCAGCCGGACGCCACCGGCCAGCCTCGCGTCGACGTACGGCGAGGCGTCGTCGAGCCGGCGACCGGCGGCGGCCGCGAGGCGTTGGGCCAGCCTGCGGACCGCCCCGTCGTCGGTGAACGTGACGGAGGTGCGGCGCAGGCCGACGCCGTCGTCGATCCACACCTCCCGTGGGCCGTTGACCAGGACGTCGGTGACGTCGGAGCGGGCCAGGAGCGGTTCGAGCGGGCCCGCCCCGATCAGGTCGGCGCACAGGGCACGGGCCACCGCGAGGATCTCGGCGTCTCCGTAGACCGAACGTTCGGCTCTCAGGGCGACTGCCACCTGGGCCGCCGTCGGTTCCACTCCCGCCCTGGCCAGGCGGACGCGTACGGCCTCCACCAGCTCCGGGGAGACCTCCTCTGCGGCGCTCATGCCGGGAGGAGGTCTTGGAGCAGGGAGACGCACAGGGTGCCGAGAACCGTGCGTGGGCCGAGTTTGGGCAGCTCGCCGCGGTTGAGGGTGGCGGTGAGCCCCGGATGGTCGGGCAGGCGGGCGGCGACGGGGATGCCGAGGGATTGCGCCGCCGTCTCCTCGTCGAGAACTCCGGGACGCAGGATGGCACGCAGGTCAGAGGCGTGTTTGCCGAGCTCGCCCAGGACCTGGACGGTGGACAGGATGCCGCGCAGGTCTGCCGTGGTGACCGTCAGGGTGGTGTTCGCCCTGGTGAGGGCTTCGACGGCGGCCGGGTCGAGGTGGCGCGGGAGGTCGACGACGATCAGGTCGAAGCCGCGTCTGCCCGCTTCCAGGACCGAACGCATGGCCTGGGGCGGGATCGCCGCCACCTCGCCGCGGTGGAAGGACAGGACCGCGAGGTCGCCGAACGACGGGAGCGCCGCCCGCAGTGCGCTGGAGCTGATCCTTCCCTCCCTCGCCACGAGGTCGCCCCAGCGGGCGCCTGCCGCCTCCTCGTGGCCGAGCAGGGCGTCAATGCCGCCGCCGAGGGGATCGGCGTCGACCAGGAGCGTACGGAGACGGTCGCCCGAGGCGCGCAGGGCCAGGCAGGCGGACACCACGCTCGCGCCCGCTCCGCCATGGCCGCCGATCACGCAGGTCACCGCGCCGGAGCGGGGCTCGGGTTCCATGGCGTCGGCGAAGCGTTCGACGAGGTGGCGTTCGTCGCCGGGGAGGCGGACCACGGCTTGGGCTCCCACCGCCACGCATTTGCGCCAGGCGTCGGGGTCGTCGGGGTCGCGGGTCACCAGGAGGACCTGGTCTCGGGTGGGCGGTGAGGTGGCGGAGACGGCGTCGGCCTGGTCGGGGCCGATGGCGACCATGGGGGCGAGGTTCCAGTACGGGCGGGCGTGGGCCGGAGTGTGGGCCACGTCGAGCTGGCCGCCGGGCACGGCTGCGATGCGGACGAGGTCGTCGAGGAGGTCGTGGTCCTCGGTGATGACCAGGGGGCGGTGCACGGGGTTCTCCTCCTGCGGGGACGTGGGAGGTCAACCCTGCTGGGGAGGAGGCGAGCGGGAGGGGGCGAACGAGATTCTGTGGAGCACGGGCTCGGACCACGGGCCGCCTGTGGACAACCAGCACGCAGACGAGTGGCGGGGGGTGCGCGAGGGCGGGGAGGGTCCGCGGGCGCGAGATTGGGGTGGAAAAGGGGCGACCCCCGCCGGGGGGGAGAGCGGGGGTCGCCTGATCGGTCCGGCTCCGGGGGGGTAGAGCCGGTCCCGTTTCAGAAGAAAGCTTTCATCACTTCACCAGAGCAGGCAAGAGACTTGCAAAGCAATCCCTCGCACAGACGCTCCAGTTTCGGGCGATACCTCCGTATGCTGCCCGATCCACTCGAGTTTCGTCGAGCAGTAATCTGCCATTTTCGCCAAGTTTTTTCGCCGTCCCATAACGATCACATAAAGACCGTCACGTTCCGTAATCATCACAGGTAGGTAACGGGTTGCGGCAGATCGTGATCGCAACGGCACCCTCCCGCCCGTCCCACGCCTCGGCAAAGGTCTTGGTACGAGGGGTTCCCATCAGGACGAATCCGACGTAGAAAGGTGTTACGGACCACTTGTCCGGGTGCATCAGCCGGGCACCCACGCGCGACCAGCCGCGGGAGGCGCGTCGTGGCGGGCTTGACCCGTACCGACGAAATTGAGGTGCACGCTTGGTAACCCGGTGTGATGCACCGGCGGACGGCGTCTCGACCGAGACGCCGTCAGCTATGTGACCAGCCCGTCCGTCAGCCCCGCTGCATCGCTTCACAGATGGCGGCCGTCTCCCGGACCCCCAGGCTTACCGCCGAGGCACAGTGTTGTACCCACTGGCCGACCCCCTCCGGGGTGCCGCTCAGGTACGCCCTCAGCGCCTCCGCGTACGGCAGCTCCCGGTGCCCCACCTCGACCGCGACCAGCGACTTCGGGTCCAGCCCGTACTCGACCAGCGTCAATCGTCCGGCGGAACGGGCCACGACGCCATCGCACGTACCGAACGGCCGCAGCACCGCCAGCTCGGCGTGGACGACGGCGGCCAGCACGATCGCGGGCGCCTTGCCCGCACCTTCCAGCAGCCGGAACAGGGCGTCCATGCGCGTCGCGGTCTCCGCGGCGCCCGGCGCCGGACCGAGCCCGAGCGGGTCGGGAGCCGTGTCCTCGGTACGAGGCCGGCCCAGCGCGTCCTCCTCGGCGAGCCCGGCGGCGGCCACGGTGTGCAGGCGGGCGAGCACCTGCCTGGGCGCCTTCCGCCAGGTGGGCCCGAGCCGGCCCATCTCCGCCGACGCCCGCAGCGCCCCCTGGACGAGCGGGTCGTGCACCTCGTCGCGGCGCAGCGCGTCGAGGGACACGTCCGCGCCCTCGATCGCGGCCGAGGCCCGCGCGCCGCGCAGGGACGACTCGGTGGACACCGCCGGGCTCGCCCGCCGCAGGACACGATGCCGATAGAGCCTGTCGACGGCCTGCCGCGCCTCGTCCACAGCCTCGGACACGCCTGGGAACCGCGCGATGACGGCCAATGGGTCACTCACGAAAACCGACCTTACCGGCGGGTACGCCATGCCCCGCCATGGACCGGACCGCCGCCGTATAAGGCGCTACGGCACCCCCCGCTTTTTCCCGCCACGCCGGGCCGCATATTCTCCTGATTTCAGGATGACAACAGTTCAATTGCGTTTGTCATGCGAGCTGATAATCGAACGGCCACCCACGCGAATCGGTACAGACCTGTCTAGACCTCTTGTGTGGGGAGGCCGTGAGCTGGTGAAGTGGGACACGACCTGTCCAACCTGGCCATAGAAGGAGCACGAAGTGGCCCCGGAGACCCCTGGCAACGAGACCCAGGCGCTGTCCAACCTGCTACAGGAAAAGCGCCGGTTCGCACCACCGGCTGAGCTGGCGGCGGCCGCGAACGTGACCGCCGCCGCGTACACCGAGGCCAATGCCGACCGTCTCGCCTTCTGGGAGCGCGCGGCCGAGCGGCTGACCTGGGCCAGGCGGTGGGACACGACGCTGGAGTGGAACGCGCCGTTCGCCAAGTGGTTCATCGGCGGCGAGCTCAACGTCGCCTACAACTGCGTCGACCGGCACGTCGAAGAGGGACGCGGCGACAAGATCGCCTACCACTGGGAGGGCGAGCCCGAGGGCGACAGCCGCACGCTGACCTACAACGACCTCAAGACCGAGGTCAGCAAGGCCGCCAACGCCCTCCTGGAGCTCGGCGTGCGCAAGGGCGACCGGGTCGCCATCTACATGCCGATGATCCCCGAGCTGCCGATCGCGATGCTGGCCTGCGCCCGCCTCGGCGCGATCCACTCGGTGGTGTTCGGCGGCTTCTCCTCCGCCGCCCTGAAGAGCCGCATCGACGACGCCGACGCCAAGCTCGTCATCACGGCCGACGGCGGCTACCGGCGCGGCAAGCCGAGCGCCCTCAAGCCGACCGTGGACGAGGCCGTCGCCGAGTGCCCGCAGGTCGAGAACGTCCTCGTCGTACGGCGTACCGGCCAGGACGTCGCGGTGGGCGACAAGGACGTGTGGTGGCACGACCTGGTCGAGCGCCAGAGCGACCAGCACACCCCCGAGGCGCACGACGCCGAGGACCCGCTGTACATCCTGTACACCAGCGGCACCACCGGCAAGCCCAAGGGCATCCTGCACACGACCGGCGGCTACCTCACCCAGACGGCCTGGACGCACCACGCGGTCTTCGACCTCAAGCCCGAGACCGACATCTACTGGTGCACGGCCGACATCGGCTGGGTCACCGGCCACTCCTACATCGTCTACGGCCCCCTCGCCAACGGCGCGACCAGCGTCATCTACGAGGGCACCCCGGACACCCCGCACCGCGGGCGGTTCTGGGAGATCGTGCAGAAGTACAAGGTCACGATCCTCTACACCGCCCCCACGGCGATCCGGACGTTCATGAAGTGGGGTGACGACATCCCCGCCAAGTTCGACATGTCCAGCCTGCGCGTCCTGGGCTCGGTCGGCGAGCCGATCAACCCCGAGGCGTACGTCTGGTACCGCGAGCACATCGGCCACGACCGCTGCCCGGTCGTGGACACCTGGTGGCAGACGGAGACCGGCGCCATCATGATCAGCCCGCTGCCGGGCGTCACCTCGGCCAAGCCGGGCGCCGCGATGCGGCCGTTGCCGGGCATCACCGCCGACGTGGTCGACGACCAGGGCAACAGCGTGCCCGACGGGGGCGGCGGCTTCCTCGTGGTGCGCGACCCGTGGCCGTCGATGCTGCGCACGATCTGGGGCGACGACCAGCGCTACATCGACACGTACTGGTCGCGGTTCGAGGGCATGTACTTCCCCGGCGACGGCGCGAAGAAGGACGAGGACGGCGACCTGTGGCTGCTCGGCCGCGTCGACGACGTCATGCTCGTCTCCGGCCACAACATCTCCACCACCGAGGTGGAGAGCGCGCTGGTCAGCCACCCCAAGGTCGCCGAGGCGGCCGTGGTCGGCGCGACCGACCCGGTGACCGGCCAGGCCATCGTGTCGTTCGTGATCCTGCGCGGCAGCGTCGAGGAGAGCGACGACATCGCCGCCGAGCTGCGTGACCACGTGGCCAAGACGCTCGGCCCGATCGCCAAGCCGCGGCAGATCCTGGTCGTGCCCGAGCTGCCGAAGACGCGCTCCGGCAAGATCATGCGCCGCCTCCTGCGCGACGTGGCCGAGAACCGCAGCATCGGCGACGTCACCACGCTCGCCGACAGCACGGTGATGAACCTCATCTCCGAGAAACTGCCTTCGGCCAAGTCCGAGGACTGATCAGGCGTAACACCACATGAGGCGCATGCCCCCCTTTTGGGGCATGCGCCTCATGCGTCTGCGGTGGACGGCGTTATCGTGGGTGATCGGGTAGTTCTGTGGGTAGCAGCGTCCTCCGCGTGTTCGGTGGCGCCCAGCCGTCAGTACGGGATGTTTGACACGGCCACCAGGCCTCGATAGGAGACGTTCATGCCGCAGACTCCCGAGGAAGAATCCCTGGGCTCGCTGGTCGCCCAGGCCAGCAGCCACATCTCCGACCTCGTCCGCTCGGAGATCGAGCTGGCCAAGGCCGAGTTCAAGTTCGACGCCAAGCGGGTGGGCACCGCCGCCGGCCTGTTCGCCGCCGCCGCGTTCATGGCCCACCTGTGCCTGATCCTCGCCTCGTTCACCATCGCGTACGTGCTGGCCCAGTGGTTGCCCAACTGGGCGGCCTTCCTCATCGTGACCGTCTTCTACCTGGTGGCCGCGGGCCTGCTGGTGCTGGTCGGCGTACGCAGGCTGAAGGGGCTGGCCGGGATGAAGCGTACGGCCAGGTCGATCAAGGGGCTCAAGGAGATCGCCGCCCCCGAGGAGCAGACGCTTCCGGTGCCCAGTTCCGACAGCCGGCCGGTGAGCCGTGATGGCACCTGACGAGACGGTCGTCCAGATCGACGGCCCGTGGACACACCGGGCCGTGCACGCCGGCGGCACCCGCTTCCACGTCGTGGAGGCCGGTGAGGGTCCGCTGGTGCTGCTGCTGCACGGGTTCCCGCAGTTCTGGTGGACCTGGCGCAACCAGCTCACCTCGCTCGCCGCGGCCGGCTTCCGCGCGGTGGCCGCCGACCTGCGCGGCTACGGCGGCAGCGACAAGCCGCCGCGCGGCTACGACCTGCCCACCCTCGCCGCCGACGCGACAGGGCTGATCCGCGCGCTCGGCGAGACCGGCGCGGTCGTCGTCGGCCACGACTGGGGCGGCCTGCTGGCCTGGACGATGGCCGTGCTCGACCCCAAGTGCGTACGCCGGCTGGTCGTGGTGTCCGCGCCGCATCCGCTGCGGCTGCGCCACTCGCTGGTGACCGACCTCGGCCAGCTCAGGGCCGCCCGGCGGGGGCTCGGCTACCAGCTCCCCCTGCTGCCCGAACGCCGGCTCACCCGCCACGACGCCGCCCAGGTCGGCAGGCTGCTGGCGGAGTGGTCGGCCCCCGGCTGGCCGGACGCGGAGACCGCGCGCACCTACCGGGAGGCGTTCGGCATCCCCGCCGTGGCCCATTCCGCGCTGGAGTACCACCGCTGGTTCGGCCGTTCCCAGCTCCGGCCCGACGGGCGACGTTACGCCAGGGTCATGCGTACCGAGATCGAGGCGCCGACGCTGCACCTGCACGGCGCGCTCGACCCGTGGGTGCTGCCCCGCACCGCCCAGGGCTCCAGCCGGTACGTCGCGGCCCCCTACCGCTGGCGGCTGCTCGAAAGCGCGGGCCACTTCCCGCACGAAGAGATCCCCGACGTGTTCGACACCGAGCTGCTCGGCTGGCTGGCCGACCCCGAACCCGACCGATGAGAGAGCCCCTCGAGCGATGAGAGACCGCGACCCCCAGGGCAAGCCGCGCAACGCCAGGCCACGCGACGCGTACGGCAGGCCGCTCCCCTACGGCTCGTCCGGCGTCGACCGGGTCCCCGACGACTACGCCCCCACCGCCGCGCAGGCGCTCGCCGACGCGCGGCGCTTCCTGCGGGAAGGGTTGCCGTTCAACGCCCACGAGGTCTTCGAGGGCCGCTGGAAGTGCGCTCCCGAGGACGAGCGCGAGCTGTGGCAGGGGCTCGCGCAGATCTGCGTCGGGCTGACGCACCTGCAACGCGGCAACGGCCGCGGCGCGGTGACCCTCCTCAGCCGCGGCGCGGCCAGGGCGCAGGCGTACGGCGGCGACTACGACGCCGTCGGCAGGGCGGCCACCGGCCTGACCCAGGACAGCGACCCCGGCGAGGCCGTCGCCCTGATCCTGGGCGAGCTGCCGGACTAGTCGCACTCCTGGGTGCTGGCCGGAGTGGTGTCGTTCCGGCCCTGGCCGGCGTCGGGCGCGACCTCCTCGGCGGTCAGCACGTAACCGGTGTCCTTCTCGCTGACGGCGGCGGCGAAGATCACGCCGTAGACGCGGCCGTCGACGGTGAGCAGCGGGCCGCCGGAGTTGCCCGGCAACACCTTCCCGCGGATCGCGTAGACCTTCCGCCTGACGTTGGGGCCGTGGTAGATGTCGGGGCCCTCGGCGTCGAGGCGGCCGCCGATGCGGGCCGGCTCGGCGGTGAAGCCCTTGCCGCGCGGGAAGCCGGCGATGATGGCGTTGGCGCCGCGCTCGCCGTCGGCCTCGAAGCTGAGCTGCGGCAGATTGAGGCCGGGCACGTAGAGGACCGCGATGTCGCGCTGGGGGTTGTAGCGCACGACCGTGGCCGCGTGGCGCACGTTGCGGTAGTCGATGACCTCAAGGTCGCGGGTGACGCCCGCGACGACGTGGGCGTTCGTCATGATCCGGTTGCCGGCGTAGACGAAGCCGGTGCCCTCGATGTGC
Organism: Nonomuraea sp. WAC 01424; assembly: GCF_003947315.1. Taxonomy (NCBI): domain Bacteria; kingdom Bacillati; phylum Actinomycetota; class Actinomycetes; order Streptosporangiales; family Streptosporangiaceae; genus Nonomuraea; species Nonomuraea sp. WAC 01424. Next base: position 194,205 of record NZ_QHHZ01000017.1, read on the forward strand.
TTGTTGCAGCTCTCGGCGTTGCCCTGGACCTTGACGATGGCCCGCTGGGCGCGACCCAGCTTGGCGCCCTGGAGGATGCTCTGCGCGGGCGGCGGTACGTCGATCAGCGTGTCGGCGCCGATCGCGTCGAAGACGGGCGGGAACTCCGACCTGTCGACGAACTTCTTGAACGGCTGCTGCCAGTTGCGCGCGGCCTGCGGGATCGCGTCGTCGACCGTGGTCAGCAGCGCGGAGTTCTTGACCTGGTCGACCAGCGGCGTGAACGTCGTCGAGACGATCAGCGACCCGATCAGCCAGGCGATCACCAGCACCGACAGCGCGCTCGCGAACGTGCCGCCCACGGCGTCGGCCATCTTGGCCGGCTCCCACGTCACGTGGCTGCGTACGACCGCGCCGACCGTGGAGGAGGCGAACTGGCCGATCGTCGCGGCCAGGAACACGATCACGATGGCGAGCAGCGCCTGCGGGGTGTCGCCGTCGACGACCGCCTTGGCGATCGGCGGGGCGATGAAGATGCCCAGGACGGCGCCGCCCACGAACCCCACGAAACTCATCGCGCCGATGATGAAGCCCTGCCGGTACCCGGATACGCCGAAGGCGATCACGAGGCCGATCAATATGAGGTCAAGCAGATCACCGCGCACGCTTCAAAGGTAGCCAGCGATACGGTCAAGTGTGCACGTCTTCCGCCAGGACGACGTCACCCGCCTGGCTATCTTGGGCGCTATGCCGCCGGCCGAGGGAACAGTGCGCGATCTCATCCAGGCAGCCCTCAGCGACACCGACCCGGACGGCCCACTGCGCTGGCACGTGATCTGCCTGCTGCGCCAGCGGGCCGACCTTGAGTCGTTCATCGAGGCACGCCGCCTGTGCGCCGCGGACAACGTGGCCGAGCGCCTGCTCGGGGTGGACATCATGGGCATGCTCCGGCCGTTCGTGGACCGTACGCTGCCGGTGCTGCGCTACCTCGCGGCCAGCGAGGACGACGCCATGGTCCTGTACTCGATCCTGATCGCGTTCGGCCATCTGGCCGACCCACGTTCGCTGCCCTCGGTGATCGACCTGGCCTGTCACGACGACGCCAGAGTCAGGTACGGCGCCGCGTACGCGCTGCAGCACGTGCTCGGCGAGCCGCCGGACCGGGCGGGCCTGGAGATGTTGCGCACCCTGGCCGCCGACGCCGACGCCGACGTGGCCAACTGGGCCTCGCTCGGCGTCTCGCTCAGGGCTGCGGAGTAACGATTCGAGGCGTCGGGGTGATCCGCTCGCGCAGGCCCATCCTGACGACCTCGGCCGGCAGGTCCTCGATCCGCGCGGGGTCCCACGGGCGTTCGAGGCCGCCCTCGCGCAGCACGGTGTCGAGCACCATCGCGGTGAACCCCCACACCAGCATGCCCCGTACGTGGAAGGCCGGACCGGCGAGGCCGCTGGGATGCCGCAGCATGACCCGGTTGCCCGGGTCGACCAGCTCCACGATCGGCACCCGTTCGACGGACTCGACCTCGTCGGGCGAGGCGGCGTGCACCGCCGAAGGCGTGTGCCACCAGCCGAACACCGGCGTGACCCGGTTGTCGCTGTGGTCGAGGTAGAGCTCGGGCATGGTGCCGAGGACGCGTACGCCGCGCGGGTCGACGCCGGTCTCCTCCTCCGCCTCGCGCAGGGCCGCGCCTACCGGGCCGCCGTCGCCGGGATCGACGCCGCCGCCGGGGAAGGCGGGCTGGCCGGCGTGCCGGCGACCGCGTGAGCTGCGCTGGATCAGCAGCACGTCGGGACCGAACGGCCCCTCGCCGAACAACATCAGCACCGCGGCCAGGCGCCCGCCGTCGGCCGGGGGCCGCAGGTAGCGGGGCACTGTGATCCCGGCGGCCTGCGCCGCCAGCCGTTCGAGCCAGTCGGGCACTTCTGTCACGCCAACCTCCAACACGGTACGGCCCCGTTCACTTCCCGCGCGTGGCGCTCAGGAGAAGGGACCGGGCCTGACCAGCTTCTCCGCCTCCGCCTCGCCCGTGGGCCCGGTGCCGAAGGAGGGGCACAGGCTCGCCAGCGGGCACACGCCGCAGGCCGGACGGCGGGCGTGGCAGATGCGGCGGCCGTGCCAGATCACCCGGTGGGAGAAGATCGTCCACTCGCGCCTGGGCAGTAGCTCGGCCACGACGTGCTCGATCTTGACGGGATCGGTCTCCTCGGTCCAGCCGAAGCGGCGCACGAGCCTCTGGAAGTGGGTGTCGACGGTCAGCCCAGGCACGCCGAACGCGTTGCCGAGCACCACGTTCGCGGTCTTGCGGCCCACACCGGGCAGCGTGACCAGGTCCTTCAGCCGGCCGGGCACCTCGCCGCGGTAGCGCTCGCACACGGCCTGGGCCATGCCGATGATGCTGTTGGTCTTGGCGCGGAAGAAGCCGGTCGAGCGGATGATGTCTTCCATCTCGGCCCGGTCGGCGGCGGCGTAGTCCTCGACCGTGGGGTATTTGGCGAACAGGGTGGGGGTCACCATGTTCACCCGCTTGTCGGTGCACTGGGCCGAGAGGATGGTGGCGACCAGGAGCTCCAGCGGGTTGCGGAAGTCGAGCTCACAGTGGGCGTCGGGGTAGGTCTCGGCGAGGATGCGGTTCATCTTGCGCGCCCGCCGTACCAGTGCGAGCTGGGTCTCCGGCTTGCGGCCCGCCGCGTTCGTGGCCATGCCGCAAGACTATGGGAACGGTTGAACCTTCTCCGCCGCGTTCGCGTACAACCTGGCGCGTGGAGGGCGGCGATCATGGGCGATCAGCACAAGGGCGAGACACTGACCGAGTTCGTACGCGCGGGCGGCCCGTTGAGCGGCGCCGCGCTGCACCGGCTGGCGTTGGGCAGCGCCGCGGCCATGGCCAGGATGCACGCCCATGGCGTGACCGGCCTGCGGCTCACCCCGGACAACGTCGCGCTCGGCACGCGCGGCCAGGTGCTGGTGGGCGTTCAGGGCTCGCCCGGCCGCGGCGGCCCGGCGGGTGACGTACGGGACTGGGCCGAGCTGGTGAGGTACGCGAGCGGCCCCGGCACGCTGCCGCATCCGCTGCGCGGAGTGGTCGAGCGCTGCCGCCGTCCCGAGCCCGCCGCCCGCCCTTCGGCGGCCCATGTCGTACGCGTCCTGCTGGACCACACGATGGCGACGGCGGTCGCCTCAGTGGACGACCTCCTGCGGAAGTAAGCAGGTCACCCGATTTGTTCATACACTTCAGTGCGCCACACACCAGGGCATTCCCCACCTAATGCGGGCATTCCCATAGCCTGTGTGTGCCGCCCGGAGTGGGGTGAGTCACAATGGCAGCAGAGGAGGCAGAGTGAACACCGAAGATGTGCTGGGCAAGGCCCCCCTGTTCGCCGCGCTCGACCGCGAGAGCGCCGCGGCGCTGCGTACGAGCATCACCGAGGTCCAGCTGTCCAAGGGGCAGACCCTCTTCCACGAGAACGAGACCGGCGACCGGCTCTACGTCGTGCTCGAAGGCAAGATCAAGCTTTCCCGCACCTCGCCCGACGGCCGCGAGAACCTGTTGAGCGTGCTCGGCCCGAGCGAGATGTTCGGCGAGTTGTCGCTGTTCGACCCGCGTCCGCGCACGGCCACCGCGACCGCGCTGACCGACGTGCGCCTGGCCGGGCTGGGCCACGACGACCTGCGCCCGTGGCTGACCGGCCGCCCCGAGGTGGCGCTGCACCTGCTGCGCGCCCTGGCCCAGCGGCTGCGCCGGACCAACGACGTGCTGGCCGACCTGGTCTTCACCGACGTGCCCGGACGGGTCGCCAAGCAGCTCCTCGACCTGGCCGAGCGGTTCGGCACCAAGACCGACGACGGCATGCGCGTGCACCACGACCTCACCCAGGAGGAGCTGGCCCAGCTCGTCGGGGCCTCGCGCGAGACGGTGAACAAGGCCCTGGCCGACTTCGCCCAGCGCGGCTGGCTGCGCATCGAGGCCAAGGCCGTGGTCATCCTCGACATGGACCGGCTCTACAACCGTTCCAGGTAGTCGAGCTGGGCCCGCACGGACACCTCCGCGGCGGGCCAGAGCGACCTGTCGACGCCGGCGTACACGTCCTCGACGATCTCGCGCGGCGTGCGCGCGCCCCGCGCCCGCGCCGCCCTGATCTGGTCGAGCCGCTGCCGCCGGTGGGCGATGTAGGCGTCGAGGACCCCGATCGGGTCGGGCAGCACCGGGCCGTGGCCGGGCAGCAGCGCCCGCGCCCCCAGGCCCTCGGCCGCCGCCCTGAGCCGGTCGAGGCTGCGCAGGTAGTCGCCCAGGCCGCCGTCCTGGGCGATGATCGTGGTGCCCCTGCCCAGGATCGTGTCGCCGGTCAGCATGGCCCGGTCCTGCGGCAGCCAGAAGCAGAGCGAGTCGAACGAGTGGCCGGGCGTGCCGTACACGTGCAGCTCCAGGCCGTCCACGGTGATCACGTCCCCGTCGCCGAGCCCTTCGTCGCCCAGCCGGTGGCGCGGGTCGAGGGCGCGTACGGGGGCGCCGACCAGCTCGGCGAAGCGCTTGGCGCCGCCGCTGTGATCGTGATGACCGTGCGTGAGCAGGATCTGGGTGACCCGCCGCCCGCCCAGATGGTCGCGTACGCGGAGCAGATGAGCCTCGTCGTCGGGCCCGGGATCGACGACGACCGCGTCGCGGGTGCCGATGACCCAGGTGTTGGTGCCGTCCAGCGTCATGGCGGACGGGTTGGGCGCGAGCAGGTTCTCGGCGTGTTCGGTACGGGATCCGTCAGGCGTGTCGAGCGGGATGTGCAGGCCGCTCACGGCGTCATCAACCTCATCTCTCCCTCGACCTCCACGGCCTCCGGCAGGATGGCGGTGATGTGCCGCTCCTCGGCCAGCACGGAGGCCACGCTGTCGTGCCCGGCCAGCTCGTCGAGCGTGCGGTAGGTGGGCGGCATCAGGAAGATCTCTCCCCTGCGCGCCAGCTCGACCGCCTCGACGGGTCGCCGCCACACCACGTGGTCGGCCTCGCCCCCGACATCGCGCGTACGCTGCCCCTCGGGCAGCACCGCCACGAAGAACCGGGTGTCGAACCTGCGCTGCTCGATCACCGGCGTGATCCAGTGGGCCCACGGCTTGAGCAGGTCGGACCGGAGCACCAGGCCGCGCCCGGCCAGGAAGTCGGCGAAGGCCAGGCTCCGGTCGATCAGCGCCAGCCGGTCGGCCTCCCAGTCGTCGCCCGTCGTGTCCTCGACCACGCTGTCCGGCCCCGGCCCGGCCAGCAGCACCCCGGACTCCTCGAACGTCTCCCGCACGGCCGCGCACACCAGCCCGCGCGCGAGGTTCTCATCGGCGTGGAAGACCTCGCCCCACTCCTTGGGCGACGGCCCGGCCCAGGCGACCGCCTGGTCGGTGTCACGGGGGTCGACCGAGCCGCCGGGGAAGACGTACGCGCCCGCCGCGAAGGCCATCGTGGACTTGCGCCTGAGCAGGTAGACCTCGGGCCCGCCACGCGGACCCGAGCCGCGCAGGATCACCACCGTGGCGGCGTCACGCGCCGGGACGGGTTCGACCCGCCCGGCGATGATCTCTCTGGCTCGCGCGGCGAGCTCGTCGGGAAGGGGAAGACCGGCCACCTGACCTCCTACTAGAACATCACTCGGTCATGGTGACACATCCCCGCGGTCAGGAGACCTCCGCGATCAGCTCCACTTCCACGGGAGCGTCCAGCGGCAGCGCGGCCACGCCCACGGCGCTGCGGGCGTGCTTGCCGGCGTCGCCGAACACCTCGGCCAGGAAGTCGCTGGCGCCGTTGGCCACCTGGGGCTGCTCGGTAAAGCTCGGCGCGCTGGCCACGAAGACCACGACCTTGACGATCCTGCGCACCCTGGACAGCTCGCCCAGCTCGGCCTTCAGCGCGGCCAGCGCGTTGAGCACGCAGATGCGGGCCTGCGCCTTGCCCTCGTCGACGCCGAGGTCGACGCCGAGCTTGCCGGTCTGGTGCAGCTTGCCCTCCAGCATGGGCACCTGGCCGGAGGTGTAGACGAGATCGCCGGTGCGCGCGGTCGGCACGTACGCGGCCAGCGGCGTCACGGGCTGGGGCAGCTCGAACCCGAGCTCGGCGATGCGTTCCTCGGGGGTCACGGCTTCTCCCGCTTGAAGTAGGCGACAAGCTGCTCGGGCGTGGCGCCCTGGACGATCTGGACCAGCTCCCAGCCGTCGGCCCCGAAGTTGTCGAGGATCATCTTCGTGTTGTGGATCAGCACCGGAGCGGTGAGGTACTCCCATTTCTTCATGGCATGACGATCTCATGGAAACCCGCTCCACGGCCTGTTACCCCACCCATCTGAGCGGCGGTGACCGCAATGTGAGCAATCTCAAACGGTGGCCGTCGGGTTTCGACAAGTAACCGTTCGGTAGCCTCGAAACGTGGACTCTCCGGACACGGAATGGGACGACGTGCGCCTGCACGTCGTCACCGGCAAGGGCGGCACCGGCAAGACGACCGTCGCCGCCGCCCTCGCCCTCGCGCTGGCCGCGGGCGGGCGCAAGGTGCTGCTCGTGGAGGTGGAGGGCAGGCAGGGCATAGCCCAGATCTTCGACCTGCCCCCGCTGCCCTACGAGGAGCGCAAGATCGCCGTGGCGCCCTCCGGCGGCGACGTGTACGCGCTGGCCATCGATCCCGAAGAGGCCATGCTCGAATACATGGAGATGTTCTACGGCATGCGCAGGGCCGGCCGCGCGCTGACCAAGATGGGCATCGTCGACTTCGCCACCACCGTGGCCCCCGGTTTCCGCGACGTCCTGGTCACCGGCAAGACGACCGAGGCCGTACGCAGGCGGGGCAGGAACGGCCGCCGCGTCTACGACGCCGTCGTCCTCGACGCGCCGCCCACCGGCCGCATCGCCCGCTTCCTGAACGTCACCCAGGAGGTCGCCGGCCTGGCCAAGGTCGGGCCGATCAAGAACCACTCCGAACTGGTGAACGGTGTCGTGAAATCCAGGGAGACGATGGTCCACTTCGTGACCCTCCTGGAGGAGATGCCGGTGCAGGAGACCCTCGACGGGGTCGCCGAATTGCGTTCTGCCGGGCTGCCCCCAGGTTGCGTTTTCATCAACATGATGCGTGAATCACTGCTTCCACAGGCCGCTCTTGACATGGCTGTCAAGGGCCGCTTCGACGTGGGCGACCTCGCGCTCGGGCTCAAGGCCGCCGGGCTCGCCGACACCTCCGACGCCGCCGCCATGGCCGAGGCGCTCGCCGAGGAGGTCGTCGAGCACGCCCGCCGCACCGAGCTGGAGCGCGCCGAACGCGAGTCCCTGGCCGATGCCGGCCTGCCGCGCCTCGAGCTGCCGCTGCTGGCCGACGGCGTCGACCTGGCCGGCCTGTACGAGCTGGCCGAAACCATCCGCACCCACCGGGGAGCAGCGTGAAGAAGCACATCCCCCTCGACATCGACGCGATCCTCGACGACAAGGGCACCCGGATCATCGTCTGCTGCGGCTCCGGCGGCGTCGGCAAGACCACGACCGCCGCGGCCCTCGGCCTGCGCGCCGCCGAACGCGGCCGGTGCGCGGTCGTGCTGACCGTCGACCCGGCGCGCCGCCTGGCCCAGTCGATGGGCCTGACCGAGCTGGACAACACGCCACGCCTGGTCAGCTCGCCCGAGGGCGACGGCCAGCTCTACGCCATGATGCTCGACATGAAGCGCACGTTCGACGAGATCATCGAGGCGCACGCCGATCCCGAGCGGGCCCGCCAGATCCTGTCGAACCCCTTCTACCAGTCGCTGTCCTCCAGCTTCTCGGGCACGCAGGAGTACATGGCGATGGAGAAGCTCGGCCAGCTCCGCCGCTCCGACGAGTGGGACCTGATCATCGTGGACACGCCGCCCTCGCGGTCGGCGCTGGACTTCCTCGACGCGCCGGAGCGGCTCGGCCGCTTCCTCGACGGACGGTTCATCCGGCTGCTGACCGCACCCGCCAAGGCGGGCGGACGCAGCGCTTTCCGGCTGCTCAACGCCGGGTTCGGGTTGGTGGCCGGAGCGATGACCAAGTTGCTCGGCGCACAGGTGATCAAGGACCTGCAGACGTTCGTGTCCGCGCTGGACGCCGTGTTCGGCGGGTTCAGGCAGCGGGCCGAGATGACGTACAAGCTGTTGCAGGCGCCGGGCACGGCCTTCCTCGTCGTGGCCGCGCCGGAGCGCGACGCGATGCGGGAGGCCTCGTACTTCGTCGAACGGCTCGCCGAGGAGCGCATGCCCCTCGCCGGGCTGGTGGTGAACCGGGTGCACGTGTCGCCCGGCTCGGCGCTCTCAGCGGCACGTAGCGCCGCCGCGGCCGAGGACCTGGAGTCCAAGGGCGAACACGAGCTGACGGCCGCTGTGCTGCGGCTGCACACCGGCCGGATGCAGCTCGCCGCCCGCGAGAGCCGCGAGCAGGAGCATTTCGTCTCGGCTCATCCCACGGTGCCCATGGCACAGGTGCGTGCGATGTCCGGGGACGTCCACGATCTGGCCGGACTTCGGCAGATCGGGAACTTGTTGGCGAGCGCGTAGAGAGAGCACGGCCGACGGGCGGCGCCGGCCGTGCTCTCCCGCCGCGGGCCAGGTCAGCCCGCGATCAGCTCATTGGTCCGTTCGTACTCTTCCTTCGCGGACTCGAGCAGGTCGCGCCACGAGTCCACGTCGGGCCGGCGCCTGAGCAGCGCACGTCGTTCGCGTTCGGTCATACCGCCCCACACCCCGAACTCGATGCGGTTGTCCAGCGCATCGGCGAGGCATTCGGTACGGACCGGGCACCCTCGACAGATCAACTTCGCCCTGTTCTGTGCGGCGCCCTGGACGAACAGCGCGTCCGGGTCCGCACCCTTACAGGCGGCACGGGAGGTCCAATCCGTGATCCACATTTTTCGACCCCACTCCCCTTAGGTGGTCAGTCGTCATTTGGGGCCGACGGGCGCGGGCGCCGAGCCTCCGTATTCAGTTGCCGCAGAGGAAGAACGTACGCAACTTCACGTTCGGGCCGACAGACCCCAGAGGACCAATTTCTCGCCGGACTGTTGACCGGGAATGACTAGTCACCCCTCCCAGTCAAGGCGAAATGGTGTCGTGTTACCGATAAGGACAGTGTTTCGACGTACCCTTGGGAGCGTGCAAGCGAAGGGCAAAGACCGCTCCCACCCGCTCCTCAGCGTCCTGCGTCTGATCATCGCCGGGACGGCGGCGGGTGTTCTGGCGGCAGCGGTGGCGCTGCCCGCGGTCGGCGGGGCCGGGGTCTCGGCCAAGACCGCCATGGACGGACTCGAACTCAAGCCTAGAGATCTCGACGAGCCTCCGTTGCCCGAACGCACGAAGCTGGTCGACGCCAACGGCAAGCAGATCGCCCAGTTCTACTACGAGAACCGGCAGTCCGTGACCCTCGACAAGGTCGCGCCCATCATGCAGAACGCGCTGATCGCGATCGAGGACTTCCGCTTCTTCGACCACGGCCCGATCGACGTCGAGGGCACCGCCCGCGCCCTGGTGAAGAACTTCACCGGCGGCGGCGTCATGCAGGGCGGCTCCTCGATCACCCAGCAGTACGTCAAGCAGGTGCTGGTCAACAAGGCGGAGACGCCCGAGGAGCAGCAGGCGGCCATCGCCCCGACGCTCTCCCGCAAGCTCCAGGAGCTGCGGTACGCCATGGCGATCGAGCAGAAGTACAGCAAGCAGCAGATCCTGGAGAAGTACCTCAACATCGCCTACTTCGGCGCGGGGGCGCACGGCGTCCAGGCGGCGGCCAGGCGCTTCTTCGACAAGCCCGCCTCCGAGCTCAGCCTCTGGGAGGCCGCCACGCTGGCCGGCGCCGTGCAGAACCCGGCGCGCACCGACCCCAACGTCGGCCCCGAGGCGCGCGAGCGGCTGCTCATGCGCCGCAACACCGTGCTCGACCGGATGGCCGAGATCGGCAAGATCACTTGGCCGCAGGCCACCGAGGCCAAGGCCAAGAAGCTCGGCTACAAGGACGTCAAGTTCCCCGGCGGCTGCGAGGCCAGCAAGGTCCCGTACTTCTGCCTCTACGTCCAGTACGAGATCCTCGGCAACGAGGACTTCGGCAAGAACCAGGACGAGCGCAGGAAGCTGCTCCAGCGCGGCGGCCTGACGATCAAGACCACGCTCGACCCCAAGATGCAGAAGGCCGCCGAGAAGGCCATCAAGAAGTACGTCAGCCCCAAGGACAAGCCGGTGGCCTCGCAGGCCATGGTCGTGCCCGGCACCGGCGAGATCAAGGCGATGGCGGCCTCGCGCAAGTTCGGCGGCAGCAAGAAGAAGAACGAGATGAGCTACAACATCGTCGCCGACGCCGAGCACGGCGGCGGACGCGGGTTGCAGCAGGGCTCGACGGCCAAGGCGTACACGCTGGCCACGGCGCTCGAGGAGGGCCTGAAGTACGAGGACGGCTTCCCGGCCCCGGCCGGGTTCACCGCGAGCGGCTACAACTCGTTCAAGAACTGCAAGGGCGAGAACGTCGGCGACCCCTCGCACACCGCGCACAACTCCAGCGAGGGCGGCGGCGGTTTCAAGACCCTGCAGTCCGGCACGTGGGGCTCGGTGAACACGTTCTTCCTCAAGCTGGAGCAGGACGTCGGGCTCTGCAAGGTCGTCAAGCTGGCCAAGCGCCTCGGCGTCAAGCGGGCCGACGGCGGCAAGCTGCGCGAGGTCGAGACGTTCACGCTCGGCGTGAACGAGGTCGACCCGGTGACGATCGCCAACTCCTACGCGGTGTTCGCCTCGCGCGGCCAGTACTGCAAGCCGCTGGCCATCACCGAGATCAAGGACCGCAACGGCAACGCCAAGCAGTACAAGCCGAAGTGCTCGCAGGTCATGGAGGAGGAGGTCGCCGACGCGGTCAGCGGGATCCTCTCGGGCGTGTTCACCAAGGGCACGATGCGCGAGGTGGGCGGCATCGGACGGGACGCGGCGGGCAAGACCGGCACGACCGACGACTACATGTCCGCCTGGTTCGCCGGGTACACCCCGAACCTGGCCTCCGCCGTGAGCCTCGGGGACCCGCGCGGCGCCTCCACCCACAAGCTGATCGGGGTCACGATCGGCGGGAACTACTTCCCGTACGTGTACGGCGCGTCCATCTCCGGGCCCATCTGGAAGCAGGCGATGATGCAGGCGCTCAAGGGGGTGGAGCCGGCGGAGTTCACGCCGGTGGACCACTCGCGGTTCGGCGGCTGCTCCGACAAGTGCGCGCCCAAGCCCAAGAAGAAGAAGCACGACGACGAGCGGCGGGGAGGCGGCGACCCGTTCGAGGACTTCTTCGGCGACAACAACGACCAGGGCGACGGGCCTGGGCCCGACGACTCGCACGGGGACGGCCCCGGCGGCCAGGGCACCACCGGCCTCACCACCCCGGCCACCCGAGCCCGCTGACCCCGGCCCGCTGCCTTCGGCGTACTGACCTTGGCGTACTGACCTTCGGCGTGTCGACCTTCGGCGTGTCGGCCCTCGCCCCGAGCGGGCGTGGGCCGTGCACGGCGGCCGCCTGGCGGCGCTACGCGGCTTCGGAGGGCCTACGCCTGCGATTGCCCGCGTTTCAACGCGCAGGCCCTCCAACGGCCCTTCCAAGCCCGTACGGCCCCCTCAGGAACCGTCCCGCGTCCATGGCCCGGGACGAGCGGGCGCCGTGACCTCAGGCCGTCAGGCGGGCGCGTACGACGGCGGCGACGCGGCCGCCCTCGGCCTTGCCCGCCACCTTGGGGTTGACCACCTTCATGACCTGCCCCATGGCCTGCGGTCCCGACGCGCCGGTCTCGGCCACGGCCGCGTCGACGATCTGGGCCAGCTCCTCGTCGGAGAGCTGCGCCGGCAGGTACTCCTCCAGCACCGCCTGCTCGTCCAGCTCCGCCTGGGCCTGCTCGGCGCGTCCCGCGTTCTGGAACGCCTCGGCGGCCTCGCGCCGCTTCTTGGCCTCCTTGGTCAGCACCTTGATGACCTCGTCATCGCTGAGCTGCCTGGCCTCCTTGCCCGCGACCTCCTCGACGTTGACGGCCGCCAGAGCCATCCGAATCGTCCGGAGACGGACCTCGTCCCGGCTCTTCATCGAGGCCGTGAGATCGGCCTTCAGCTTGTCCTTCATTGCGCTCATGCGGTCCATCTTGCCGTCTGCCGGGACGCCTCGTGCCCGTTGTCAGGCATCATGAGTACGTGAGGAAAGCCGTCGCAGTGCCCCTGTCCATGATCGGTCTCGGCCTGGCCGGGCTGGGCTACGCCTCCGTCGTGGAGCGCAACTGGTTCCGCCTGCGCCGCTTCGACGTGCCGGTGCTGGAGCGCGGTCAGCGTCCCGTCCGCGTGCTGCACCTGTCCGACCTGCACCTGACCCCCAGGCGCACCATGCTCATCAACTGGGTGCGCTCCCTGGGCGCCCTGGAGCCCGACCTCGTGGTCAACACCGGCGACTCGATCGCCCACCCGGAAGCGGTCCCGGCGCTCCTGCACGCCCTGGAGCCCCTGCTGTCCCGTCCCGGCCTGTTCGTCTACGGTTCCAACGACCTCTACGCCCCCCAGCCCAAGAACCCGGCCCGCTACCTCTGGCGTACGTCCAAGAACGACCGCCGCCAGCACATCCCCAACCTCCCCTGGGAGGAACTGGGCGCCGGCATGGCCGCCGAAGGCTGGCTGGACATGAACAACACCACCGCCCGCGTCAAGATCGGCGACCTCGACGTCGCGGTGGCGGGCATCCACGACTCCCACATCTCCCGCGACCGCTACGACCTGGTCGCCGGCCCGGCCCCCGCCGAGCACGACCTCCGCCTCGGCGTCATGCACTCCCCCGAGCCCCGCAACATGACCCGCTTCGCCGATGACGGCTACCAGCTCCTGCTCGCCGGCCACACCCACGGCGGCCAGCTCTGCATCCCGTTCTACGGCGCCCTGGTCACCAACTGCGGCATCGACCGTGCCCGCGTGAAGGGCCTGAACCGCCACGAGAGCGCCTGGCTGCACGTGTCCGCCGGCCTCGGCACCTCGCCGTACGCACCGGCCCGTTTCGCGTGCTTCCCGGAGGCGTCGTTGCTCACGCTGGTTCCGCGACGCTGAGACTGTCACGAGTACCCGCGAAGTCCGCTAGACTTTCTCAAGCACGCGCAAGACGGGCGTGCACCGGGGTGTAGCGCAGCTTGGCAGCGCGCTTCGTTCGGGACGAAGAGGTCGTGGGTTCAAATCCCGCCACCCCGACAGTATTGCCGCAGGTAGAAGGCCGCTTCCGCAGATCGGAAGCGGCCTCTCTTGTTTTCTGAGCGATTGACTGCGTGACTACGCCTTCGGTGCCCTACCTCCCTCGCCGTAGCCGCCCTGGCCCAGTACGCCCAACTCCTCGCCTGGATGTGCCAGGACTCCCGCCAGCACGCCGCCGCCCTGGCCTGGTACGACCGCTCCCACGCCTGGGCCGTCGAGGCCGGAGACGCCTGCCTCGCCTCCACCACCCTGAACATGCGTGCCCACCAAGCGTGGAGTCTCGGCGACGCCCAGCGCTGCATCCGCCTGGCCGAAGCCGAAGACCTCATCCGCGCCGCCGAACACCCCGAGAACGAACCACCCTGGATGTACTTCTACGACGAAGGCTGGTTCCTCATGCAACGCGGCATGGCCGAACTTGAACTCGGCGACGGCCGCCGCGCCACCGACTACCTCGAACGCGGCCTGTCCACCCTGCCCGACCGCTACCGCCGCGACAGGGCCTGGTTCGGAGCCTGCCTCGCCCGCGCCCAGGCTCTCCAAGGCGACGCCGAAGCCGCAGTCGCCACAGCTCTGAACGTCGCCCCGGAGACGCCATAGCGTTCAACACTTACGCCGTGACCGAACTCCACAGCACCGCCCAGGGCCTCGGCCTCGGCGAGCGCTCCCGGGCGCTCAGTCCGTCAAAGACTCCTTGAGACGCTCAAGGCCGTAGCCAGTCCCTGCTGTCCTCGCTGTCCCTCATCCTTCATTGAACTGCGGAATCCTCGAAACCAGCGGGGACGCGATATCCGTGCGGTCCCCCAAGGGGGCTGGAACATCGATCACGAGCGGTACGGTCCCTCTGGTGTTCCTGCTCACGTCTGAGTCTCCGAAGGCTCGCTGTCGCCAGGAAGAAGGGTGGGATCTTCCAGCGTGTCGAAAAGCCGTTCCGCGTACGCCTCCCCAGCTTGCCACACCCATTGCGGCCTTATGAGAAGGATCCATGCGGCGAGCAAGGCGGCGTTCAGAAGAACACTTATGATGAGAGGATAGGCCGCTACCTTATTAAGCTGCCACCAGGCCGCGTCGGAAATCACGCACAGCAAGGCGACGGCTATCCCCAGAGGTTTCAGAGCGAGGAGGTTGCGCCGGAAGCCGTAGTTGATGTTCTCGTCATGAACGAGATCGTAACGCCCTTTCTTATCGCGGACATGGATAATCAGTACGCGTGTAGCTGCAATATAAATTTGATCCGCCCGTTGAGGGTCGAGCCGCTCCTTGGATTCTGCGGGGAATCTGAGGTGCGTAATTTTCTGGAGCGCCTCTCTTCTTCTCTTAAGAAGAGGAATATTAGAGTTATTCCTGTATCTCAACATGTGCGTGGTCGGAAGACCGTCCCACCGCACAACCAGGCGCTTCTCCAGGCTCTTGCCAAGTCCGCGAACGACATTGGCCACCAAAAATGCTCCGCCAGCGGTGACGAAGGCGGCCACCGTCTGCTGAGGAAATGTCTTAGACCACAGCAAAAAGACTGAAGCCATCACCGGCAGGAAAGTGATCAACGCAGGGTAGATCCTTGCCTGGAGGTTATATTTGTCGAAGCCTTCGAAGAGTCTAATCATCGTCGTCTTCTTGGAGTGCGGGCAGCGGCGTGAGCGGTGACCCACCGAAACTACGGGGAGCATGCACCCTGTACTGTATGACATTCCCTTCGATCGTAAACACCTCACAACCTCGCCTACTGAGGGTATTCCCCACCTTAGGGGAGGGGTATTTGGTGGACGCCTTCGCAGAGCCGATGAAAGACACCGTCCGTGTATACGATAACCCCGGTCCCGGAAGACGGGAATATGACCAGTTGCCCGGCAAACCTAGTTGCCCCATAAAAGGTTCACTAAATTCGGTTCCTGCTTCGCCGGCAGCGCTAATGAGATTTTCCGGAATCTTACAGAAATCATATCTCCACTCTTGAAGCCGAAGCAATCATCGTTCTCTACGGATTGTAAGTCGACCTTATACATCAGCCCCACTCTCTCTGTGCATCTTGTGGCGCTTTGGAACAATACATAGATTTCTTGACCGTTTAGACTCGATAAGTAATTGAGCGGACGAAGAGGTCGCGGGTTCAAATCCCGCCACCCCGACAGTATTGCCGCACGCAGAAGGCCGCTTCCGCAGATCGGAAGCGGCCTCTCTTGTTCCTGAGCGATTGTCTGCGTGAGTACGCCTTCGGTACCCCACGGGACCACGTATCGCTGGCAGCGCCCGGGTTCGCGCAGGGTCCCTGTCAAGAGCATCGTTGCGGCCGGCGCGCCGACGTGCTTGTGCGTGGCGATCAGCGCGGCCCCAAGGCGAGCAGTGGCGTCCTTGGGTGGTCTCCTCTTATCCGTGCTCCTTGCTGTGGTGACGGATGAGGAACAGCCCTGCCTCGCGGCACGACTCGGGCTTGCTTGTCCATGGCCGACTTGCTTGTGGTGGGCCGGTCGGGTGCCGCCCACCACTACGAAGGCCGGACGGGCACTCCTTGCGGTGGTGGGTGAAGGAGCTGGAGAAGAACGCCGGTCGGTCGTGCGGTTGGAGGTCAGGGGAGGAGTTGGGCGGCCTAGACCTGGTGGAGGTGGATGACCACGTCGAAGGAGCGTCCCAGGGCGGCCTGTACGGCCTGAGAGGGTGACCAGAACCCGCCGCCGATCAGGCGGGTGTTCCGGGCCTGCGACAACCACGCCTTGGCGGCGGCCGGCGCGGTGCGGGTGTCGAGCATGAAGTCGCGGTAGCGGACCTGGTCCAGCACGTACTCGTTGTAGTCGGCGCCCGCGGCCGGGACCTGGCCCTTGCACGTCATCGGCCGTTCGGCGGGCTTGGCGTCGTCCGGGCAGGCGCCTTCGGCGCTGAAGTTGTAGCCGCCCTGGTCGAAGCTGGTGCCGACGGTGACGAAGCGGTCGCCGAGCCGCTTGCGCAGTACGCCGCCCATCGGGGCCGGCACGTACGCGGTGTCGATCGGGGTGTAGCTCAGGTGCGCGTTCAGTCCGGACATCTGGATCTCGGCTCCGGTGGTGGCGTTCCACCAGGCCACGTTGTCGGCCAGCACGATGTCGCGGTACTCCTGGGCCTGGCGGCGGCCGTCCGCGGTGGCCTCCAGAAGCGCCGCAGGTCGTGGGAGTTGACGCCTTCCGCAACCGACATCCCGAGTGGAAGCTGCAGATCCGGATCTCCCCCTTCGCCGACCCGTTCGCCGGGTTGCGCCGCGATGACATCGACGTACTGGTCGCGTGGCTGCCCGTCGAAGAGCCCGACCTGATCACGGGGCCGGTCCTGTTCACGGACCCGCGCCTGCTGGCCGTGGCCACCGATCACGAACTCACCCGGCACACGACCGGCCTGCTGGAGATGCTCGCCGACTTCCCGCACGTGGACGCTCCGTCCAGACCCGACTACTGGGCGGACGGCTTCCTCCCGTCCCGGACCCCCGCGGGCCATCGGATCGAGCGCGGCCCTCTGGCGCGAAACACCGAGGAGATCCTTTCCCTGGTCACCACCGGGGAGGCCGTCAGCCTCGTCGCCCACCACATGCGGCGTTACTACCTCCGGCCCGACATCACCTACCTGCCTCTGCGGGACGACGATCCGCTGAAGTACGCGCTGGTGTGGTCGGCCGGGGCGGAGAACGACATGATCCGCGCCCTCGCGCAGACCGTCCGCGACCTCGGCCCTCTCGACCTGCTCAGCATCTGAAGCGACCGCAGCGTCAGGCGGCGCCGAAGTCGCAGCGGTGGTCGGCGGCCCACTCCGCCAGGGTGCGGCCCGGCCGCCCGGTCACCACCGTGACAGGACGCGGGACGTCGGGGACGGTGAGGGTGTCGTGCCAGTAGTCGAGCAACATCCTCATCACGGGCTCGGGGATGAACTGCGCGGTCTCGGCGCGGAACTCCTCGGGCGTGATCTC
This sequence comes from Nonomuraea sp. WAC 01424, assembly GCF_003947315.1. Taxonomy (NCBI): domain Bacteria; kingdom Bacillati; phylum Actinomycetota; class Actinomycetes; order Streptosporangiales; family Streptosporangiaceae; genus Nonomuraea; species Nonomuraea sp. WAC 01424. Next base: position 211,306 of record NZ_QHHZ01000017.1, read on the forward strand.
CAGCAGCGGGATCTCCCGTCCCAGGGCCTCGCCGATGATCGCCACCTGCTCGGCGCGGGTCAGGGCCTCCGGGCCGGTGAGCGGGATCGCCGTACCCAGGTGCTCGTCGGAGAGGAGGGTCTCGGCGGCGGCCTCGGCGACGTCGTACTCGTGGACGGGAGCCTGGGCCGAGGCCAGGTACGGCGCCCTGATCGGCGCGCCGGAGCGGATCTGCCAGGCCCAGGAGAGCAGGTTGCCGGCGAAGGTGCCGGGCCGCAGGATCGTCCAGGCATCGGTATGGTCCGTCACGGCGGCCTCGACCGCGGTGTGGTGGAGCTGGCTCGCCGAGCCGTGGTCACGCCGGAACTCCTTCGCGGCGGCCAGCGAGGACAACACGGTGAAACGGTGTACGCCGTGCGCGACGGCCGCGGTGACGAACGCCTCGACCCCCTCCGCGGGGAAGACGAAGGCGCGATCGACACCGTCGAACACCCGCGACCCGAGCGTGGCGGCGTCGGCCAGGTCACCGGCGACGACCTCGACCCCGGCCAGCAGGTCGGCGTCCTCGGGCTTGCGGGTCAGCGCGCGTACGGTGGCGCCGCGGGCGAGCAGGGTCGTGACAAGGTGACGGCCGACGGCTCCGGTCGCGCCGGTGACAAGAATGATCAAAATGCTCACCTCAGGGAATTCGATGCCGGTCTGTCCGGCTCGAACTCCAACCTAGGAAGGGTTTAGGGCAATTACTGTCCCTATTTCTCCTAGACTCGGCGACCATGTCGGAACAGACCACGACCGAGCGGGCGCTGCGCCTGCTGGAGCTGTTGCAGGCCCGCCGGTCCTGGAGCGGCGGCGAGCTCGCCGACCGACTCGGCGTCGACGGCCGCACCTTCCGGCGGGACGTGGAACGGCTGCGCAGCCTCGGCTATCACATCGAGGCACGTCGCGGCCCCGACGGCGGCTACCGGCTGTCCACGGGCAGCGACCTGCCGCCGCTGGTGTTCACCCCGGACGAGGCGCTCGCCGTGGCCGCCGCCCTCGCCTCCTCGGCTGCCAACGGCGCCGCCGGCGGGGGTGAGGTCGCGCTCACCGCCCTGGCCAAGATGGAACAGGTGATGCCCTCGGCGGTACGCCGGCGGGTACGCGCACTACGTTCCTCGGTCGCCCTGGGCGACACCCCGAACGCGGTGGCAGGGGCGTATCCGGCTCCGCTGAACGCCGACGTGCTGGCGGTCCTGGCGCTGGCGTGCCGGGACGCGGAGCAGGTCCGGCTGCGCGTGATGAACACCGAGGGCACCGACGCCGGACGGGAGTCCGCGCGCCACGTCGAGCCCGCCGCCCTGGTACCTCGGGAGACCCGGTGGTTCCTCGTGTGCCGCGACCTCGACCACGGCTGGCGGGTGTTGCGCGTCGATCGGATCACGTGGGCGTCGGCGACGGGCGTGCGCTTCGAGCCGCAGGAGGTCCCCGGAGGCGACCCGGTCGCGTTCGTCACCAGCCGGCTCGGCGCTCCGCCCCGCGAACACACGGCGACGATCCTGATCCACGCCCCGATCGAACAGGTACAGGCGTACATGGGTGGGTTCGCCGCGGACTTCGCCCCGACGACCACCGCCACCGGCCAGACGGCGACACATTGGCGCATCGCCGACGTACGCCTTGAGGTCCTGGCCGGTGGACTGCTCTGGGTGCGATGGCCCTTCGAGGTGGTCGACTCCCCCGAGCTCGCCGCCCTGCTGCGGGACCGGGCCGCGGCTTTCGCCTTCGCCGCCGGCCCCCGCTGAAGGTCCTGGCAAAGGGGCCCGCCACCTCGAAGGGCCGGTCAGCTCACCGCGTACGCCCGGATGATCGTCTGCGTGAGGCGGTCGCCGGGGAGTGTCGCGCGCAGGGAGACGAATCCCGGCGTCCGGTAGTGGACGAGCGTGCCCGGGAGCCGCACGTCCTGGGCCGGGGACTCCATGAACACGGCCTTGTCCTCGGCGAACCTGGCGCCGAAGAACGGTGTGCCCGTCGCCGCCGTGGCCGAGGCCCGGTAGGTCGCCGTCACCTTGGCGAGATCCGCACGCCTGGCGGCGTAGGCGGGGTCGCCCGGCAGGCCGTCGGCGTACGTCTTCACCAGGTCGTAGACGTACGGGCTCGGGGTGCGGGTCCGGCTGTCCCACAATGTCCGCATCATGTACCGCAGGCCCGGCGCGCGCGCCGGGATGACGAACGTCCCGAGGCCCGGCCGTTTCCACGAGGTGTACCCGTACTGCCAGACGCCGTCGGCGAGCCCGACGTCGACGAGGTCGCGCTGTGTGGCGTCCGGATCGTCCACGCTGAAGGCGGCTCGCCTGCCTTCGCGGGCGTCGATCGTCACCTGCCGGTCCGCGCCGAGGTCCAGCCGGAGGTGGGCCATGGTGGTGCCCGACGTGCCGTCCTCGATCTCGGTGTACAACCTCCATTCGCTCTTCGGCAGCCTGAGCCGGGCCACGCCGTCGGTGAAGCGGACTTCGCGGGTGTCGCCGGTCCGCGGGTCGTACAGCTGGGCGAAGGCGGCTTCGGCGGGTCCGCCGTTCCGGTCCACGGCCCTGATGGTCACGTCGTGGGACTCGGGCTCGACGAACGCGCCGGCGAGCGTACGGATCACCGTCGCGCCCGAGCGGGCGACGATCGTCCCCACGTGTTCGCCCGTCGCCCTGTCCTTGCCGTCGATCGTCACGGTGACCGTCGCCCGGCCCCCGGCGGGCACGCGGAGCTGCTGGGCGGAGAGCCGCAGCACGTCGCCGTCGGCGGTCAGGTCGAGGTCGACGGGCGTGTCACCGGCGTTCTCGTAGCTGACGGTCCCGGTGGTCACCCGCCCGTCCGGGCCGTCCCAGGGGAAGTACGCCCACAGACGATCCGGTACGGCGACGACCTGCTGGGCGAGCGCACGCACGACGTCCACCCGCCCGGTCCCCTGCCGGTCCGGCGTCACACCGGGCGTGGCCGCGGCGGCGCCGGTCAGCGCGGCCTTGAGCCGTTGCCCGGTCCAGTCCGGGTGCAGCTGGGCGAGGATCGCGGCGGCGCCCGCCACGTGCGGCGCCGCCATGGAGGTCCCGGACATCGCCACGTGCGCGTCGCCCCCGGTCCCGCCCGCCTTCGCGGCCACGATCCCGACGCCGGGCGCGGTGATGTCCGGCTTGATCGCGTGGTCGCCCGTACGGGGTCCGCTGCCGGAGGAGACGGCGACCCCGTCCTGCCGGTCGACGGAGCCGACGGTGAGCGCGGCGTCGGCGCTGCCGGGGCTGAAGACCTCGGTGCCGGCGTTGCCCGCGGCCACGACGAACAGCGTGCCCGTACGTTCCGACAACGTGTTCACCGCCTGCTCGACCGGGTCGAGGTCAAGGGTGTCTGGCGCGCCGAAGCTCAGGTTGACGATCTTGGCCTTGACCTCGGTGGCGGCCCACGTCATACCGGCGAGGATGGCCGATTCCGTCAGGCCCAGCTCGGTGCCGACCTTGCCGACGGCGAGTCTCGCGCCGGACGCGATCCCGCGGTAGTTCACGTCGGCCCCCGCGATGATCGAGGCCACGTGGGTGCCGTGCCCGGTCCGGTCGCGGATGTCGGGATCGTCGGTGAAGTTCCGTTCCTGGGCCACCACGCCTTTCAGGTCGGGGTGGTCAGGGTCGTACCCGCTGTCCAGGACGGCCACCGTGACGCCCTTGCCCGTCATGCCCTGCTTCCACGCCTCGGTGGCGCCGATCTGCCGGGCACTCCGGTCGAGGGTGTACGAGCGGCGGCCGTCCAGCCAGAGCTTGGTGGCGCCGGCCTTGAGCGTGCGGGCGCTGCGTCGCCGTACCGCCACGCCAGCAGCTGGGTGACGTCGAACAGCCGCCGGTCCAACGTGTTCGCCGCGACCAGCGGCCGGGCGTCGGACGGGATCACGTACAGGTGCCCGTCCTGGACCTGGTGGGTGAACCCGACCCGCCTGCCCGGCCCCGGCAGCACACGGAATCCGCGGCCCGTGACCACGACCCGGTCCCCGGTGATCAACGTGACGCCCGCCGCGTCCGGCCCCTGCCTGAGATCGGCCTGACTGCCCGGTACGGGCACGACGCCGACCGTCGTGGCCACCAGGACGGCGGCCATTGCCTTGTTCGCGATCACGGGCAGCCGGCCTTCGCCTTCAGGGTCCGTACCAGGTCGTCGGGCAGGTCCGAGTCGCTGACCTGGAGCGTCGCCTTGCCGGGCATCGTCAGGTAGCCGCCTACGACGTGCGTGGACTCAGGCACCGACGTCTTGGTCTCCGGCGGGGTGTCCTTGCCCCCCTTCGTCCAGAAGGCGGGACCAAGGACGTCGAACGCCTGGACGTCCAGGCCGCGTGCCTTCAGCAGGCCGCGCACCTCGCTGACGGGGCTGTTGTGGAACGGCACGCAGTGCATGGGTTCGCCGGGCGAGTCGAAGCCGATGTTGATCTCGTACTCCTCGCCGGGGCGGGCCTGCCGCCCGAGGATGATCTCGGCCGAGCCCGCGAAGTCCCGCCGGACCTTCATCCGGATCGGGCAGCCCTCCCGTCGCTCGCATCCGTCCTGTCTGATCACCTCGATCCCGTCCGGCTCGCTCGCGGTCGGGTCGAACGTCCCGACCTGGCTGGGCGGTGCGGGCAACATCCGCAGCGTGATGTCGAGTCCGGCCTCGCGCAACTGCCGCTGATACGCCTCCGGATCGGCGAACACGTCCTTGACCTCGACGAGGTAGTAGCCGTCCTCCTCCTTGATGTCGAGGGCCGAGGCGGCGGCGGGCGCGAGGGCCAGGAAGGCGGCCAGGGACGCCGCGATGGCGCCCGCGGCGATCGGCAACGCGATCAGGCCGCGTCGCCGCCTCCCGCGTACGGGCAGGGCCGTATCCGGCTCCTCCTCCATGATCTGGTACATCGTCTCCCGCGCTCCGGCCGTCAGACCGGGCCCGGGCGCCGGGGCGAGACGCCTGACGACGTCGTCGACCTGTCGGTTCATGAGGTCTCCTTGGCGAGGCTGACGGCGCGCGAGCCGTACCGGGCGAGGTCGGGGTCGTCGGCGGCGAGTTCGGTGGCCAGGCGCTTGCGGGCGCGGTGCAGCCGCTGACGTACGGCGATGCGCGAGCAGCCCAGCACCTGCGCCAGTTCGGCGTTGCCGAGCCCCTCCCTGCGCGACTCGCCGCGGCGGTGGTTGGCCAGGGTGCGCCGCGCCACGCCGTACAGCCAGAGCCGGGCGCGGTCGCCGGCGGGCCAGCAGCCGCGCCGCCGCCACGCGGTGGTGAAGGTCTCGGCGATCACGTCCGCGGTGTCGTGGGGGTCGTCGGTACGACGCCGGACATAGCCGGAGACGGCCGCGTAGTGCTCGGTGTAGAGCTCCTCGAAGCGTTGCCTGGGGTTCGGAGGGCCCACGCGGTCGTCCCTTCCGTAGGGGTGTGTCACATCATGGAAGGTGTCCGGACGCCTCCGAGCGTGACAGCCCCTCCTGTCACCCCTGGTTCAGGTGCCGGCGGTAGGCGTCCAGGACCAGGCCGTGGAAGTGATGGACGGCGTGCTCCGACAACCCCGAGCCGTCCGGGTCGTAAACGATCTTTCCTTGGCTGAACGCGGGTGTGCGCATGCCGCGCTGGACGCTCTCCACCAGGGCGATGTCCTCCACCTGGAGCACCTCGTCGATGTACCGGATGCTGTCCAGCTCGGCCTCGTCGGGCTCGGCGGTCTCCAGGTAGAAGTCCCAGATCTCACGGGTACACTCCGGACCGTCCGGGATGATCTGGAGCACCATGAAGTTCCCGCGGCCGGGGTAGCGGAGCAGGCACGTGTTGGGCCACAACCACCAGACCGCGTGCTCGGTGACCGTCGCGCCCGACACGTCGTACGCGGAGTTCTCCGCCTTCCCCGCCTGGGCCATGTGGCTGGAGTGGATCCCGTACGTGGTGACCTTGTAGGTGCTCATGTCGACCAGGGACACGAAGTCCTTGTGGGCCACGTGACAGTGGTAGCACTCCAGGAAGTTGTCCACGACGTTCTTCCAGTTGGAGGCGATGTCGTAGGTGAGCCGGCGGGCAAGGGTCAGCTCGGCCACGTCCGGCGCCCGCGCCGCGATGTCCGCCTCCAGATCCCCGGCCTGCTCGGACAGGGAGGCCGCGCCGGGGTCGAGGTTCACGTAGACCATGCCGCCGAACTCGGCGACCTCGACCTGGTCCAGACACACCGCGGAGGGGTCGAAGCCCGGCATTCCGCCGGTGTTGCGCGCGCGCCTGAGGCGGCCGGTCAGGTCGAAGTTCCAGGCGTGGTACGGGCACACGATGCTGCGCCGGACGCCGGAACCGGACAGCAGTTCGTGTGCCCGGTGCTTGCACACGTTGTAGAACGCGCGCAGCGTGCCGGCCTCGTCCCGGACGGCGACGACGGGCATACCGGCCACCGTGCCCGTCACGTACCCGCCCGGCTGCCGCAGCCGTTCCACGTGACACAACCACTGCCACGTACGGGCGAAGACGGCCCGCTGGTCGATGTCGTACCACTTCGGGTCGGTGTAGGCGTCGGCGTGCAGGGACATCGACAGGGCGGGATCGGGGTGGTATCCGGCGGAGATGTGATCGAATGCGGGGGTCGAGGTCACCGTACCTCCGATGCAGAGCACAAGCGCGAAAGACCGCGCTACCGGCATCGAGGCTAATGATCCTTTCAGGGAGGATTCAAGGGCCCAGCGCCATACCCCTCAGCAGCCGGAGGAAGTGCCTGAATGCAGGCCGGCGAACAGGCGTTGACCAGCAGCGGCAGGACGTCCGTGGCGACCCGCAGAGAGATCCACAGCTGCGAGGGACCGGCCTCGCCGATCGGCCGGTCGCAGACGCTGCACGTACGGATGACCGTGGCACCCCAGACCCCGGGATCTGGCTCGCCGGTCGCGTCCGGGCGTGGCCGCAGTTCGGGGAACGGCGGGCGCAGCTTGAAGTTCCCGTAGAGCGAGCGGGTGCTGACCGTACTGCGCCGCAGCCCGCCACACCTGGTCAGCTCGTACGGGAACCAGTGCAGGCGGTGGGAGGTGTACGGGGTGAACTCCTCCAGGCCGGCCATCGCGCCGATCTCCGGCGGGATCCGTACGAGATTGCTCCCGTAGAGCACGAGATGCGCCGAGGTGTCCTGTCGCTCGGCATGGAATCGCACGTCCTTCGGCTGCCGCTGCCGCCTGTGCTGGTCGAAACAGTCACACCGATCACGGTCGGCCTTTCCGCCGGGCCCGACCGCGTCCTTCCACAGATTCTCGAAAACCCGCTCGTTCTCCGCCATGCTGCCCCAAGATACGGCGGGTGTCGCTATCTCGGGGGGCGTCCGGAGTGGCTTATGGGATTGATTGCCGTTCGCTCGTGCGCCGGAGGAGGATGGCCACCGGTTCTCGTTCAAGGAACGACCAGCGCATTCTCCATTTCGCTCGCTGATCTCGATGTCCTTCAGGGCCATGTCGATGTCGTCGAGCTGCGACACGGCGGTCTGCTCGGCCTTGGTGATTATCGCGCCGACCGACGCGGTGAATTTCAGCGCGAGCGCGCCGAACTGCGACGGGTACGCGATGGGCGAAGGGCAGCTTTATCCATGCCGACATTCGGGGGTGAGCAGAAATCGGGGTGGTGTTTTTGAGTAAATTGGTGGGATGATCGGACAATTGATCGACGAGAAAAGAGGTGTCGGGTGAGTCCGTCTTCCAAGGCGCTTCCGATGGCGGGATTCATGTTCTCGGCCGCCGGGGTGGGTGGCGTGGTTCTGCAGATGTTGAGCGTGGCCTATCCCGATGGCGACCCGGCCAAGGACCTGGCCGCCGCGGAGTTGTTGCGGCAGCTCGCCGGACGGGTGGACGTGAGCCTGGACGACGTGGAGGAGGTGGCGGCCCGGGTCTGGCGTCCGCCGAGCTCCGGTGTGGGCATCGACGCCTTCAGGACGTACTTCACCAAGGAGGTGGCGCCCTATCCGCCCCGGGTGTCGGCCTACATCCGGGGGCTGGCGGACGCTGTCGACGACTACGCGAACCTGCTGGAGCAGACGCAGCACACGCTGCGGACGATGGCCATGATCCAGTGGCTGGAACTGCTGATGTTCTTCTGCTGGCCGGCGATCGACAAGAAGGTCCAGGTGATGATCAACTGGGCGATCCGCAGGTCGCAGGCACGCCTGCTGCTCAAGATGTTCGAGAACGCGGTGGGCAAGCGGTTCATCTACGCCCTGGGCGGCAGCCTCGCCTACACCGTGCTCGACCAGGCGGTCGTCGACGGGCTCAAGCTGGCAAGGGGCGAGGACACCGGTTCCTGGGGGGACCGCGGCGAGTACATGCTGAAGAACTTCGCCGCGGCCATGGTCTTCTACCATGTCGATCCCGCCAACTTCGGCAAGGCCGCGAACGTCTTGCCGAAGAACCCGGCGGCCCGGAACGCGGTCGTGTTCCTGACCGGATCCAGCATCTTCACCACCACCGCGAACGCGCTCAACAGGCCCGGCGACGTGGCGGACGATCCGGTCAGCCTGTTGCCGACCTGGCAGCAGATGCTCGCCAAGCTGGGGGTGGCCGCGGGCCAGGACCAGTTCAGGCGCTGGCGCAGGTACTGAGGAAGGGCGATCACGAAGTCGGTCAGTCCCGGGTGAAGCGCCGGACCTCGTCGGCGAAGGGCGTCAGACCGGTCGTCATCAGGCCGGCCATCTGGGCGGCGAGGTCCTCGGCGGCGGCGCCCGCGGCGGCGAGTACGGCCTCCGCCACGGCGTCGGCGCCGAGCCGCATGGCCCGCGGGTCGATGCGCAGGCCGCCGAGCGCGCCGGTCGGCAACACCTCGGCCCGCACCTGGCCGTCGGCGGCCTCGCCCCGGCCGCGGACGGCGTCCAGGCTCTCCTGCAGCTCTTCCAGCGGGCGCACGTCGGCCTGGAACTGGGCGAGCAGGCCGCGCATCTCCTCGTCGAGGTAGGGGGTGGGGTCTTCCTGGGCGGTCATCGGCTGGCTCCGGGGTGTCAGGTGGGCTTTGCGGTCTGCGGGACGAGCTTGGGCGGGTCGGACACTTTCGGCAGGGATTCGATGGTTGCCCAGTTCGCGATGTCGAAGCTGGTCTTCATGTCGGCCAGGCGGTCGGCCACCGCGGGATAGACGTCACGCAGGGCGTTGACGTAGGTCTCGGCCTTCTCCAGGGCCGTGGAGTAGTTCTTCCTGAACGTGTTCCCGGTCTCGTCGGTGCCGGCGAAGTCGCCGAGCGCGGCCAGGGCGTCGAGGATCCGGCGGGTGTCCGTGTTCAGTTCGTTGTGTTCCGCGAGGAACGCGCCCGCCGCCTTGGTGAAGGTGCCGCCGCGGACATCGGTGATCGGCAGGCCGGGCGGTGCGGGGGGATCCGGAGTGGGCATGGCTTTCCTCCTGTCGGTACGCCGTCGCCGGAAAGGCGAGTTTCCTACAATACCGACAGGATTACTGGGTTCGACTATGGGGTGTAGACGGGGGCGAGGTCGGCGAAGATGCGGTAGTCGGAGATCAGGCCGTCGTCACGGGTACGCCAGATCGACACGGCCACGACGGCGGCCTCCTTCCCGTCGAGCCGCTGGTACGTCACCTCGGTCTCGGCGATGGTGTCGCCCTCGACCTGCCAGCCCCTGACGATCCGGTGCCGCAGGCCGCCGATGGTCGAGTAGAACGTCCGCAGCCCGGCGGCCACGGCCTCGCGCCCCACCACGGGCTCGGCGTTGCCGAACACAAAGGAGGCGTCCTCGGCCAGGAGTTGCGCGAACTTGTCGGGGTCGAACGAGTCGACCGTGCTGAAAACGCGTCGTACCACCTCGTGGGACATGTCGATCATTCCTCACGTGTACGGGGTCGCTGCTGGGGACGATACGGGACGACGCGTTCCCTGACGATGGGTCAGCCGGCGGCCGGGGACTCGTAGGAGATCGAGACGATCGCGTGGATGGCGAGGTTGTGCTCTCGGGCGCCGCCGGTCGCCGGGTCCGAGGACTCGACGGTGACCAGGGCGTCGCCTCTACGGGTGACGTGGCCGGTGAAGGAGTCGCCGCTCAGCAGGTGTACCGAGATGACCCGGTTCTCGTGGCGGGCGTTGTCGAGAAGGGCGATCCAGGAGGTGGTGAGTCCGGTTCCGGGTGGTTCGAATGGGTCTTGGGCCATAGTTCTTTCCTGCCCGACACGGGAGGGAGGGAACGGCCGGATCGGCGACCTCACCGGCAGGCAAGGAGCACCCACGCGCATCACGAAATGTCACCCATCGGCACGAAATTTCGTGTGAAGTCATGTGCGCTTCAGCAGCCCGTCATCAAGCGTCGATACCTTTCGACCCCTATCTGGAAGTTTGCTGCCAAGGGAAGCGTCATGTCTCGTTCGTTCATCGCCGTGCTGGCCGTCGCCGTGGCCCTCGCCACCACCGTCGCCGCACCCGCCGACGCCGCCTCGGGGCGTCAGCCGCGCATCCTGTCCGACGTGACGCTGCCCGCCCCCGACCTGGCCGCCTTCGAGCCGGGCATCGTCAAGGACTCGCGCGGCGTCAAGCTGGGCGGCGTCGGCAGCGGCCTGTTCCCGGCCCGTCGTTCCGGCGAGTACTGGATGGTCACCGACCGCGGCCCGAACGGCGAGCCCAAGGTCAACGGGGAGAAGCGGCGCACGTTCCCGCTGCCCGAGTTCGCGCCCGCGATCGTCCGCGTCGCCGTACGGCACGACACGGCGCGCATCGTGGAGAGCATCCCGCTGAAGACCTCCGACGGCACCCCGATCACCGGCCTGTCCAACCAGCCCGGCCACGACGAGACCCCCTACACCTGGGACGGCCTGACGCAGCTCCCGTACGACCCGAACGGCCTGGACACCGAGGACATCGTCACCGACGGCCGCGGCGGCTTCTGGCTGGTCGAGGAGTACTCCCCGTCGCTGCTCCACGTGGCGGGCGACGGCCGCGTCCTCGCCAGGTACGTCCCCAAGGGCCTGAACCTCACGGGCACCGGCTACCCGGTCCACGAGACGCTGCCCGCGATCTTCGCCACCCGGCAGCAGAACCGCGGCATCGAGGCGCTCGGCGTCTCCCAGTCCGAACGCGCCCTGTACCTGGCCGTGCAGAGCCCGCTCGCCAACCCTGACAAGAAGACCGGCAAGGCCTCGAACACCGCCCGCATCCTGCGCGTGGACCTGCGTACCGGCCGCCCGACCGGCGAGTGGGCCTACACCATGGAGAACGTGGCCACCTTCGACCCGGCGGCCGAGCAGGGCGACATGAAGATCTCCGCCCTGAACGTGCTGAGCCCCGGCCGCCTGCTGCTCCAGGAGCGCACCGACGCCGTGGCCCGCCTCTACACCGTAGACCTGCGCAGGGCGACCAACCTGCTCGGCGGCCCGCACGACGACCCGGCCACCACGCCCTCGCTGGAGGCGTCGCTGCCGGCGAACGTCACCGTCGCGCCCAAGACGCTCGCCGTGGACCTGGCGGCGATCCCCGGCCTGCCCGGCAAGATCGAGGGCGTGGCGCTGCTCGACCCGGTGACGCTCGCCATCGCCAACGACAACGACTTCGGCCTCGGCACCTTCGACGCCGACGGCCGCCTGGTCGACTCCGGCGTGACCAGCCGGATCCTGACGATCCGCCTGGCCAAGCCGCTCTTCTGAACCCTCCTCGACGGGACGGGCCCCGGCGTCAGGACAACGTGCTCGCGTACGGGTCCCAGCCGCCGGGCAGGAGCTCAGGAGCCGTCACGGCCGAGGTGACCGTACGGAACTCGGCGCTTTCGCCCGACTCGGTGATGGCCTCCATGAGCTCCAGCACGTGCAGCGTCAGCTCGCCCGAGGCCCGGTGCGGCGTGCCCGCGCGCAGCGACCTGGCCAGGTCGAGCACGCCGACGCCGCGCCCGGCGGTGCTCTCGGCGACGGGCACCTCCCGCCAGTCGGCGTCGTGCGGGCCGCGGACGAGCAGCGGGCCGCCGAAGGTGTTGGGGTCGGGCAGCAGCAGGGCGCCTTCGGTGCCGATGACCTCGATCAACTTGCGGCCGACGGGCGAGTCGAAGCTGAAGGTCGCGGTGGCGGTGGCCGTGCCGGGGAAGTCCAGCAGGGCGTTGACGTGGGTGGGGACGTCCACGGGGAACAGCGTGCCGGCCTTGGGCCCCGAGCCGACGACCCGCTCGGCGCGCGCCCTGCGCGTACTGCCCGCGACCCGGGCGACGGGGCCGAGCAGGGAGACGAGCGCGGTCAGGTAGTAGGGGCCCATGTCGAACAGCGGGCCGCCGCCGGGCCGGTAGTAGAACTCGGGATCGGGGTGCCAGGACTCCGGGCCCAGGTTCTGGAACGCGACGGTGACCGCCACCGGCTCGCCGATCAGGCCGGAGCGCAGGGTGTGCGCGGCGGTCTGGAGGCCGGGGCCGAGGAAGGTGTCGGGGGCGCCGCCGACGCGCAGTCCGCGGTTCGCGGCCTCGGCCATGACCTTGGCCGCTTCGTCCAGGTTCAGGGTGAGCGGCTTCTCGCCGTACACGTGTTTGCCGGCGCGCAGGGACTCCAGCGCGACGGCCGCGTGCGCGGCCGGGACCGTCAGGTTGACCACGATCTCGACCTCGGGCAGGGCGAGGATCTCGGCCAGGCTGCCCGAGGCGGGCACGCCGTGCTCGCGGGCCGCGGCGGCGGCCCGGCCGGCGTCGAGGTCGGCGACGCCGAGCACCCGCACGTCAGGGAAGGCGGTGAGGTTGCGCAGGTACTGGCCGCTGATCACCCCGGCGCCGACGACGGCGACGCCGACGGGTCCGCCGTTCATGAGCCCTCCAGACGGGTGAGGTGGGCGTGGCTGTCGGCGAGGGCGGTGAACAGGTCTGTCGCGCACGTGTCGAGCTCGACGATGCGCCAGGCGTCCGGCGCGGCGGCCAGGATCTCGGGCACGGGCATCGCCCCCGCCCCGACCGCCGTGTGCGGCTCGCCCTTGACGACCGGCCCGTCCTTGACGTGCAGCGCCCGCGTACGACCGGCCAGGCGGCCGAGCAGGGCGGGCACGTCCGCACCGCCCACGGCCGCCCAGTACGTGTCGATCTCCAGGAACACCTCGGGGGCGAGCAGATCGGCCAGCGCCTCGATGGCGTGGCGGCCGTCGATCCTGGGCTCGATCTCCCACCAGTGGTTGTGGTAGCCGAGGCGCATGCCGTGCCCGGCCGCCTGTTCGGCCAGGCCGTTCAGCAGGTCGGCGGTGCGCGCGAGGCCGTCGCGGGTGGTGAACTCGGCCTCCGGGATGCCGCCGGGGATGATCACCAGGTCGGCGCCGACCGTGGCGACGGCGTCGAGGACCTCCGCGGGCTCCCGGTCGAGCAGCGCGTACGCGTGCGTGCTGGACACCGCGAGGCCCAGGTCGTCGATCACCCGGCGGAACCCCTCGGGGTCGGCGGTCGGGTCGAAGGGCTCGACGGCGCCGTAGCCGATACCGGCGATGCGCTCCAGCGTGCCGTCGCGGTCGGCGGCGAGCTGGTCCCGGACGGTGTAGAGCTGGACGCTGATGGGCCGGGTCATCCACGGACCCCCATGAGGTGCTCCAGCGCGAGCTGGTTGAGCCGGGTGAAGTGGAAGCCGCGCCGGGCCGCCGCCTCGGGGTCGAAGTCGTCGCCCGCCAGGTCCTGCCAGGTCTCGCCCGGAGCGAGCGTGGGTTGTGCCAGTTCGTCCACACGGGAGGCGCGCAGCGCCTCCTGGACCTCGGGGTCGGCGCGGAAGGCGCGCGACCTGTCCTTCAGGATCAGGTACGTGCGCATGTTCGCGGCGGCCGAGTCCCACACGTCGTCGGGGTCCTCGGTGCGCAGCGGCTTGTAGTCGAAGTGCCGCGGGCCGTCGTAGCCGCCGTTCTCCAGCAGGTCGACCAGGAAGAAGGCGCTCTTGAGGTCGCCGTGGCCGAAGATCAGGTCCTGGTCGTACTTGGGGCCGTGCTGGCCGTTGAGGTCGATGTGGAACAGCTTGCCGTGCCAGAGGGCCTGGGCGATGCCGTGGACGAAGTTCAGCCCGGCCATCTGCTCGTGGCCGACCTCGGGGTTGAGGCCCACCATCTCGGGGTGTTCCAGATCATTGATGAGCGCCAGGGCGTGGCCGATGGTGGGCAGCAGGATGTCGCCGCGCGGCTCGTTGGGCTTGGGCTCCAGGGCGAAGCGCAGGTCGTAGCCGCGGTCGAGGACGTACTGGCAGAGCAGGTCCAGGCCCTCCTTGTAGCGGTCGAGGGCCGCCTTGACGTCCTTCGCGGCGTCGGACTCGGCGCCCTCGCGGCCGCCCCAGCACACGTACGTGGTCGCGCCGAGCGAGGCGGCCAGGTCGATGTTGCGGATGACCTTGCGCAGGGCGTACCGGCGGACGTCGCGGTCGTTGCTGGTGAAGGCGCCGTCCTTGAAGACCGGGTGGGTGAACAGGTTCGTGGTGGCCATCGGGACCTTCATCCCGGTCTCGTCCAGCGCCTTGCGGAAGGCGGCGATCGCCTTGTCCCGGTCGGGCTCGACGGCCAGCAGGTCGTCGTCGTGGAAGGTGACGCCGTACGCGCCGAGCTCGGCCAGCCGGTGCACGCTCTCGACCGGGTCGAGCGGAGGACGGCTCGCGTCGCCGAACGGGTCGCGGGCCTGCCAGCCCACCGTCCAGAGTCCGAAGGTGAAGCGATCGGCAGGTGTGGGAGTGAAGGATGGCATTGTGGGCGTCCCCTACCTTTAGTCCATAATCTGCACATAATCCTGAGGAGGCACGCATGGCGGCGTCAAGGGGGGTCCGGCATGATTCCATGCGTGCCCGAAATCTGGCCGTGGTACTCCAGGCCGTCCACCGTGACGGGCCGCTCACCAGGGCCGGGCTGGCCGAGCTCACCGGGCTGACCAAGACCACCGTGTCCAGCCTGGTCGGGGCCCTGCTGGAGGCCGGGGCGGTGAGCGAGTCGGGCGCCGTGCGCGACGGCGAGCGCGGGCGGCCCGGGGTCGCCGTGGCGCTGAGCGGGCATCGCGTGGCGGCGCTCGGGCTGGAGGTCAACATCGACTACCTGGCCGCCTGCGTGGTCGACCTCACCCGGTCCGTACGCCTGCGCCGCACCCGCCCGGCCGACAACCGCGGCTCCGACCCGGCAGAAGTGCTCCAGAGGCTGCGCGACCTGGTGAAGGAGGTCACCGCCGAAGCAGAGGGGGCCGGGCTGCGGATCATCGGCGCCGCCCTGGCCGTGCCCGGCACGGTCGAGGGCGACCTGCTGCGCAACGCCCCCCACCTGGGCTGGCGGGACGTACGGGTGGCCGACCTGCTCGACCTGCCGTGCGCGGTCGACAATGAAGCGAACCTGGCGGCGCTCGGCGAACTGTGGTTCGGCTCGGGGGCGGCCGACTTCCTCTACGTCTCCGGCGAGATCGGCGTCGGCGCCGGGCTGGTCGTGGACGGGACGGTGTTCAGGGGCACGTACGGGCTGGCCGGCGAGCTCGGCCACGTCGTCGTCACCCCGGACGGCCCCGCCTGCCGCTGCGGCGGCCGGGGTTGCCTGGAGGTGTACGCGGGCCAGGACGCCCTGCTCGGCGAGCTGGACTCGGTCGCCGCCCTGGTGACCGCGCTGGCCGAGGGCGACCGGCGCGCACTGGACGCCTGCGGACGGGCCGGGGACGCGCTGGGGGTGGCGCTCACCTCGGCGGTGCACCTGCTCGACCCCGGCAGGATCGTGCTGGGCGGGATCTTCGCGCCGCTGTTCCCGTGGCTGGAGTCATCCGTACGCGGCGCCCTGGCGGCCAGGCTGCGGCAGATGCGCGGCACGCCGCCCGCCCTGGCGGTCTCGGCCAACGGCGCCGACGCGGCCGTGCTCGGGGCCGCCGGTCTGATCATCCAGCGGATCGTCGCCGACCCCGCGGACGTGCTGGGCCTGTGAGGGTCAGTAGTAGCCCTTGTTCCCGTCGACCAGCTCTCTGACGATGTCGAGGTGGCCGGCGTGCCTGGCGGTCTCCTCGACCATGTGGATCAGCACCCAGCGCAGCGAGGACGCCGCCGACCGGAAGTCGGGGTGCTTGCCGACGTCGTCGAGCGAGTGGGCGGCCACGATCTCGTTGGAGCGCTCGCACTGCTTGGCGTAGTCGTCGAGGAGCTGGGCCAGCGTGACGCCCTCGACCAGCATGTCGGCGTCCTCGGGCTCCTCCAGGAACTGCGGGTTGCCCTCTGAGCTGCCGCCCAGGAAGAGCACCTCGAACCAGCAGTGCTCGGTCCAGCGCATGTGGGAGACCAGCCCGGCCATCGTCATCAGCGGCGAGCTGGGCAGGACGACACGGTGGGCGTCCGCCTCGGACAGGCCCTCGCACTTCCAGTGGACGATCGCGCGCTGCATGTCCAGCCAGCCGACGAGCTGGGTACGTTCGTCGGCCACGAAAGGCGGACGTACACGAGAAGGCGTCATGGGCGCCGAGACTACTTCAGGCCCGTCCGGCAACGCACCGTATTTTCCGCTGGTTGGCGCAGAAGCCCGGCGAGCCACGACAATGGCGCGATGGCGGAAAGTGCAGAGGCCGACTGGGTCTCCAGGTTCGCGGACGAGGTGATCTCCGAGGCGGAGCGTCGTGCCCCGGGCAAACCGATCGTCTGCGCCTCCGGGCTCAGCCCCTCGGGCCCCATCCACCTCGGCAACCTGCGCGAGATCATGACCCCCCACCTGGTCGCCGACGAGATCAGGCGGCGCGGCCTCGACTGCGTCCACCTGCTGTCCTGGGACGACTACGACCGTTTCCGCAGGGTGCCCGCGGGCGTCGACCCGGCCTGGGCCGAGCACATCGGCAAGCCGCTGACCTCCGTGCCCGCCCCGCCCGGCAGCCCGCACGCCAACTGGGCCGAGCACTTCAAGGCCCCGATGGTCGCCGCCCTGGCCGAGCTGGGGATCGACTACCGGGGCATCAGCCAGACCGAGCAGTACACCTCCGGCGCCTACCGCGAGCAGATCCTGCTGGCCGTGCGCGAGCGGTCCAGGATCGACGCGATCCTCGACCGGTACCGGACCAAGGAGGGCGTGCGGGAGGTGGAGGACTACTTCCCGTACAAGCCGTACTGCGAGTTGTGCGAGCGCGACCTCACGCGGGTCACCGCGTACGACGACGAGACGACCGAGCTGGCCTACACCTGCGAGTGCGGGTTCGGCGAGACCGTGCGCCTGGCCGAGCACGACCGCGGCAAGCTGGTGTGGAAGGTCGATTGGCCGATGCGGTGGGCGTACGAGGGCGTGGTCTTCGAGCCGTCGGGCGTCGACCACCACTCCCCCGGCTCGGCCTGGATCGTCGGCGGCCAGATCGTGGGCGAGGTGTTCGGCGGCGAGCAGCCGATCGGCCCGATGTACGCCTTCGTCGGCATCACCGGCATGGCCAAGATGAGCAGCTCCAAGGGCGACGTGCCGACCCCGGCCGACGCGCTGGAGATCATGGAGGCGCCGGTGTTGCGCTGGCTGTACGCCCGCCGCAAGCCGGCCCAGTCCTTCAAGATCGCCTTCGACCAGGAGATCCAGCGCCTCTACGACGAATGGGACGCCCTGGGCCGCAAGGTCGGCCTCGGCCAGGCGCAGCCCGCCGAGCTGGCCGCCCACAACCGCGCCGTGAGCACCGCCGCCGGGCCGCTGCCGGCCACGCCGCACCCGGTGCCCTACCGGACGCTGGCCTCGATCGTCGACATCACCACCGGCCACGACGAGCAGGCGCTACGCATCCTGCGCGACCTCGACGCCGTCGAGGAGCTCGCCCAGGCCCGCCCCCGGCTCGACCGCGCGCAGCGCTGGGTGGCCGACCACCTGCCCGCCGACCAGCGCACCCACGTACGCGAGACACCCGACCAGGAGCTGCTCGACTCGCTCGGCCAGACCGAACGGGAGTCGCTGCGGCTGCTGGCCGAGGGCCTCGACGACTGGACGCTCGACGGCCTGACCAGCCTGGTCTACGGCGTGCCGAAGCTCCAGGTCGGCCTGGCCGCCGACGCCAAGCCCACGCCGGAGCTCAAGGCGGCCCAGCGCGCGTTCTTCGTCCTGCTCTACCGGCTGCTGGTGGGCCGCGACACCGGGCCGCGGCTGCCGACGCTGCTCATGGCCGTGGGCGCGGAAAGGGTACGGAAGCTGGTCGGCGGGTGAAGGGCGTCGTCCTGATCACCGGCATCTCGGCCTCGGGCAAGTCCACGGTCGCCCAGGCCCTGGCCGAACGCCTGCCGCGCTCGGCGCACGTCCGGGGCGACGCCTTCCGCCGGATGGTGGTGGGCGGGCGGGCCGAGATGGCGCCCGGTTCGGAGGAGGAGGCGGTGCGCCAGCTCCACCTCCGCTACCGGCTCGCGGCCCAGACGGCGGACTTGTATTTCGAAGCCGGATTCACGTCTATTGTGCAAGATGTGGTTCTTGGGGCTGACTTGGAGCGGTTCACCAAGTGGGTCCGAAGCCGTCCGCTCCGGGTGGTCGTACTCGCCCCCGACGCCGCCGCCGTCGAGCGCCGCGAACGCGAACGCGCCAAAACCGGCTACGGCACCTGGACGATCTCCCAGCTCGACGCCGCTCTGCGGGCCGAGACGCCGAGGATCGGCCTGTGGCTGGACACCTCCGGACAGACCCCCGAGGAGACCGTCGACGAGATCGTCGCACGCTCGGACGAGGCATTGGTCGGTGGAGATCGCATATAAGTAGGATCACTGCAAGGCAGTGTCAAGTGGGCTGCATGTGTGCAGGTGCACCTTGTAGCCATGAACAAGCAGCCCTTCGCCGCCAGTGTCAGTGTCATCGTCCCCGCGATGAACGAAGCCGAGAACCTTCCCCACGTCTTCGCCACGCTGCCCGCCTGGATCGACGAGGTCATCCTGGTCGACGGCAACTCGACCGACGACACCGTCGCCGTGGCGCGCAGGCTGCGCCCCGACCTGCGGGTCGTCGTGCAGAGCCGGCGCGGCAAGGGCAACGCTCTCATCGAGGGTTTCCAGGCGGCCCGAGGCGACATCATCGTCATGATCGACGCCGACGGCTCCACCGACGGCAAGGAGATCCACTCCTTCGTCGAGACCCTCATTGACGGCGCTGACTTCGCCAAGGGCTCCCGGTACGCCCCCGGCGGCGGCTCCGACGACCTCAGCCCCATCCGCTCGCTCGGCAACAAGTTCCTCACGGGCCTGACCAACCTGCTGTACGGCACCCGCTTCACCGACCTGTGCTACGGCTACAACGCCTTCTGGCGCGACCACCTGGACGCGATGGACCTCGACTGCGACGGCTTCGAGATCGAGACCCTCATGAACGTCCGGGCCGCCCAGGCCGGCCTGGTCATCCACGAGGTGCCCAGCCACGAGCGCTCCAGGATCCACGGCGCGAGCAACCTGCACGCCGTACGCGACGGCTGGCGCGTGCTCAAGACGATCATGCGGGAGCGTACGCGCGGGACCGCCCTGATCCCGCAGACCGAAGTGGCGCTCGCGAAGTAAGAAGTGACATTCTCGGACAATGCGCTACATAGTGATCGGAGCAGGAGCAGTCGGCGGCACCATCGGCGCCCGCCTTCATCAAGGCGGGCACGACGTCGTGCTCGTCGCGAGAGGGGCGCACTACGAGGCGCTCAAACGTGACGGACTCCGCCTGATCACCCCCGAATCCGACGAGACCCTGCACATCCCCGCGGCTCCCGGCCCCATCCCCACCCGCGACGACGACGTGCTGATCCTGGCCACCAAGTCGCAGGACACCCTCGCCGCACTCGCCCCCTGGCCGGTGGACGTCCCGGTCGTGTGTGCCCAGAACGGCGTGGCCAACGAACGTACTGTCCTGCGTAGGTTCGAGCGGGTCTACGGCATGTGCGTGTGGCTGCCCGCCGAGCACCTCGAACCCGGCGTCGTGGTCGCCTACGCCCGCCCGTACTCCGGGTTGCTGCACGTCGGGCGTTATCCCCAGGGTGTGGACGACCTCGCCGGGCAGATCGCCGACGACCTCGGCAAGTACGGCCTGCTCGCCCGCGCCACCCCCGACGTCATGCGCTGGAAGCACGGCAAACTCCTCAACAACCTCGGCAACGCCGTCGAAGCCCTCGCCGGGCACGCCGACGGCATGTACGCGCTCATCGAACGGGCCCGCGCCGAGGCCGTCCGCGTGTTCGACCACGTGGGCATCCCCTACTCCACCGCCGAGGACGAGCAGCGGGTCCGCGGCCACCAGGTGGACGTCGTCCCCGTCGAAGGCGTCGAACGCGGCGGCGGATCGTCGTGGCAGAGCCTGGCCAGAGGCAGCGGCTCGATCGAGGCCGACTACCTCAACGGCGAGATCGTCCTGCTCGGCCGCGAGCACGGCGTGCCGACGCCGGTCAACGAGGTGCTGCGCCGCGAGGCCGACCGGCACGCCCGCGAGAAGCTGCCGCCCGGCTCGATGCCGGTGGAGAAGCTGGCCGCGCTCATCGACGCGCGTTGCGCAGCCGAATCCCGCTGAACTGCATGCTGCTGCCCGTCACCTCGTGCCAGAACGACCACAGGTTGTCCAGCAGGCGTAGCTGAATGCCCGCCTGCTCGTGCAGCTCGAACAGGTCGCCCACCGGTTCGGGCGGGCCGATCGGGACGACCGGGGCCTTCGACACCACCGCGTGCGGCGGGTCACCGATCGGCGCGAACTCGGCCGCGGGCAGGCGGTAGGCGTACAGCCGGACGTCCATGATGGCCCTGAGCCAGCCGTACTCGACGGCGTGGACGCGCTCGCCGCAGCCCGCGCCGGCGATCCGGGCGACGTCCTCGTCCGAGGTGTCCGGCCCCCGCCACGCCATCGCCCGGGGGCAGGCGCGCGGGAACCAGTAGTCGGGACAGCGGTCGTGGCCCACGGCCCACACGTACGGCTCCCCCAGCGCCGACGTCACCGCGACGTGGGGCACGAACCGCTCGATGGTCGGGTCCTCGGAGAAATGCAGCACCTGGCCAGGCTCGGGTCTCATAACCGCCATCATGCGCATACCCCGCCCGCGTCAGGGCAGAAGAAACGCGCTCTGACGACAAGGGGTGAGTTCGGATGGTCTTATTGGGTCTGATCCTGGTCCTGCTCGCCGGCGGCGCCGTCGCCCTGGTGGCGACCGAGGAGACTTCCAGGTACATCCTGTTCGGCAACACGTACCAGCTCGATCACGTGCAGATGTTCCTCGCCGGAGCGGTCACCGCGGCCGCACTGCTGGCGGGACTCTGGATGATCGGCTCCGGGTCGCGCAGGACCGCCAGGAAGCGTCGCAGGCTGCGTACCGCACGGGCCGAGGCCTCCGACCGGGTCTCCCGGCTGGAGGATGAGAAGCGCAACCTGGAACGGCAACTCGAACGCGACCGCGTGACGGGCGACCGGGCCGCGAACGACCGGACCGCGGGCGAACCGGTCGACGGGGACCGGCTCGTGGCGGGCCGTACCGACGACACCAGACCGTGAGCTCAGGGGCGCGAGGGCAGCAACTTGCCCTCGCGCCAGAGCGCGAACCCGGTGACCAGCGCCCCCACCCCTTCCCAGAGCCCCACGCCGAAGAACTTGCCCGGCGCCGCCCCCGTCAGCACCAGCGTGGTGAACACCGCGAACGTCACGAGCCTGAATGGCACGGTCCATCGAAAGAACGGCGTGTAGTCGGCGGAAGCCGCGAAAACGTAATAGACGCCCATGTTCACCGCTGCCATGGACGAAGCAGCCATGTAGACCAGCGTGTAGTCACCGGACGGGCGTACGTCGAGCACCTCGAAACCCAGTAGGACCAGCAGAGAGTTCGGCGAGAGCAACCCGAAGAGCCCGAGTACGAAGGCGAGCAGGCCGAAGACGCCGATGGTCCAACCGGCGGAAGAACGCGGAAGACGCACAGAAATCCTTCCAAAGGGGGGTGTAATCTGCGAGGCGCTCTCATCATGCACCCGGAGGTCGCATGCCCCCCACGCGTGGCCGTCCCATTGCTCTGAAACTCCTCATCCTCCTGCTCGTGCCGCTGCTGTCCCTGGTCGGGCTGTGGGCCTTCGCGGCGGGTCTGACCGGCGGCGACGGCCTGCGCCTGCTGGAGATCAACAAGCTGGCCTCGCACCTGGCCACCCCGTCGGAGCGGGTCAACGTCCAGCTTCAGAACGAGCGGCTGGCCTCGGTCGAGTTCCTGGTCACGCGGCGGGGCGGGGACAAGCTGGCCAGGCAGCGCGGGCAGACCGACCGGACCGTGGCGGCCTTCCGCAAGCTGGCCAAGGACCAGCGCGGCATGTCACCCGAGATGAGCTCGCAGCTCGACGCCCTGAACGGCAAGCTCGACCTGCTGGGCGGCATCCGCGCCGAGGTGGACGACCGGACGGTCGCCCCGCTCGCCGTGATCGACGGCTACAGCCAGATCGTGGACGCCTCCTTCCGCATGTACGACGCCATGGTCCTGGTGCCCGACATGTCGCTCTACCGGCAGGCCAGGGCCGTCACCATGCTCGGCGAGGCCAAGGACCTGCTCTCGCGCGAGCGCGCCATGGTCGTCGTGGTGCTGGCCAGAGGGCGGGTGGAGGCCGTCGAGCGCGAGGCGTTCACCGGGATGGTGGCGACCCGGCGGCTGCTGTACGCGCAGGCGCTCTCGCACCTGGACAGCAGCCTGCGCGGCCCGTACGAGGCGCTGGCCGGCTCGCCCGTCTACAAGGAGTTCCTCGACGCCGAGGACGCCATCAGAGGCCAGGCCGCGATGAACGGCCTGCCCGCCACCGCCGCCACCTGGGAGGTGGACGGCCAGAACCTGTGGACCGCGCTCGAACGCAACCAGGCCGGGATCGTCGAGGGCATCGTGGACCGGGTGAACCCGGCGGCCTCGACCATCCTCATCAAGATCGGCGTGGCCGGCGGCGTGGGGCTGCTCGCCGTGCTCGCCTCGATCCTGTTGTCGCTGCGGTTCCGCAAGCGCCTGGTCCGCGAGCTGGCCGGGCTGCGCGACGCGGCCGCCGAACTGGCCGAAGTGCGGCTGTCCGGGCTGGTCGAGCGGCTGCGTACGAACACGCGCCCGCCCACGACCGCCGAGATCGCGCCGCTGGAGGTCAGGACGGAGACCTCCGAGGTCGCCGACATCGTACGGGCCTTCAACCACGTGCAGTCCACGGCCGTCGAGGCCGCCGTCGACCAGGCCAGGCTCCGGCACGGCGTCAGCCAGGTCTTCGTCAACCTGGCCAGGCGCAACCAGTCGCTGCTGCACCGGCAGTTGCTCCAGCTCGACAGCATGGAGCGGGCCACCGAGGAGCCCGAGATCCTGGCCGACCTGTTCAAGCTGGACCACCTGACCACCCGCATGCGCAGGCACGCGGAGAGCCTGATCATCCTGTCCGACCAGGCCCCCGGACGCGGCTGGCGCAACCCGGTGCCGATCCTCGACGTGCTGCGCGCCGCGGTCGCCGAGGTCGAGGAGTACGAGCGCGTCGAGATCCACCAGCCGCCGCAGGCCGCGCTGCTCGGCGCGACGGTCACGGACGTGGCCCACCTGCTGGCCGAGCTGGTCGAGAACGCCACGCTCTTCTCACCCCCGCAGACCAGGGTGGACGTACGCACCGCGGGCACCCCGAACGGCCTGATGATCGAGATCGAGGACCGCGGCCTCGGGCTGCCACGGGTCGAGCTGGACGAGCTCAACGACCGGCTGGCCAAGATGCCGGAGTTCGACCTGGCCCAGAGCGACCGGCTGGGCCTGTTCGTGGTCGGCCGCCTGGCCGCCCGGCACGACATCAAGGTCACCCTGACGGCCTCGCCCTACGGCGGCCTGACGGCGATGGCCTTCCTGCCCTCAGCCCTCCTGGCCGACCAGCCGGTCCTCGCCGGGAGCTAGGTACGCCATCCCACCCGACTCCCGCGCCCGCGCGGCGGCCAGCAGCCGCCTGTGGGCGTGGGGCGGCAGCAGGCGGGCGGCCTCCTCGTGGGTGTGGAAGCCGTACTCGTCCAGTTCCTCGGCCTGCAACGTGATCGCCGTGCCCGACGGGATCACGCCGCAGTCGAACATGAAGTTGACCATCGCGTACGGCACGTACGCCAGCCCGTCGACCCAGCTCACGGCGAGCAGCCTGCCGACCTCCAGCACCAGGCCGAGCTCTTCGGCGACCTCCCTGGCACACGCCTGCGCCGGGTGCTCGCCGGCGTCGATGATGCCGCCGGGGAAGGACCAGTGGTCGCGGTAGTTGGGCTTGACGAGCAGGGCCCGGCCCCGCTCGTCCGTGATGTACGCTGCGGCCCCGGTGACGACCCGGTTGACCGTGGACCAGAAATCGTTCACCGGGTCAACGTTACGGCAGCACCTGGAGCAGGGCCTGGGTCCTGGCCTTGGCCGGCTCCTCGACCCGCTGGGCCTCCTTGCCCGCCGCGTCCAGCACGACCAGGGTGTTGTGCGCGCTGCCCGCCACCCGCACGACCAGCCGCCCGTCGGCGAGGTAGAACGCGCCGATCAGCCTGCCCTTGACGGCCGGGGTGAGCTGCTTGCCGGTCACCAGGTCGACGACGGCCGGCTTGAAGGCCGCGGGCCAGCTCCCGTCGCCCAGGGCTTCGGGGTTGGCGGGGAACTCCACGACCGCGTTGCGGCCGTTCGGCGACAGGCTCTGCACGTGGGTGACGAGCTTGACGCCCTTGGCCTTGACGGACTTACCGGTCTTGACGTCGAGCCGGTAGACGGCGTCGGCCTCGCCGGTGTACCCCGCGAGGTAGCGCCCGCCCGCCGCCCAGGCCAGGTGGCACACGCCCTTGGAGGTGCCGAGCCGGCGCGCGCCGGTGCCGTCGGCCCTGACGGCCATGATGGTCTCGCCCTTGGCGTAGGCGATCTGGGTGGAGTCGGGGGACCAGACGGGGGTCAGGCACGGCGTGCCGCCCTGGAGCTTGGTGGCCGCGGTGACGGTCTTGGCGCCGTCCTTGACCTGGAGGTTGCCGCCGTCGGTCACCCAGGCGGCCTTCCTGCCGTCCGGCGAGGCCGCGAACTGCGGCAGCGCGCCGATCTTGGCGAGGGTGCTCCACTCCCCTGCTTCGTAGCGGGTGAGCTGGTGGCCGGCGCTTGCGTAGACGGCGGCGCCCGTGAGCTCGGGCGCGGTGGCCGCCGACGCCACGGCGGGGGCCACCAGTACGGCGCCGAGAGCGACACCGGCCACAACACGAATCTTCATGACAGCCTATGGTGCCGTAGCAGATCAAAGACGCATGAACGGCTCGCTGAAATGCGCGGTCGCGATCGTCGCGCGCTCGGCGCGCAGCGCCGCCAGGACGTCGGCGCGGGTGCGCGCGGCGGTCTCCTGGTCGTCGTCGTAGACGTAGTGGACGCCCGGATCGGCCAGTTGCACCGGGTGGAGCACGAGGTCGCCAGTGATCGCGAGGTCGCCGACCCGGGCGATCTGGTGGCCGGGGGTGTGTCCGGGCGTGTGCTGGACGTGGATGCCCGGCGCGACCTCGGCCTGGCCGTCCACGACGTGGAGCAGGCCCTTGAGCGGCGTCAGGAGCCGGTCGAGCGCGACGCCGGAGGCGCCGTCGACCTCGGCCCGCTGGAGCACGTGGCGGGCGTTCTCGAACACGGGCCCGCCGTCCGCGACCGCGCCGCTCGCGTGGTCGCTGTGCAGGTGGGTGAGGATGACGGTGTCGATGTCGGCGGGCACGACGCCCGCCGCCGCCAGCTCACCGATCAGTACGCCGGGAACGGGCGCCCAGCCGGCCGCCGGGGAGTCCTCCCCGCCGATGCCGGTGTCGACGAGGGTGAGGCGGCCTGCGCCGTCGCGCAGCAGGTAGCAGTGGAAGTGCAGGACCCACTGATCGTCATCGGGGCTGGAGCCGGGGAACATCTCGGCGAGCGGAAGGCGGATCGCGGGGCCCATCGGGCCCACCGCGTCGCAGAGGGGCGTCACCTCGACGCCCGAGACGGTGATGGGGCTGTGCTTCATCCCGCCAGGCTAGGCGGCCACGGGCTGGCGCGGAACGTACTCGTTCTCGACATCGGCGGCGAAGACCGCGCGGCGGCAGTGGGCGCAGCGGTACATGATCGGGCCCTCGTCGAGTGTGTGGTGGCACTGCGGGCAGTGGACGGTCTGCATGGTGATCCCCCAAGGAGTTCGGATGTCTCTATGGAACCCCCGTCGAGTTGCAGGGGTCCTGCATGTCACTTGACACGATGCCGCTGCTTTTCTGGGGGTTCTGTGCCTTTCGCTACACCGGTGGCCGGTAGTTTTCCTCACGGCTCGGTGCGATGAAGAACATTGTCACGCGTACGGGCCGGGACGCGCGGGAGAACACACCAGAACCGTCCGGGAATAGTCCAAGAGGGCTAGGCGTTTGATGGGGCGGAACGTGTGGTATCTTCCCCACAAGCGTTGAGCTTCAGCTCCGCTGGTCTTCCTCATCAAGCCCCGCCCAGGTTCTCCGGGCCCGGCTTCTCATCGAACTCGCCGATCTCTGCTCGGCGTATCTCCCCCAAAGGGGCTCATCATGACTGTTCACACCATTCCGCAACAACGCGCGGAAACGCCCGTACGGCAGGTGAGCGGCCTCCTCGACGTGCACGAGAAGTCCGCCCACATCCGCGCGGAACACCTTCCGGGGCCCGGTGACGTCCGGGTGCCGCCCGAGAAGGTCAAGCAGATCGGCCTGCGGCGCGGCGACCACGTCGTCGCCTCCGCGGCCGGGGGCAAGCTCGCCGCCGTCGTGTCCGTCAACGGACTGACCGACTGGCGGCACCGGCCGCACTTCGAAGAGCTGACGCCCGTACATCCGGACGAACGGCTCGTCACCGAGACCGAGTCGCTCAGCACCCGGGTCATCGACCTGGTCGCGCCGATCGGCAAGGGACAGCGCGGACTCGTCGTGGCGCCGCCCAAGGCCGGCAAGACGATGGTCCTCCAGGCGCTGGCCGCCGGGATCAGCCGCAACCATCCCGAGGTCCACCTCATGGTCGTGCTCGTGGGCGAGCGGCCCGAGGAGGTGACCGAGATGCGCGCCTCCATCCAGGGCGAGATCTTCGCCTCCACCTTCGACCACCCCGACCGTGACCACGCCGCCGTCGCCGAACTGGCCGTCGAGCGCGCCAAGCGCCTGGTGGAGACCGGCCGCGACGTCGTGCTGCTGCTCGACTCGCTGACCCGGCTCGGCCGGGCCTACAACAACCTCGCGCCCGGCGGCGGCCGGGTGCTCACCGTCGGCATCGACGCCCGTGCCCTCTACCCGCCCAAGCGTTTCTTCGGCGCCGCGCGCAACGTCGAGGGCGGCGGCTCGCTGACCATCCTCGCCAGCGCCCTCGTCGACACCGGCTCCCGCATGGACAACAGCCTGTACGAGGAGTTCAAGGGCACCGGCAACATGGAACTCCACCTCGCCCGCGACCTGGCCGAGCACCGCCTGTTCCCCGCGGTCGACCTGGAGGCGTCCGGCACCAGGCGCGAGGAGATCCTCCTGCACCCCGAGGAGCGGCAGGTGATCTGGCGGCTGCGCCGCACCCTGGCGGGCCTCGACCGCCGGCAGGCCCTGGAGACGCTCATGGGCAAGCTGCGTACGACACCGTCCAACGCCGCCTTCCTGCTGGAGGCGCTGCGCGCGGCCGCCTGAGGCCCCTGGAGAATGGGCGCATGCTGGCCGACATCGTCGAACACCTGATCTGCCCCGTCTGCCGTGCGGACGTGGAGCTCGCCGACGGCACCCTGAGGTGCGCGCGCGGGCACTCCTTCGACGTGGCCAAGCAGGGATACGTCAGCCTGCTCACCGGCTCACGACCGCCCGGCACCGCCGACAGCCCCGCGATGGTGGCCGCGCGGGCCGCGTTCCTGGAGGCCGGCCACTACGATCCGCTGGCCGCGGCGCTGGCGGAGGCCGTGCGGGCGCGTACGGATGCCGGGAGCGCCCCAGAAAAACGTGAATCTTCTACTGAATCGAATGACGGAACCGGGCCGAGAGCGTACCGTGGGGCGGGTGTGGAGGCCGGTCCAGGAGTTGGACCGGTGATCGTCGAAGGTCGTGGCGCGGCGGGCAGGGTCGCACCAGTGATCGTCGACGCCGGTACGGGCACCGGGCACTACCTGGCGGCCGTGCTGAATGCGGTGAACGGTGGCATCGGGATGGCGTTCGACGTGTCCAAGCACGCCGTACGGCGGGCAGCGCGGGCGCATCCGAGGCTGGGGGCGTTCGTGGCGGACGTGTGGCGGCCGCTCCCGATCCGGCATGGGGTGGCCGATGTGGTGATCGATGTGTTCGCGCCCAGGAACGGGCCCGAGTTCCGCAGGATCCTGCGCCCGGGCGGTGCGGCGATCGTCGCGACGCCGGCCGCGGCTCATCTGAGCCCGCTGGTCGAGGAGCTGGGGCTGCTCTCGGTGGACGAGGAGAAGGATCGCCGCGTGGCCCGCAGCATGGAGGGGTTCGCACAGACCGGGCGGCACACGATCGAGTTCGACATGAGACTCGGACAGGACGAGATGGTCCAGGTCGTGGGAATGGGCCCGAGCGCGTGGCACACTGATCCCGCCGAGCTAGAAGCCCGCATATCCGGATATTTCAGCCGACGTGCCGAGAATGGCCAGAATAAAGTTACGGTCAGAGCCGCGTTTCATCTGTCTATCTTCGAGCCTGAGCCCGAATCAAGACCTGTTCCTTGACGGGCGTCTGCGACTGGTGTTACTGATGGGGCATTTAGTCCGAAATTCCCCCACATTCCCCGAGTATTTCCCCGACTCAGGCGCAATACTGGACGGCATCCCGCACCCAGAGGGCGTGGGCCATCGATGGGAGGGGGCGCGCCGGATGAAGGCGGAGGAACGCTGGCAGGCCAGGTTCCGTGCGTCGCGCATGACGTTGCCGACCTGGGCACGCCAGGCCCCGAACCGCTCCATCTACCGCTCCAACGCCACAGGGACGTGGGAGGTCTACGCCTGGGACCGGGTGACGGGCGCCGTACGCCAGGTCACCGACCGGCCCAAGGGCACCGCGCACGCGGCGATCGACCCGGCGGGACAGTGGATCTACTGGTTCGCCGACACCGACGGCGACGAGTTCGGGAGCTGGTGGCGTCAGCCGTTCAACGGCGGGCCGAGCGAGCTGGCCGCCCCCGGCCTGCCGCCGGGCCAGCCGGGCGGCATCGCGCTGTCGGCGACCGGCATGGCCGCCATCAGCCTGGCCAGCGAGGGCACGTTCCGGATCCACCTGGTACGCCCGGGAGCACCGGCCAAGCTGCTGTACGAGCACGCCGAGGCCGCCTGGGTGACCGACATGTCCCTCGACGGCTCCCTCATCGCCATCAACCACGGCGAGTACGGCGACTTCCGCCGCCCGGCGCTCCGCGTCGTCGACCAGAACGGCGAGACCGTCGGCGAGCTCTACGACGGCCCCGACAAGGGCGTGCACGGCCTCAGCTTCGCCCCGGTCGTCGGCGACCGCCGCCTGCTGACCCTGCACGAACGCCGCCAGCGCCACGAGCCCCTCGTCTGGGACCCGGTCACCGGCGAGCAGCGCGAGATCTGGCTGAAGGACCCCGGCGACCTGGCGGCCGAATGGTTCGACGACGGCCGCGGCCTGCTCATCGTGCGCGACCACCGCGCCCGCAGCTACCTGCACCGCTACGACCTGGCGGGCGGCGTCCTGACGCTCATCGACACCCCGCACGGCGTGATCGACGAGGCCGCGCCGCGCCCCGGCGGCCACATCGAGTACTCCTGGTCCAGCGGCTCGCGCCCGCCGGTCATCCGGTCGAGCAACGGCCAGGTCGTGCTCAACCCCGGCGGGCCGTCCGCGCCGCCCAGCGTCCCCGTCGAGGACGTCGACGTCGAGGGCCCAGGCGGCCGCATCCACGCCCTGGTGTCCAAGCCCGAGACCGGCGCGGCGCCGTACCCGGCGATCTTCCTCATGCACGGCGGCCCGACCGCCCACGACACCGACTCCTTCTCCCCCGAGGTCGCCGCCTGGGTGGACGCGGGCTTCGCCGTCGTCCGCGTCAACTACCGCGGCTCGACCGGCTACGGCTCGGCCTGGCGGGACGCGCTGCACGGCGACGTGGGGCACATCGAGCTGGCCGACATCGACGCCGTACGCCAGTTGCTGGTGGACCGGGGCACGATCGACCCCGCCCGGCTCGTCCTGGCCGGCACCGCCTGGGGCGGCTACCTCGCGCTGCTCGGCCTCGGCGTCCAGCCCGGCCTGTGGGCCGCGGGCATCGCCGCGGTGCCCATCGCCTGCCACCAGACCTGCTACGAGGACGAGGCCGAGAGCCTGCGCGCCTACCAGCGCGCCCTGCTCGGCGGCTCCCCCGACGAGCAGCCCGAGCGTTACGCCTTCTGCTCGCCGATCACGTACGTGGACCAGATCAAGAGCCCGCTGCTGATCCTCGCCGGCGAGAACGACACCCGCTGCCCGCTGCGCCAGATCGAGAAGTACGTGGCCAAACTGGCCGAGCACGGACGCGAGCACGAGCTCTACACCTACGGCGCCATCCGCGGCTCGCTCGTGGTCGCCGAACGCATCGCGCAGACGGCCCTGCAACTGGAGTTCGCCCGCAAGCACGTACACATCGGCTGACTGACTCGCGCACGTTTTGGGAGCGCTCCTGCGGGGCGCTCCCGCGCGGTCAGCGGGCGCGCAGGACCACGATCGCGAGGTCGTCGGCGCTCGGCTCGGAGGCGAACTCCGCCGCGCCCCTGCGGATGCGCTCGGCCACTGCCCTGGCCGACAACCCGGCGCACTCGGCCAGCAGCTTGGCCAGGCCGCCGTCGTCGTCGAGCAGCCGCCCGCCCGAGCGCCGCTCGGTCACGCCGTCGGTCACCGCGAGCAGCACGTCGCCGTGGTCGAGGTGGATGGTGTCGGCCTCGAAGACGACCTCGTGGAAGACGCCGAGCAGCGATTGGGGCGTGGTCACCGCCTCCACCTTGCCGCTCGGTTTGAGCCGCAGGGCCTCGGGATGGCCCGCCGACACCAGCCGCACCTCCAGGCCGGACTTCACGGGGGTGATGTCGCCGTGGAGCAGCGTGAGGAACCTGGCCCGCTCGCCCTCCTCCAGGATCGCCTGGTTGAGCCGGCCGAGCACGGCGGCCACGCCGTAGCCCTCGCGGGCCAGCAGGCGCAGCGTGTGGCGGGCCAGGCCGGTCACCGCGGCGGCCTCGGGGCCCGTGCCGCAGACGTCGCCGATCGCGAAGCGCCAGGAGTCGTCGCCCGCCTTGTACAGGTCGTAGAAGTCGCCGCCGACCTCGTTGGCCTCGCCGGCGGGCTCGTAGATGACGCCGTAGTCGAGGCCGGGCACCTCGGGCTCGTTGGGCGGCAGGAGGCTGCGCTGCAACGCCCGGTTGGCCGCGGCCTGCTGGGCGTAGAGCCGGGCGTTGTCCATGGCGAGCGCGGCACGCCGGCCGATGTCCTCGGCGAACTGGATGACCTCGTCGGGGAACCGGTCGGAGCGGCCCAGGCACATCATGCCGAGCCCTCGGCCGCGCGCCGTGAGCGGCACGGCCAGCACCTGGGAGTCGGTCAGGTGGATGGTGGAGGTGACCCTGGTGTCGGCCGCGCCCACGTCCATGCCGGCGAGCTGCTCGCGCAGGCCGGCGATGCGGGCCTCGTCGGCGTGCCACAGGTAGACCAGCCGCAACGGCCCCATCGAGCTGTCGGCGGTGTAGACGGCGCACCAGCTCGACAGGCGGGGCACGACGATCTGCGCGATGATCGCCGGAACCATGTCGGGGTCGAGGGTGCCGGCCAGCAGGTCGCTCGCGTCGGCCAGGAAACCCAGCCAGTGGGGGCCCCTGGCGCTCTCCTCCAGCCATTCGGCGGCCACGCGGTCGGCCGAGCCGGGTAGCGTGAGCCTTGCCCAATGGACACGGGAATCGCCCGCGAAGGTGACTCCCCACTCTTCCACGTTCACGGAGGGAGCTTTCGGATCGCCGTGGGAGTTGATCCGTTGTCGCAGTTCGACCTGGACGGCATCGCCGTAATGCTTCCAAATCACCTCAAACGGCTCGTCAGAGACCTGCTCCGCGAGATCACCGGCCACCTGTTCGGCGGTGTGGAGCACGCCGACGGTGGCCCACGCGGTCATCACCTCACGCGTGAACCTCATCGCAGCCGTCACAGCGGTCTCGCCCGGCGCGAAGGTCGCAGCCAGCACCGCATGGGGAGATGCAGTCATCCCAACGTGCCTACCACACTTCTCGCTGACTTGGGGTAAATCCAAGGGCAGGACTGCGAGCTACTCATCGTGACAGACTTGAATCACTCGCCGGGACCCGCCGCGAGTGAAGGAGGCCACATGACCACGGCCAAGGCCGTAACAAGTCCGGAGGAGAGGACCTATACAGAATCGGATCTCGTTCCCGTCCTGGAGACTCTTTTCTCTTGGCGTGATGGCGATTTCCGGCGTCGGGTCCCGCATGCGCCCCCCGGCATCCTCAGCGAAGTGCGTCTGTTGCTCAACGAAGTGGCCGACCGCCGCGAACACCTCGCGAACGAGCTGGCACGAGTTCGCAAGGAGGTCGTCAAGGAAGGCCGCTTCGGCGAACGGCTGACGCCCGGCCCCGGGGTCGGGGCGTGGTCGGAGAGCGTCGAGTCGGTCAACATGCTGATCGACGCGCTGGTGAGCCCGGTCAGCGGGACGGCCGACGTGATCGACGCGGTGGCCAAGGGCGACCTGTCGCGGCGCATCGACCTCGACCGCTCGGCCCGCGGCGAGGTACGCCGCCTGGGCAAGGCCATCAACGGCATGGTCGACCAGCTCGCCCTGTTCAACTCCGAGGTCACCCGCGTGGCCCGCGAGGCGGGCACCGAGGGCAGGCTGGGCGGCAGCGCCAACCTGCGCGGCATGTCGGGAAGCTGGCGCGACCTCACCGAGGCCGTCAACACGATGTCCTCGCGCGTGGCCGCGCAGGTCCGCGACATCGCCGTGGTGACCACGGCGGTCGCCAAGGGCGACCTGAGCCGCAAGGTCACGGTCGACGCCGTGGGCGAGATGTTCGAGCTGAAGAACACCGTCAACACGATGGTCGACCAGCTCTCGGGCTTCGCCGAGGAGGTCACCAGGGTCGCCCGCGAGGTCGGCACGGAAGGCCAGCTCGGCGGCCAGGCGCAGGTGACGGGCGTGTCGGGCGTCTGGAAGGACCTCACCGACAACGTCAACTTCATGGCCAACAACCTGACCTCACAGGTGCGTTCGATCGCGACCGTGGCCACGGCGGTCGCCCAGGGCAACCTGTCGAAGAAGATCACGGTTGACGCCGAGGGCGAGATCCTTCAGCTCAAGGACACCCTCAACACCATGGTCGACCAGCTCTCATCGTTCGCCGACGAGGTCACCCGCGTGGCCCGCGAGGTCGGCACCGAAGGCAAGCTCGGCGGGCGCGCCGAGGTGAAGGGCGTGTCGGGCGTCTGGAAGGACCTCACCGACAACGTCAACTCGATGGCCAACAACCTGACCTATCAGGTGCGCAACATCGCCCAGGTGACCACGGCCGTGGCCAACGGCGACCTGACCCGCAAGATCGACGTCGACGCACAGGGCGAGATCCTGGAGCTCAAGTCGACCATGAACACGATGGTCGAGCAGCTGTCCTCGTTCGCCTCCGAGGTCACCCGCGTGGCCCGCGAGGTGGGCACCGAGGGCCAGCTCGGCGGCCAGGCACAGGTACGCGGTGTGTCCGGGGTCTGGAAGGACCTCACGGACAACGTCAACTCGATGGCCAACAACCTGACCTCGC
This sequence comes from Nonomuraea sp. WAC 01424, assembly GCF_003947315.1. Lineage (NCBI taxonomy): Bacteria > Bacillati > Actinomycetota > Actinomycetes > Streptosporangiales > Streptosporangiaceae > Nonomuraea > Nonomuraea sp. WAC 01424. The sequence goes on from NZ_QHHZ01000017.1 coordinate 244,839, forward strand.
AGGTGCGCCAGATCGCGGCCGTCTCGTCCGCGGTGGCGCAGGGCAACCTGTCCAGGAAGATCACCGTCGATGCCCAGGGCGAGATCCTCCAGCTCAAGGACACCCTCAACACCATGGTCGACCAGCTCTCGTCGTTCGCCGACGAGGTCACCCGGGTGGCCCGCGAGGTGGGCACGCAGGGGCAGCTCGGCGGCCAGGCGCGGGTGCAGGGCGTGTCGGGCGTCTGGAAGGACCTCACCGACAACGTCAACTTCATGGCGAACAACCTGACCTATCAGGTGCGCAACATCGCCGAGGTCACCACGGCCGTCGCCAACGGCGACCTGACCCGCAAGATCGACGTCGACGCCCAAGGCGAGATCCTGGCGCTGAAGACCACCATCAACCGGATGGTCGACCAGCTCTCCTCGTTCGCCTCCGAGGTCACCCGGGTGGCCCGCGAGGTGGGCTCGGAGGGCCAGCTCGGCGGCCAGGCCCGGGTCGAGGGCGTCGAGGGCACCTGGAAGCGGCTCACCGAGAGCGTCAACGAGCTGGCCGGCAACCTGACCACGCAGGTGCGCGCCATCGCGACCGTGACCAGCGCCGTGGCCCGGGGCGACCTGACCAGGTCGATCGCCGTCGAGGCCCAGGGCGAGCTGGCGGAGCTGAAGGACAACATCAACTCGATGGTGGCCAACCTCCGCGAGACCACCCAGGCCAACCAGGAGCAGGACTGGCTCAAGTCCAACCTGGCCCGCATCTCCCGGCTCATGCAGGGTCACCGCGACCTGTTCGAGGTGGCCAAGCTGACGATGAGCGAGCTGACGCCGCTGGTCTCGGCCCGCTACGGCGCCTTCTACGGCATCGACCCCGAGGGCGACCACGAGCTGACGCTGATCGGCGGCTACGGCGTACGTCCCGACCGGGGGCCGCGCCGGCGCTTCGCGATCGGCGAGGGCATCGTCGGCCAGGCGGCGGCCGAGGGCCGGCACATCATCCTCGACGACGTGCCGCCGCAGTTCATCACCATCGACAGCGGGCTCAGCCAGTCCACGCCCGCGCAGATCGTGGTGCTGCCGATCCTGTTCGAGAACCGCGTGCTCGGCGTGCTGGAGCTGGCCTCGTTCACGCCGTTCGGCGAGGTGCACCTCGACTTCCTGACGCAGCTGGTCGAGACCATCGGCGTCACGATGAACACGATCATCGCCAACTCCCGTACCGAAGACCTGCTGACCGAGTCCCAGCGGCTCACCCGCGAGCTGCAGGAGCGCTCCGACGAGCTGCAGCGGCAGCAGGAGGAGCTGCGCAGGTCCAACGCCGAGCTGGAGGACAAGGCGGCGCTGCTGGCCAAGCAGAACCGCGCGATCGAGATCCAGAACTTCCAGATCGAGCAGGCCCGCCGCACCCTGGAGGAGCGCGCCGAGCAGCTCGCGGTCTCCTCGCGGTACAAGTCCGAGTTCCTCGCGAACATGTCCCACGAGCTGCGCACCCCGCTCAACAGCCTGCTGGTGCTGGCCAAGCTGCTGACCGAGAACGCCGAGGGCAACCTGACCTCCCAGCAGGTCGAGTTCGCCCGTACGATCCACAGCGCGGGGTCGGCGCTGCTCCAGCTGATCAACGACATGCTCGACCTGTCGAAGGTCGAGGCGGGCCGGATGGACATCCATCCGATCCAGGTGTCGTTGCCCAAGATGGTCGACCTGCTGGAGGCGGCCTTCGCGCCGCTGGCCCAGGACAAGGGGTTGTCGTTCAGCGTCGAGGTGGCCTCCGACGTGCCAAGCGAGCTGCGGGCCGACGAGCAGCGCCTGCAGCAGGTGCTGCGCAACCTGCTGTCCAACGCGGTGAAGTTCACCCCGAAGGGCGAGGTCAAGCTGCGGGTCGCGGCGGCGCCCCGGGGCGTCGACTTCGACGACGACACTCTGCACGACGCCAGCGACCTGCTGGCCTTCCAGGTGATCGACACCGGCATCGGCATCGCGCCCGACAAACGCGAGGTCATCTTCGAGGCGTTCAGGCAGGCCGACGGCACCACCAGCCGCAAGTACGGCGGCACCGGCCTCGGCCTGGCCATCTGCCGCGACATCGCCCGCCTGCTCGGCGGCGAGATCCACGTCGAGAGCGAGCTGGGCAGGGGCAGCACGTTCACGCTCTACCTGCCCGCCTCCTACACCGGCCCGCTCGCGGCCACCGACGGCAGCACGGCCCCGCGCCGGCAGCTCATGACCTCGCCCGCCGAGGAACAGGCCGCCGCCGCGACCATGCCGGAGCCGCCGATGCCGCTCGACCTGCCGATGCCCGAGCTGGTCGACGCGCCGGTGGAGACGCCCGCCCAGTGGCAGGGCGACGACCCGCTCAACGGCGCCAAGATCCTCATCGTGGACGACGACATCCGCAACGTGTTCGCCCTCACCAGCGTGCTGGAACGACACGGCTCCACGGTCGTCTACGCCGAGAACGGCCGCGAGGGCATCGAGCAGCTCGAACGCAACGAGGACGTCGCGCTCGTGCTGATGGACATCATGATGCCGGAGATGGACGGCTGGGCCACGACCTCGGCCATCCGGCGCATGCCGCAGTTCGCCGACCTGCCGATCATCGCGCTGACCGCTAAGGTCATGCGAGGTGATCGCGAGAAGAGCATCGCCTCGGGCGCGTCCGACTACGTGCCCAAGCCGGTCGATGTCGATCGCCTGCTCGAACGGCTGCGCGGATGGCTCAGCCGTGGGCGAGGGGCCACGACCGACTCGTCGCCCTCATCTGCCGAAGGGTCGTGATCGATGCCGGACCGTGCCAAGATCCTCCTGGTCGACGACCGCGAGGAGAATCTGATCGCCCTGGAGGCGATCCTCAGCTCGCTCGACCTGGTGCCCGTACGCGCCAGGTCGGGTGAGGAGGCGCTCAAGGCGCTGCTCAACACCGAGTTCGCGTTGATCCTGCTCGATGTCCGGATGCCGGGCATGGACGGGTTCGAGACGGCCGCGCACATCAAGCGGCGGGAGCGGACCAGGAACATCCCGATCATCTTCCTGACCGTGGTCGACAGCGCTCCCGACTACGCCTTCCGCGGCTACGCGGCGGGCGCGGTCGACTACCTCACCAAGCCGTTCGACCCGTGGGTGTTGCGCGCGAAGGTGTCGGTGTTCACCGAGCTCTACAACATGAACAAGCGCCTGGCCGAGCAGGCGTCGTTGCTCCGGGAGCGGCTGACCGGCGAGTTGCCGCCCGGAGCCGGGGATCACGCCTCCGTCCTGCCGGAGTTGTCCCGGCGGCTCACGGCCGTGGAGGACGAGCTGGCCCGGGTTCGGGAGCTGGCCCGCAAGTCGCAGGATCCGGCGCTCGCCGTACCGCTGGCCGACCTGACGGACCGGCTCACCCACCTGCGCGCCGGCTTCGACGCGCTCTCCTGACTTCCCCCCGCACCACCCGACGCCCGGACCGCCCATCGGCGCCCGGGCGTCCCTCTTTTCCCGCGGGCAGCGCGGGGGCACGGGGATGGGCCGCGAGAGGCGGCGGAAGACGGCGGGGCGGGGTCAGTGGCGGGCGCGTTCGAGGGCGTCCCAGAAGCCGCGGCGCAGGGCGTGGCGGACCTCGTCGTGCAGGAGGAAGTCGATCGGCAGCGAGGAGCCCTGCAAGAGGCGGGCCTCCAGGTCGGAGGGCATGCGCGGCTTGCGGGCGAGCACCGCCTCCAGCCACAGCGCGGGCGCGTCGCGGGCCACGGACTCCCCGAAGTCGTGCCCCTCGCGGTGGGCGGCCTTCACGGCGTCGGCCAGCGTGGTGGCGCCGGCGGTCGCGGCGGGCGGCGGTGAGACCGGCGCGGGCTGCGGCCCGGTGTACGGCCCGAGCTGCGCCGCCTGGTACGTGCCCCCCGAGGACGGCGTCGCGAACTGACCGGTGCTTGGCGAGGCCGACTGCGGCTGCTGCAGCGGCCCGGTCGCCGGCGTGGCGGACGGCGGCACGGACGGCGGGATGGACGGCGGCTGCTCCTGGTACCCCGAGTACGAGGGCAACACCGGCGGCGAGGACGACTGCCCCCGCGACGACACCGGCCCGTTGGCGGACGGCTGCCCCGAGGCCGCGTGGCTGCCGGAGGAGGACGGGCTGGCCGCATGGCTGCCCGTGGACTGCGCCGGCGGTAGCGAGGCCGGCGAGGACGGCGGCGCGGACACCGGGGCGGGCGGCAGCGAGTGGGCGGCGTGCCCGTTGCTGAGCGGCTGGTGGTGGCCGTTGGAGGACTCGGTGGCGCCGGACACCATGGTGACGTAGGGCCGCAGGTGGACGCCGCCCAGCTCGACCAGGTCGTCGCACTCCTGCCGCAACGACCGGGACACGGCCCACCCGCCGTCGGCGGCGATGTGGATGACGGTGACCCTGATGCCGAGGTCTTGCGCGTCGCACACCACCTGGGCGAGGTCCTCGTCGCCGCTGACGACGACGGCGTCGCAGATGGCGGTGTTGCGGGCGAGGGTCATGAGGTCGCGGTGGACCTGGGCGTCGACGCCTTCGCGGCGGCCCGGCCGGATGCGCGAGAGTCTGAGCTTGAGGCCCGGGATGTCGGCCAGTGCGTCGTGCTCCGGGGTGCGGCGGCCTTCGACGGTCGCCTCGTACCAGTAGCACCGCAGCAGCGGCAGGCCCGTGCGCTCGCGCGACAGGTTGGTCATCAGCTGGAGCAACCCGGGATAGTCCCAGGCGACGGCTTCTCGATGGCGAGTGCCGTGCACGGCCATCGCTCCGTCTGCCAGCAGATAGCCAGCGTCCACGAACAGCGCACAGCGATCCACTGACACCGCCCCTTTCATGGTGGTCCGACCTTGCTGGCTCTGCACCGTCAGAGACCGGACTCGGCGGCCCTCTCTCAGGGTAATGAAAGCTGGTGATCGTGCGAGGGTTAATCCCGACGATTCGACCGCAGGCCGCCGTCCAGCCGGACCATTTAGGCAGACCGTACCAGTTTGTCCCGTTCGTGGTCACGAGCGCGCCCTGACGCTCAGTGCGGCGACCCCGAACAGCACGACGTCCCTGTCGGCCGCGATCGTCAGCCCCGGATCGCGGCGGCCCAGCTCGGCGGCCACCGTGTCGACGTCCACGCCGAAGGTCATGCCCGCGGCGCCGTTGGCGGAGCCGTCGAAGACGTTGTCGCGGTCGCGGTCGCCGCTCCCGGGCCTGATCGCGCCGGTGCCCAGCGAGACCTTGTCGCCCCCGAGGTCGGCGTCGCCCTCCCAGGTCACCAGCTCGGCCCTGGCGGGCGCGGCGACCGGGCTCAGGCCGCCGAGCGGCAGGTGGATCATCCTGGTCGGCCCGCCGACGACAGTGGCCGTGTCGAGCACCACGGCCTGGCTGTACGGCTGCCGCGGCCCGGTCACGATCATCACCAGGCTCCACCCGGCATGGTTGGAGGCCCCCTCGGCCATCGGCGCGTCGGCCGCCCACCAGAAGCCGTTCGGACGTGCCTGCCCGGCCAGCGCGGTGACGTCGGCGAAGGCCTGGTAGGCCGGGCCGAGCGGCATGGCGAGGGTCGTGACGTGGTCGGGACGGACCGACACGTACGTGCGGCGGCCCGGCGCCCTGACCTTGATCGGCCCCGCCTCCGTGCCGCTCGCCGACCAGTAGAGGCCGGCCCACACGACCCGGCTGTCCTTGGGCAGAGTGAGCCTGGCCGCGCTGGAGGCGGTGGTGGCCGGGCTGGAGTCCTGGTCGAGTGCGGTCATCGGCCAAAGATCGTTGTCACGCCGGTCGCCCTGGCGGCGCCTGGCCTCCGCGCAGCCGTCGTGCTCCTCGGAACAGCTCAGCAGCGTGTTGCCGACGGCCCGGACGGCCACCCTGCCCTCGGTGGCGAACCTGGCCGACGCCCCCACCGTACGGACCCCCTGCTCGGCCCTGGCCCTGACGCGCGGCCCGCCGCCGTCCACGAGCACGGCGGGACCGGCGCCCTCAGGGGCCTGCTCGGACACCAGCACGCGCAGGAACACCGCCGTGCCCTGCCCGGCCGCCAGCGGCTGCCTGACGCACCGCGCGCCCAGACCGGCCTGGCGGCAGGACCAGCCGTCGACGGTACCCACGGGAGCGAGCAGCGCGACGCCGTGGCCGCGCCTGGCGGGTGGGAGGAGGGTCACGCCGGGCGGCAGCTCCACGGTCGCGGCCAGCTCGCCGCTCGGGCCGTCGCCGTCGTTGCGCAGGCGCAGGCCGACGATGCCGGGCTGGGCGCGTACGAGGGCGCCGAGCGCGTCGATCGTGGCGCGCAGCCGGGGCCTGCCCGGCGGCTCCCTCCTGGGCGGCGGGACCCGCGCCGGCGGCTCGCTCGGCACGGGCATCGGCACCGGCTGCACCGACGCCGCCGGCTGGGCCAGGGGCGCGGCGGCGGCGGGCGGCCTGGTCGCCGGCTCCTCCCCCGACACCAGCACGAACGCCGCCACCGCCGCCGACGCGACCGCGACGCCGCCCGCCGTCAAGACCTGCTGCCGGGACGGCGTGCGCCGCAACCGGCCGGACAACCGCGACAACCAGCCCGCGCCGCCGGCGGCCGAACCCGCCTTGGCCAGCGCCGCGGCGTAGCCCGCGAAGACCGGACCGGCGACGAGCGGGCCGACGATGACGCGCAGGCCGCGGTTGACGTCGGCCAGTTCGAGCAGCACACCGTGGCACTCCTCGCAGTCGTTGACGTGTTCGTCGACCGTGCGGGAGTCGCGCCTGGCCAGCCCACCCCGGACGTAGGCGCCCATCTTGCCGATCACCGGACGGCACTCGTGCGCCGGCGCCGCGCGCAGATGCATCTGGAGGTACGCCTGCCGCAGCCCCTCGCGCGCCCGGTAGGCGAGCGCCGCCACGCCGTTGGCCGACAGCCCGAGCAGCGACGCGACCTCGGCCGGCTTGCACTTCTCCACCTCGGTGTGCCAGAGCACCGCCCGCCACCGCTCGGGCAGCGACAGGAACGCCCGGGAGATCATCGACCGCTCAAGGCCGACGAGCGCGGGGTCGACGAAGGGCACGCCCGGGTCGTACTGCTCGATCTCGCCCGTGGTCACCTGGCGGCTCTCGACCCTGTGGCGGTCGTAGACCGTACGGCGCACGACGGTCAGCAGGTAGGTGCGGAAGCCCGACTCCGGCCCGCCGCCCCGGCCCACCAGGTCGAGGATCTTCGTGAACGACTCCGCCATGACGTCCTCGACCTCGGACTCGCCCCTGACCAACTGCCTGGCCAGGGCACGCGCGGCGGCGACGTGACGCTCGTAGAGCCGTCCGTAGGCGGCCGCGTCTCCCGCCCTGACCTCCTTCAGCAGGTCAGCATCGCTTAGCGGCGATTCCACACTCATTGTGACCTCACGATTACGCCGGGTTGCCCCGCGCAATCATTCCGCATCTACCGTCATGACTAAACCGAAGCTCCGCCTTTACCTCCGGGGACCTTCGGGAGACGCATGGACGAGGACGTGCCGGGCGTTCACCGGGACGAGACGCCGCGCCGCCCGCGCCGAGCCCGGGACCCTAAGCTTGGGCGCATGACAGACCGCGACAACCTGCTGGCCGAGATCAAGCGCAAGGCCGTCATCCACGGCAAGGTCACGCTCTCCTCGGGCAAGGAGGCCGACTTCTACCTCGACCTGCGGCGCATCACGCTCGACGGGGTGGCCGCGCCGCTCGTCGGCGGGGTGATGCTCGACCTGACCGACGATCTCGACTTCGACGCCGTGGGCGGCCTCACGATGGGAGCCGACCCGGTGGCCTGCGCGATGCTGCACGCGGCGGCGGCGCGCGGGCGCACGCTCGACGCGTTCGTGGTGCGCAAGACGCAGAAGGCGCACGGGATGCAGCGCAGGATCGAGGGCCCCGAGGTCAAGGGTCGCCGGGTGCTGGTCGTGGAGGACACCTCGACGACCGGCGGCTCGCCGCTGACCGCCGTCGAGGCGCTGCGGGAGGCGGGCGCGGAGGTGGTGGCCGTGGCCACGATCGTCGACCGGGGCGCGGGCGCGCGGATGGCGGAGGAAGGGCTCGACTACCGCACCGCCTTCAGCCTCCAGGACCTCGGACTGTGAAGGACTCCCTCGTGCCCTTCTCCTTCGGGGCGCGGGGGCTGCCGTTCTCGGTGACGCGGACGGTGCCCGCGCCGCCGAGCACGACGTCGAGCTCGGGCTCGAAGTAGCTGACCTCCTCGCCGCCGCTCATCTCCCGGTGCTGGAGCACGTCGCCGCCGGGGACGCGTACGGTGACCGTCGGGCAGACGTCGGCCACGCACTCGATGCGTACGGTGGGCACCCGGGCCTCGCTCGGCCGGGCGAGGGCGGTGGCGGTGGACGCGGGCCGCTCCGGTTGCGCGCCGGGCGAGCCGATCAGCGCGCGTACGCCGACGACCAGCAGTGTCGCCACGGCCCCCACCGCCAGGACGATGAGGGCTGACCGGACGATTCTTCCCAGCGGAGCTGACCTGTGGCGTCCCACAGGGGGCACTGTACCCGGCGGTAACCCCGGGCCCGGTCAGCGCCGAGGGGTCAGGGCTGGGGGTCGGTGCTGGAGGGCACGCGGTGGTGCTTGCCGTTGGGCACGGGCAGCCGCTTGCGCTCGCGGCGCTTCTTGACGAACTCGATGATGATCGGGATCAGCGAGATGAAGACGATGATGAACACGCCCGGCAGGATGTACTTGTCGATCTGCTTGGGATCGACCTTGCTGCCGAGGAAGTAGCCGAGCAGCACCAGGCCCTCGACCCACACCACGCCACCGATGACGTTCCACAGGAAGAAGCGCCTGGCCGGCATCTCCAGCACGCCGGCCACGGGGTTCATGAACGTGCGGACGATCGGCACGAACCGCGCCAGCACGACCGCCCTGGCCGGCCCGAACTTCTGGAAGAACTCCTCGGCCCGCATCACGTGTTCGCGCTTGAACAGCCGTGAGTCCGGCTTGTCGAACATCCTCCTGCCGAACCTGGCCCCCAGGAAATGGCCGAGCTGGGCGCCCGCGATGGCGCACAGCGGTGTGCCGATGACCAGGACGGGGAAGGAGATCGGCGGCGCCTCGCCCACGACCAGCGACGCGGAACTGAAGATCCCCGCGGCCACCAGCAGCGAGTCGCCCGGCAGGAAGAAACCGAGCAGCAGACCCGTCTCGGCGAAGATGATGGCCAGGACGCCGATCGTGGCGAAGGCGCCGAGGATCGTGAGCCACCACGTCGGGTCGAGGAGATTCCAGAGCCAGTCCACCCCGTGAGCCTACCCGGAGCGGAGCCGATCGGATGTGGCCATCCGGCTGGCGTTGTCACTACCAGTTGCGGTTGCGAGCCGGGATACTGGGCAAGCGCGAAGCCGTACTTCTCAGGGAGATGACTTATGCCCATCGCGACTCCAGAGGTCTACGCCGAGATGCTCGACCGTGCCAAGGCGGGCGGGTTCGCCTATCCGGCGATCAACGTGACCTCGTCCCAGACCTTGAACGCCGCGCTGCGCGGGTTCGCCGAAGCCGAGAGCGACGGCATCGTGCAGGTCTCGACGGGCGGCGCGGAGTTCCTGTCCGGCACCACGGTCAAGGACATGGTGACGGGCGCGACCGCCCTGGCCGAGTACGCCCGCGTGGTGGCCGCCAAATACCCGGTCACGGTGGCGCTGCACACCGACCACTGCCCGAAGGACAAGCTCGACGGCTACATGCGGCCGCTGATCGACATCTCGCTCGAACGAGTGGCGAAGGGCCTCGACCCGCTCTTCCAGTCCCACATGTGGGACGGCTCGGCCGTGCCGCTGGAGGAGAACCTGGAGATCGCCAAGGAGCTCCTGGAGAAGTGCGCCCGCGCCCGGATCATCATGGAGATGGAGATCGGCGTGGTCGGCGGCGAGGAGGACGGCGTCGTCGGCGAGATCAACGAGAAGCTCTACACCACCCCCGAGGACGCGCTGGCCACGGCCGAGGCCGTGGGCGTCGGCGACCAGGGCCGCTACATGCTGGCCGCCACGTTCGGCAACGTGCACGGCGTCTACAAGCCGGGCCACGTGAAGCTGCGCCCGAGCGTGCTGAAGGACATCCAGGAGGCCGTCGGCGCCAAGTACGGCAAGGACAAGCCGTTCGACCTGGTCTTCCACGGCGGCTCCGGCTCGCTGCTGGAGGAGATCCACGAGGCCATCTCCTACGGCGTGATCAAGATGAACGTCGACACCGACACCCAGTACGCCTTCACCAGGCCGATCGCCGACCACATGTTCCGCAACTACGACGGCGTCCTGAAGGTCGACGGCGAGGTCGGCAACAAGAAGGCGTACGACCCGCGCGCCTACGGCAAGAGCGCCGAGACCGGCATGGCGGCCCGCGTGGTCGAGGCCTGCCACAACCTCAAGTCGACTGGGACGAAGATCTCCTAGCCACTTGGGCGGCACGGCGGGTATGACTTGTCCTATGGATAACCTTCTCGCCGGGCCGCCCCCGACTCACCTGCCGGACCTGCCCGAGGCCAGGGAGGCGCTCGAATCAGGAGCCAAGGCCGCCGACGTGGCCGCCCGCTTCCCCGCCTATCCGGGGGCATGGGCCGCGCTCGCGGAGGAATACTTCGCGCAGGGCCATGCCGTCACCTCCTACGCCTTCGCCCGCACCGGCTACCACCGCGGCCTCGACCAGCTCCGCCGGAGCGGCTGGAAGGGCCACGGCCCGGTCCCGTGGGAGCACGAGCCCAACCGCGGCTTCCTGCGCTGCCTGTACGCCCTGTCCAGGGCGGCGCAGTCCATCGGTGAGAAGGACGAAGCCGAGCGCTGTCTGCAGTTCCTCAAGGACAGCACCGAGGCCGGATACGAGGCGCTGGCCAAGGGTTAGCAGCTCATTCGGGCCACGCGTCTTGGGACGAATGGGCAGACTCGGGTAGTCTCTCTACGCAAGAGCCCCTGTCGCACTTGCGCCAGGGGTTTTCGTTTTGTGCTCGGGAGACTGAACAATGCCGGCTGCCGTTCTCGTTGGGGCCCAGTGGGGCGATGAGGGCAAGGGCAAGGCCACCGACCTGCTCGGTGGCGACGTCGACTACGTCGTCCGTTATCAGGGTGGCAACAACGCGGGACACACCGTCGTCATCGGTGACCAGAAATACGCGCTGCATCTCTTGCCTACGGGGATCCTGTCGCCGGAGGTCGTACCGGTGATCGGCAACGGCGTGGTGATCGACCCGGGGGTGCTGCTGAGCGAGATCGACGGGCTGGCCAAGCGGGGGATCTCCGCCGAGCGCCTGCTGATCTCGTCGAACGCGCACCTGATCATGCCTCACCACAAGGCGCTGGACAAGGTCACCGAGCGCTATCTGGGCAAGGCCAAGATCGGCACCACCGGGCGCGGGATCGGCCCGGCGTACGGCGACAAGATCGCCCGGATGGGCGTACGCGTCCAGGACCTGCTCGACCCGGGCATCCTGGCCAAGAAGATCGAGGTCGCCCTGACCGAGAAGAACCAGGTGCTGACCAAGGTCTACAACCGGCGCGGCATCGATCCGGCCGCCGTGCTGGAGGAGTACCTGGCCTACGCCGAACGGCTCAAGCCGCACATCGCCGACACCTCGCTCGTGTTGTCCAAGGCGCTGGACGAGGGCAAGTTCGTCCTGCTGGAGGGCGGTCAGGGCACGCTGCTGGACATCGACCACGGCACGTACCCGTTCGTCACCTCCTCGTCGCCGACGTCGGGCGGCGCGTGCGCCGGGGCGGGCATCCCGCCGAACCGGCTCACGAAGATCATCGGGATTCTGAAGGCGTACACGACCCGTGTGGGCTCGGGGCCGTTCCCGACGGAGCTGACCGACGAGACGGGCGAGTGGCTGCGCCGGACCGGCGGCGAGTACGGCGTCACCACCGGCCGCGACCGGCGTTGCGGCTGGTTCGACGCGGTGATCGCCCGCTACGCGACCCGGATCAACGGGATCACCGACTACTTCCTCACCAAGCTCGACATCCTGTCGGGGCTGGAGAGCATCCCGGTGTGCGTGGCGTACGAGGTCGACGGGGTGCGGCACGACGAGATCCCGATGACCCAGACCGACTTCCACCACGCGGTCCCGGTCTACGAGGAGCTGCCGGGCTGGAAGGAGGACATCTCCAACGCCAAGTCGTTCGACGACCTGCCGCCCAACGCGCAGTCGTACGTGCGGGCGCTGGAGGAGATGAGCGGGGCGCCCATCTCGGCGATCGGCGTCGGCCCGGGGCGTGACCAGACCGTGGTGGTTCGCTCGCTGGTCTGACCGGCACGTCAAGCGGACGAGGGGCCCGGCGCGACACGCGCCGGGCCCCTCGTCGTGCGACGACGCAGGTCTGGTGGGGGCTTCAGTTGTCCGCCGCGGCGAGAACGGCGGCCGTCATCGGGGTGTGCAAGGTCCAGCCGAGGGTTTCGTAAAGGGCCTGGCCTTCGGCGGTGGCGACCAGGACGCCGCTCCGGGCCCCCCGGGAGACGGCCGGGGCGGCGATCGCGGTCATGACGACCGTGCCGAGGCCGCGCCTGCGGTGCCCGGCGGCCGTCTCCACCTGGTCGACCACGGCGGCGCCGCCCGCGAGGGCGAACTGGCCGCGGGCGGCCACCTCGCCCGAGTCCGTGAGCAGCCGGGCCACGGTGACGCCGGCCCTTGTGGTGATCGCCAGGGTGTAGCCGGAAGGGGCCTTCGGCGTGATGCGGGGCAGGGTGGCGGTGGTCATCATGAACTCCTGCTCCTGCACGGTCCAGCTCGGGGACAGTACGGGTGCGACCTCCTCGGCGGCGGCGCAGAGCTTGAGCCAGGTGCCGGGGGCGGTGAGGGCGCCGGTCAGACCGGCCACGAGCTCCGGGGTGGGGGCGGGGACGATGTGCCGCGTCACGTGGCCGGGGAGGCCGACGTCCACTCTGAGGCCCCACGGTTCGGGTACGGGCCGAGGGGCGTTGCGGGAGATCGCCCAGCCGTCCGCCCATGCCCGGACTGTTGCCGTATGGGCTAGTTTGCGAACCTCCGTCATGAGTTCCAGCTTATTGCAAGGTAGTTGCATTTATCAGCAATAAAGCGGTCGGAGAGCCCCCCGGCGACCATCGACCTTCGACCAGGGCGTAGCAGGATAAAAAGGACACGGCGTGGCACTGCCTCAGCGGGCCTTCCGCCAGGTAGTGTCCCCCGTGTGCGCGTTGAGATTCATGGTCACCGGGGAGCGCGGGGCCTGTGGCCGGAGAACACCCTGCCAGGGCTGAGCCGCACGATGGAGCTCGGCGTCCACGCGCTCGAGTTCGACGTCGCCCTCACCGCCGATCGCCGCCTCGTGCTCACGCACGACCTCACGGTCTCGGCCGTCACCAGTGCCGACCGCCGGCCGCTGCGCCAGGGCGATCCGCTCTTCCCGTACGTCGGCAAGCCGATCAACGTGCTCAGCCTCGCCCAGTTGCGCACCCTCGACGTGGGCGTGCGCCTGCCGCGTCACCTCGACGACCCGTTCGCGCTCACCCAGGTCGCCATGCCGGAGACCCGGATGCCGACGCTCGGCGCGGTGCTCGGGCTGGTCAACGCCTACGAGGCCGAGAACGTACGGCTGCACGTCGAGCTGAAGTCCGACCCGACCAGGCCGGAGCTGACCGCCGACCCCGAGATGTTCACCGAGCTGGTCGTCGAGGAGCTCGACCGCCACGGCAGGCTCACCAACGCCGCCGTGCTCAGCTTCGACTGGCGCGTCATCACGCACGCGGCCCGGCTCGCGCCGGCGGCCCGGCGGTTCGCGCTGATCGAGCTCGACACCCTCCACTGGCACGAGGGCGGGCTGGGCGACGACATCCCCGCCGCGGCCCGCGAGGCCGGAGCCACCACGCTCTCGCCCGAGCACGTGATGGTCGACGAGAAGCTGATGTCCCAGGCCGCCGCGGCGGACCTCGACGTGGCGGTGTGGACGGTCAACGACCAGGCCCTGGCCGGGCGGATGCTCGACCTCGGCGTGGCCGGGATCGTGACCGACTACCCCGACCGCATGCGGGAGTTGTGGCGCGAACGCGGCCACGAGCTGCCGGAGGGCGTCCGGCCGCTCAGGCCCGTGAGCGTCTGAGCGCGGTTCAGAGCCAGCCGTTACGGCGGAAGCCGCGGTGCAGCAGCACACAGGCCGTGATCATGACGGCCAGCACCGCGGGGTAACCCCAGACCTGCTTGGTCTCGGGCATGAAGTCGAAGTTCATGCCGTAGATTCCGGCGATCATCGTCGGGACGGCCAGGATGGCTACCCACGAGGAGATCTTGCGCATGTCCTCGTTGGCCAGCGCGTTCGAGCGGGCCAGCGCGGCCTGCAGGATCGAGCTGCACAGTTCGTTGGAGGCCTCGACCTGCTCGCAGACGCGGGACAGGTGGTCGCCGACGTCGCGGAAGTACTCGCGCATCTCCGAGGGGATGACGCGGCGCTGCGGCAGCGCCGACAGCGGTGACTGCAGCGGCGTGACCGCCCGCTTCATCTCGAGCATCTCCCGCTTGAGCTGGTAGATCCGGTTGATGTCGCGGGAGCTGACGTCGGCGAAGACGGTCGCCTCGACCTCTTCGAGTTCGAGCTGCATCAGGTCGGCCACCTGGAGGTACTGGTCGACGACGTGGTCGGCGATGGCGTGCAGCACGCCGGCCGGGCCGCGGTTCATCAGCTTGGGCTTGTCCTCAAGGCGCTCGCGGACCAGGGTGAGCGGGCAGTGCTCGCCGTGGCGCACGGTCACCACGAAGTCGACGCCGAGGAACACCATGATCTCGCCGGTCGCGATGATCTCGCTGTTGGCGGTCAGCTCGTCGTGGTCGAGGTAGGCGACCGTCTTCAGCACCATGAACAGGGACTCGCCGTAGCGCTCCACCTTGGGACGCTGGTGGGCCTTGACCGCGTCCTCGACGGCCAGGGGGTGCAGGCCGAAGACCTCGGACAGCCACTCCACCTCGGGCGCCTCGGGCTCGTGCAGCCCGACCCAGACGAACGCGTTCACGCCGTCGGAGTTCTTGTTGTGCTCACGTACGAGTTCGAGGGACTCGACGATGCCCGGGGCGCAGACCTTCTTGCCCTGGATGTAGGCGCCGTACTCGACGATGGAGTCGACAGGGGGCACGCAGACCTCACGCACCGGCTTGGTGAGCGAGTGCGCGGCGCGCGGCTGAACAGGGTGACGGTTGATACGACGGAAAAGCGTGGACGAGCGCATGGCAGTCCCTTTCCGCCCGACCTGGCACGCTCCACGCGCGATGAAAAGTCACCTCAATCGACACAAATGCGTGGAGGCACGATCAGGCTGCCGGATTGGAGTGGTCGGGGGTTGCTGGGGCGTACGTGGAAGAGCACGTACTGCTGGGATCACCAGGATTCATCCCGGACCACCTCCAATCACAAGAGACGCCGCAAAGCCGCCTTAACCTACCACAGGCGGGTGAACCCAAACGACGATACCCGCCGGAGGGCCCTCGGATCAGGTAGAACCACACAAAGATGCGGGCCCGTTCCGGCATGGATGTGCCGGAGACCCGCGCCGGGCCAGGGCGGGGGGCCTGCGACAATGGGGCACGTGCGCGTTCTAGTCATCGGTTCCGGCGGGCGTGAACACGCCCTGTGCCGTTCGCTCAAACTCGATCCCCAGGTCAGCGAGCTCCACTGTGCCCCCGGCAATGCGGGCATCGAGGACGTCGCGACCGTCCATCCCGTCGATCCCGTCGATCCCGCCCAGGTGGCCGCGCTGGCCGGGCGGCTGGGGGCCGACCTCGTCGTGGTCGGGCCGGAGGCGCCGCTCGTCGCGGGCGTGGCCGACGCCGTACGCGAGGCCGGCATCGCCTGCTTCGGGCCGACCCGCGAGGCGGCCATGCTCGAAGGCTCCAAGGCGTTCGCCAAGGAGATCATGAAGGCCGCCGACGTACCGACCGCCCGGGCGCATACGTGCGAGACCGAGGCGGAGGCCGCGGCGGCGCTCGACGAGTTCGGCGCCCCCTACGTCGTCAAGGACGACGGGCTGGCGGCGGGCAAGGGCGTGGTCGTCACCCGCGACCGCGACCAGGCGCTGGAGCACGCGCGGGCCTGCGAGCGGGTGGTGATCGAGGAGTACCTCGACGGGCCCGAGGTCTCGCTGTTCGCGCTCTGCGACGGCAGCACGGCGGTCCCGTTGCAGCTCGCCCAGGACTTCAAGCGGGCCTACGACGGCGACGAGGGGCCCAACACCGGCGGCATGGGGGCGTACACGCCGCTCCCCTGGGCTCCCGAGGGGCTCACCGAGCAGGTCATGCGCGAGGTCGTGCACCCGACGATCGGGGAGCTGGCCCGGCGCGGGCTGCCGTACCAGGGGGTGCTCTACGTGGGGCTGGCCCTGACCCAGAAGGGGCCGAAGGTGGTCGAGTTCAACGCGCGCTTCGGCGACCCCGAGACGCAGGTGCTGCTCGACCGGCTGGAGACGCCGCTCGGCGGGCTGCTGATGGCGTGCGCGACCGGCGAGCTCGGCCTCGACCCGGTGTTCAAGGACGGCTCGGCGGTGACCGTGGTGATCGCCGCGGAGAACTACCCCGACGCGCCGGTGAAGGGCGACGTGATCACGGGCCTGGCCGAGACCGAGCACGCGTACGTGATCCACGCCGGCACCCGGCGCGGCCCCGGCGGCGAGGTCGTCTCCAACGGCGGCCGCGTGCTGACCGTCGTCGGCAACGGCCCCGACCAGGAGATCGCCCGCCGCAACGCCTACGACCTCGTCGGCCGCGTCGAGCTGCGCGGCTCGCACCACAGGACGGACATCGCCCGATGAGACACCTGCACTCCGGCAAGGTCCGCGACCTCTACGAGACCGGCGACGGCCGGCTGCTGATGGTCGCCTCCGACCGGCTCTCCGCCTTCGACTACGTGCTGGAGCCCGACATCCCCGACAAGGGGGCCATCCTCACGCAGATGTCCCTGTGGTGGTTCGACCAGCTCAAGGACGTCGTGCCCAACCACATCCTGGCCAGGGGCGACGACGCGCGCAGCGTGTTGTGCAAGCCGCTGCGCATGGTCCAGGTGGAGTGCGTGGCCCGGGGCTACCTCGCGGGCGGCGGCCTGTCCGAATACCGCGCGACCGGCGCGGTCTCCGGGGTGCCGCTGCCCGAAGGGCTGGAGGACGGCTCGCGGTTGCCGGAGCCGATCTTCACCCCCTCCACGAAGGCCCCCCTGGGCGAGCACGACGAGCCGATCCCCTTCGAGCGGGTGGTCGCTGAGGTCGGCGCGGAGACGGCCGAGGAGCTGCGGCGCATCACGCTGGAGGTCTACACGCGCGGCGCCGAGATCGCCCGCGAGCGCGGCATCATCCTGGCCGACACCAAGATCGAGCTGGGCTGGGACTCCGAGGGTGTCCTGACGCTGGGCGACGAGGTGCTGACGCCGGACTCGTCCAGATTCTGGCCGGCCGATGAGTGGAAACCGGGCCGGGCACAACCCTCTTTTGACAAGCAATATGTACGTGATTGGCTACTCTCGCCCGAATCTGGATGGGACAAATCCTCCGGAAACCCCCCACCTCGACTTCCCGACCACGTGGTCGAGCGCACCAGACAGCGATACCTAGAAGCGTATGAGCGCGTCACGGGGGCTTCCTTTAGCGGATGATTCGGCTGGGCCATGTGGTGTTAGCGACTACTGTTGGCCCGATCGAGCCTCACCGTTGATTCAAGGAGCCGCACGAAATGGTCCGTTACCGCGTGCGCGGTGGCAACGCACTGCGTGGAACCGCGTTCATCCAGGGCGCGAAGAACGCCGTGCTTCCCATGATCGGCGCGGCTCTGCTGGCCGCCAGGGGTCGTACGGTCCTGCGGAACGTACCGATCATCGAGGACGTCCGGCGCGCGGTCGAACTGGCCGAGACCATCGGCGCGTACGTGGAGCTGCACGAGTCCGAGCGCACGCTGGTCATCGACGCCTCCCGGCTGAGCAGCCCCGTGCTGCCCGCCGAGATCGCACGCCGGTTCCGCGGCTCGGTGTTGTTCACCCCGGCGCTGCTCCACCGGCTGGGCGAGGCGATCGTGGAAGGCGTCGGCGGCTGCAACCTCGGCAGCCGCAACCTCGACTTCCACTACCTGGGCTACAAGCGGCTCGGCGCGGTCGTCGACGAGGGCGAGACCGTCATCCACGTCAAGGCCAGCGGCCTGACCGGCGCCACGCTCTACCTCGACACGCCCTCCCACACCGGCACCGAGAACCTGATCATGGCCGCCGCCCTGGCCAAGGGCACCACGGTGATCGAGAACGCCGCCCTTGAGCCCGAGGTGCTCGACGTCATCGACATGCTCACCAAGATGGGCGCGCGCATCAGCGGCGGCGGCACCGGGTTCATCACCGTCGAGGGCGTGGACGAGCTGCACGCCGTCGAGCACACCGTGATGCCCGACCGGCTCGACGCGGGCGTGTTCGCGATGGCCGCGGCGATCACCGGGGGCGAGCTGAGCCTCGTGGGCACCGGCCTCGACCTGGGCGTCGTCCGCTACAAGCTGGAGCAGATGGGCGTCGACTTCGCCCGGCAGGGCGCGGTGCTGCACGTACGCTGCGACCGCCCGCTGCGGCCCATCAACATCATCACCGACACCTATCCCGGGTTCGCGACCGACCTGCAGTCGCCGATGATGACCGTGGCCGCCCTGGCCGACGGCACCAGCTACATCCACGAGCGCATCTTCGACGGCCGTTTCGCCCTGGCCGGCGAGCTCAACAAGATGGGCGCCAACGTCGAGGTCGACGGCAATCGGGCCGTCGTACACGGCCGCACGCCGCTGACGGGCGCCCGGGTGACGGCCCACGATCTGCGCTCCGGTATCGCACTCGTACTCGCCGGTCTGGCCGCCGAAGGAGAGACCGTGATCGAGTCGGGATACCTCATCGATCGCGGCCACGCACATCTCGCGGCACGAATGCGCGCGCTCGGCGCGGACATTACACGAGAGATTTCCGAGCGCTAAAAAACGCGAGAAAAACCTCGTTGAGCTGCTGAGACATCTTGTCGGGCGGTCAACCAGAACGACTTTCCGGAAAAGTCGGGCGTGACATTACGGCCCCCGCGAGCGATCGTTCCAAAAGAGAGCACTGCAACGGACGGCAGGATGGGACGAACATTGGTCGAGAGGGCCGAAGAAACTCCCCGAGTGTCACGCCCGGGCGCTATGACACCGGACCTCACCATCGGCGTGGTCGGACCACACGACTTGGTCGAGCGAGTCATGCTGATGGGTCACGCCGCGGCTCCGCTGCCGTGTCGCCTGGTCGCGGCCGCTTACCGCGATGAGCAGGAGGCGCCCGACAAGGTGACGCGGCTCGGTCCCGGTGTCGACGCATGCCTGTTCGCCAGCCCGGTCCCTTATGACCTGGCCAGGCGATCCGGTGTGCTGACGATGCCCGCGACCTACGTGCAACTCGGTGGAGCTGCATTGGTGGCGGCGTTGGCCAAGGCCGCACTGGACACTCGGATGGACCCGCAACGGGTCAGCGTGGACGTGGTCAGCAGGGCGGATGTCGAGGAGGCGTACACAGACCTCGGCATACCGGCCACGGACGTGCACAGCCGCGACGAGCCCGGAGCCACGGGCACGATCGCGGCCTACCACGAACGGCTGGCCCGACAGGGCGCCACCTCGGGAGCACTGACGTGCCTGCCCGCGGTGGCCGAACGCCTGCATGCCGCGGGCGTCCCGGTCATCAGGATCAGGCCGACCTCCGCGGCGGTCCGGACGGCGCTGCACACCGCGGCGCTGCTCGGGGCGCATCACCGGCTGGAGGAGTCGCAGCTCACTGTTGTGCTGGTGGAGGTGCCGACGCTGCGCGAACCCGTGCGGCGCGCGGCACCACGCTACTGGCGCGACGAGTTGCGGCTGTCGCTGCACCGGCTGCTGGTCCAGGAGGCGAACCGGATCAACGCGACCGTCTGGCCGATCGACGATCACAGCTACCTGGTCACCGCGACCAGGGGCTCGATCGCCGCGGCCACCGACGGGTTCAGGGTGTTGCCCTTCGCGGCGAGGATCCGGGACGAGCTGGGGCTGGCGGTCGAGGTGGGCGTCGGGATGGGGCGTACGACGCACGACGCGGAGTCGCACGCACGGGCCGCGTTGGCCCGTACGCAGGCGGGCAAACAGGCACAAGGGTTCGCGGTGGACCGCGAGGGCCGGGCCCTCATCCCGGCCCCCCGGATGCCACCTACCGGGTCGACCGCGCTCAAACCCAAGGGCGTGGAGGTACTGGCCAGGCTGGCGGCCAAGCTCGAAGGCGGCGACACGGTGGTCGACGCCGAGGGCGCGGGCAAGATGCTCGGGGTGACGCCACGCACGGCTCGGCGGTTGCTGCGCACGTTGGTTGACGAGGGACTCGCGTGGCCGCTCCCGCCGAACCGCACCCCGCAGCCGGGGCGCCCGCGTCAGCTCTACCGGCTCATCGTGGAGAAGCTCGGGCCACGATGACCGTACGGGGCCCGTCGTCCCATTCCAGGGGCGACGGGTGCCCGGTACTTGACCTGGGAAGTCAAAGGTTACGGACAATCCCCTTGACTCTTGGGAACTTATTGGTTGACCCGAGTAGATACGGGTATGTTCACCCACGCCCCCGATCGACGGGATTCGGACGGGGGCGCCAAACTTTCCGCCCTTTCCGACTTCTCAGCCGGGCCACGCGTACGGGAAGGGCTCTGCGAGGGGCTGTGGGCCACGTGGCGGCACCAATGGGGCAGCGGACAAGTCCTGATATAGCCGGTCACTTCGCTCGATCTAGGGACGCTCTCAGCACGCACATGCGATTCCGGACACCGGAGCGGTCAGCGCGTCGACCGGGTGGCGGGTGATGCCGGAGGCGGTCTCGACCGGGAAACCCTCCCTGGCCCAATATTCGAAGCCGCCGAGCATCTCCTTGACCGGGTAACCGAGCTTGGCGAACTCCAGGGCGGCGCGCGTGGCGCCGTTGCAGCCGGGGCCCCAGCAGTAGGTGACGACGGTGACGCCCTCCGGGACGAGGGCGGTCGCCCGCGCGGGGATCTCGGCGGTGGGCAGGTGGACGGCGCCCTGGATGTGGCCCTGGTCCCAGCTCTCCCGGCTGCGGGAGTCGACGACCACGACGCCCGGCGAGCCGGCGGCCAGGTCGGCGGCCACGTCGGAGACGTCGGTCTCGAACGCGAGCCGCCCGGCGAAGTGCGCGACCGCGACGGCACTCGCCGCCGCGGGCACAGCGGTGACAGCAGCGAGGGCAGGGGTGACGGCAGGGCTGGCGGCGGGGCTGGCGCTGGTGGACATTTGCGGCTTTATCCCTTCTTTTCCGGACAGCCACGATCGTCCCAGCGGCCCGGCCGCCACGACAGTGGCGCAAAAGCCGCTGACCGCTAATATCCCGCCAAGTCCGGAGTCCGATACCCGCAGGCGTTATGTCGGACTCCCCCGGTAGGGTCATGACCCATGAGTGCAAACACCACTGACAGCCGCGCTCCCGTCCTGGTCTGGAGCGCCCTGGCGATCGTGTACGTGGTGTGGGGCTCGACCTACCTCGGCATCAGGATCGCCATCGAGACCATGCCCCCGATGCTCAGCGGCGCGCTGCGGTTCGTGACGGCCGCGCTGCTCCTCGGCGGGTTCCTGGTGATCAGGAAGGGCCTGGAGCCGTTCCGGATGTCGTGGCGGCAGTTCGGCGGCGCGGCGCTCGTCGGCCTGCTGCTGCTGACCAGCGGAAACGGCCTGGTCGCCGTCGCCGAGCAGCACATCTCCAGCGGCCTGGCCGCGCTGCTCGTGGCCTCGGTGCCGCTCTGGCTGGTCGTGTTCAGGCTCGTGGTCAGGGACCGGCCGGCCGTGCTGACGACGGCGGGCGTGCTCGTCGGGTTCGCCGGGGTGGCGGCGTTGTCGCTGACCGGCGGCCAGTCGGTCGACACCAGCGGGATCGTGGTGATCCTGGTGGCCTCGTTCTCGTGGTCGGTCGGCTCGTTCCTGTCGGCGCGCATCCCGATGCCCGCCAACCCGTTCGCGGCCAGCACGATCGAGATGCTGGTCGGCGGCGCGGGCCTGGCCGTGACCGGCGTGTCCCTCGGCGAACGGCTCGACCTGACGGCGATCTCCGGACGTTCCTGGGCGGCGCTGGCGTATCTGGTGCTGATCGGCTCGCTGGTGGGCTTCACCGCCTACACCTGGCTGCTGGGGAACGCGCCGATCTCGCTGGTCTCCACGTACGCCTACGTCAACCCGGTCGTCGCCGTGCTCCTCGGCGTGCTGGTCGTGAACGAGCACGTGACCCCGCAGATCATCGCCGGCGGCGCGGTGATCCTGGTGGGCGTCGCCCTGGTGGTCTCCACCGAGCGACGCGCCAGGACCAGACCGGCCGCCCTGGGCGAAGAGGTCACCGCCTAGCCGCGGAACTCCTTGGCCGCGGCGAGGAAGGCGTCGTTGGCCTCGGGGTCGCCGATGGAGACCCGGGCCCCCTCACCCGCGAACGGCCGTACGGCCACGCCCTCCACGGCGCAGGCGGCGGCGAAGTCGAGGGTGCGCTCGCCGAGCCGCAGCCAGACGAAGTTCGCCTCGGTCGGCGGGACCGTCCAACCCTGCTCGATCAGCGCCTCGCGCACCCGGCTGCGCTCCTTGACCACCGGCTCGACCCGCTCCAGCAGCTCGTCCTCGGCCTTGAGGGAGGCGACGGCGGCGATCTGCGCGAGGTGGTTGACGGCGAACGGGATGATCGTCTTGCGGATGGCCGCCGCCACCGGCTCCTGGCCGATCAGGTAGCCGACCCGCAGGCCCGCCAGCCCGTACGCCTTGGAGAACGTACGCAGGACGCAGACGTTCGGCCGGTCGCGGTAGAGCGTCAGGCCGTCGGGGACGTCCTCGTCGCGGACGTACTCGCGGTAGGCCTCGTCCAGCACCACCAGCACGTTCTCCGGCACCCGGTCGAGGAAGGGCACGAGCGCGTCGCGGCGGATCGAGGTGCCGGTGGGGTTGTTGGGGTTGCAGACGAAGACCATGCGGGTCCGGTCGTTGATCGCCTCCGCCATGGCGTCCAGGTCGTGATCCTCGCCCGCGAGCGGCACCCGTACCGAGGTGACCCCGGCCAGGTCGGCGAGCAGCGGGTACGCCTCGAACGACCGCCACGCGTAGACCACCTCGACGCCGGGCTCACCGACCGACTCGAAGAGCTGCTGGGCGACCGTGACCGAGCCCGCGCCGAGTGCGATGTGCTCGAACGGCACGTCGTACCGCTCGGCGATGGCCTCGGTCAGCTTGACCGCGCCCGGGTCGGGATAGCGGTTGATCTGCCGGGCGCCTTCGGCGACGGCCTCGACCACGGAGGGCAGCGGGTCATAGGGGGATTCGTTCGAGGAGAGCTTGTACGACCGGCCGTCGGCGGAGACCACTGCCTTGCCCGGCTTGTAGGGGGGCATGGTGTCCAGGATGTGGCGGAAACGAGGCATGAGACCACCTTAAGAGGCCGGACCTCGTGAAGCATCACACAGGTGGCCTGTCCACCGCCCTATGGACGGGTTCGTTCCCAGCGGAGCTCGCCGTCGTGGACGTGCGTGGTGGGACGCAGGCCGGCGTGGGCGGCCACCGCTCCGGAGGCGGCGTGGTCCGGGTGGACGTGGGCGACGACCGTGCCGATGCCCCGGTCGTCGCACCAGCCGACCAGGGCGCGGGCGGCCTCGGCGGCCAGGCCGCGTCCCTGCCAGCGAACGCCGACCACCCAGGCGATCTCGGCGGTGTCCTCCTCGACGGTCGCCTGCACGTAGCCGGTCAGGCACCCGTCCGCACGCAGCCTGAGCACCCAGTTGTGCCAGTTCGGCGGGCCCACGACCAGGCGTTCGTAGCGGGCGCGCAGCTCGGGGGCGGTGAGGGGGACACCCCCGGTGAACGTGTGCAGGCGCGGGTCGCCCAGAACGGCGGCCATCTCCTCGGCGTGCTCGACCCGCAGGGGAAGCAGGCTCAGGCGAGAGGTCTCGACGATGTCCATGGGCTCATTCCTGGAGCATGGGCGGGTGGAGCAGCTCGGCCGGGCCCCGGCGGTAGAGCTTGGCGGGGCGGCCGCCGTCCCGGGTGGTCGTGGCGCCTGTCTCCACCAGGAAACCCTCGGCCTTGGTGACCTTCCGGTGGAAGTTGCGCGGGTCGAGGACGCGGCCCCAGACGATCTCGTACACCCGCCGCAGGTCCGCCACCGTGAACTCCGGCGGGCAGAAGGCCGCGCCCAGCGAGGTGTACTCCAGCTTGGCCCGCGCGCGTTCGACCCCGTCGAACATGATGCGGCGGTGGTCGAAGGCCATCACGGCCAACGCCTCGACCGGCTGCCAGCTCATGTGGGCCTTCTCCGAGGCCGGCAGGTCGGGGGCCAGACCCAGGTAGGCGACGCTCAGGACCCGCTGACGCGGGTCGCGGTCGGGGTAGCCGTACGTCTGGAGCTGCTCCAGGTGCACGGGGGCGCCCGGCAGGCCGGCCCGTTCGGCCAGGATGCGGTGGGCGGCGGCCGGCAGGTCCTCGTCGAGCTGGATGAAGCCGCCGGGCAGCGACCAGCGCCGCAGGAACGGCGGGTTGTCGCGGCGCCACACCAGGGCGCTGAGCGCGTGGTTGCGTACGGTGAGCACGACCAGGTCGACGCTGACCGGGATGCTCGGGACCATGGACGGCACGTTACACGGAGTCCCGTCTGCCTAGGCGGACACGCGTACGTGGAGCGGCGTCGTCGTCTGCTTGCCCGACTCGCCCTTGACCCGGATCCTGACCCACTCCCCTGGCGGCACCTGGTTCCAGTCGAACGGCACCCAGGCCGTCGACATCCGGGCCGGGTGCTCGTCCAGCGGGTCCTTGTCCAGCCAGCCGACGGCCGCGACCACCAGCTCCTTCGTCCCGCCGGACCACTCGACGAGGACGGTGCTGCCGTCCAGGTTGTAGCCGCGCACCTCGACGCCGTCCTGGGGGTCACGGGCCCGCCTGATGGCGTCCACGGCGATCGGGCGCTGCCAGTCGGAGGCGATTTCGTCCTGGAGCGAGGGGTCGCCGCAGGTCATGAAGTCGCTCCACATGTAGGAGACGATCTTCTGGACGTACCGGCCGGCCATCGTCACGGCCTGGTCCAGGCGCTTCTTGTCCGTCTGGCCCCGGGTGCCCTGCGGCGCGCACGGCTCCTTGCCGGACGGCTCGAACGCCTCCACGTTCGCCCACAACTCCACCTGGTGACCGGCCTGGATCATCTCCTCGCGGGCCTTGGCCATCTCCCGGTAGTAGTCGCGGGTCGAGCCGTGGTAGGCCGTGCCGTACGCGGCCTCGCCCACGACCGACCGCAGCCGCTCGTCCACCTCGGTCTCGCGTTCGTCCGGCCAGAACAGGCCGACCTTGCCGGTGCCCCGGCTGTCCTGGGGGGCGATGATGCCGACGCCGGTACGGGCCAGCGCCTTGAACGCCTCGGCGACCTGCGCCGGCGTCTGGCCGAAGCCGACCCGCTTGCGCGCGTCCAGGTACGGGCTGATCAGGATCGGCTTGCTCAGCTCCTGTTCGACGATCCGGTGCTGGTCGGCGTAGACCTCAAGGGTGGGGTTGGTGGCCAGCGTCGAGCCCATCTGCACCTCGAACGGCTGGTAGACGCCGCCCAGCGCCCTCCTGTCGGCGAAACGCACGCCGTAGTCCTGGAGGATGCGGCGGGTCAGGGTGGTGAGGGTGCCGATGTGCTTCCTGTTCGCCCTGGTCGGCGTCTCGGGGTCGCGCGGCGCCAGCGGCAGCGCGGGGAACACCTGCATGCTGAACTGGTCGGCCAGGTCGAGCAGTTCCTTCAGGCTGTCCTTGGCCGAGCCGGCCACCAGGATCATGTCGTACGACGTGGCCTTCTTCGCGAAGTCGCAGGTGGCGTCGTCGGAGCCGTCGGGAGGGGCGACCATCCGGTAGTAGATCCGGTCGCCGACCTTCACGCGGTGTTCCATGCCGGGGCAGCGGAACAGGTCGTCGCCGAACGCCTCGTCGGTCCTGTAGACGTACGTGCGGCCGATCCGGTTGCCGGGGTTGGCCTTCCTCAGGTCCCGCTCGGCGGCGTCGTGGCAGCTCAGGCCGTCCTCTTCGCACGCCTTGTAGAGCGGGTCGAGCGTCCCGTCCTTCGACAGGACCTCGCCCGAGTCGGACACGCCGCGGTACTGCAGGCCGTACCCGATCCTGATGATCGTGTCGCCGCCCGCGCGGTGGATCTCCTGGAGCTGGTGGCGCCAGGTGCAGGGGTTCGACTTGGGCGTGATCCAGTAGCCGGTGACGGCGTAGAAGTTCTTGGTGGTGGTGTCGAACGTTCCACAGGGGTCGGTGAACTCTTTGACCTTCGGCGGCGCCGGCGAGGTGGCGGTCCTGGACGGCTTGGGCTTGCTCGACAAGGACGCGACGGGCCGCTCGGACGACGACGGGAAGAGGATGATCGCGACCGCGACCATGGCCAGGACGGCTGCGCCCACGAGCAGGAAGAGCCATCGCACGTTCAGGAACCTACCGCTCTCGTGATCTGCCGGAGATAAACCGCTATCGCGTGATCCCGGCCCATGCCTCAAGCTGGGTCACGAACCGCTTGGCCGAGTTCGGCCAGTGATGGTTCGCACGGGCCGACGCGTAACCGCGCGCGCCCTGCGCCCGCCGCTCGCGTACGTCGTCCCGCAGCGTCAGCACCGCCTGCGCGACGGCCTTGGGGTCCTCCCAGGGCACCACGATCCCGCTGTCGTACCGCTCCACCAGCTCGACCGCGCGCGGCGACGGCGTCGTGATGACGGGGATGCCGTGCGCCATGTACTCCACGATCTTGGTGGGCATCGAGTGCCGGTAGTTGGGCTCGTCGTGCAGCAGCGACAACCCGGCCAGCGCCCCGTCGAGCCGCTTGAGCGCCTCGTCGTTGGGCATGAAGTCGCGCCACTCCAGCAGGCCGTCGGTGACGGCCTGGTTGAGGATGGGACGGCTCTGCGGGTCGGCGTACCCGATCAGCTCCACCGCCACCCGGTACGGCTGCAGCAGCTTGGCCACCTCGACGGCCTCGAACACCCCGCGCGCCCGTGACAACCATCCGAGGTAGACCACCCGGTCGTCGCCCGGCGGCGTCACCGAGTCCGGCACCCAGGTCTCGTTCGGCACGATCAGGTGGGCGTGCTTGAACCGGCCCGCGTACGCGGTCTCGGCCAGCAGCAGGTGCATGTGCCGCTCGGCGGTGCCCTCCAGCATGCGGGCGAAGAAGCGTACCGGCGGGCGCAGCAACGAAGGCAGCCACGGCTTGAGCGAGAGCGTCGCCGGGGTGTCCTCGTGCACGTCCCAGACCACCGGCGGCCGGTTGCGCACGCCCCAGACCGCGAACAGCAGCTCCGGGTCGTGGATCAGGACCAGGTCGACCTTGTTCCGCATACGTTTGAACAGCCGCCGGGCAGCCCAGACAGCCGCCATGCGTTTCCGCTGGGCGGCCCTGGGCAGATCGACGCCGGTGACCCATGGACGCGGTACGACCCCGTGAGCCGTGAAAGAGGCGGCATACGTGACCTCATGACCGGCATCCACGAGGGCACGGATCTGCCTATGCAGAATTCTCGCGTCCTCGGGGTTATGCACCACCGTCATGACGAGCACGTGCACTGCGCGCAGCCCTCCGTCGCTACAGCCGCTCGACGCGTTCACCCTCGGTGAGCACACCGCGGGTGTCCAGCACGAGCCTGGCCTTAGCCTCGACCATGGCCAAGTCGAACGCGGCGTGCTGCTGCAGCAGCAGCGTGACGTCCGCGTTGACCACGGCCGTGGCCAGATCCTCTTCGCGCGGCACCGGAGTGCCGTCGACCGACCATTCCTTGACGTACGGATCGGCGAACGAGAGTTCGGCCCCCAGCTCCAGCAGCGCACGCGCCACAGGTAGAGCCGGAGTCTCCCGCTCGTCAGCGATATCCGGTTTGTACGTGACGCCGAGCATAACCACTCTTGCGCCGTTTACAGCCTTCTTATGTCTGTTCAGCAGTCGCTGGACGCGGGCCACCACGTAGGACGGCATGCGTTCGTTGATCTCCTGGGCCAGCTCCACGAACCTGAACGGGTAACCGAGCTTGCGCACGGTGTACGACAGGTACGAGGGGTCCACGGGGATGCAGTGACCGCCGACACCCGGCCCCGGCAGGAACTTCTGGAAGCCGAACGGCTTGGTGGCCGCGGCCTCGATCGACTCCCACAGGTTGATGCCGAGCTCGTCGCAGAAGATCGCCATCTCGTTGACGAGGGCGATGTTGACGTGCCGGTAGGTGTTCTCCAGCAGCTTGGCCATCTCGGCCTCGCGGGTGCCGCTGACCGGCACCACCTGCTCGATGAACTGCTTGTAGAACACCGTCGCCCGGTCGCGGCAGACCGGCGTGTAGCCGCCCACGACCTTGGGGGTGTTCTTGAGCCCGAACTTCGGGTTGCCCGGGTCGATGCGCTCGGGCGAGAAGGCCAGGTGGAAGTCCACGCCGGCCGTCAGGCCCGACTGCTCCAGCAGCGGGCGGGCCACCTCGTCGGTGGTGCCGGGCCAGGTGGTCGACTCAAGGACGACGAGCGTGCCCTTGCTGAGGTTGCGGGCGACGGTCTGGGTCGCGCCCTCGACCGCGGACAGGTCGGGACGGTGGTCCTCGTCCAGCGGGGTGGGAACGCAGATGACGATCGTGTTGCTTCTGGCCAGCACGGACTCGTCCAGCGTCGCGCTGAATCCGTTCGCCAGCATGTGATCGAGGTCAGCGTCGGTCAGGTCATCGATGTAGGACTGCCCGGCGTTGAGCGCGTCGACCTTCCGGGGGTCGACGTCCACGCCGACGACCCGCAGCCCGGCGGCCACCGCTTCCTTCGCGAGCGGCATGCCGACGTAGCCGAGGCCGATGACAGCCAAGTCGATTTCTGTCACAGCAGTGCCTTCGAGAGCCGGAAACAACACTTCATGGTCGCAAAGGTTATCTCAAGTCCACCTAGCTCACGCCTAATGCGACCGAACCGGTCGCAACAGACAGCCAATCCGGAGGTCATCATTCGGCAAGCGATCGGTATAGGGCTTGATAAGTCTCGGCAACACGGCTCCAGGTCCGCTTCGCCGCCACTTCCGCACGTCCGGCCTCACCCATCTCCGCCCTCCTGGCCGGGTCCTCGCGCAGTCCGGCGATCGCCTTGGCCAGGTCGGCCGGGTCGCCGGGCGGCACCAGCAGACCGGCCCCGTCGGAGCCGACGAGCTCGGACAGCGCGGGCAGGTCGCTGAGCACGACCGGCTTGCCGAGCGCCATCGCCTCGACGGGCTTCAAAGGCGTGACGAGCCGGCAGACCCGGAGGTCCTCGCGCGGGCAGGCGAAGATGTCGATCGCGTCCTGGGCCTGGAGCGCCTCGTCGGGGCCGACCCGTCCGGGCAGCACGGCGTCGCGCAGGCCCAGCTCCTCGACCAGCGCGAGCAGATTCTCCCGCTCGGCGCCGTCGCCCACGATGAGCACCCGGACCGGCGTGCCGTCGTCGCGCAGCAGCGCCGCCGCGCGCAGCAGGGTCGCGAAACCCTCGTACGCCACGATGCTGGACACGGATCCGACCACGATCTCGCCGGGGGCGATGTCGTACGTGCTGCGGAACGAGGCGCCGTCGTATTGGGCCGACAGCAGGGTGTCGTCCACGGCGTTGGGGGCCAGGTGGATGCGTTCCCTGGGCACGCCCCGCTCGACGATCTCCGTGGCCATCGTCTCGGCCAGCGTGACCACGGCGTCGGCCTCGCGCATGAGGAACGCCTCGCGCTCACGCTGGAGCACGTGCCGCTGGCTGCCGACCCGGATCGGGTCGCGGGAGGCCCACGTCTCCTCCAGGAAGCCGCGTACCTCGTAGACGAAGGGGGTGCCCGTCCTGTCGCGGACGGCGTGGGCGACCGAGCCGTTGCGGTGGTCGGTGGCGGCGTGCAGGACCTGCGGCCGCAGCTTCTCGGCCAGCCTGGTGACGCCCTCGGCGCCCTTGACCATGCGGCCGCGCATCTCGAACGGCACCTCGCCGTGCCCGTCGGGCAGCAGGCGGTAGTACGGGATGCCGTCGATCTCCTCGTGCGGAGGCGCGTCGGCGTGGCCCTGGAGCATCGGCCAGCCCCAGCTCGTCACCACGTGCGGGTCGAGCCCGGCCGCCTTCTGGGAGGAGACGATCCGATGCGTGCGCACGGTGTAACCGGCCTGCGTGTACGGCAGCGCGTTGGTCACCAGGTGCAGCACGCGGCCCGCGACGCGCTCGCCGATGGCGATCTTCGGCGCGGGCGGGATCGGGTCGGGGCTGATGGCGGCCAGCTCGCCGCGGTAGTAGGCGGCCCTGCGCTTGACGAAGGGGTACTTCGTGTGGGCTTCGAGCACGTCGGCGGCCTGCGAGACCCGGCCGGCGTCCCAGTGTTCCTTCGCCTCGTTCCACGGCGCCTTGATCATGCGCATGCCGAGCTTGCGGACCATGCGCCGGGCGCCACGGGCGGCGGGCCAGGCCACACTGCCGACGAACGGGCGGAGCTTGGGCGGGAGCGCGTCGGCGGCTGCCTGCGCCACGCGGACGGGGTCGGACTTGACCTTCGTCACGACGACGCGGGAAACGATGACGGGGTGCTGGACGAAGCCTTTGAGAAGTCCCCCGACGCCGGCCCGGGCGGACTTCGCGGAAACCTTGGAGGAGTCTTGACGACTGGCGTCGGATGCCACGCTGGGACCGTACCATAGGCAGCGTTTTTTCCCTTCCGCTCCGAAAGGCGAGGTCAATGAGGGAGAACCCCCTGGTCCTGCACGTTTTGGGTGCTCGTCCCAATTTCGTGAAAGCGGCTCCGGTGGTGCGTGCACTCGGTGAACTCGGCGTGCGGCAGGGCATCATCCACACCGGTCAGCACTACGACGCGCTGATGTCGGACGTCTTCTTCGCCGACCTCGGGCTGCCCGAGCCGGTGGCCAACCTGGCGGTGGGCTCCGGCACGCACGCCAGGCAGACCGCGGCCCTGCTCGTGGGCCTGGAGGACGTCTTCCTCGCCCAGGAGCCCGACCTGGTCGTGGTCTACGGCGACGTGAACTCGACGCTGGCCGCGATCCTGGTCGCCGCCAAGCTCGGCATCCGTACGGCGCACGTCGAGGCCGGGCTGCGCTCGTTCGACCGCGGGATGCCCGAGGAGGTCAACCGGGTCGTCACCGACGCGCTGGCCGACCTGCTGTTCGTCACCTCGCCCGAGGCCCTTGCGTACCTGGCGTCGGAGGGCGTGCCGCCGGCGAAGGTGCACCTGGTGGGCAACCCGATGATCGACAGCCTGTTCGCCGCGCTCCCGGCGCTGGACCCGGCGCCGGTGGTGGCGCGGCTGGGCCTGCCCTCCCGGTACGCCGTGGCGACCCTGCACCGCCCGGCCAACGTGGACACCGCCGAGGCCGCGAGGGAACTGGTCGAGGCCGTGCTGGAGGTGTCGCGGCGGACCCCGGTCGTGGTGCCGGTGCATCCGCGCGGCAAGGCGCGGCTGGCCGAGGCGGGCCTGGTCGACGGCGAGACGATCAAGGTGATCGAACCGCTGGGCTATGTGGACTTCCTCTCACTCGTCCGGGGCGCGGCCCTGGTCATCACCGACTCGGGCGGCGTGCAGGAGGAGACGACGATGCTGGGCGTCCCCTGCCTGACGCTGCGGCCCAACACCGAGCGGCCGATCACGATCACGCACGGCACGAACCGCCTGGTCACGCCGGCGCTGCTGCCCGCCGCCGCGGAGAAGGCCCTCGCCGACGGCGCCGCGACGCCGGCCGGCGAGCTGCCGGTGATGTGGGACGGCAAGGCCGGGCCGCGCATCGCGACGGTGATCGCGGCGTGGCTGAAGGGCGACAACCTGGCGCCTGCTTCCCAGGCCAAACGCCCCGAATAGCGGCTGAATCCGCCGTACTATGACATACCTCCGCTGAGCGATAGGCGTATCACCATGGCCGAAAATCCCGAGCCCCCCGCATTCCAGCGACTGGGTCCCGTCAACTGGCTGCCCGAGGAGCGCAAGCTCGTCGAGCGGTACGAGGCCGAGGTCAAGGAACTGCGGCGGCGGCTGGAGATCGCCGAGGCGAAGGCCGCGTACGCGGGCTGGAAGCTGGAGGCGACGCAGGCCAAGCGTACGTTCAAGCTCGGCGAGGCCCTGGGCTCGAAGAGCCCGGGGAAGATCGTCGAGGCGGTCAGGTCGAAGGACAAGGCGCCCAAGCCGCCCATGCCGGTCGCCGAGGCCGCGGAGGTCGCCAACCACCGGCCCCCGCTGGTCGAGGTGCCCACGGCGAAGTGGCCGCTCGGCCCGGTCAACCGCCCCGACCTCAAGGTCGCGGTGATCCTGGACGACTTCTCCAGGATGGCCTTCAGGTACGAGTGGGACCAGATCGAGTTCGGCCTCAAGGACTGGCCGGAGATCTTCGCCGAGAAGCGCCCCGACCTGCTGTTCTGCGAGTCCGCCTGGCACGGCAACCAGGGCCGCTGGCGCTACCAGATGACCGGCACGAACGCCCCCAAGGACCCCCTGCGCGACCTGGTCGCCTGGTGTCGCGCAGAGGGCATCCCGACGGTCTTCTGGAACAAGGAGGACCCGCCGAACTTCGACTTCTTCATCGACACGGCCAAGCTGTTCGACTACGTGTTCACCTGCGACGGCGACATGGTGCCGAAATATCGCGAAGTATTGGGACACGACCGGGTGGACGTGCTGCAGTTCGCCGCCCAGCCGCGTGTGCACAACCCGATCCAGCAGAAGCAGGGCCGCCTGCACGACGTCGTGTTCGCCGGCATGTACTTCCGCGACAAGCACCCCGAGCGCCGCGAGCAGATGGAGACCGTGCTCGACCCGGTACGCGAGCTGGGCCTGCACATCTTCGCCCGCAACGGCGAGGTGGACGAGAAGTACGCCTGGCCGGAGAAGTACCGGCCGCACATCGTGGGCGAGCTGCCCTACGACCAGATGCTGGCCGCGTACCGGATGTACAAGGTCTTCCTCAACGTCAACTCGGTGCTCGACTCGCCGACCATGTGCGCCCGCCGCGTCTTCGAGTTGTCGGCGTGCGCGACCCCGGTGGTGACGGGGTGGTCGCGGGCGATCGAGGAGACGTTCGGCGAGCTGATCCCGATCGCGCGGGAGCCGATCGAGTCGTACAACCAGGTGCTGCACCTGATCAACAGCCCCGAGCTGCGGGCCAGGATGGGACACCTGGCCATGCGCGAGGTCTTCGACAAACACCTGTTCTCGCACCGGGTGGACCAGATCCTGCAGAACCTCGGCCAGGCCACCCAGCCCCGGTCACGGTCGATCTCGGTCGTGCTGCCGACCAACCGCGCCTCGCAGATCGAGCACGCGATCTCGTCGGTGGCCCGGCAGCTCCACCGGCCGCTCCAGCTGATCATGGTCCTGCACGGGCTGGACATCGACCCGGTGGTCGTCGCCGACAAGGCCCGCATGGCCGGCATCACGGACGTCGTCGTCCTGCCCGCCGCCCCGGAGCTCTCGCTCGGCGCCTGCATGAACCTGGGCATCGCGGCCGCCGAGGGCGACCTGATCGCCAAGATGGACGACGACAACCTCTACGGCGAGCACTATCTGTCGGACCTGGTGCGCGCGTTCGACTACTCCGACGCCGAACTGGTCGGCAAGGGGGCGCACTACGCGTACTTCGAGGGGAGCAACACCACCATGCTCCGCCTGCCCGGCCTGGAGCACCGGTACTCCTTCCTCGTCCAGGGCGGCACGTTCCTCGGCAAGGCGGACATGTTCCGCTCGTACGGCTTCGCCGACATCACGCGGGGAGAGGACACGCACCTCGTACGCCGGCTGAAGGAGGACTCCGTCAAGATCTACTCGGCGGACCGCTTCAACTTCGTCTACTGGCGCAGCGCCGACGCCTCCATGCACACCTGGCAGGCCGACCACATCAAGCTGACCCGCAACGCCCAGTTCTCCTTCGTCGGCCGCCCGGACGCGCACGTCCTCATCTGAACCGCCTCAGCGGGTGACCCTGGCCAGGTTCTGGTCGGCGAGGCGGGCGAGTTCGAACATGCCGGCCGGCTTCACCTTCTCGCCGACCACGAGCATGCTCATGATCAGGTGTTCGCGCCGCATGATCACCGTGCCGATCTGCGCGTGCTTGTCGCCGCCGGAGGCCGTCGTCAGGTACGCCCGCGACTCCTGCCCCTTGGTCGGCATGGTCAGCGTCTGGGTGCGGTAGGTCACCTCCGAGCCGCCGACGGTCGCCTTGTACAGGGAGCACTGCGGCGGCAGCGGCGCGGGCAGGGACGCCGACGGCATCGACATGACGGCCTGTGTGATCGAACCGCGGGCGGCCGAGAAGGCGATCACGGCGGCGGGCGCCCGGGCGACCTCCGGCTCGGTGGCGTCGAGCTGGGCGGCCCCGGCGCACTCCGGACGTTCCAGCTTGGCCTGGCGCATGGCCTCCAGCCCTTGCTGGGTGGACTTGAGCGAGCCGTACGCCCCCAGCTCCGGCCCGTACGCGATGCGCATGCCCTTGGGCACGGGCAGCAGGGCGGCACGCAACCTGGCCGACTCCGCGGACGAGGCGGACGCGGCTGGCTGCGTGGCCGATCCGGCGGCCTGGTCCGCGGACTCGCCGGAGGAACATCCGGCCAAGACCATCATGCTCAGACATGCCCCCGAAATTGCCTTAAGCACGAATTCTCCCCTTGCTCTAGCGGCATTTTTGAAAACGCTAGAGGACGCGGGAAGTAAGGAGCCGAGTAACGTCGCTATTCGCGGGATTGAGCTGATTCGCGGATAATTTCGGGTTCGGCGCCGTTCGGAGTTCCGCCGTTCGGAGATCCGCCGTTGAGCAGCGCCCTGGCCAGGCCGAGCCCGGTGCCGCCGAGCGTGAGCGCCTTGGCCAGCAACTCCTCCACGCCCTGGGCGCCGTTCAGCACGACCATGTGGTCCACGTTCCCGAACGCCTTCGCGCCCGCCTCTACGACCTCCGGCCAGCGTTCGGCGAGCTGCTGGGCGATGACCGCCTCCTGGTTCTCCTTCAGCGCCTCGGCCCGCGCCCTGATCGCGTCGGCCTCGGCCAGGCCGAGCGCCCTGGCCGCGTGCGCCTGGGCCAGGCCGCGTGCCTCGGCGGCCTGGGCCTCCGCCTCACCGGCGATCTTGGTGGCCGCGCCGGCCGCCTCGCCGCGCAACCGTACGGCCTCGGCCTCGGCGGCGGCGGCCAGCTTGACCTGGCCGGCCTGCGCCCCCGCGCGCAGCTCGGTCTCCTGGGCCTCGGCCTGCGCCTGGGCGATGCGCGCGTCCCGGTCGGCCTGCGCGAGCGTGACCGTCTCGTACGCCCTGGCGTCGGCGGGCTTGCGCACCTGCGACTGGAGCCGCTGCTCGGCGAGCTGGGCCTCCAGCTCGGCGGCCCTGGTCTCCTGGACGACGACCTCCTGCCGCGCGCTCGCCTCCGACAGCGGCCCCGCCTGGCGGGCCGTGGCCTGCGCCTGGTCGATCTCGGCCTGGTAGGCGGCCTGCTTGATGCGCGCGTCGCGCTCGGCGGCGGCCTTGTTTGCGAAGGCGATCTGCTCGGCCTCGGTGGCCTCCTGGTCGCGCTGGGCCTGGGCGATGCGGGCGGTGGCCGCGACCCGGGCGGCGTGCGGCTTGCCGAGGTTGGCGATGTAGCCGGTCTCGTCGTCGATCTCCTGGATCTGCAGCGAGTCGACGATCAGCCCGAGCTTGCTCATCTCGTCGGCGGCCGAGGCCCTGGTCTCGCTGGTCAGGCGCTCGCGGTTGAGTATGAGGTCCTCGATGGTGAGGTTGCCGATGATCGAGCGCAGGTGCCCGGTGAACAGCTCGTGGATCGCGCTGGTCATGAAGTCCTGCTGGTCGAGGAAGCGGCGGGCGGCGTTGGCGATCGAGGACAGATCGTCGCCGACCTTGTAGATGACGACGCCGCGGATGTGGACGGGGATGCCCTGCTGGGTGACGCAGGAGACCTGGAGGTTGGCGGCCCTGGTGTCCAGGCGCAGCCGTCTGGCGGCCTGGAAGCCGGGCAGCACCGCCGTGCCCTTCCCTGTGATGATCTTGAAGCCGAGGCTGTCGACGCCCTCCCCTGCCCGGCGCGCCCCGAGACCGGAGATGATCAGCGCCTCGTTGGGCTCGGCGACCCGCCAGACGGCCTTGAACAGCAGGATCACGGCTATGACCGCGATGATCGCGGCTCCGGCGATGATGTAGACCTCGGGGGACATCCGGCCCTCCCTAGATGAGTGCTCTGGCCACGTAGACCGTGCGCGGGGGGAAGTACTCCACCACGACGACGATGGTTCCGAGGCCGAACTCCTCGTCGGGCACGCTGGGGTGGGCGTAGAACGCCTCCACCCCGCCCCTGACCGGGACCATGACCTCGCCGACGAGCCCAGGGCCGATCTTTCCCGTGACCCTGCCCTGCTTGCCGACCACCGCGCTCCCCCCGCTCGCTTCCATTCCGGACGCTACTCCAAACGGGCATTCGCGGTAATAGGCCACGCAAAATGTTTCTCGAACCGCTGCGCGCCCCTGTGGGGCTTTTGGCCGATGTGCCGATGATCGCCCTCATGAGCAGGAATCCGCGCGACCTCGGGTTGGATGTGCCCATTTCCCGCCGTGACTTGTTCGACGGGATTGCGGTGAGTGCTCTGGGCTGCTCGGCGGTGAAAGCCGTTGTCAACCCGGTGGAACCGGCCGGAGGACTGCGCGGGGACACCCCTCAGGCCGTCGCCGTGCCGCACGCGCTGCGCGACGGCCGTTTCTGGCCGCACGCGGGCCGGCCCGAGCCCACCGGCGAGACGTACGACCTCGTGGTGGTCGGCGGCGGGCGCAGCGGGCTCAGCGCGGCGGAGGAGTGGCTGCTCGTGGACCCGGGGGCGCGGGTGCTCGTCCTGGACAACCACGACCCCGGCGACCACGGCGGGCCGACCGGGTTCGGCGCGGGCCCGCCCGTACGCGTGATGTGCGACAAGGAGAGCTTCGGCGCCGACACCCTGGTCCCTGCCGGCCGGTGGGACGACCTGCCGCTCGCCGCGCGGGCCGTCGGCGACCTGCGCAGGCTGCGCGACGACCCGCCCGACTGGTTCCCCGGGTTGTCGCAGGAGGACAAGCAGGAACGCCTGGCCGAGCTGACCTACTCCGGGTTCCTGCTGGAGGTCTGCGGCGTGCACCCCGACGCGGAACGTTTCTGCCGGACCCTGCCGTGCGCCGAACGCGCCTACGACGGCCGGGCGCTCGGCGCCGTCGACGCCTGGGCCGCCGGTTACCCGGGCTTCGACGGCCTGGGGCTCGACGGCCCGGGTGTCGGCGACCTGGGGCTCGGCGGCCTGGGTGCCGGCAGGCCGTCGCGGTACGCCTCGCCCGCCGGGCCGCGGGCCGGGTGCCGTCGGCCCGCAGGACGTGCGCTGCTGCGGCCGTCCAGCCCGGTCGTGTCGGTACGGCACGCGGACACGTCCGTGGTGGTCGCCTACTTCGACGGGCATCTGGTCAGGACCGTCGCCGCCGAGTCGGTGATCATGGCGTGCTGGAGCTCTGTCGTCCCCCACCTGGTGCCCGATCTGCCCGAGCCGCAGCGGCGGGCGTTGCGGCAGGCGGTCCGGCTGCCGGTGCTGGAGGCGAGCGTACGGCTGCGCGGCGGCCGGGCGTCCACCGGGCGCACCCGGTGGACGGGCGCCTTCTGGTGCCTGACCGAGCCCGCGCCCGAGGGGCTGCGCCTGCTGGCCACGCCGTGCCGGTCGGAGCTCGGGCCCGTGGCGGGCGCGGCGGCGGGCCGGGACGAGCTGATGGCGACGCCGTACGACCGGCTGGAGGACGGCGTACGCGACCAGGTGACCCGGCTGCTGGGCCCGCGTGCGGGGATCGAGACGATCACCGTCCACCGGTGGGGGCACGGGCGGCCGATGGCGTACTGCAGGCCCTGGCACCCCTTCTACCCCGACGGTCCCTTCCCCGCCGAGGTCGCGCGCAGGCGGTTCGGCCGGATCGCCATCGCCGGGTCGGACACCGAGCCGGCGGCCGGCGGCGAGGCGGCGGTGGTGGCCGCGCGCAGGGCAGTGCGGGAACTGACCGCATGAGGCCCTGGCTGCGGGTCTTCCTCGTCGGGCTGGCCCTGTGGGTGGCCACGGTCGCCGTCACGGCCTGGACGGCCAACTCCAACCTCGTGCCGACCGTCGTGCTGTTCGGCAGCTTCCTGATCCCGGTGACGTTCGTGGTGTGGGCGTACGGGCGCGACCGCTCGCCGGTGGTCACGGTCGAGCTGCTGTTCAGGGCGTTCGTGGTCGGCGGGGTGCTGGGGGTGCTCGGCGCCTCGCTGCTGGAGAGCTGGCTGATCCGGCCCTCGCTGCTCATGTACGCGCTGGTCGGCCTGATCGAGGAGGGCGTGAAGCTGGCCGCCCTCATGTATGTCACGCGGCACGCGGCCAGGCGTTCCCCCCGGGACGGCGTCGTGCTCGGCGCGACCGTCGGCTTCGGCTTCGCCGCCTTCGAGAGCTCCGGGTACGCCTTCAACTCCCTGTTCACCGCCGAGGGCCTGTCGTTGTCGCAGCTCGTCGAGACCGAGATCCTGAGGGGCATCCTGGCCCCCGTGGGCCACGGCCTGTGGACCGCGATACTCGGCGGCGTGTTGTTCGCCGCCGGGGGCCGCCTGAGCGGGCGCGTCGTGCTGAGCTACCTCGGCGTCTCGCTGCTGCACGCGCTCTGGGACTCGATGACCGCCATCGCCATCGCGATCACCCTGGTGCTGACCGGGCGGCCATGGCAGTTCGAGCTGCTGCGGATCGGCCGAGTGCCGCACGTGACCGAGTGGC
Organism: Nonomuraea sp. WAC 01424; assembly: GCF_003947315.1. NCBI lineage: Bacteria > Bacillati > Actinomycetota > Actinomycetes > Streptosporangiales > Streptosporangiaceae > Nonomuraea > Nonomuraea sp. WAC 01424. The sequence continues at coordinate 283,465 of NZ_QHHZ01000017.1, forward strand.
AGGTGCACGTGTACACGCTGGTGAACTGGGGTGGACTCATCGTGATCTCGCTGGTCGCGCTGGTCTGGCTCTGGAGGGTGCTGCGCGCCGCCCGCCGGGAGACCGAGATCATGCCCCAATAATCACGGTAATCATCCTGTTCCTCCCACTGCGCCGGAACCATAAACGATGCTAGTCTCCTGTGCGATCTTCCGGAGGTGTATTTACACAAGGTGTGGAAATGCCCCCGACTCGAGGTTGGGACATGGGCTCGCGAAACCGGTCAATTCGGTTCAAGATCTTTTTATTGCTGCTGCTACCCCTCCTGTCTCTCAGCGCGCTGTGGGGTTTCGTCCTCAACCTGACCATGGGCGACGCACAGTCACTCCTCCGGGCTGACACGCTCTACGAGACGCTCGGCGTCACCTCCACCGACCTGGGCGTACAGCTTCAGGCCGAACGGGTGCGCTCGGCCGAGGCGCTCACTACCCGTGAACTCACCGAAGATCTTGGGGCCCAGCGGGCCCGTACGGACCGGTCCGCGGCCGACTTCGAGCAGGCCGGCGCCGAGGCGGGCGACGCGATCGGCGACGACCTGCGGGTGCCGCTCGACGACCTGACCGCCCGGCTCGACCGCCTCGGCGCAGTACGGGCCGACATCGACGGCGGCATCAGCTCCCGCCTGATGGGCCTGGAAGCCTACAACCACGTGCTCGACGCCGTCTTCACGCTCTACGACCACCTGGTCTCCGTCTCCGACCTGACCATCTTCCAGCAGGCCAGCTCGTTGCAGGCCATGGGCAGCGCCAGGGAGTACATCGCCAGGGAGCACGCCCTCGTCGTCGGCGCCCTGGTGGACAAGCGGCTGACCGAGCCCGAGCGGGTGGCCTTCACCGAGTACGCCGCCTCCAGGAAGTTCCTGCACGCCCGTGGCCTGGCCGGGCTCGACGTGCCGCTGCGCAGGCCGTACGAGCAGGTGTTCGCGTCCCAGCCGTTCCTGACGTTCTCCTCGCTGGAGGCCAGGATCGTCAAGACCGGGGAGCCGCCCGCCGAGGCCGAGGTGTGGAAGGGCGCGATAGACCGGCTCACCGCCGAGTTGGACCGCGACAGTGCGGCCGCCGCCAAGGTCCTGGCCGCCCGGACCTCGGACGCCGCCAGTGGGACCGTCGTCAAGATAGCCGTCGCGGGCGGCCTCGGGTTGATAGCCGTGCTCGCGTCGATCATCATCTCTGTACGCTTCGGTCGCCGCCTGGCGGGCGAGCTGTACGGGCTGCGCACCGCCGCGATCGAGCTGTCGGAGGTACGCCTGCCCGATGTCGTGGACAGGCTGCGCAAGGGCGAGGACGTTGACGTGCGGAAGGAGGCCGGGACCATCAGGGTGAGCGGATCAGCGGAGATCACCGACGTGGGCAGGGCCTTCGCCTCCGTGCAGCGCACGGCCGTCACGGCCGCCGTCGGGCAGGCCGCGCTGCGCCGCGGGGTCGGTCAGGTGTTCCTCAACCTCGCCAGGCGCAAGCAGGGCCTGCTGCACCGGCAGCTCGGGCTGCTCGACGGCATGCAGCGCCGTACGCACGACCCCGACCGGCTGGAGGAGCTCTTCCGCCTCGACCACCTGACCACCCGCATGCGGCGGCACGCCGAGAGCCTGATGATCCTCTCGGGCTCGGCCCCCGCGCGGGCGTGGCGCAGGCCGGTGCCCGTCCTGGACATCGTCCGGGCCGCGGTGGCCGAGGTCGAGGACTACACGAGGGTCAACGTCGAGGCCATGCCGGTCAGCGCGTTCGACGGCGGGGCCGCGGCCGACCTCACGCACCTCGTGGCCGAACTGGTCGAGAACGCCACCATCTACTCACCGCCGGACACCGTGGTCCAGGTCCGCGGCGACCAGGTCAGCAACGGCTACGCCATCGAGATCGAGGACAAAGGGCTCGGGCTGTCGCCCGTCGAGTACGCCGCGATCAACAAGCTGCTGTCCGCGCCGCCCGAGTTCGACCTGGCCGACAGCGACCGGCTCGGCCTGTTCGTGGTGGCCAGGCTGGCCGAACGCCACGAGATCAAGGTCCAGCTCCGCCGCTCGCCCTACGGCGGCACCGCGGCCATCGTGCTCGTGCCGCGCTCGCTGGTGACCGAGCAGCCCGCCCTGACCGCCGGCGACGAGGACAGCCGGACGCCGGAGCTGCCGAGCCGTACGAAGAAGGCGCTCGCGGTGGTCACCTCGGGCACCCACGCCGGACTGCCCAGGCGCGTGCGCCAGGCGAACCTGGCGCCGCAGCTCAAGGACGACGGACCGCCGGAGCCGGAGCCGCCGGCCGAACGCTCTCCCGACGAGGTACGCGATTTGTTCTCCGCGTTCCAGCGGGGAACCCAACGCGCCCGAGAAGAAGCCTCCGAGGAGGAGCCCATGAGCAAGGGGGACGCATGACTGCGCAAACCACCAACACCGGTGAGCTGAACTGGCTGCTCGACGACCTGGCAGGCAGGGTCGCCGCCGTCCGCCAGGCGGTCATCCTTTCTACCGACGGCCTGGCCGTCGGCTACTCCAAGGGATTGACCCGCGAGGACGCCGAGCACCTGTCGGCCGTCGCGGCGGGCTTCCAGAGCCTGGCCCGCGGCACCGGACGCCATTTCGGCGGCGGCGACGTGCGCCAGACCATCGTGGAGATGGAGAGCGCGTTCCTGTTCGTCACCGCGGCCGGACAGGGCACCTGCCTGGCCGTGATCGCGGACGCGAACGTCGACGTCGGGCACATCGCGTACGAGATGGCGATGCTGGTCAAGCGGGTGGGCCAGCACATCACCACGAACCCGCGCTCGGGAACACCATGACCGACGCCCCCCGCTGGTACGACGAGGAGGCCGGGCCCGTCGTCCGGCCCTTTGCCCTCATCAGGGGCCGGACGCGCTCGTCGGGAGACGCCTTCGACCTCGTCGCGTCCGTGCGCGCGCTCGCCGAGCGGGCGGACGACCTCGGCCCCGAACAACAACTCATCCTGCGGGCGGCGCGGAGCCCGATCTCGGTGGCCGACCTGGCCGTCGAGCTCGACCTGCCCGTCGGAGTCGTCCGAGTGCTGCTCGGCGACATGCGTGACCACGGCCTCATCTCGGTGACGTCGCCCTCGGCTACGGGGTCGCGTTCCAATGAGCGCATTCTCAAGGAAGTGATCAATGGACTCCGTGCTCTCTGAGGACCCCGTCGCGCTGAAGATCCTCATCGCGGGTGGGTTCGGTGTCGGCAAGACCACCCTGGTCGGGTCGATCAGCGAGATCAAGCCGCTGCGCACGGAAGAGGTGCTCTCCGACCGCGGGATCGGGGTCGACGACCTCGACGGCGTGGAGGCCAAGACCACCACCACCGTGGCGATGGACTTCGGCCGCATCACGATCCGCGACGGGCTGGTCGTGTACCTGTTCGGCACCCCCGGCCAGGAACGGTTCTGGTTCATGTGGGACGAGCTGTCCTACGGCGCGCTGGGCGCGGTCGTGATCGCCGACACCCGGCGGCTGACCGACTGCTTCCCATCGGTGGACTACTTCGAGCAGCGCGGCACACCGTTCGTGGTGGCCGTCAACTGCTTCGAGGGCGCGTCCCAGCACAGCGTGGAGGACGTGCGCATCGCGCTCGACCTGGACGACGACGTCCCCGTGATGCTGTGCGACGTGCGGCGCAGGGCCTCGGCCAAGGAAGTGATGATCACCCTGGTCGAGCACTCCCTGCGGACGCTCACCACCGCGAACTAGAGCGCGCGCAGCCCGTTGATCACCTCGCGGAGCAGGCTCTCCGTGGGGCTCGCGGTTCTGTCGCGCGGCGGGCGCACATCGATCAGGTCGTACTCCAGCAGGTCGCCGAGCAGCACCCGGATCACGCCCACGGGCAACTCCAGCTCCGAGGCGACCTCGGCGACGGGCCTGGAGTGGCCGGCCAGGCAGCTCATCAGCCGCCGGTGCTGAGCGCTCAGCTCGGCCTTGGCCGGCGCGGGCCGTCCCGTCGATGCGACGGTCGCCAGCAGATCGAGAGCCGGGGACGAGGGCCTGGTGCGCCCCCGCGCCACGGCGTACGGCCGGACGACGGGCCCGGCCTCCTCGTCCACCCACTCGTGCTCGCGGCTCACGGTCGGGAACCCCCATCCTGGTCGCTGTCCTGCCGCCCCCGCTGCCATCCGGACTGGAGTGAGGACAGCAGCGCCCTGGTCTCCTCGGGCGAACGCTCCTCGGCCTCCGTGGGCGCCGCCAGCGGAGGGGGCGCCTGCCTGAGCCGCGGGGGCAGGTTCGCCTGCCGTTCGCGGCGGGGCAGCCCCGGCTCCTCGCCCGCGGCCGGTCCCGCGCGCTTGCTCGTACGGACCCGGCGCGGCAGCTCGCCCGGCCCGGTCGCCTCCCCCACGTCGATCGCCCGGTCGGTACGGATGACCGACACGGACACGGACTCGAACTCCATCGGCCGCACCGGCGTCGCCATCGGCTCGACCAGCGATCCCGGCACGAGCACGATGGCGGTCGTGCCGCCGTACGGGGAGAGCTTCAGGGTGACCTTGATGCCGTGCCTGGCGGCCAGGATGCCGACCACCGCGAACCCCAGCCGCTCGGTCTGCGCGGGGTCGAACTCCGGCGGGCTGGCCAGGCGGTCGTTGATGGCCCTGCGGGTCTCCTCGTCCATGCCGAGGCCGCGGTCCTCGATCTCGACCGCGAAGCCCCTGCCGACCATCTCGCCGCGGACCGAGACCTCGTTGGCGGGCGCGGAGAACGACGTCGCGTTCTCGATCAGCTCGGCGAACAGGTGCATGAGGTCGGCCACGGCCGAGCCGGAGACGCCGCACTCGGGCATCGGGTAGACCCGGACCCGGGTGTACTCCTCGACCTGGGCGGCGGCGCCGCTCAGCACGTCCTCGACCGGGATGACGCCGCGCCACCTGCGGCCCGCCGTACCACCCGAGAGCAGCACCAGGCCCTCGGCGTGGCGGCGCATGCGGGTGGTCAGGTGGTCGAGCCTGAACAGGCGTTCCAGGGCCTCGGGCTCCTCGGTCTGGCGCTGCATCTCGTCCAGCATCCTGAGCTGGCGCTGGAGCAGCGACTGACTGCGCCTGGCCAGGTTGCGCAGCGCCTCGGCCACGCCCTCGCGCAGCCTGGCCTGCTCGACGGCGGCGTCCACGGCGGTGCTCTGCACGCTGTCGAAGGCCGCGGCGAGGTCGACGACCTCGCTGGTCGCGTTGTCGCCGACCCTGATGGGCGGCGCCTCGGCCTCGATGTCCACCCGTTCGCCGGTACGCAGCTTCGTCACCACGTCGGGCAGCCTGACCTCGGCCAGGTCGAGCGCCGTACGGCGGAGGGTGGCCAGCTCCCGGGTGATCCTGCGGCCCACCCGGACGGAGATGAAGATCGAGAAGGCGACCGCGATGAGCCCCAGCGCGCCCGCGACGGCGGCCCTGACGACGATGACCACGCCGGCCGGCTGCATCCGGCTCAGCAGCTTGTCGCCGGTGCTCCAGACGGCCTGGCTGTAGTCCTTGAGCACCTGGTCGGCGATGCCGCGCCAGAGGTCCATGTCGGCCGGCTGGCCGGCCACGTACGTCTCCAGCAGGTTCTCCATGGTGATGTACCTGGAGGAGTAGAACAGCTTCTCGAACGGGGCACGCAGCTCGGTGTCGAGGTTGGCCAGCGCCTTGGGGAACAGGAACGTACGGGTGCCGTCGATGCCGGCCAGCAGGTGCACGTCGCGCATCGTGGGGCGGCCGTTGGAGGCGACGAGCAGGGCGTTCTCGCGGCTGAGCAGCTCGCGCACCTCGTCCGCCGCGATCAGGCCGTGGGCCTGGAGTGACAGTTCGAGGTCGGTGCTGACGGTCAGCCGGGAGTACAGCAGGTGGACCTCGTCGGAGACCTTGGCGTACTCGGTGACCAGGGCGCCGGGGGTGAGCTTGCGCTCGTCGACCTTGCGCCTGACCTCCGGGAGCCGGTCCACGGTCTCCAGCACGACCTGGAACTGCTTCTTCATGTCGTCGGTCATGGCCGACTGGGCGTCCTCGGTCAGGGCCCGTTCGCGCAGGGTCTTCCTACTGGCGTCCACCTCGGCGCGGGCCTTGGACAGGGGCGCCTGCTCGGTCTGCGTGCCGGCGAGCCGTTCGGCGGAGGCCAGGCGTTCGATCTGGAGGTTGGAGACCAGGCCGTCGGCGTTGTTGATGACGTCCGACCAGATGGCATCGATCTTGAAGAGGTTCAGCGCCTCGCCCGTCGTCGTGCTCGCGGCGAAGCCCCAGAGCGCGATCAGCGAGATCAAGGGGATGACGAGCAGCGTCGAGATCTTGAATCGGATGGATCTGCCCGATGCCATGACACCTGCTCCCGCATAGAAGATCGCGGGAGAGAATAGCACCGAAACGGGCGGGATTAAGATCGACTAGCGATAAATCTGTGATATGTCGTGAAATTTGCGTCTGCTGGGTGGTTCCGGGACCGGCCCGGAGCCCAGGTCAGCCACAACGCCCAGGCCGCCAGCAGGCCCAGCAACGACACCTCCGCTCCCAGCAGCAGCCGTTCGACCAGCCCGATCATGACCCGCTCCCCCGGCAGGGCCACGTACGTGATCGCCAGCACGCCGAACACGGCGGCCAGCGCCACCCACTCCACGGCCCGCGCCACGGGCTTCCAGAGGGCGTCCGCGGTCAGCCTGGGCACCAGCAGGGCCCCGGCGGCCGGGAGGCTCACGAACGCGGCGATCGACACGTACCGGTGAATCTGGGCCGCGAGGTCGAGATCGAGGCCGAGGGGGACGGTCGGGATGACCGCCACCACGACCAGCGCCGCCGACCACACCATGAGCAGCTTCTCCGGCAGCCCCCGGATCGGCGCCCGCATCTTTCTCAGCGCGGCCAGCAGCGCGAGCGACCCGATCCCGAGCACCGCCATCGCGACCTCCGTGACGCCCCCGCGGTCGGTCACGGCGTACTCGCTGATGGTCACGTTCATGGGGTCGAGGTATGGGTCGGGACCGAAGTGACCGACCAGGATGGCGACCACCGAGAACACGATGGACGCGCACGCGACGAGGGGGTAGAGCCTCGCCGTCGTCATGAGGGCCCGGGGGCCCGCGATCCTGGGCGCCCTCGCGGCTCTCACTCTGCTGTTCGGCACTGCGGTCATGTGCCCTACTCTCGCCCGCCCAGGCGTGCCGCCACATCCGGCGGCACCCCCGAGCCGTCCCTGACTCCGACCCTGAGTCCCCTACCGCGTCACCCCGGGATGGACGGTGCCGCTCAGTCGGAGGCGACGAAGAGGGAGAACACCCGGTCGGGACGGCCGATGGGCGTCCAGGACGTCCCGGACCCGTCGTATTGGAACACGCTCATGTCCCGGTCCACCCGATGAACCCTTGTCCACCGCAAGGCTTTTTTCACCCCATTACAGAGGCCCTTCAGTCGAGCACGTGTGCCGTGGCCCTGGCGTAGCGGGTGCGGATTTCGGGGACGGCCGGGGCGTCGTAGGTCGCGGTGTCCTCGATCCGCCAGTCGGGGGTGGTCAGCAGGGCGGCGGCCTGGCGGGCGGCGCCGTCGGCGACGTACTCGCCGGGCGGCGGCACCGCGATCGGCACGCCGAAGACGGTCGGCGCGATGCGGCGTACGGCCTCCGAACGCGCCGCGCCGCCGATCAGCAGCACCCGCTCCGGCCGCGTGCCCAGCGCGTCGAGGGCGTCGGCGAGGCCGCACAACATGCCCTCCACGGCCGCGCGGGCCAGGTGGGCCGGGGTCGCGGTGGCCAGGGTGAGCCCGAGGACCGAGCCCGTCGCGGTGGGCCGGTTGGGGGTGCGCTCCCCCTCCAGGTACGGCACCAGCGTCAGCCCGCCGGCCCCCGCGGGCACCCGGAGCGCGAGCTCGCTCAGCTCGTCGAGCCCGACCCCGGCCAGACCGGCGGCGGCGTCGAGGACCCTGGCGGCGTTGAGCGTGCACACCAGCGGCAGGAAACGCCCGGTCGCGTCGGCGAACCCGGCGACCGCGCCGGTGGCGTCGGCGCTCGGCGTCCCCGCGACCCCGAACACCGTGCCGGACGTGCCGAGCGAGACCACCACGTCACCCGGCCCGGCCCCGACGCCGAGCGCGGCGGCCATGTTGTCGCCGGTGCCCGGCGCGAGCAGCGGACCGGCCGCGGCCGGGTCACCCGCGCGGCCGGTGGGCCCCAGCACCCGCGGCAGCAGCGGGACCGCCCCGAACGCGGCCTTGAGCAGATCGGTACGGTACGCGCCGGTCGCCGGGGACCAGTAGCCGGTGCCCGAGGCGTCACCCCGGTCGGTGGCGAGCAGGTCGAGCGCCGGCGGCGGCGCGTCGTGCCAGGCCGCGACGTCGGTGCCCAGGGCCAGCGCGCCGGCCAGCCGCCAGGTCAGCCAGTCGTGCGGCAGGCAGACCGCCGCGGTACGGCGGGCGTTGGCGGGCTCGTGCTCGGCCAGCCAGCGCAGCTTGGTCACCGTGAACGCGGCGACCGGCACCGAGCCGACCGCCTCGGCCCAGGCCCCCGGCCCGCCCAGCTCCGCAACCAGGTCGGCGGCGGCGCGGGCGGAGCGGGTGTCGTTCCAGAGCAGGGCGTCGCGGACGACCTCGCCCGCCTCGTCGAGGCAGACCATGCCGTGCTGCTGCCCGGCGACGCTGACCGCCGCCACGTCGGCGAGGCCGCCGGGCTCCTCGACGGCCCGCAGCAGCGCCGTCCACCAGTGGGCGGGGTGGATCTCGGTGCCGGCCGGGTGGGCGGCGCGGCCCTGCCTGACCAGCGCGCCCGTCTCGGCGTCGCGAATGACGACCTTGCAGCTCTGCGTGGAGGAATCAACCCCAGCGACCAGCGTCACCCGAACTCCTTCTGCGTGCTCCAGGGCGAGTTGGTTGTGATGCTATCCGCGTTCCGGAGCGACGTTCAGGGGTGATTCGGGGGGTTTTTACAGCCCGGATGGGTCCCGGCCGACGCTGATCTCCTCGGCGATCTTGCGGATCTCCGTCACCTGGAGACCTGGGGCCTTGGGCAGGTGGCGCAGCAGCGCCTCCATGACGACGGGCACGGGCTGGCCCGCCATCCGGCCCGCGATGCCGTGAACCGCCCGGAACAGCGCCTCTTCGGTGTCGTACATCGGCAATCCCCTCGTTCGGCTACCGGGAGAGGCTACGGCCTGGCCGCGACAGTTCGCTCGCTACCGCTCCAGCGTGTTCCGGACGGCCGAGCAGATCGCGCCGAGTTCGCGTACCTGGTCGGGGGTGAGCACGTCGAACAGGCTCCGGCGAACCTCCTCGACGTGGCCGGGGGCGGCGGCGGCCAGCGCGGCGAAGCCGGCGTCCGTCAGCACGGCGAGGTTGCCCCTGCCGTCGGCGGGGCAGCGCTCGCGGCGCACCCAGCCGCGCTCCTCCAGGCGGGCGGCGGCGTGCGAGAGGCGGCTCTGGGAGCTCTGGGCCCGGGCGGCCAACTCGCTCATGCGCATCGTCCGCTCAGGGGCCTCCGACAGCGCCACCAGGATCATGTAGTACGTGTGCGGCATGCCCGCCTCGCGCTGGAGCTGCCGGTCCAGCGCCTCGTTGATGAGCTGGCTCGCGGCCAGGAAGTCGCGCCAGGTCTGCTGCTCGTCCGGATCCAGCCATCGGGTCATCGCCTCATTTTAGTTGAACTCTCATATACTCGACCCGGAACAATCAGGTGAAAGGGGACGACCATGCCGGTCCACAGGCTCAACCACGCGGTCCTCTACGTCCGTGACGTGGAGCGCAGCGTGGCCTTCTACCGGGAGGCGCTCGGTTTCGAGGTGGTCATGGGCATGCGCGGCGCCGCATTCCTCCAGGCCCCGGGCTCCAGCAACGACCACGACCTCGGGCTGTTCGAGATCGGCGAGAACGCGGGCCCCTCGACCGCCGGGCGCACCGCCGTCGGGCTCTACCACCTGGCGTGGGAGGTCGACACGCTGGACGAGCTGGAACGCATCGCGATCACGCTGAGCGAGCTGGGCTCCCTCGTCGGCGCCTCCGACCACGGCACCACCAAGGCGCTGTACGCCAAGGACCCCGACGGGCTGGAGTTCGAGGTCTCCTGGCTCGTCCCCGCCTCGCTGATCACCGACGAGACCCTGGCCGCCAGGGCCGCCATCCGCCCGCTCGACCTGGCCGCCGACAAGGAGCGGTACGGCGCCGGCACCCGCGGCGGGGTCGGGGTGTCGATCCCGGCCTGACGGTACCGTGGCAGGTATCCGACCCGACCGTTCCGGAGAAGGTCATGCCAAACGATCCGGATCACGTTCTCGACGCCATCGACGGCGTCGTGGACGAGTGGGAGACGCTGAGCGCCGACGCCATGCGCTGGGCGCCTCCCGAGCACAAGTCGCCCGACCTGCTGCACGAGGTGACGGAGCTCTTCACGCCGATCGCCGAGGCGCTCGGCGAGGTGCTGCGGCCGATCGGCGACTCGATCACCCGCGTGCTCGACCGGCTCACCGACGACGACTAGCCGGCCCGTACTGCGCCGGTCAGCCCGTAATGCCGGTCAGCCCGTCCGGCGGCGGCGGGTGCGGCGCGGGTAGGACTTGGCCGTCTCGGCCAGCCGGGCCGAGTGCTCGGCCTGCCTGCGCCAGTGTCCGTAGGCGTCGCCGCGCTGGGCCAGCCGGTCGAGCTCGCGCATGGTCGTGAGCGGGATGAACGCTGGCTCGGCGTCCCGCCAGGGCGTGCCGGGCAGCGGCATGAACGTGTGGGTGTGGATGCGGGCGCCCAGCTCGGCCAGGTCGGCGGCCAGCGCGAGCGACTGCCGCTGGTCCTCCTCCGACTCGCCGGGCATGCCGAAGATGAAGTCGACGTTCGCCCTGAAGCCGTGCTCGACGGCGATCCTGACGGCGTCGCGTACGGGCGAGGTGTCGTGGCCGCGCCCTGAGGCGGCCAGCACCCGGTCGGATCCCGACTGGGCGCCGATGATCAGGTTGTCGTTGGCCACGTACCGCTTGAGCAGCCGCATGGCCTCGGGCGTGACGTGCTCGGGCCGCACCTCGGACGGGAAGCTGCCGAAGAACACCCGGCCGCGCGGCGGCAGCTCCTCCTTGACCCCCGCCAGCAGCTCCTCCACCGCGCCGAGATCGGGGTCGGGGCCCGGCGAGCCGTAGGAGAGCGAGGTCGGCGTGATGAAGCGCACGTCCCGCAGCCCCTGCTCGACCATGCCCCTGACGTGCGCGCGCACGCTCGCCACCGACCGGTGGCGGAACTGGCCGCCGAACATGAACGGCGTCTGGCAGAACCGGCACGTGTACCGGCACCCCCGCGTGATCTCGATGGGCCCCTTCCGGCCTGCGAACGACGGGAACGCGTCGAGCGGGAGCTGCGGGGCGGGCCGCGTCCTGAGCGCGACGCCGTCGCCGTCCTTGACCGCCAGGCCGGGCACGGTGGTCAGCGGCTCGCCCCGCCCCAGCGCCTCGACCAGGGCGATGATCGTGGACTCGCCCTCGCCGATCGCCGCCAGGTCCCAGCCGGCGTCGATGACCTGTTGCGGCTCGGCCGTGGCGTGCACCCCGCCGGCGATGTGCAGCCCCCGGCCGTCGCTGAGCGACCTGACCGTGGCGAGCTCGGCGGCCATGGCCTCGGCGTCGGGCGAGTAGAACGACCAGAGCACAAGCACCCGGTCGGCCCGGCTGGCCGCGATGTGGGCCGCCGTCTCCTCGGGGGTGACGCCGAGCAGCTGCCGGTGCTCCACGCCCGAGGTCTCCAGGGCGGCGAGCACCGCGTGCACGCCGTACGTCACGGCCTTGCGGTAACGGACCACCACATCCACTGCCAGCGTCACGACCGGCAGCGTAGCTCAGGCGTGGGCCAGCCGCATGGGACGCAGCGCGCCGGTGAGCTTGGCCAGCTCGGCGAGCATGGCGTCGGCGGCGGCGATCATCACGTCGTTGGGCGCCACGGTGCCGTCCTCGGCGATGAACTGCTGGTAGAAGGGGATGTTGACGGCCTCGACCACGGGGATCATCTTCAGCGTGCTGACGACCTGGCGCAGGCCGTTCACCGCCCGGGTGCCGCCGGAGATCCCGCCGTAGCTGACGAATCCGGCCGCCTTGTGCTGCCACTCGTGGTGCAGGAAGTCCAGGGCGTTCTTCAGCACGGCCGTGAAGCTGTGGTTGTACTCCGGGGTCACGAACACGAAGGCGTCGCCCCGGTCCACGGTGGCGCTCCACTCCTTGGTGTGGGCGTTCACGTACTGCTTGAGCTTGGGGTGGTTCGGCTCGTCGAGGAACGGCAGGCCCACCTCGGCGAGGTCGACCAGCTCGACGTCGAAGTGGCCGGCCGCGACGGCCCGTTCCCGGAACCACTCGGCGACCTCGCGTCCGGCCCTGCTGGCGCGGGTGCTGGCGACGATGATCTGCAGGACGGGCTTGTCCATGGGGTCCTCCTCAGGTAGTTGATACCTCAACATTATTGAGTAGCTAAACATTTCTTAGCAACTGCTAGGATCGGCTCCGTGAGCCCCCATTCGGTCTGCGTCCGGTTCCACGTCGCCCTCGAACTGATCGGCGCCCGCTGGTCGGGCGCGGTGATCCACATGATTTTCAAGGGCGCCCACCGCTACGCCGATCTCAAGGCGGCCATCCCGGGCATCAACGACACGATGCTCGCCCGCCGGCTGCGCGAGCTGGAGTCCGCCGGGCTCGTCGAGCGGCGCGTGCTGCCCACGTCGCCGGTGCGGGTCGAGTACCACCTGACGGAGATGAGCCAGGAGCTGCGGCCGGTGCTCGACGAGCTGGTCACGTGGGCGCACAAGTGGATCCCGCTGCCCGAGGAGCCGGCCAGGTCCGCCTAGCGAATACGGGCGAGCGCCGGAGGCGGGCCGGAGGTTAGACTCCCGGGCATGCACTGGCGACATTGATGAACCACCAGCGGCCGACGCGGCAGACGCGCGCGCGGGCCTCCAGGGTGCCGAGCACCAGACGGAGTCCCTGTCCGCCTCTTCCGAGAGGGCCGCATGTTCGTCCCCAAGCTTTACGTCTACACGTTCCTCGGCGAGTTCGTCCTGCTCTACCCGGTGTACACGCTGCTGTTCACCGACACCGGGCTCTCGGTGGCCGAGACGTCCTCGTTGTTCGTCATCTGGTCCGTGACCGGCATGGTGCTGGAGGTCCCCTCCGGCGCCTGGGCCGACGCGGTGTCCCGCCGCCTGTTGTTGTGCCTGGGCCCGCTGCTGGCCGGCACGGGCTTCGCGTTGTGGGTGCTCTTCCCGTCCTACTGGGCCTTCGCGCTGGGCTTCGTGTTGTGGGGGGCCGAGGGCGCGCTCGTCTCGGGCGCCTTCGAGGCGCTCGCGTACGAGGAGCTCGACCGCCGCGGCCTGCGCGGCCGCTACGCCGTGATCATGGGCAGGGCCCACTCGATCGGCATCGTCGCCGCCGCCTCGGCGATCGCCCTCGCCACGCCCGTCTTCGCGCTCGGCGGCTACCCCGCCGTGGGGGCGGCCAGCGTGCTCTCCTGCCTGCTGTGCGCGGCCACGGCACTGACCCTGCCCGAACGCCGCACGCCGTCCGCCGATTCGGACGGCGGCTATCTCGCGATCCTGCGGGCCGGTGTCGCCGAGGCCAGAACCGACCGGAACGTGCTCCAGGCGCTCGTCCTGATCTCCGTGGTGACGGCGATCTGGGGAGCGCTGGAGGAGTACGTCCCCTTCCTGGCCGCCGAGACCGGCGTGCCGAAGACGGCCGTGCCCCTGCTCGTCCTGGCCGTCTGGGTCGGGGCCTCGGCGGGCGGACTGCTGTCGGGGCCGGCCCAGCGGCTGGCCGAGCGGGCCGTCGCGCTGATCCTGGCGCTGGCGGCGCTGGCCATGGCGGCGGGCGCACTGGTCCGGCATCCGGCCGGGTTCCTGCTGGTCGCCCTGTCGTTCGGGGCGTTCCAGATGGCCGCCGTGGTGGCCGACGCGCGGTTGCAGGAGCGTGTCACGGGCGCCCAGCGGGCCACCGTGACCTCGGTGGCCGGACTGGGGACGAACGTGGTCACGCTGGCCGTCTACACCGCCTACGGCGCGGGCTCGCCGTTCCTCTCCCATGGCACGACGTTCGCCCTGCTGGTCCTGCCGTACGTGGTCATCGCCCTGTGGCTGGCCCGGGAGCGGGTCGCGCCGATGTGATCCGCTTCGACGCGAACGGGACGCGCTTGGGCAGCGGCGGCGGCTCCTCCCCTTCTGGAGCCGCCACCTTGCCCTGGCGCGCCCGCCAGCGGGACGGGAACACGGAAGCGGTCAGCAGAATGCCGCCGATCACGAAAGACCAGGTATTCAGCAATGCCGCGTACGCGTCCAGATAATCGGCGGGCACCAGGTCGAATCCCATTCTCCGGTCGCCTCCCGTGACGACCCGCACGATCGTGGCCCCGGCCAGCGCCGAGAAAGCGAGACCGGGCAGCAGCGAGGCGACCGGGGAAATCCGGGAACCGGCCAGGACGCCGATGAGGATCGCCGTTCCGGCGAGTGCCGCGGCGGCCGCCCAGTCCACGCCGGACGGGGTCGCGCGGGGGCCGTACAGAAGACCGGCCGCGATCAGCGGGATCGCGGCCACTCCCACTCCGGCCCCGGCGAAATGACGAACACCATTACCCATAGAGAACACCTCCAGGCCCAATACGATACCGACATACCTCCGGTAACTACTTTAGGGCGAGAAATCTCCATTTGTGGCCCGTGACCGGAAAACCGGGCATATCGCCGTAATAGGAAATAGTTGGTATCTCCTCATTTTCCTGGCAGCCGTTACGTTGGCAGAACCCCCCATCGAGGAGCGGCGGCATGTTTCGCTGTGCAGTGGCAGGCGTCACCTTCGTGGCCGCCTGCCTGGCCACCCCCGGCCATCCGGCAACCGACCCCGTGATCGAGGCACTCTCACGCGACCTCGGCCTCTCGGAGTCCCAGGTGGTCGCCCGGCTCGCGAGCGAGCGGCATGCCGCCACCCTTGAGTCCGAACTGGCCGCCTCGGTCGGCGACTCCTACGCCGGATCGTGGCTGACCGAGGACGCCTCCGCCCTCGTCGTCGCCACCACCGACCCCGCCGGGGCCGCCGCCGTCTCGGCGCGGGGCGCGCGCCCGGTCCTCGTCCGGCACTCGCTGTCGGAGTTGGAGGACGTCGTCCGCCGCCTCGACCGGGCGGCCCGCCGCGTCGCGACCGGCCCCGCCCTCTGGTACGTCGACGTACGGACGAACCGGGTCGTCCTCCAGGCGCCGTCACCGGCCGCCGAAACCCTGGCCACCGAAGCCCTGGCCGCGGCGGCCCGCAGCACGGTCATCGCGGTCTCGCCGCCCGCCGAGCTGCCCCGGACCTACGCCGACATCATCGGCGGCGACCCCTTCTACGTCGGCTCGACGCGCTGCACGATCGGCTTCTCGGTCACCAAGGGCAGCGTCCCAGGCTTCGTCACCGCGGGCCACTGCGGGCGGACCGGCGACCTGGTCAAGTCCCCGTCGGGCACCTTCCAGGGTTCCTCCTTCCCCGGCAACGACTACGCGTGGGTCGCCACGCCCGGGTACACCGCGCAGCCGTACGTGCGCGGGGCCGGCGGGTCGCTGGTGACCGTGCGCGGCTCGGTCCAGGCGCCGATCGGCTCGTCGGTCTGCCGGTCCGGCCCGACCACCGGCTGGCACTGCGGCACGATCCAGCAGCACAACGCCACCATCACGTACGCCCAGGGGACCGTCTACGGGCTGACCCGTACCAATGTGTGCGGCGAACCCGGCGACTCCGGCGGGCCGTTCATCTCCGGCGGGCAGGCCCAGGGGGTGACCTCGGGTGGCTCGGGGAACTGCAGTTCGGGCGGCACGACGTACTATCAGCCGGTCAACGAGATCCTCAGCGCGTACGGCCTGACCCTGCGCACGGCCTGACCCTTTCCGCCTGCGCTTGTTCGTGGGCACCGATTTCGTCCCGCACCGGTTTCCTCCCGCACCGGTTTCCTCCCACACCGGTTTCCTCCCGGTTTCCTCCCGCACCGATGAGTTGCCGCCTCCGGTCGAGTCTGTCCTTCCGACAGCGGGTCCTTCCGTACCCGACCGCTCCGACCGCAGGAAGGCAGCGATGACGCGCCCCAACCTGAACAGCCTGCTCCTGTCCAGCACCGACCCCGCACGCCTGCGCACCTGGTACGCCACCGTGCTCGACCCCGAGTCCGACACCGACGTCACCCACTACGGCGTGCTGACGTTCGGCGACTTCCACCTGATCATCGACACGCGGGCGGACGTGGCGGACAAGAATCCCGAGCCCGGACGGGTGATACTCAACTTCGACGTGCCCGACGCGCGCGCGATCGCCGCCCGGATGGAGGAGGCGGGCGTGTCATGGCTGGCCGAGCTGGAGGACCGCGACGGCAGCCTGTTCGCCACGGCGATCGACCCCGACGGCAACTACGTCCAGATCATCCAGCTCAGCGAAGAACACCGGAAGGCGATGTGACGATGTCCAAGTTGTTCAGCGAGACGAAGGCGTTCAGCGGCTTTTCCGTCGACGACCCGGCCGCCGCGAAGGCGTTCTACGGCGACATTCTGGGCCTGGAGGTGTCGGAGTCGCACGGCCTGCTGACCCTGCACATCGCCGGCGGCACCAACATCCTGATCTACCCCAAACCCGACCACGTCCCCGCCACCTTCACCATCCTCAACTTCCCGGTCGAGAACATCGACAAGGCCGTGGACGACCTGACGGCCCGCGGTGTGCACTTCCAGCGGTACGACAACCTGAAGACCGACGAGAAGGGCATCTTCCGCGGCGGCGGCCCACTGATCGCCTGGTTCACCGACCCGGCGGGAAACGTCCTGTCAGTCCTCCAAGACTGACCAGGCACGCCCTGCGGCCCACCCGCAGGGCACCCCCCAGGCCGCCGGGCCGCCAGCACGATCACGCCCCACCACCAACCTCAGGCATGATCACCTCATCCGAGGCCGGCGGCGGCCCATGCCCACGAGAAAGAGATCCCACGAGAGTGAGCAACACCCCTCACGCACCGGTGGAGCAGTTCTCCGACGAGGCCCGAAAGCGACTACGCGAAGAAGCCGAGGCATTCGCGAACGCAGTGCTGCGGCACGCCGAAGCCCTGTGCGAGTTCGAAGGCCGACAGCGTGAGATCCCGGCGGTCTTCGAACTGAACGACCTGCTCTCGGCAGCGGCTCACCGTCTCCGCGAAGCCCAGCACGACCTCACCGGGACGTACCCATCGTTCGAACCCTCCACCGACGACGATGACAACGACGACGTCCACCCCGCACACCCTGAGTACCCGGAGTTCACCGATCGGATCGCCGTACTCATGCGCCACGACTTCGCCATCACGGACCGAGAGGCCCTGATGACCGCCGGCCGAGCGGCGTATCTGCGAATAATGCCGGACGCCGTCGAAGACGACGCCGAGTTCGACGTACAGACTGTGGACAGTGCTGTCTACCAGCTCATGCATGTCTCAGCAGAAGACACGATCCTCGACCACGTCCCGGGCCTGAGGCCGACCGCGAGCGTCACGCGGACCTTGGAAGTCGATGGCCCCCTCGATTTCCAAGCCCCCTTCGCCATCGCCACCGACGATTAGTCGGCACAACCACGCGAGACGGCGCGCGGGTATGAAAAGGCATGCCGGCGAAGACGGCCCGGTCTTGGGTCAGAGCCATCTGAACGAAGCCGGCCATGGATCAGATAAACAAGTTCCTTGCATTTCATGAGCGTTCCAGGTGCTCAAAGGTCACTGCGCGTACGGACTCCGTTGCCCCGCGACGGTGGCCTCATTCAGCCTCCACCACGAGCTTCCTGGAAGGGGCGGTGATGTGCACAGGCGTTCCCCAGCCTTTGTAGAGGACGTTGATCCTCACAGCGTCAGCTTTCTGATCCGGGCCATAGGGCTCGTAGACAGTCTCGGCCTGGAAGCGCCTGGGCAGGCTGTCCGGGCCGAACCAGAGCTTCCACGTGATGCGGCCTCCTGACCAGTCCCCCATTCGTTCTCCGTAATAGATCCCGGCCTGACGAGAGCCGAGGAGGCCGACCTCAACCGAGCCGTCATAGCGAACAGTGGGGACGCCGTCATATCTGTCCTTCGTGGGCACCTTCTCGGCGTTGCCGGAGATCAGTTGCAAGAACTTCGGATTGAGGGCGTCCACCAGGTTCTGTGTCCAGAGGAAGGCTTCCTTGTTCCGCCAGTGGTTCCACTTCTTCCCCGCGGGAAGGTCGTCCGAATAGCTTTGGGTATAGGTGTCCGGGCCGATATTGATCATGCGAAACGGCATCGGGCTCGCGTGGCCCACGGTGAAAACCTCTGTGATGTCGCTGGCGTACACGCCGGTCGTGGCGGCGAATTGGTGTTTGCCGTGGGTGACCGTCAGGGCGCCGTCCCAGGCCCGGCCGGTGCGGGCCTTCTGGGCGAACAGCACGCTGCTCTTCTCTGCGAACTGCCCCTTGAGCGCGATCACCGCCTGAGCCGGCGAACCGGAGGCCTGTGCGTGCGCCGCGCCTGCCAGAGGTGATGTGAGCAGCAGGGCCAGGACGCCCAGTAACGCGCAAAAGCTTCTCATCAGATCATCGTCGGCGACCGCCGATCTCGGCCTTGTCACCGGCTGATTGCAGGCGCGACACCGCCCACGTCACCCACCAGGAGCCGCCTCCACCCTCTCGGACAAGGCGCCCCCTGAACAACGAGCCGAATGGCATCATTGCCGGTCCACATGTCGGCGTTCTACGCATGCCTTGGTCTTGTGAGCGTCCTCAGCCGTGAGGGAGGCCGCGGCGGACGTGCTCTGTGGTCACGTTCTCGATGCACCGCCCGCACATGCGGCCGATCAACACATCCTCAGACTTCTACCCGCCGGACCTGGTTGTAGTAGATCGCGACATCCGCCGCGTGCAGACGCATGTCCTCACCGTCCACTACTCCTGGTGCCCTGCGGCCCTTTCACCGCACTCCAAGAGCGCGAGCGAGCACGCCCCTCAAGGGCTCCTGCTCTTGGACGCTCAATGCCCGCACCACAGCGACCGTCCCATCCCACGGTGGCGGCAGAACTTCTGTTTTCGCAGGTGGACCGCGCCTCACGTGTCCCACACTGTCCCACGGACGATGCGCGCGACCTCGCCTCAATGGTCCGATGAGCCCTGTCACCACGTACCGATCACCACGTACGAGTGACGAAACAAACAAAGCCGCCGAGTTCCCCGGCCACCCGATGAGAAAAGGCAGTGACAGGGCATGAACCAGCACATCAGCGAGAACCACCTCCCCGTTGAGGACATCGAGCAGCAGCCCAAGGGACGCGGAATGCGGTTCACGCTCAACGGCGCACTTTGGTCACTTCAAGCGTTGTGGGGCTTCTTCTTCGCCGGAAGCGGTTTCGGCAAGGTGCTTCTGTACGACGACACCCTGTATGCGACGGCCCCCCAGGCCGTGGCTTGGTACGCGGCGGTGCCACAGTCCCTGATCGTCCTCATCGGGATCCTTGAGGTGCTTGGCGGCATCGGCCTGATCCTTCCGGCGATGACGGGAGTCAGGCCGAACCTGGCGCCACTCGCCGCCGCCGGCCTGACGCTGACGATGATCCTCGCGGCCGGTTTTCACATCATGCGCGGCGAATACGAACTGGTGCCGGCGAATCTCCTGCTGGGAGGCGTCGCGGCGTTCATCGCGGTCGGACGATGGAAGCTGAGGCCCATCGCACCCTCGATCATCACCACCTCACGCGTACTCAAGTCGTTCGCGGTCGTGGTCGCACTGACCCTGCTGGCATTCGCTCCGACCTGGTTCACGATGACCAACGCCCAGTTCTGATCACCTTCGCAGTTAGGTCAAGGGTGTCGAGCACAGATCACCGCACTTCACGGCCACGCTGTCAGTTTGGGACTCGGCCACCGGTCCTGCCTCTCCGAGCCAGGGAACCCGGGGTGCAGGTCAGGGCAGACCGACCGCGGGTCCCTATGAGACACCCCCAACCCTCGCCCGTTCCGGCACGCATCCGGCGCGGAAGCCGCCCGGTGTCCAATCACACGCGGACAACCCGGTGACGCGCCCCGACAAATCCACGGCCCTCGGCCGAGCCACAAGCCGGCCACGCCTCAAGGACTGCACCGGCCACGTGGACAAGTGCCCCAAACAAACGGTCAGCGGCCTGGTCTTCGCTCAACGACCGCCCGAACCCCCACGCACACCTCAAGGCGCACCCCGAGACCCAAGACACCGAGCACGAAGAGGCGAAGGAGCGCCGGAAAGATCACACCACGCACGTCGCGCCCCTCCAGATGAAGGACGCCGACGACCGCATGGACTCCGCCCTCTGGGGCTGACGGGCCAACCGCAACCCGAACTGCAACCGCTCCTGACCCGTGCGGACGCGCGCACTGCTCCAAGACACCCAGGTACCTGACCGCGCATCCAGCCAGTAGACCGGGCACCGATGACTTCCGGGCTGCAGTGTCGTCCAAAGCATCAGCGACAGGCCACAGACGCCGCGGCCAAACGAGCGCTGCGACCCGGGACACGCACGTCTCCCCTGGCAAGCACGATCCCCAGACGACCCGAAACCACGGAGTTCTGATCATGCGGAAGCTGATAGCGACAGTGTTCAACTACTCCCTCGACGGCCTTCTCGCCGACGAGGGCACCGAGTTTTGGAAGTTCTGCTTCGACCTGCCCGAAAACCGTCAGCCCGACGCTCCGGCGCACCTCGACTTTCTCCAGAGCGCGTACGCGCACATCATGGGCCGCACCGCCTACGAGGGCATCGCCGGCGGCATGACAACGTCCACCGACCACCCGTTCGCCGACATCCTGAACGCAGGGCGCAAGGTCGTCTTCTCCCGCACCCTGAAGACGGCTGACTGGGCCAACACCACTATCGCCGCTGGTGACACGGCAGAAGAGATCGACAAGCTCAGGCTGGGCGGCGACGGTCACATCGTGGTGTGGGGCGGCGTCAGCCTCTGGCGGTCGCTCATGCGGCTCGACCTGATCGACGAGCTCCAGCTGAGCATGTTCCCCTACGTCGCGGGCGAGGGCACCCGGCTGTTCGACGGCGTCCCCAAGTCTTACCAGCTCGACCTGGTCTCCAGCACCGCGTCCAGCAACGGGATCATATATCTGCAGTACCGGCGACACTGCTGACCCAGCGACCGGACATGCACAACGAGCGGCAGTCACACGAGCTCCGCCACCTGTCCGAGGAGTCCACGACCCATCTCAAACCAACCAGCGACACCGGCGGCATCGCCACACGATCGACAACGGCAAGCAGACACCGAGGCTCAACCTCGAACCCCATTACTCCTCGGGGCATTGCCCGCATTTCCGGTGAGCCAGGGTGAGGAACGAACCCTGGATCGTCGATCGCCCCAAGCACGTACGGCATCCAGCCATGCAGTGGCGATCGTAGGGCCGCATCTGTGCAGCGGCGCGGCAACCCCGGTCGGAGCGTTCGGTTGGTACGGCTGGGCCGGCGCGCGGGGCCCGGCCCGGTGTCCCGCCGCCGTCCGGGACCGACCCCCAGACCGCACGTCCGGACGGCGGGCGGAGGGCCGGGGGTACGGCGGCGCGGCGCGCCGCCGCGTGATGCGCGACGCGGAGGCGCGCCTGGCGTCCGCACTCTGGGGTGAGCCGTAGCCGTTGCGACTACGACGCCCGGAAAGATCGAAAGGCCCTCCCCCCGAGTTCGGGAGAGGGCCTTTCAGCTGCGGAGGATCGGGGATTTGAACCCCGGATGGTGTTGCACGGCGTGGGACGGTGCTGGATTGCACTAGAACTGCAACTAGGGAGCGGTCACCACGGGCGGCAGTACCTCGATGATGCGGGCTGTTCCGCTGGGCGGTCGCATCTCGTGCATAGTGATCACGTCCCCCGGTTTGACGTGTCGCCAGTGTTCAGGGGTCAAGGGAACAAGTCGCACAGGTGCACACTCTCCCGGTTCCAGCGGAGTACGACCCCCCATCCAGAGGGAGCGATACTGACCGACAGCTCACCCTCAGGCGTGCGCTGCCCGATATCCCACATGGGTCGAAGCCCTTTACCAGGAAGTATCGGCACCTTGCGGCCTCCCTCCTCGGTGGGCAAGAGGCAGAGCTCAGCCCGGAGAACACCGTTCCGGGCCTCGGCGCATCGCCACTCATACCAGGAGACGTACCACTCAAGCCACATCACCCGGGCGGCATCAGCCAGCAGACCCCAGAACTCGGGCGGCTGGGGGCGCGCGTCGCCGAGCTCCTCCAGCAAAAGAAGGACCATCTCCCATTCGCCGTGTTTCAGGTACTCCAGCGCATCGGAGACGCCGGCACCGGCCTCGGTTCGGAGGTGGGAGGAGCAGAACTGAGCGGCCTTCAACAGCGAGGAGTCCAGGTCCACACCCTGATTGTGACAGGCTCTCGAACTCTGACCCTACGGATTAAACGATCCGATTCGGGCCGTGCCGGATAGTTCAACGCAGGTCAACGCCTATGCGCGGTCCATCTTGAACGGCTTTGAACGGCGTCGTATTGCAACCCAAACTGCAACCCTGGCGGTCGGCTGACAGGCACGTATAACCGTCGAGGATGATGGTCAGGTCTTGCCGTTGTTGATCGCCGTCAGGAGATATGGAGTTGCTTCCTCAAGTGAGGGGAAGCAGGCATCCGCCTTGATCAGGTCGTCAGACGGGTGGGTCGTGGCTACAGCAACCACCGTGCATCTTCCGGGCTGAGGACGGTGGGCATGCCGCACAAGTCGCACAGCCATTGAAGACTCTCGGCAAGCCAAAGCGGCTCCCCAACGAGCACGAGCTTGTGCGTCGACGGGAGACGAAGCCGAGCAGTGGGATACCGTCTCCCCAGGCCGGCGCCGAGTCCAGCACGGAAACTTCAGAGCCATGAAATCTCGGCAGCGAGATCGCTACAGGTCGTTTGCGCTGCTCGCAGGGGTCATTGACGACCGCTCAAAGTCACCCGAATATGGCGCGGTTGCCGCTGCGGTTGTTGCCCCCGGCCCACCGCCGCACGATGGGCCAGATTCTCTAAATCATGGCATATCTGCGCGAATCGGAATTTTCGGGAGCTACACGTCAGGATAATATCCATTTTGATGGCGAATATTCGGACACCAAGCACACGCTCTCTTTTAGCTCATTGCTGATTGTTTGCCCGCTTATAAAAGTGCGTACGTCTTTCACGCTTGACGCTGGGGTATCTCCCTTGTCGCACTATCGCAGCGGTGTGGGCGGACACAAAAAGAACAGCTCCGGCATCCGCGCCACCGCGGCACCATTCACGAGCTCGATCTGACGCAGGTCAACGAGCCTCCGGAAATTACCTAACGTTCTCGCTGGGAATGCTCACCACGGAAAGGAATGCCCCATGCCATTCATCATGCGCAACACCCTCCCCAAGCTGGCCGCACGTACACTCGCCGCCACCGTCCTCACCGCAGCAGCCATGACGCCCGCGGTCGCGGCATCCGCTGCCCCCAATCCGACCGAGGCATACATCTCGAGCGTCAGTGCGAACGGAAACGGGTGCCCGCCCGGGACATGGGAGGCGGCGATCAGCCCCGACGGGAAGACGTTCACGGTTACATTCAGCTCATACGAGACGCTCATCGAACCTGGTAGTGACGCTTCGGATAAGGAATGCACGCTCTCGCTGAACGTGCATACGCCGCCGGGGACCTCGCTTTCCACCGCCAAGTTCTCCTACCAGGGCTACGCGCTCATGGACCAAGCAGGGATGAGCGCGACGCAGAGCGCAAACTACAACTTCAGCGGTGCTCCCGTCCCGGCTCAGTCGGTTCGCTCGCAGATCTCGGGGCCGCACGACGACACCTACCTCTTCTCCGACCGGATCTTGCTTCACGACGACGTGGCGTCGGCGCAGGGCGCAACCCGCGCGCTGAACGTGGAAACGGGCCTGGTCCTCACCAACAACCCCGCAGAGACCGGCAGCGGCTTCTTCAACACCAGCAGTGTCGACGGGACGCTCCAGAACGGACCGGGCTGCACCATCGACCGGCGCACCGCCATCTCGGGGCAGACCATCGTCGGCACCTCGGGCGCCGATGTCATCTGCGGGTCACCGTTCGCCGACCGTATCGCCGCGCTGGGCGGCGACGACGTCATCCTCTCCTTCGCGGGCAACGACCGGATCTCCGCCGGTGGCGGCAACGACACCGTCTTCGGCGGCACCGGCGACGACGACATCAGCGGCGACGACGGCGACGACGCCCTCGACGGCGAAGCCGGCAACGACCGGATCCTGGGTGGGCCGGGCACCGACACGGCTAACGGCGGGCCAGGCACCGATTCCTGCGTAGCCGAGACGACCACCTCCTGCTGAGTCAGCTCGACGCTCCTGCCACAAGAGATGCACGATCCGCGGACATCAGCCGACCTGCAAGCCGGGCTGCACCAAATTAGGCCATGCCTGCTACAAGCGGGCCCTGCCTCAATGACTGCGCCGGCCATGCGGATGAGGGCCCCAAGCGCACCGTCGGCGGCCTGGTCTTCCACCAGAGGAAGGGCAAGAGCAAGCTCACCGCCCGTGCCCGCTCGAACTCCTCGCCCAGCTCAAGGCACATCGCGAGGTGCAGGATGCCGAGCGGGAGAGGGCGGGAGATCGATGGGAAGACCATGGCCTGGTGTTCGCGACCAAGCAGGCTCTTCCATCGAGCGCACCGAGGACTGGAAGATCTGGAAGTCCATCTTCAGCAGGCTGGCGTCCGAGACGTCCGGGTTCGCGACGCTTGCCACACCGCCACGACAGTCCTCATCGAGCAAGGTGTGAACATCCGGATCGTTCAGCAAGTGCTCGGCCACGCCCGAGTGACCACCACCGAGCGCTACACCCACGTATCCACACCCCTGGTGCGCGACGCGGGCGAGCTCGCCTCCACTCTCCGGGGAAATCCCTAGTCGTTGCGACCACGGCACCTTCGAAGATCAAAAAGGCCCTCTCCCCGATCAAGGGAGAGGGCCTTCCGCCTGGCGGAGGATCGGGGATTTGAACCCCGGATGGTGTTGCCACCAAACCGCATTAGCAGCTCGGGTCTTGGCCATCCTGATCGATTCAATCTGGACCAACGCACTCGGCCGGTCCACTACGAACAGCATTGACCGGAGCTGGATTGCAACTAGAAGTGCAACTGAAGAGCTGCCGTGACGCACAGCAGGACCTCGATGATGCGCGCCGTTCCAGCCGACGGTCACCTCCCGTGCATGGTGATCACAACGCCCGGTACGAGATGCTGCCAGTGCTCAGGGCCCAGCGGAAGCAGTCCCAGCGGATGATAGCGCTCGACCTCAGGAAGCCAGTGCCGAACTCGGACGGCCTTGGATGGGAATCCGAGATCTGCGAGAAGCGCTCAATCAGGAAGATCCGGTCCACGTAGCAACTCTCTGCGTCATCGCCTCACGTGCCTCGGTGTACAGACGTGCTCGATGCCCGTTGGCGCCGGATGGATGCGGGAATCCATAAAGAACTCGATCGGGCGAGACGTTCGTGAGCTCGACGGCCTTGCTGGCAGCCTTGCCCAAAGGGATGATGAGCGCGTCGGGGACCATCTCGAGATTCTTGTTGAGGACCTGTCGAGCAAATGCGGTCAGCACTGGATGACGATCGACCGCCGGCGAGCCGGAGTAGTTCGCCCCCTTGATGAACACGGCGTGGCAAATGGCGGACGTGGAGGCCAGGAGATCAGACCGTTCGGCAAAGAGCTGGGCAGTGCTGCTGATCCCGAGTGCGGCCTGAAGCCCGATCCCGTCCAGCATGGAGATCATGTTGGAACGCATGGAACCGGCGAAGCTCCCTACCTCGTCCGCCTCCTTGAGGGCGTTGTTGAGAGACTTACCGCTCTGGAGTGCACGCGCGACAGTCCGTACGGCAAGATGCATTTGTTGGCGGCCCGGCGTGAGGCCTACGAGCATCACGCGAGCGCTGACATTTACCCAGTCGAACGGAACGAAATAGATCTCCAACTTGTCGTCCTTGTATAGGAGCAGGTCGGGGCTCGTTACGTGTTCTGCGGTGACGCTTGGAGAGAGCCTGCGCAGCACATCTTCAAATGCCAAGCTGCACCAGTCAGAGCTGATCCGGCCTCCTGCTGCTGGGCCGATGTAGCAGGCGTGCTCAGACGCAGTGAACATGTCCGTCATGCACGAAGTATCGCTGATATGACCGGTTAGCCGGGTAGCACTTTCAGGCTTTCTGCTACCTCATAGGCAGTACGGGCAGCGCATCTGTCCGGAGCGGCGGAGTGCAACTGTTGGAAGAGCCTGCAGCCGGGCTCGTTCTGGGAGACATGCTCTCCGACGAGCTGCCGATGCTCGCGGCCGTACCGCTAGCAGGCTGAGTGGGCTCGCCTGCGTTGCCTGAGCCGGCGGGCTTGTTCTCCTATGGCTGGCGCGTGCATCGGTGGCGGCCGGTTTGGTAGCGGACCGATTGACGCGCACCAGCGCGTCGGCGATGGGCGCCGTACTGCAGGCCAATCCTCGATCATCCCACCTGTCGTCGCCCCACCGGTGAGGGTAATCGACCAGGGGAAAGCGACCATTCGGGTTGCAGCTGAGGTCGTAGTGGTGTGCGCTCTGGTGTATGCAGCGGTGGGCGACATTGAATGCCAGACAGCTGGCAGTGTTGCGTCGGATAGCGGACGCCCGGGAAGAGGTAGGCACAAAGACTCCGGAGCTGGCGACGACGGTGTACGCGTTGCGGAACCGGGGCCTGGTAACGACAGTCCGTCGTGATGGCGCCTGGCAAGCGAAGATGACAGATGCCGGGAGGTTCTATCTCGAGCACGGACACCATCCGGATCGTCCAGAACCTAGCAACGTCACCAAGGCGCTAGTGGAAGCCTGCCCGGTGAAAGACATCGCGGCCGAGCTCATTGCGGCACTCCAGGCGAACGATGGGACGATCCACATCGAAGAACCGGATGACAGGACACGGGCCGACTACCGAAAGGCGATCAACGCAGCCAAGCGTCGGGGCTTGGTCCCCGGCGGGAAGCAGCTACTCCACACAGGCCGGGACATGGGGCCGCTGATCATCAAACTCGCTGCTGAGGGTCCGGAAGCTGCGACCGACTGGAACCGTATCCGCCTCCGCGTTCGAGATGAGATCACTGGCGAGGCCCTGCTAGAGCTGCTCGTACGAGAGCAGCCCTTCCTCAAGGTCAGCGAAGGCGCCCGCGGGCGCGCCATCGCGCTAGTCAGGTCGCTTGTGCAAAAGGTGCAACGTCGCGGACATACCGTGGCGACCTCTCGGAAGAGCCGCCAGCTGTACCTACGGGTCCGTGAGCACGCGTTCTCTCTCAAGATTGTCGAGGAAGTCGACGAGGTGCCAAAGCGTCTCTCGGCGGATGACCCGCGCGTGCGTCGTGCCTATGACTGGCAGCGGATCAAGCCTCCTGAATACGACGCCGTGCCATCTGGACGGCTTCGTCTCGAACTTTCAGCGGGTACCCCAGACGCTCGGATGTGGACGGACGAAGGCAGGTCCAAGGTCGAGGCGAAGCTCGCGGAGGTCTTCGACGAAGCCGAGCGGCAGGCCCATCGGGCTGATGAGATCGCGCAGGAGCGGCGGCTTCAACACGAGAGATGGCTCGTCGAGCAGGAAAAGCTGCGGCTGGAGCGGGATCGTGAGGAAGCGGCGACTCGGGCGCGATGGGAATCGGCAATGGAGGCGGCCCGCGGACTCGCGATCGAGGAGCTCCGTCAGAAGGTGTTCGAGGACGCATTGATCGGATGGTCTATCGCCGGCCAGATCCGCGACTTTTGCAACGCTCTCGAACACTCTTCGGCAGCTACCGGCATGGTTGGGGCGGCAACCGAGTGGATCGAATGGGCACTGTCGCGAGCGGATCGACTCGACCCTACACTTCACTTGCAGGACTTCGCTGCGCAGTTTCACCCCGAACCGGAAGCAGATGATCTGCGGCCTCATCTAGGCGAGTGGAGCCCCTTCTCACCCAGAAAGGAGTATCGGCCTCCCAGCAGGGAGCCGGTCAACCGCCAGGACGCTTCTTCATACGCCTCCGAAGCACCAACGTGGATACTGGCACGCCAAGGTCGCTTTCCATGGTGGCGGCGATAGCACCTTGACCGCAGCGTCTAAGCTCCGCGATGGCGCGCTCGACGAGCATCCCCAACCGCCGTACCTCCTCCCGCAACGCCTCTAACTCGTCCAGCCGCTCAATGATCTCCTTGCCGCACCACTCCCGCAGGATGTTCAGGGACATGAGCTGCTTCGCGTGAAAGTCGGTCAGGCGGGTCGGCGGTACCCAGTGCTCTTCGCGCGTCGACCCGCGGCCGGTGGTGTAGGTCCACCCATGCACAGACTCGAGCTCGATCTTCTCTTCCTCCGCGATCACCTTCTGCATGACAGCCTCACCGTTGAGCTCGGCCACGCGCATTGCAACCTTCACTGCCAATGACCACGGCCCTACGAACACACCGTCCTTGGTCGTGAATGCCAAGGGCTCCCTTCGGAGGGTCTCCTCCTCCATCCCGAGCGCCGCACACACTGACTGAAGGTTGGCGATCTGAATGGTACAGAGCTCGCTTCGCGCGTAACCTAGGTCAACCCCTTGGACGAGATCTGGGTCTTCTATGAGCGAAGACACCGCCCCATACTGGGGAGACTCATCGGCGTACGCGGATACCTCCACCACTGCGGCCATTCGAAGTTCGTCCTGCAGCCATGCCTCACGCTTTTCCCAAAGGACGACTAGACGTCTCCTGGGAACGCACTCCTCCAGCCCAGCTCGATCAAGAAATCGGACCAGACACCGTCCCTTCGGAGCCGACTGAAGGTACTCCACCCGCTCCATCGGACACTCCGGATCCTTCGCCCGCACCCGATACGCCCAGACCTGCCCCTCACTCATATGACCATTGAAATCCTTCGACCGCGCTCAGGCAGGCGTTTCACCAACACAGATTGTCACCAACAGGCGATCGTGAGCGCCGTCCCGAACGACGCGTGTTGCAACCCCCCATTAGCAGCTCCGATCTTGACCGTCCCGATCCGTTCCACCTAGCTCCTGCGGTCCAACCGGAACATTCCGATACGGCGATGCACTTGCACCCAAACATCTGGTCTCAGCTTAGGCGCCAACCTTATGGCGGTATGCCCAGAATGAGAGATTCTGCTGTCCATGTCCGATTAAGCGAATTGCAAGCCTGGACGCGTTAACATACGGAAGCGTCAACGGACTCTCGCGATTAAGTCATACAGAGGGGGCATTTATGGTAGGACCGAAAACAACTCACTGGAAGCTGGAGCCTCACACCAAAGCTAAGCATGAGATCCTTCGCGGGTACCTCAACGGCTGGTTCCCTGTCATGTCCCGCTACAACGACAGAATATTCTTTTTCGACGGGTTCGCCGGCCCGGGCCGATACGAGAATGGCGAGGCAGGGTCACCCATAATCGCGCTCACAACGCTACTCGACCACGCGCATTTCTCTAAAATGGAATGCGACTTCCTCTTCATGTTTTGCGAGCACGACCCGAAGAGGTTCGCCAGCCTGGAGGCGGAAATAGAGAAGCTCCAGAACGCTCGCGCGCCGTGGCCGCGAAACGTCAAGGTCCAGCTAGTCAACGAAGAATTTGAAGCTAGGGCCTCAAATATCGTTACCGAGATGAAGAGGTTGAAAAAGCAGCTAGTGCCGACCTTCGCTTTCGTAGATCCATTCGGCGTCTCAGGGCTACCAATCGCTGTGATAAAGGATCTTCTCGCGTCTCCGCGGTGCGAGCTTTTCGTTAACTACATGGTCGATTCCGTAAATCGCTTCGCGGGCGCCGGAAACATAGACCATCACCTTAGGGACCTATTCGGCACTGAGCGCTACAAGGAAGCGGCGAATCTCCAGGGGCAGCCACGCCAACTGTTTCTTCATGACCTCTATGAAGAACAGCTAAAGTCGACCTGCGAGTTTCCTTTCGTACAATCATTCGCGATGATCAACAGCCACGGGCACATCGGCTACTACCTGTTCTATGGCACACGGGACATCAAGGGTCTGGAAATCATGAAGGACTCGATGTGGAAGATTGACCCCGGAGGTGATTACCGATTCTCGGACAGACTCGTCGGACAAACCATCCTATTTATCGAAGACGGCCTAGACGTACGTCCACTGCGACAAGCGATACTCACAGAGTTCGCTGGTAAGGCTGTGCCAATTCAACAGCTAGAGGAGTTCACGATCAGTCGGACACCCTACAGGAAGTCTCACCTGCGTCGGCCTGTCTTGACACCGATGGAAAAAGAGAACGTGATTCAGGTTCGGCGCCCAGGAAAATCTGGGTTCCCCCCAGGCACGATTGTACTTTTTCCCGCATAGGCGCTCTAGGCATGTCCTAGCCCTGCACTATGCATTCGCAAGAGCCAGAGATCCCAAGCGTTCAGGCATCTCATCCCAAGTGCGTCCGTCAAGCAAACGCCCCTGAGCTTTAGGAGTCCTACCACCCCATTGCTTGAAGAAGAATGGAACGCACGCACCTACACATCGGTCCCGAATCTCCTTAACCCATCTCGGGTCGACAGGGCGATGATTGTGACCACTTTCACCGCCAACGATGACCCAAGACATTCCTTCCAGATTTAGTGCCGGAATCGGTCCTAGCAGAGGTTCGCAAGAAAGGAATCGGGTTTGAGCCGGCACTTGTCTTAAATCATCGATCCGACTAGCTACTTCAGCACTCTCAACGCTAACCCCTACCCACACGTTTTCCGGCCACGGTAGCTTATTGGCCACACGTCGGAGGCGACGGGCACGCTTGGTAAGTATTTGATACGTGTGCTGCGGGGTCTTTTCCATCGTTTCAAATACACGGGTCACAAAATCCAAGGGGATCTGCGCATGAAATAGGTCACTCATAGAGTTGACGAACACGAGGCGAGGTCTCCGCCAACGCAGCGGGAGATCCAGCAGGTCTTCGTGTAGCGTTACGCCGAACCCGGGTCCAGAGGTCCTAGGATCCCCGTCGCGTTGATAGCGAGCCTGCCCCATAGCTTTAAGTCTTTTAGCGAGGCTTAGGGCGTAGCAGTTGTCACAGCCGTGTGAGACGCGGTCACACCCTGTTGTTGGGTTCCATGTAGCTTCTGTCCATTCGATGAGGCTACGATCGCCCATTGCTACACACCCCTTCCGGCATCGTGGACGCTCACGCGACACTGCACCGATCTTCAGCGATCATAGCCGGTCTCGAACGAAAATTCGATACTTATGCTGTGGGCTTGTGTAACAGTAGCTGCACATGATGCACAAGATCAGCTGATTGCCGCATCCGCATGTCTCATCACCGGTCTTAGCTAGCGACACTAGCCGCGTGCGTGCCGAGGTTCGAGCTTGCCACACTTTCGCGATACTTCGTTGTCGCTCCCATTCGCCTTGCAGGGGAATGCCCACTTATGTCTGACCCGACCTCTCCTGTGCGGCTGAACACAGCACCTCCATCTGGTCCAACGCGTCTGCCGTAGACCTCGCCGTGCGGAGTCAGCGCGTTGCGGTGATGGCGATGCTCTGTTCGTCAACCCTGCGGCCCGCAGTTCGAAGATCAGCCAGGTTGTTCGGTGAGCCAGGGTGAGGAACGAGCCCTGGATCGTCGATCGCCCCGAGCACGTACGGTGCCCAGCCATGCCGTGGCGATCGTAGGGCTGGATCTGTGCGGCGGCGCGGCAACCCCGGTCGAAGCGTTCGATCGGTACGGCGGGGCCGGCGTGCGGTGGCCGGCCCGGTGTCCCGCCGCCGTCCGGGACCGGCCCCCAGGCCGCACGCCCGGACGGCGGGCGGGCGGAGGGCCGGGGGTACGGCGGCGCGCCGCGCCGCCGCCTTGATCCTCATAGGGACTATTCGGCAACGATCTCAGCTGTCATCTGTCCTGTCTCGCTTGATGGTTGACACTCTGGCCTCGCTTGATGCTTGACACCTTGATCGTTATCTGAGCCTGCTCGTGGCGTTATCGACGCTTCGGGGGAGGCTCGGGTGGCATTGGTGGAGTTGA